>NZ_JACSJQ010000001.1:612700-1225400 GCF_018617145.1 Exiguobacterium sp. s75
AACCTTTTATGGCCTTCTCAATATTTTCGGCCAGTATATCGATTATGAGGGAAGACTGTGGCCGCTTTGGTCACTCGTCATCTTGCATGCATTGCTCTTATTCTATCGAAAACAAGCCGCATGGCAAGCAACGTATCTGTTCACTGCGGCCGTTCTATCAATTGGTTATTTAATTAACGTGACAGAAAGTTGGCTCTCCCAAAGACCGCCTTCCGTCATTGAAGCGACACTCTTGTCGGTGGCACTCGTTGCCGTCTATTTGATTCACAGACGAAACGACCTACTCTGGGTAAGTTTCCTTGCAGTCATCCCATTTGCACTGTTTGAGGATTCAGGAGTTTTACTGGCAATCATCATCGAGGTGATTGCACTTGCATACTTGATTCGCCAAGACGTGACACGACAACCGACAATATTCGCCTTCATCTATTTCTTAATCGTTCAAATGACAATTTACTTCATCTACGTATGGGACCGGCTCGATATCTCACTCTTCTTCTTGATTGGTGCGTTAATTGTCTTTGCGTTGTCACTCGCATTATGGTGGCGTAATCGAACGAGAGGGGATGTGACGACATGAAACGGTTTTCTGTTTGGGTGATCCCGGTTGCTCAAGTCTTGATTGCCATCGTCTTTGTGATTCTTGTCTATGCCATATCGTGGGTCGGGGAGACGTACACATTTAAAGGGTCTTCGTTCGAGCCTTATGACCCTTATTTTGGAGATTCCATCTATCTCGAATATGATGCCTTCAAAGGACGACAAGATGTCGAAACCGGAACGGTATATGTTTCCTTTAAAGAAGGGGAAGAGGGTTATGCAGTCATCGATCGAATTGAGTCGAAACCGTTTTTTGGTGGCATTCGGGCAAACTATTATGATCGACTTCTTTATATAGAAGAAATGGGTTCGTATCGTGTGTCTCAAGATGAGATGGATGCTATAAAAGGAAAGCAATCGTTCACGGTTCAAGTTGATGTCGCACCGTGGGGGATGCTCAGAATGTATGAAATTGAGTCAAATGAATAAGATTTAATCATGACAGGAAGATTACAGGTTTGTTACACGATTGATTGTAACGAATCTGTAATTTTTTTGTGAACATAAGGAATACCAACGTTTTTTTCAATTGTTACAATCTGTAACCACTTTTTTTGCCATATGTCAGGAATGTTTCACTTCGATAAAATCACTACTTTGACGGGACTTGTCGTGGTAAATTAACATCTGTTCGTTACATAACGAGAAAGGTGATGACCCTACTACGATGAAATTATTAAAATATATAATCGTCATTGGAGCTACGATGATGGGGCTGTTCACATTCATGGATCAGGCAGATGCTGCTCAGATCGGAATCGGGACAGAACAAAAAATTGTACAAAACCCGCTTGAACTAGAACGACAAGCAATTGAAGAAGAACGACAAAAAGAAATCGCCCGCCAAAAGAAACTTGCTGAAGAAAAACGTATCGCAGAAGAGAAGCGGATCGAAGCAGAACGTCTTGCAGAAGAGAAAGCAAAAGAAGAAGCCGAGAAAGCAAGACTTGCGAAACTTGAAGCAGAACGAAAAGCGGAAGAGGAGCGAAAAGCAGCGGAACAGGCAACAGCTGCAAAAACGTCGACTTCAGCTACGCAAACAGTCAGTGCGACACCGGTATCTACATCTATAAAGGTTATTACAGTCGAATCGACGGCTTATTCAAATGATGTTGCAGATAATAAGGCATACGGCGGTCGTGTATTAACGGCCACGGGTCATGATGTGACCGACTCGATTTATTATAACGGGATGCGAATTATCGCAGTCGACCCAGCCATCATCCCATTAGGCTCTAAAGTCCATATTCAAGGTGTCGGTGATGCGATCGCCCTTGATACAGGTGGCCGAATCAAAGGTCATATCGTCGATTTATTAGTCGATTCAAAACAGGACGCGATCCAATGGGGGCGTCGACATATTGAAGTAACGCTATACTAAAAATCAGGTTCTCCAATTAGGAGAGCCTTTTTTTGTTTAACAAAGTAGAGAAACGGGCAAAATACTATTTGAATTTCCATTTTGGAAATAGTTGAGGAGGGATCAGGTTGATTGAGTTTCGTGATGTATCAAAACGTTATGAAGACGGGACGTTAGCCGTCAAAGACTTGAATTTAACTGTAGAAAAAGGAGAAATATTTGTATTGATCGGTCCTTCAGGTTGTGGCAAGACCACGACGATGAAAATGGTGAATCGATTAATCGATCATACGGATGGGAAAATTTTAATCGATGGAAAAGAAATCTATCAATTCGATATTTTTGAACTACGCCGTAATATCGGTTATGTACTCCAACAGATTGCATTATTCCCTCACTTAACTGTGGAAGAAAATATTTCTGTCGTACCGGAATTATTAAAGTGGAAAAAAGACCGAACAAAAGAGCGAGTGACCGAATTAATGAAAATCGCCGGACTGGACCCGAAACTTCGCTCGAAGAAGCCAGCAGAATTATCAGGAGGACAACAGCAACGCGTCGGCGTATTGCGTGCCTTAGCTGCAGACCCTGACGTCATCCTTATGGACGAACCCTTTTCTGCGCTTGATCCGATCAGCCGTGGTCAATTGCAAGATGACATTAAACGATTAAATGATGAGCTCGGGAAAACCATTTTATTTGTCACACACGACATGCAAGAAGCGATGAAGCTTGGTGATCGCATCGCGTTGATGCGTGACGGGGAACTCATGTTGATCGGTACGCCTGAAGAGATATTGGCGAGTGAAGACCCATTCGTCTTAGAATTTACACAACGCGGAAGAGGTGAGCTAGATGCTTGAGACGTTCCAAAATAGACAAGGACAGCTTGTCGAGGCACTGATTGAGCACTTACAGCTCTCTGTCGTATCGCTTTTGATTGCCGTATTGATTGCCGTACCATTGGGAATCTGGCTGACGCGCCGTAAGAAAATCGCCGAAACCGCCATTGGTGTCACTGCGATTATTCAAACGATTCCGTCGCTTGCCTTACTCGGATTAATGATTCCGCTCGTTGGAATCGGGGCATTACCTGCCATTATTGCGCTTGTCTTATATGCGCTCCTACCTATTTTACGAAACACGTTCACCGGTTTAAACGAAGTGGATAAATCGTTGCTTGAAGCCGCTCGAGCTTGTGGGATGAAGCCGAATCAAAGTTTGATGAAAGTTGAACTCCCGCTTGCTTTACCGGTCATCATGGCTGGTATACGGACCGCGATGGTTCTGATTGTCGGTACGGCGACGCTCGCTGCTTTAGTCGGAGCAGGTGGACTCGGTACGCTGATTTTGCTCGGGATTAATCGGAATGACAATTACTTAATTTTACTCGGGGCCATCCCGGCCGCGATTTTGGCACTCTTATTTGACTTCTTGTTGCGTCAGATGGAAGGTGCGACGGCGACTCGAAACAAGGCGAAATTGATTGCTGTTTCTACTGTCCTCGCCTTGGTCATCGTCACACCGCTCGCGTTCGGTCGTTCGCAAGAAACAGACTTAGTCGTTGCCGGAAAACTTGGTCCTGAGCCAGAGATTTTAATGAATATGTATAAATTATTGATTGAAGAAGAAACGGATTTGACCGTATCGGTGAAACCGAACTTTGGGGAAACAACATTCGTATGGGGGGCCCTCCAATCAGGGGATGTCGATATTTACCCTGAATTCACTGGGACCGCACTCGCGAGTCTCGTCAAAGAAACGCCTGAGTCAAACGATGCCGGTGAAGTGTACGAGCAAGCAAGAGAAGCGCTTGCTGAAGATGGATATGTGATGCTCGAACCGATGAAATTTAACAATACGTATGCACTCGCGATTCCACGTGATTATGCAGAGGCGGAAGGCATTACGGCCATTTCTGATTTACGGAATGTCGAGTCGGACATCAAGGCCGGTTTCACGCTTGAATTCACGGACCGTGAAGACGGATACCCAGGACTTCAAAACGAGTATGGGCTTGATTTCCCATCTGTCGTCTCGATGGAGCAAAAACTGCGTTATCGTGCCATCTCACGAGGAGATGTCAATTTAGTAGACGCCTATGCGACGGACCCTGATATTGCCGAGAACGACCTGGTCGTCTTAGAAGACGATCGTCAATTCTTCCCACCATACCAGGGAGCGCCACTCATGAAGGAAGAGACACTTGAAGAGTATCCAGAAATCGAGGATGCGCTCAATCAGCTCGCAGGTAAAATCACAGACGAACAAATGTCTGAATTGAATCGACGGGTCGCGTACGGAAATGAACGCGCGTACGATGTAGCGAAAGACTTCTTAGAACAGGAAGGATTACTATGAGAGCTTTGATTATTTCGAATCCGAAGTCCGGTACGAGCGAGACGATGCTCGGCGAAGTCATCGGAACGATTGAATCGCTCTATGAAGAAATCATCATCAAAAAGACACAGGAAATCGGGGACGCGCTCCGATTAGCCGAAACAAGTGAATCGTTCGACCATCTGATTGTCATTGGCGGGGACGGTACGCTAAACGAAGTAGTGAATGGGTTAATGACCTTACAGCGCGAGGAACGGCCGACAGTCGGCATCATTCCAGCAGGAACATGTAATGACTTCGCACGAGCGCTTGAACTGCCAATTCAACCGACACAGGCTGCTCAAATCATTCGTTCCTCTCACGAACAATATGTCGATGTCATTCAAGTCGATGAGATGTATGCGCTCAATTTCGTAGGCGTCGGTTTGATCGCGGATACATCTCGTCAAATCGATCCGGATGAAAAAGAATCATTAGGCTCAATCGGATATTTTTTAGCGACCATCCGTCAGTTCCGTGAAGCGGACCCATTCAACATCACGCTTCGGCGGGGCAGTGAAGTAATATATGACGGTGACGTTAGTTTTCTCTATGTTGGGAACGGGAGTTATCTCGGTACGGTCCCGACCAAACTTGAGACACAATCGTTTTCCGACGGGCTGTTAGAAGTGGTACACAGCTCGGCAATCGGATTTCCGATGATTCGTCAATTGTTAGCCCAGCAACTCGGTCTTGATCAAAAATCGGCGGAGTGGAATCACTTTCAGGCTTCACATGTTGAAGTCGAGTTAAACGAACCTCAAATCATTGATATCGATGGTGAACATTTCGAAACCGATCACTTGACGATACGGATTCGAGAGCGAGCCCTCACGTTTTTAACGCCATAAAGCATCAACAGAGAAAAGTATTCAGACTTTTCTCTGTTTTTTGTTGTCCTCATCTTGGAACCGTGTTAGTATTTCACTATTATTATGAAAATGAAATGAAAAAGAGGAAGTAGGGGTAAACATGGCGCAAAATTCATTCGCCTCAAAAATTGGATTCATACTAGCTGCCGCAGGGTCAGCAATCGGTTTAGGTGCAATCTGGAAGTTTCCATATGTCACCGGAACGAGCGGGGGCGGTGCCTTTTTACTCATGTTTTTGGCGTTCACATTATTACTTGGTCTGCCATTATTGATTGGAGAATTCATTGTCGGACGTTCGACTCAAAAGACTGCGCTTCTTGCTTTCAAACAGTTAGGGCATGGCCGTTGGACCATTATCGGCTACTTAGGTGTCCTTGCTTGTTTCTTGTTACTTTCCTTCTATAGTGTTATTGGGGGATGGGTCCTCATCTATATTGGACTCGGTTTAAGTGGGACGCTCAGTGGACGTTCGGCTGACGAATTTGGTGAGGTGTTCGGGAACGTCGTATCGACACCTGAAATTGCCGTACTCGGACAATTCTTGTTCCTCTTAATCACACTCTTAATTGTCTTACGTGGCGTTGAAGCAGGGATTGAACGAATGAGTAAAATTTTGATGCCACTCTTGTTCATCAGTTTCTTAGTTCTCGTGGTCCGCTCGTTGACGCTTGACGGAGCGATGGAAGGCGTTCGTTTCTTCTTACAGCCTGACTTTTCTGCATTGACTGGCGAATCGGTATTGTTTGCCCTCGGACAGGCGTTCTTCTCCTTATCGTTAGGGGTGGCAGCGATGCTGACATATGCGTCTTATATAAAGACGAAAGGAACATTGAACCGGTCGGCTAACATGATTGTCTTGTTGAACATTGCGGTTTCACTTTTAGCAGGTCTAGCCATCTTCCCGGCAGTCTTTGCAACAGGTCTTGATCCGGCTGAAGGTCCAGCGTTACTCTTTGTTGTTTTACCGGCAGTCTTCAACCAAGTACCGCTCGGTGGATTCTTCATGGTCTTGTTCTTCTTATTGTTTGCTTTCGCATCGATCACATCGTCGATTGCCATGTTAGAAGTCGTCGTCGCAGGTGTGACCGACCGTCTGAATGAAAAGAAATCGTCATGGACGAAAAAGAAAGTGACGGTGACAGCCGCCCTTCTCGTCTTCATCGTGGGAGTACCATCCGCGCTGTCGTTCGGACTCTTGAGTGATGTACAGATTTGGAACGGTCGGACGTTCTTCGATACGATGGACTATCTCGTCAGCTACATTTTAATGCCGACGGGTGCACTCTTGACTTCAATCTTTGTCGGATATGTCGTTGACCAACGTGTCCTAAAGGATGAAATCGAAACATCCAAACCTGGTGTGAAGCTTTACCCAATCTGGCATGCGCTCATTCGCTATGTCATTCCTGTAACTGTCGCGATTGTCATGGTATCTACATGGATCACCACATAACAAAC
Source organism: Exiguobacterium sp. s75 (assembly GCF_018617145.1). Lineage (GTDB taxonomy): Bacteria > Bacillota > Bacilli > Exiguobacteriales > Exiguobacteriaceae > Exiguobacterium > Exiguobacterium profundum. Next base: position 619,370 of record NZ_JACSJQ010000001.1, read on the forward strand.
GAACCGTAGGCTCTATGAGTCTACGGTTTTTTTCGTCTCGCAACGGGAAAGTAGTCGATATAGGTAGTTGATTCTACACCTGTGGACGGAGGTATCGACGAATTTTATTATGCTAAAATGATAGGGATGACGAAACTTTTGTTGAGTGGTTTCGTAATGTACAATAGAAGTAACATGAGATGAGGTGAAAAGAATGAAAACATGGATGAAATGGGCCCTGACAGGGGCAGTCATATACTTTGCCATTAACGTATTCGATTTCTCCTGGTTATTCATTATTGTAGGGGCGCTCGTCTTGAATGAAGTGTGGTCGACGAACAAGCGCAAACATCGTCAACGAACACCGACAACGGTGGCAAAACGTGCCAAGAAGAAACTGTTGCTAGATGAGGAAGAATCGTTCTCTGGATCGAGGATTTTAAAACCGATTGAAGAGCCGATGCCTACACGACAATTCGAGGCAACAGACGATTTAGAACTTCAATTTTTGCAACGGACGATTGAGCAAGGATATGAGAAGTTACAACAAATCGACCGTGTTCTTCCAGATATTAAGGATGTAGAGGTGAGGCGTGAAATGAAGGCCGTCTCAAAAGAGGCACATGAATTGTTCGAAGAACTCTTCGAAAATCCACAAGACGCCAAGCATGTTCGAGACCTGTTCACATTCTATTTAGATTCCCTCGTCTCGGTCGTCTTGAAATTTAAAGAGCTTGAAGGAAAACGAGTCGTCATTCAAGAAGAGACTCGGGAACAATTAATCACTAATATGCGACTAATTGTCGATAAATTTAAAGAACAACGCGGACGTCTCCTTGAAGATGACGCCGTAGACTTTGAACGTGAACTGATCATGATGGAGCGGGTCTTATCTGATCAGCCGGAAGGGAGAAAGAAACATGACTTCATCGAATGAAACGAACTGGCAGTCATGGCCGGAAGAAGAACTGACTTCTGATACGAAAACAAAAACCGAGACGGAGGGGTTCAGTGACCCATCTGTCGAATGGTCATCCGTTACACAGCCCCATGAAGTGCCGGCCATTCAAGCGAAACCGGACGTGCCTCAAGAGCATCGTGAGCGCATCACGCGTTTGGCTGAATCCATTGATATTAAGAAGACAGACTCTGTCATGTTGTTCGGGTCGAACGTCCAACGTGAACTTTCCCAATTCTCTGATCAAATTTTGACGGAAGTGCGGATGAAAGATGGCGGCGATGCCGGGAAACTGTTGTCTGATTTGATGCAAAACGTCCGTAAGATGGACCCGGATATGCTTCAACCGGAGAAAAAGAGTTTTATGGATAATATTCCGCTCATCGGTCGTGCGAAGAAGAAGGCTGAAAACTATAAGCTTCAGTTCGAAAAAATGAACGTCTATTTGGAAGAGGTCATCCATAACCTCGATCGTGCGAAGTTCGGTCTCATGAAAGACATCACGATGCTCGATCAGATGTATGATAAGAACAAGCGGTATTTCGAAGAGTTGAACGTCTATATCGCTGCCGGTGAGACAAAACTTGACCATGTGCGGGAACATGAGATTGCTCCGTTACGTCAAGAAGTAGAAATTTCTAAAGATCAATCGAAGCTTCAACAATTGAACGATATGATTCAATTAGCGGACCGTTTTGAGAAAAAGTTGCACGATTTAAAATTGAGTCGTACAATCAGCCTTCAAATGGCACCTCAAATTCGGGTCATTCAGCAGAACAACCAAATCCTTGCTGAAAAGATCGAGTCAGCGGTCGTCAACACGATTCCGCTTTGGAAAAACCAAGTCGTTCTCGCGCTCAGCTTGACACGGCAGAAAACGGCACTTCGTATGCAACAGGACGTGACGAAGACGACAAACCAACTGCTTGAGCAGAACTCGAAGATGCTCAAAGATTCATCGATTGAAATTGCTCAAGAGAATGAAAAAGGGATTGTCTCTGTTGAATCACTGAAAGTCGCTCACGAGAACTTACTTTCTACGTTGGATGAAACTTTACGCATCCAGCAAGAAGGGAAGCAAAAACGTCGTGACGCCGAGCGCGAACTTGACCGCATGGAGCACGAATTGAAGGAGAAGGTCATCGAAATCGCTTCGAAAAATAAAGAACTACCAAAGGACACTGGATACTAAAGGGGAAGTCTGAGCAATCAGACTTTCCTTTTCGACGAGGAGGGACTTGAGTGGAGAAGCAACGATTGTGGGATGAGACGTGGTTATTATTCGCTGATATGATGGCCGAGCGGCACTCGAAGTGTGCATCGAAGAGTGTGGCCTGTGTCATTGTAAAAGACGAAAAACCGATTTCAATTGGTCTGAATGGTACACCATCTGGTCATACGAACTGTAATGAAATCTATATCAAGCAAGAAGATGGGTTCTATAAGCATGCCGACTATGTTGCATCGACGGATCTCAATATGATCAACGAACCGGCACGACTCATCCGAGATGGCGTGACATATATCAAGTGTACAGACCCATATGATCACCATCACTGGTCGAAACAACATGAAATCCATGCGGAAATCAATGCGATTGGAAAACTCGCTGCCGATTCAACGAATGCATTTGGTGCGACAGCGTATGTCACGCATTCACCATGTCATGCCTGTTCACTCGCCTTAATTGCGGCACGTGTCGCGCGAGTCGTATATGCCGTCGGTTATGAGCATGGGGATGGGTTAGAATTGATGCGTGAAAGCGGGATTGAAGTGTTACATATGCCACTTGAAAAAATGTACAAAAATACATTGTAAACGTTTTCATTAGGTGATATATTATTAATGTACTGCCAATGGTGTTTTACTCTTCCATTATTCGCCCCTCCTCGGAGGGGCCTTTTTTTGTTCAAAATAAGGTGAGACAAACTTTACACATAATGTTCAATATTTCACAATATACTCTTTATAATCTCTTATATAATAAAAGTAGATTCAAGAGAGGGGAATTTACTCATGGAAAAACTCGTTCGCTTTACAGATGGTGCATATGAAGTAGAGGCGTTGATCACACTCGAAGAAGTGTGGGAAGATAAATTTGCGATTGGCATGCACAAGGAGCTTGCCGTCAAATCATTAACCATTAACGGAAATGAAGTATCAGAGATTAAACATGTTCGTGCACTCCTTCGATACTATCCGACGCTTGGTGTATCAGGAATCTTGTTGGCATTAGATAAGGCGGCTGCTGAGATTGTCGCATTGTCGAAAGATCAAGATCCAGCGCTCCAATACGTTGAACTCGTGGCCATTCAGATGGACGAAGAAGCAACAAACGACTTAAAAACATTATACGCAGCGATGTGATTTCAATTGGGTGAGTCATTTCACCCAATTTTTTATTGCATCTTTTATTCCTTATGGTATGATGTTTACAGATGAAGAAATGGAACGCCATATCGTTGTCAACCATAAGCATGGGGATCTAGATAGCTAGATCGCTGTCAAAAAGCCACGTTCATAGGAACGTGGCTTTTTTTTGTTCAATGAAGTCGAATCCAGCCGCCACATCGTGTGCGAGATGCGCATCCGAACCCATCGTGAACGGGATGTGCAGGTCGTTCGCGGATTTTGCAAGTCCGGCGACGTAAGGTACCCCACAATCCGGTTTTCGGAGTCCGGCCGTGTTGAAGTCAAGTCCGAATCCCCGGTCGGCAATCATCTGTAACAGACGTATTTCTTCCTCCTTTACTTTTGAGCGGTCCCATTCATAGTTTCTTTGATACTTTATCGGGAGATCGAGATGTCCGATACGAGCGACACGGATGTCTTCCCACGAAAATGAGAGACCCTGTTCAATCGACTCATAATAAGCTCTCAAGACGCTCTCGAATGAGCCAAACGCTTTGATGAGTTCATCAAACGTCTCGGCAGAATAATCAATCGGCATATAGGCGCCATCTCTATATAGGAAATGTTGCGATAAAATGACTTCATCAATCAATGGTGCGAAAGGCTTGAGTAAGGCAATGGTCTCTTTCTCTAAATGAGGCAATAAGTCGACTTCTAATCCAACTTTAATGTCGATAACCGCTTGATACTGCTGTTTCATCTGATGCAACGTATCGAGGTATTCTGGAAGTAGATCAATCGACATCGCCGAGTCTTGATTCGGGACCGGGTCGGTGAACGATAGGGGGAAAGGCGCATGTTCTGTGAACGTCATCGTTTGCAAGCCTTTTTCGATTCCGACTTGAATATAGTGTTCAATCGGGTCATTTGTACCGTGTGGACAAAAAGGGGTATGCACATGGCCATCGTGGGTAAAGTTAAACATCGATTACACGTCCTTTTCAGTTCATTTGGTTGACAGGTGTTTATCTGTTTGATAAATTTAACACAATACTTTAGTTTGGTAAAGTGATAACAAGATAAAGGGTGGTTATGATGATTTGGTCAAATTCAAAAGGTTCGATTCCAGAAGGCTGGTATGAACTTCAATCAGGAGATGTCATCCGTCCAAAACGATGGATGTTGTCATTTTTAGAGAAGGCAGAGTCGAGCGGCTACGCAGTCATCGATCCACCGCTTCTCGAATACTATTCACATTATCAAAATTTAGCGCTCTTTGACGAGTCAGCCTATTATCGATTGTTCGGGAACGACGGGGAACTTCTCGTCATGCGCCCTGACTATACACTACAAATCGCAAGAAAGTTAGCAGACGGTCATGAACCGATGCGTGTCGCTTACGCTGGTGCCGTCTATCGTCGGACGGTCAAACATTCCGGGCAACCCCATGAACGGCAACAGCTTGGACTCGAATGGGTCGATGGCGAAGAGAAGGACAGTCATCTAATTGAGTCCTTTCTCGATATGACGGAAGGGGTCCTGCCTACCGAACGTTTGACCATCAAAATTGGGTCAGCAGCCGTCATCTCGCTCATCGCGAAAGAGACAGGGATTCAGGAACGAACATTCCGAAAAATCTTAGCACTTCGAAACTTAGAATCATTACGTGAATTAGCAGAGACGTATCGCTATCCGTTGATTGCGAAGCTGCCCTTTTTAATCGGGAATTCTGCACTCGAAGAATTACGGGCTGAGGCACCGGAATCTTTAAAGGAAGCCATCGATGAAGTCGACGAGGCAGTAAAACACTTGCGTACCATCGGTTTAGAGGTGTCTTACGATTTCGGTCAAACGGGAGACTTTGATTACTACTCAGGATTGACCGTGACGGGAAGTGTGGAAGGCAAGCGTGTCCTTTCAGGAGGACGATATGATTCACTCTATGGACATTTTGGACACTCGAGACGAGCGTTCGGAATGTCGCTCGATTTAGAACAGTTAGATGAGGTGATTAAATGAAAGTAGCGGTCGCGAAAGGTCGGATTGAAAAAGCAGCCCGTCAATTTTTTGTCGAACGTGACTTACCCGTATGGCCAGAGAAGCGGGGACGTGAGTTGACGGTACAAGCAGGAAATCATGAATTCATTTTCGTCAAAGGGGACGACGTCTATAAATATGTGATGCATGGAGCGGCAGATGTTGGCATAGTCGGCGGTGATATTTTACGAGAAAAAACGCCAGGCGTACTCGAAGTCGTCGATTTACCGTTCGGTCGCTGTCGAATGGCCGTGTGTGGTCCAAAAGTTCGACGCAACGGCACAAAGAAATTGAAAGTGGCGAGTAAATATCCGAATATCGCCATATCACACTTTGCATCGAAGCGACAAAACGTAGAAGTCATTGCATTGAACGGGTCAGTCGAACTGGCTCCGTTAACGGGACTCGCTGATTGCATCGTCGACATCGTTGAGACAGGCGCGACGTTGGCTGCAAACGACTTGGAAGAATACGAGGCGATTTTTTCAATCAATGCAAAATTCATCACGAGTGAGACAGCTTTAGCGGAACAGCCTGACGAATTGAAGGCCTGGATTCGAAAGATGAGTCAGGAGGAGAACGCATGAGTACAGAAACGAATCGCTCAAGGCGCGAAGCTTGGGCCGAAGCCGTGAAACCGATCGTGGAATCGATCGAGGCCCGCGGAGACGAAGCGCTGCTTGAGTGGACGAAACAATTCGACGGGGTCGACCGAATTGAATCGGTCGATTTGGCCAGCTTTAATCCGCCAGTCGCATATGCTGAATTGACAGAGGCGCTGTCGTTAGCAGCAGAACGGATTCGTGCATTTCACGCGCGCCAAGTCCGACAAGACGATGTGTTCGAAGATACGATGTTCCGACTTGGGAGACGCTATATGCCGCTGGATTCGGTAGGGGTTTATGTACCAGGTGGGACAGCCGTCTATCCGTCGAGCGTCCTGATGAATATCATTCCGGCGAAAGTGGCCGGTGTCAAACGAGTCGTCATGGTCACCCCACCAAAAGCAGATGGGATTGACATTTCCCTTTTGATTGCAGCAAAAATCGCAGGTGCCGATGAATGTTTTCTAATCGGAGGTGCCCAAGCCGTTGCCGCACTCGCATATGGGACAGAAACGATTCGTCCGGTCGATAAGATTGTCGGACCCGGAAATGCTTATGTTGCGACGGCGAAGGCGCTCGTCTCACACATCGTCGGGATCGACTCCGTCGCCGGACCGTCTGAAGTGTTGATCATTGCCGATGAAACGGCGAACCCGAAGTGGGTTGCCGCCGACCTGCTCGCACAAGCGGAACATGACGTCGAGGCGACGGCGATCGCGCTCGTCACGTCAGAAACCCTTCGCAATCAAATCGAGCAGGAGCTTGAGCGACAATTAGCGCAATTACCACGCCAGGACATTGCGAGAGAATCATTGAAACGTGGCGGAGTCTTATATCGGACAATCGAGGATGCAATCGAATACGCGAACACGATGGCAGCGGAGCATGTCCAATTGGCCGTAAAAGATCCTGAGGTGTTGATGCGTGCGATTCGTCACGGTGGTTCGTTCTTTCTCGGACATGAGGCGGCCGAAGCATTTGGAGACTATATCGCTGGACCGAACCACGTCTTGCCGACAAGCGGGACGGCCCGCTTCTCTAGTGGACTATCGGTCGATGACTTTTATCGCCGTCAGACATTCCTTGAGATGACAGAACTGGATGAGACGATTACAAAGGCCGCGATTCGAATCGCCAAACAAGAACAATTAGAAGGACACGCCCGTGCGATGGCTGTTCGGATGGAGGACGTATGAGACGAAATTATCAGAACATCCCACGCTATGTACCTCATGCCGCTTCGGGATATGCGCTCAATCAAAATGAAAGTCAATATCCGTTACCAGAACGTCTCGAACGAGCTATTCGAGACGTATCACTCGAGGCACTCAGCCGTTATCCAGTCGAAGAATTGCTTGTCTTAAAAGCGAGCTATGCTGACTATGCGGGAGTCGAGCCGACACAACTCATGGTCGGGAGCGGGAGCGATGAGCTATTGGCCATCTTGAGTCAAGCGATTTTGGATACGGAAGACCGTGTGGTCGCACCGGCCCCCGATTTTTCGATGTATGGGATCTACACACAAATTGCCAGAGGGCACTTCACACAACCGGACGAACAGGGTTTGCGTTACGAGACGTTGATTGAGGTCATTCGAGCAACCGACCCTAAACTCGTCTTGATCTCGAATCCGAATAATCCGACCGGTAAGATGTGGACACTAGACGAATTGTCGGACATTGCGACACGTGTACCGTATCTGGTCGTGGATGAAGCCTATATTGATTTCACGATGAAAGATACATTTGTGTCTCGATTGAGCGAATATCCGAACGTCATCATCTTAAGGACGTTATCGAAAGCGTTCGGTCTTGCGAACCTCCGGATTGGTTTCATGATTGCATCTGAAGAAATTATCGAACAGATCGACCGGTTCCGTTCACCGTTCAACGTGAGTGGACTCAGTGCCGCTGTCGCCAACGTCGTCTTACGGGATAAAACGTATATTCAAGAGTCGATTCAGTTCCATACTGCTCAACGTGAGAAGTTAACGGAGTTGTTACGACCGATTGGTGAGATTTTACCGAGCCGTGCCAACTTTATCTATGTCAAAACGGATGATAGCGAGGGATGGGCTTCCCGCTTCCTTGAAAAAAGAGTCCATGTACGTGCATTTCCGGATGGATTACGTGTCAGTGCAGGGACGGACGAGGCGTATGCCTTAATCCAACAAACGATTGAAGAGGTGAATTCTGTTGAGAACAGCTGAACTAAAGCGTGAAACAAAAGAGACAAAAATTGATATTCAATTAAATCTAGACGGAACAGGTGAAAGTTCTATCCAAACAGGGGTCGGCTTCTTCGATCACATGTTGACGTTACTTGCTTTTCACAGTCAGATGGACTTGCATGTGAAAGTTGAAGGTGATACGTGGGTCGATGCCCACCATACGGTCGAGGATGTCGGGATCGCACTCGGTCAGCTTATCGCCAAGTCACTCGGGGATAAAGTCGGAATTCGCCGCTACGGGTCGAGTTACATGCCGATGGATGAGACGCTAGCACGAGCGGTCATTGATGTGTCAGGGCGTCCCTTCCTCGTCTATCAAGCGGATATTCGCAATCCGAAGCTTGGCGATTTTGATACCGAGCTCGCTGAGGAATTTTTCCGGGCCGTTGCCATGAATGGTCGACTTACACTGCACTTAACTGTCCTGTACGGGTCGAACTCACATCACATGATTGAAGGGTTGTTCAAAGCGTTCGGACGAGCGCTTGCCGAGGCGGTCTCGAGCGATGGGACGAATCGTCTCCCTTCTACGAAAGGATGGATCGAAGGATGAAAGTAGCGGTCATCGATTATGGAATGGGAAACGTATTTAATGTCGAACGTGCGTTACAGGCCATCGGTTGCTACGTCGTAATCACGAACGATGCAAAACAAATTGAAGAGGCGGATGCTATTTTACTTCCTGGCGTCGGTGCTTTTCCGCAAGCGATGCAATCACTCGAACAAACGGGACTCATCCCACTATTGCAACGAATGGCGACGGAGAAACCGTTTTTGGGAATCTGTCTTGGGATGCAGCTCTTGTTTGATTCGAGCACGGAAGGGATGCCGACAAAAGGTCTCGGGTTGATTCCGGGAACGGTCGAGCGGATGCGAGCGAAGCGTCTTCCACACGTGGGATGGAACTCGATCCTCCGTGATGAGGATGTCTATTTTGTCCACTCTTACCACGCCGTGACAGATGAAGAGCACATCGTGACAGCGGCTGAATACATGGGTGAGAAAGTTCCGGCAATCGTTCAAAAAGGGCTCGTGACGGGCATGCAGTTTCACCCGGAAAAGAGCGGGACGTTCGGTCTCAGCTTACTTCAAGAATGGAAGGAGGCGGTCGAGCGTGAGATTACTACCCGCCATTGATTTGATTGGAGGCAAGATCGTTCGTTTGACAGAAGGTGATTTTTCTACGGAAGAACAATACGGAGATCCGTATGAATTATTAAAAGCGTGGCAAGGAAAAGTTCCGATGATTCACTTGATTGATTTAGAAGGGGCCAAGGCAGGTGAGCCGCGTCATTTAGACGTTGTCCGTTATGCGAAGTCTCTAGGGTTCCTTGTCCAGACAGGAGGTGGGATTCGTTCAGAAGCCGCACTTGATGCGGTCATGGAAACGGGTGCGGACCGCGTCCTTTTAGGAACGAAGGCGTTTACGGATTCTGACTTTTTGGACAAGGCGATTGAAAAGTATGGCAAGCGAGTCGCTGTGGCACTCGATGCCTATGACGGGAAGGTGGCCATTAACGGATGGCAGGAAGCGACAAAGCTCGATGACATCTCGGTCGCACAAGACCTTGTCAAACGGGGGATCGAGACGATTCTATATACCGACATCGGATCTGACGGGAAACTGAATGGACCGAACGTTTCTCGCATGAAGGCGTTACGTCAAATCGTCAATGTCACATTGATCGCTTCAGGCGGTGTGACGACTGAAGAGGACGTGAAGGAACTGAAGATGGCAAAAATTGATGAAGCCGTCGTCGGAAAAGCGCTCCTGTCCGGCAAGGTGAGTATCGAAGAACTGATTGAATGGGAGGCGCGTTATGCTTAAACGCAGAATTATTCCATGTCTTGACGTGAAAGAAGGCCGTGTCGTCAAAGGAATCGAATTCGTTCAACTACGAGACATCGGGGACCCGGTCGAGATTGCGAAATATTATGATGAGTCCGGAGCCGATGAACTTGTCTTTCTTGACATCACGGCAAGTACGGAGCGTCGCCAGACGATGCTCGATGTCGTCAGTGCGGTAGCGCGGAAAGTATTCATCCCGCTGACGGTCGGAGGTGGGATTCGTTCACTCGAGGATATCTCGTCACTATTAAAAGCAGGGGCGGACAAAGTATCGTTGAACACGCTCGCTGTAGAATCCCCAAGTCTCATTCGTGAAGCGGCCGATCGTTTCGGTTCACAATGTATCGTCGTCGCAATCGACGTAAAGTTTGAAGATGGCGAATATTATGTGTACACATATGGTGGAAAACAGAAGACGGACCTGTTGGCGGTCGAATGGGCGAAACAAGTGGCCGCGCTCGGTGCGGGTGAACTTCTTGTCACGTCCATGAACCAAGATGGAAAGCAGAACGGTTATGACCTTGCGATTTTAGAACAACTTCGTGAAGTCGTCGACATTCCGATTATCGCATCCGGTGGGGCAGGCAATGCCGAGCACGTAGTCGAAGCGCTTGAGAAAGTCGATGCCGCATTACTTGCATCCATCTTACATGACCGAAAAACGACAGTAGAAGAGGTGAAGCACGTATGCACGAGTCACAACTTGCCGATGCGGTTCGTTTCGACGAAAATGGACTGATTCCCGCCATCATCGTCTCAGACGACGACGGGGCGGTCCTCATGCTCGGATATATGAATGATGAGGCAATCCGACAGACGCTTCGTGAACGGGTCGTCACGTTCTGGTCTCGTTCAAAAGGGCGGCTGTGGATGAAAGGAGAGACGAGCGGAAATACATTAGACGTCGTCAGCATCCACGTCGACTGTGACCAGGATGCGCTTCTCGTTCGTGTTCATGCGAACGGTCCGACGTGTCATACCGGTAATCGAAGCTGTTTCTTTACGGAGGTGAACGTATGATTCATGAATTGGAACAATTGATTCAATTTAGAAAAAATGAACCGAAAGAAGGTTCGTATACGACTTATTTATTGGAACAAGGCGTTGAAAAAATCGCGAAAAAGTTCGGGGAAGAAGCGTTTGAGGTCGTCATTACTGCTATGACGGATGAAGACTTGGTTGAAGAGTCAGCCGACCTTCTGTATCACTTACTCGTCTTGTTAGCAGCCAAAGGTGTGCGCTTAGAGGATGTGGAAGCGTTACTCGCCAAGCGTCACGGTACTACCACACCGGCGAAACCACGTCGCGACGTCACGGAATGGTAAATAAAAGAGGAAGGAGACGCGCTCCTTCCTCTTTTGTATTACCGATTGACCGAGGCGGCCATGCGAATGTATGTATGACGTCGCCCGCGAATGGCAATGGAAAGTGCCTGAATGTTCTCTGGGACGGCAATCCCCGACAGTCCGGCGTCACCGATGTGCACGATGTCTGCTCCGCCTCGTTTTGAAGAGAGCGCAATCTCCCGAACGGTCGCAACATCTGCACCTTCTTGTGACGTTCCAATCGCCGCTAACGTGAGAGCACCGAGCGATTGCAACTCCTGAACGAGTTCGTAGAACGATTCTTCACGGACACCAGGTACGGTGCCTGGAGCTGGTAGTAGGATAATGTCTGCGCCGGCTTCGACGAAGCGGATATACGCGTCGCGGTCCAATACATTGCCGGCACCAGCCTGATGCATTTTCCCGGCAATGATGACCCCTGCGAATTCACGACGCGCTTGGATGATCGCTTGTTCGATGGCTTCATTCGTAACTCCGGTATTCGGATTGCCTGTCAAACAGACGAAGTCAATCCCGAGCTCAGATGCTTTTTGGAACGCTTCGATTGAAGCGAGCCTGCCTCGTTTCACTTCATTCATCTCGGACGACTTCTCTGAAAAATCGACAGGTTCCAAGTTGACTCCAATTGGCAATCCGATCAGACGTTTTAGTTCTAGAATCGGATGGTCGCTCATCTCATCACCTGGCATGTCGCCGAACAGCGCGTGACTTTCGAGTCCTTTGATGTACGGGTGAAACACATCCAACATATTCAATAAAATCAAATCGGCACCGAACGCTCGCGCGAGTTCTGCGTTTGTCACTTCTGGATAGAGTGGCTGCACCGTTGGGATGACCTCGGCCATGACCGTTCGACCTTCTGCTTTTCGAATCGAATCGACTAAATCTTGACGATTAAACGTGATAAAATCACTTGCCCGACATTCCAGTATTCGTTTCATATGATCTGCCTCCTTCTGCTCATCCTTATCTCTATTCCCTATACCGTTCAAAAATCCTCTATACTACAAGTGAGGAGGGATGAACATGACAGAAAAAGAGAAGATGATTCGTGGTGAACTGTATTTAGCTGGTGATGAAACGCTCGTTACAGACCGTAAGCGTGCCCGGAGATTGACTGAACGATTCAATCGTTTAGGGATCGATGAGTTGGAAGAACGAAATGAGATTCTTAGTGAGTTACTCGGTTCAACGAAAGGGTCGTATTATATCGAACCGAATTTCAAATGTGATTATGGGTATAACATCCACGTAGGAGATCGATTCTATGCGAATTTTGATTGTATCTTTCTAGACATCTGTCCCATCACGTTTGGGGATGACTGCATGCTTGCGCCGGCGGTACATATTTACACGGCAACACACCCGATCGACCCGATTGAGCGCATCTCTGGATATGAGTTCGGGAAACCCGTGACCATCGGGGACCGAGTATGGATTGGTGGTGGGGCCATCATCAATCCGGGGGTGACGATTGGGGATGAGGCAGTCATCGCATCCGGTGCCGTCGTCACAAAAGATGTACCACCTCGAACAGTCGTCGGAGGAAATCCGGCACGTGTGATCAAGACGATCGACTGACAAAAACTCCTGAACACGAGGTTCAGGAGTTTTTTACATGACTTGTTTTCTTGTATTTCTGAATAGCTGTATGTACAAGATTAAGCGCCGACTCGTCTCCGATCGTCACCCGAATCCCCGTAGGTTGTTTCGACGTGTGTACGTTCAAGTCAGTAAAATGGGCCCACACTACTTCAGGTTGCTCGAGCTCGACATACAAAAAGTTCGTCGTGGCAGGGATGACATGACCGATGGTTTCGAAGGCTTGCGCCCACTTTTGCCGCATCTCGTCATGCCATTCGATTGTTTCTTGAAGATAACTCGCATCTTTTAAGAAGATATTGCAGATTTTAGCACTCACTCCGCTGATATTAAATGGCGGGATGAATTGACGGAAATAGTGTGCGAGTTCGCAGTTTGTCACCATGAATCCGATTCGTACATTTGCCAATCCGAATGCTTTTGACATCGTGCGAAGGACGATGAGATTCGGAAGGGTGGCAATGAACGGGATCATGCTCGCATCTGGTGTGAAGTCCATGTACGCCTCATCCACCACGATATATGGCACGATTGAGGCGAGATGCGTCAACTCTTCTACGGTCCAAAGCTTCCCGGTTGGATTGTTCGGATTCGAAAGGAGAAGAAGCTTTGGATGATGCGTCTCAATCGCCTTTACCATTCCTTCATACGATAAATCAACGGCTTGAACATGATGACCGTGTGCGATAGTCGTGAAGATTGGGTACATCGAAAAGTCAGGTGCCGGAGACAAGACCACGTCATGTGGTGCGAGCAATGCTTGCGTCACGACATGAATCATCTCATCACTCCCACAACCGACTAGTAATTGCTGAGGTGTGACGCCAACGTACGCAGCGTATTGTTCGAACAATTCATTGATCGGTTCGACCGGATATTCGTGTAAGTCATCATACGTCAACGAATCAAGCTGATTCTTGATGCGGTCAGGTAACGGGAATTGACTTTCATTTTGGTTTAACCGATGTCCCGTCGGATATACGACGGGATAGATCGGTAGCTCGACTTGTCTCATTCAGTTGGCTCCATCGAGAACCATTTTTTCACCAATTCATCGATTTCGCCAGACTCCATCATCTTGTTCAATTCTTCGTTGAACTGGTCGCGTAACTCATCATCTAATTTGAAGGCAGCAGCTGATCCTTTTTCGCCATCCTCTTTCAAAGCGAATGTATAGAAGCTGTCATCTTGGTCTAAATACTTTTGTGCGACCGTGTCTTCGATGACCATTGCATCGATTCGACCTGTGTTCAACTCTTGAACGATTTCAGGGATCTTGTTCAACGATACGAGTTCAGCCTCAGGTGCTTGTTCTTTAGCGATATTTTCTTGAATCGAAGCCGTTTGGACACCGATTTTCTTACCAGACAAATCTTCGATTGCCTGAAGGGACTTGTCTTTAGTCATGATCAAGTTTGTCGCGGATAGATAGATGTCTGAGAAATCGGCATTCTCTTTACGCTCTTCTGTTGGCGTCATCCCGGCCATGACGAAGTCGACACGCCCGCTATTGAGGGCTCCGAGTAAGCTACCGAAGTCCATATCTTCAATCTTCAATTCGTAACCGAGGCGTTCTGTGATTGTCTCCGCGATTTCAATATCAAATCCGACAATCGCATCTCCGTTTGCCGTATCGACAAATTCATATGGGAAGTAATCGGCGCTCGTCCCCATGACGAGCGTTTTTTGTTCTGTCGCTTCACCTTCTGTCTCTTGACTACATGCACCGAGTAATACTGCGCTCATCATAAGTGTACCTGCTAATAACCATTTTTTCATATGTGTATAATGCCTCCCTGTTGTAGATGAGACTAAGTGTATATGTATGATTATTAATTGTAAAGCATAAATATACAAAATTATCAAAAAGAGAAGCACTTTCTATCTGAAAGCGTTCTCTTCTTAGTTTTTCAACAGATACGACATAATTCGCTCAATCGGAATTTCTCGATTGTCCATCGTAAAGGTTTGTAAGTAAGAATGGTTAGTAGGCCGTTTGCAGTGTTCATTCATCTTAGACCAATTCTCATACGAAACTTGATCAATTTGACTCGGTCGTCTGACACGGTTTCGAAGTCGTGTGTTAATTTCTTCGTAATCTTCATGACGACACTCGATATAACGATAAGTCGCTCCGTACTTGGTGGAAATCGCTATCCCTTTATCGAGTATTTCATCATAGAGACAAGGACTGTCGAGAATGACGTTTTGTCCAAGTGATAGGTGATACTCGACGAGGGACCAATCGACATCATAAGCCATCTTCCCGATTTCTCCATCCGAGAAGTTGCCATCAGGAAGCGTATGGAGTAGGGCGGTCTTTGAAACATCATGATCGATGATGACTGCGGGTACGTGTTGGATGATACGCTTAGCCAATGTGGATTTTCCTGATCCAGGTGTTCCAGACATTTGAAGAAAAAACAGATGATCACCTCACATCTAAGTAGGAGCAAATTTTATTACTCATACAACTTGATTTATTTGTTAAAAAGGCTCATTTCCTAAAGATAATCTTCGATACAATCGACCTGAATAACCTGATAAGGTTAGTTAAAGGTTTGATCCGATGTTAGCATTTGCATACCATGATGACGTTCCCGTCAAGATCTTTGAAATTGAACCAATGTTCATGCTCAATGGGTGTAATGACCTCAATATCGTGTTGAGCCATATAATAATAAGCTTGATGAATATCGTGTGTATTTAAGTGAAATAGTGGTGTCTGGATGATGTTATCTTTTGAGTAGATGTTACTATCTAAAACGAGGTTGGTACCCTCTAATGGAATGACATATAAATGGTCGAATAAGATTTCTCCTTTTGTTGAAAGATCGAATAAATCACAATACCAGTCACGCGCTTTTTGAATATCACTCACCGGAATAAAGATGGTGCCGATTTTGTGAAGGATAGGGTTCATAAAAATTCCTGCCTTTTTAATTGATGAATGAAGTTTGCAACATCTTTCCGAGATTTTAAGAAGATGATCTGTTTCTCGTGAGAATATTGTTTGATTCGTTTGACCATCTCCGGCTTTTGAACGTCAGGAAAATTCCAAACCCACTTGAGGAATGCGAAATCGAGTTTTTCCTCACAGGATGCGCCCATGTCCGGTCGCGTCGTACCACGATATCGGACGACTCGTTTAAGGACACGGTATATACAGACGATGCGGGGAAGATCGATTAAAATGACAGTGTCCGCTGCCTGCAGTCGTAAATCAAGCGTATTCCCGAAGTTTCCATCGATGATCCATTGATCTTTCTTCACAAGCTGTTGTTGGATGTCGATTCGTTCTTCACTTGGTGCCATCACCCATCCTGGTCTCCACATGAGGGCGTCTAAATGATAGACATCGAGATGTAATCGTTCACCGAGTTGACGGGCGAGTGTGGATTTCCCCGCACCACCAGAACCGATGATCATGATGCGTTTCATATAGTCACTTCTTTCATTGATGGACTCGATAAGATTAACTTTGCCCGTGCATCCATGTTTTCTGGTAGATTTTGTAGTGAAAAATATTTTAAATCTATTCCTTCATCATCGTTTAAACATAACGTGCCCGTCACTGTGTCAGTGATGAATAAATGGGTAACATTATGTACTTGATCGCCATTTGGATACTCAAAGAAAAAATCAGGTCCAGAGAAAACTGAGATTAAAGTTAATTGGTTGGAAGAGAGACCCGTTTCTTCATACAATTCTCTTTGTGCTGTTTGTTCAATTGTTTCTCCGGGTTCCATCGCCCCTCCAGGAAGTCCCCATTCCTTTGTATCTTTCCTTAGTTGAAATAAAAATTCTTGATTATCATTTTGTACAGCTACTGCAGCACCGACCATAATGAAAGGACGGTTACCGATGAGCTCTCTCATCGAATGTATATAATTTTTCAACTTATTCATCCTCCAATACAATCCATTTCTTCAATTGACCGTCCTCTTCGTAAATGACCCGCACATCCATCTGTCCGATGACGAGACGTTGTTCCGAACTGAACACGACGATCGGATAGTTCGTGGACACCGGCTTGTCTGTCTCAAAGATCGGGCTATGCGCCTGCATCGCGTAATAGCCGTCCGATCTCGTGTTGGCTGCGCCTGCATCAATCTGTGTCACATGGTCAAATCCTCTCAGTCTGAGCACATAACTATAAGACGTCCTCGCTCCTTGTTCGAGACGCCATTCTTCGATGATGGCTGATTTGTCGTCCATTGATCGTTCTTCTAGCACTTTCTGTGCCGTATACTCTTTTTCGTAAGGAATCATCTCCTGGATGCTGACGACGGTCATCGTCGCAAGCTTGAGCGATTCCTCGGAAGGTGGGGTAATCAGTATACCAATAAAGATGAGGATGGGAATTAATAAATAAACCATGACACGACTACGCATTTTCATCACCTTACCTTTTCAGACTGTAAACTATTTCTGCATAAGAGAATCAGTTCCCTTCAAAAGACTGCTGGAATCTCAAAACCGATTCATTACTTCAAGTTTTTGAATGAGCAGGTATGATATAAAGAGGAGGGATGTATATGAAAATCGGGGTCGTAGGTGGAGGCGTTGCGGGTTTGACTGCAGCTGCGCTCGTGCAGCAGAAAGGGCATGATGTGATTGTATTAGAAGCATCGCGTGAGTGGGGTGGGTGTGCCGGCAAGTTTCAACGGGGTGACTATTTGTTTCCTGCAGGGGCAACGCTCGGGATGGGGTTCGAACGAGGAGGGGTCCATCAGCGGGTTCTTCAGAAATTGGGCGAATCGGTCGAGGTGACGTTACTGGACGCGGTGATGGACATTCAACTGCCTGACGTCACCGTCACTTACTATCGCGACCGCAAGCGTCTGCTTGATGAGCTCAGTCGCGTATTCTCAGAGCATTATGAGTCCATCCATGCGTTTTACCGTGAAGTGTGGGGAGACTTTGAGAAGATTCGTCCGTTGTTTCAGCAGTTACCTGCACTTCCGCTACGCACGACATCAGACATGGTTTACGCGCTGAAAGGTTTTCGACCGAATCAAATCACAGCGCTCCTCAAACTCCAGCGACCACTCGGTGACACGTTAGCTCGCCATGGATTAAACGGTACGATGTTCGAGCGATTTATCGATGGCGTCCTGCTCGACAGTTTGCAGACCGGTGCGAAAGAAGCGAGTCATTTACTCGGTGCAGTGGCGCTGTCGGTCTATCATGAAGGAGCGTACTATGTTGAAGGTGGACTGTATCAATTGGCTCATGCGTTAGAGCGCGCTGTTCGCACGTTTGGTGGCGAGACGAAATTAGGGAGAGACGTCCAGTCCATCGAACGAGTGACGGATGGATGGCTCATCACCGATCGAAGAGGACGACTTGAACTGGTCGATGTCATTGTTTCCGCCATCCCGATTGAACGGACGAGCAAACTTCTGAGAGGACAGGAACAACGACGCTTCAAACGACAATACCGCAGACAATTGAAGCAGTCGCAATGGGGCACGTTCAGTCTCTATCTCGTCTTGCCTGAGAATGTGTGTCGACAGAAACCGCTGTTTCAACAAATCTATCACGAGCGATTACCGAGTGGGCATGCGTTCATTTCCATGTCCGCGCCGGATGACGTGTTGCGTACAGAAAAACCGGAACGGACCATCACGGTATCCACACATATCGATTTATCAGAATGGCAACATTGGAAAGACCGGGCGGCATATGAGAAACTAGAACAAGATTGGACCAATCGTCTCGTCGACGTCGTCGCGACTGCATTTCCCGATTGGGACCGTGAGTCGTCACTTCTCCTTCCTGGTGGACCAGGGGCATGGGTGAAGTATACGAAGCGTCCACATGGTGCAGTTGGGGGATATGCCCAGACACCAAGCCAGGCGTTGTTCCGTGCCGCAAGTTATCGCACTGACTTGCC
Organism: Exiguobacterium sp. s75; assembly: GCF_018617145.1. Lineage (GTDB taxonomy): Bacteria > Bacillota > Bacilli > Exiguobacteriales > Exiguobacteriaceae > Exiguobacterium > Exiguobacterium profundum. The sequence continues at coordinate 638,227 of NZ_JACSJQ010000001.1, forward strand.
GAACTTTTATGTATGCGGGGATACCGTATTTCCAGGGGCGGGGACGATTGGCGCAATGACGAGCGGGTTACATGTCGCCCGAGCACTCGGAGTGACGATTGATTAGGGGGATATTGATGAAGAAAAAAGCATTTGATGAACTGACAACATTGGAATTGTATCGCTTACTGGCGCTACGGACTGAGATTTTCGTCGTCGAACAGAACTGTCCGTACCAAGAGGTGGATGGAAAGGACGTAGCAGCCATTCATTATTGGATAGAAGAAGATGGAGAGATCGTCTCTGCCCTTCGCGTGCTGACGAAAGCATCTCCGGTCGCCATCGGACGTGTCGTCACGAAAGCGACGCATCGAGGGAAAGGGTATTCCCGCCTCTTGATGGATGCGGCAATCATGGACTTCGGTCATGAGACATTATATCTGCAAGCGCAGACGTATGTGGAATCTTTTTATGCATCGTTTGGCTTCAAACGGACGAGTGATGTGTATCAAGAAGACAGCATTCCGCACGTCGATATGTTACGTGAATCCACGAATCCCGCTAGTACCGTTTCCGAATCGTTCATGTTAGAATGAGAAAGAACATTCACGTGCCATTGAGCACGATTACATTATAGACATAAAGGGGTTTACAATGGTGACCGATCAACAAGTAATTGCAAAAGCAAGAGAATTGGCAGACGTATTAGCACAAACACCAGAAGTGGCGCGTTTCAAAGAAGCGGAAGCGAAAGTGAACGGAAGTGACCGCGTACAGACGTTGATTAAACGAATCAAGTTCTTACAAAAAGAAGCCGTCAACTGTAAGCACTACGGCAAGACGGAAGCACTTGCGAAAGTCGAGCAAAAGATTGATAAAGCGATGGAAGAACTTGACTCGATTCCCGTCGTTCAAGCGTTCCAAGAAACACAAGTCGAAGTGAACGATTTGCTTCAATACGTGACGGTCACGCTCGCGAACTCCGTGACGGACCGTATCATCGAATCGACGGACGGCGACGTCCTTGCAGGGAAGACAGGGAGCGGCATGGCGGCTGAACAAGCACGCGGCGGCTGCGGATACTAAAACGACACAGCTGGCCGATGGTCAGCTGTTGTACTTTCTAGAGGTGAATCAACATGCAAGAAGTCCATCAGACACCAATGATGAAACAATATTTCTCTATCAAGGCCGACTATCCGGACGCCTTTTTATTCTATCGACTCGGCGACTTTTACGAGTTGTTTTTTGAAGATGCACAAATTGTCGCAAAAGAGTTAGAGCTCACGCTCACTTCTAAAAATGGAAAGCAGGCCGAGCATCCGATTCCGATGTGCGGCGTTCCGCATCATTCAGCAGCAATCTACATTGAACAATTGATTGAAAAAGGTTTTAACGTCGCCATCTGTGAACAGACGGAGGATCCGAAGGCAACTAAAGGGCTCGTGAAACGGGAAGTCATCCAAGTGATCACGCCGGGTACATATATGGCGTCACTCAGTGAAAAAGAAAACCGATATCTCGTCGCCATCTCGGACGTCGCAGGGCGATTCGGAATTGCTCGCGGTGACGTCACGACGGGGGAATCATGGTTGACGACACTCTCGTCAGAAGAGGCCGTCTTGCGGGAAATCGAAGGATTGCTTCCGAACGAAGTCATCGTCGAGGATGAACGACTTGCTGATTTATTGCGACAGACCGGGATCCCACTTTCGATTCAAGTGGACAAGCGGAATAGTCCACTCGCACAAGGTGCAAAAGATGAGGCACAACGCTCGGCATTTGAGTTGCTGTTTGCCTATTTGACGAAAACACAGAAACGTTCACTTGACCACTTGCAACCAGCCGTCGCCTATGAGGTTGAACAGCATATGCAACTTGACGCCAACACGGCCCGAAACCTTGAGTTGTTCCGTTCGGCTCGTTCAGGGGAACGGAAAGGGTCACTCCTTTCACTCCTTGATGAGACGACAACGGCGATGGGCGGTCGATTGTTGAAACGTTGGCTCGAACAGCCACTCTATACAGAGCAAGGCATCAGAGAGCGACAGGATGCCGTCGAGAACTTGGTGGACGACTTCATGTTGCGCGATCAACTACAGGAAGAGCTGAAGCGAGTCTACGATATCGAACGCCTTGTCGCTAAAGTTGGGTACGGGACGGCGAATGCGCGAGATCTCGTCCAACTTCGCGACACGCTCGAGCGGATGCCTTCTGTCCGGTCACTCTTACAAACAGTGAAAGCGGATCGCTTGCAGCAAATTGAACAAAAGCTCGACTCGTTCGAGACATTGAGTGAACAGCTTCGGGCTGCCCTTGTCGATTCACCTCCGATTTCGACGAAAGAAGGCGGGATGATTCGTCACGGGTATTCGGATGAGCTCGACGAACTGTTAGAAGCGAAAGCGAACGGGAAATCGTGGATTGCCAACCTCGAACAACAGGAACGCATCGCGACCGGCATCAAGTCGTTGAAGGTCGGGTATAACCGCGTATTCGGTTACTACTTGGAAGTGACGAAAGCAAATGCGAAGTTGCTCGAAGAAGGGCGTTATGAACGGAAGCAGACATTGACGAATGCGGAACGTTACATTACACCTGAGTTAAAAGAGAAGGAAGCGCTCATCTTAGGAGCGGAAGAGAAGAGCTGTACGCTCGAATATGATTTGTTTGTCGCACTTCGCGAAGAAGTGAAGACGTATACGAAGGCACTTCAGCAATTGGCCCGTTCACTCAGTGAGTTGGATGTTCTCCTCGCCCTTGCCGTCGTAGCCGAGAAACGGGAGTATGTGCGTCCAATTACAGCGAAGCATGTACAAATTGAACGCGGGCGTCACCCTGTCATTGAAACGGTCTTGCCGCGAGGCGAATATGTCGCCAATGACTTGACGCTTGACGACACACGTCAAATGTTACTCATCACCGGACCGAACATGTCCGGTAAATCGACGTACATGCGTCAATTTGCCTTGATTGCAATCCTTCATCAAATCGGTTCATTCGTCCCGGCAGAAGCGGCGGAACTCCCGCTCTTTGACCGCATCTTCACACGGATCGGTGCGGCGGACGATTTGGTGAGCGGACAGTCGACGTTCATGGTCGAGATGACCGAGACGCGCCAAGCCGTTACCGAGGCGACGAGCAATAGTCTGATTCTATTGGATGAAATCGGTCGCGGGACGTCGACGTATGACGGGATGGCGCTCGCACAGGCAATCGTTGAATATATCGCCTCGTCAATCGGTGCGAAGACACTCTTCTCTACGCACTATCATGAACTGACAGTGCTCGAAGATTCGATTCCGACACTTGAGAACGTTCATGTCCGGGCGATTGAGCGGGATGGACGAGTCGTCTTCCTCCACGAAGTGCATCCGGGACGTGCCGATAAATCGTATGGGATTCATGTGGCGGAATTGGCTGAACTTCCGGATTCATTGATTGACCGGGCCCGGACGATTCTGTCAGAACTCGAATCGGAAGCAACGAAACCAGCTTTGAACGAGCAATCTGCTCCACCTCAAGTGGAAGAAGTCAGCCAGTTGTCATTGTTCGAGTCGCATGACGCTGTTCGAGAACAGCTGCTCAAACTCGATCTATTGGCAATGAATCCAATCGAAGCGATGCAGGCGCTCTACGAACTGCAACAGACCGCAAAGAAAGGGTGAGTCGATGGGAATCATTCGAGAGTTACCTGAACAGCTCGCGAACCGAATCGCAGCCGGGGAGGTCGTCGAGCGACCGGCTTCCGTCGTCAAAGAATTAGTCGAAAATGCGATTGACGCGGGAGCGACGAAAGTAGACGTCGACTTACAAGAGGCGGGCATCCGTCTAATCAAAGTGCGAGATAACGGGCATGGGTTCCATGAAGAAGATGCGGCGCGAGCCTTCTTGCGGCATGCGACGAGTAAGATCCGGGACGAGCATGACTTGTTTCGGATTCGGACGCTCGGCTTCCGCGGTGAGGCGCTCGCCTCGATTGCGTCGGTCAGCCACGTCTCCTTGAAGTCAAAGCGAGCAGATGAGGATGGTTTTGAGATGACGCTTGAAGGTGGAGTCGTCAAGGCGACGAATCCGACGGCGACGAACGTCGGGACCGAAATTGCGGTCAGTCAGCTCTTCTTCAACACACCGGCACGGCTGAAATATTTGAAGACGTCAGCAACGGAACTTGCAAGTATTACGGATACGTTGAACCGTTTAGCGCTGTCTCATCCGGAGATTCGATTCACCGTCTTTCATGAAGAGAAAGAATTGTTGCGTACGAACGGGAATGGAGACTTGAAACAAGTCATGCTTGCCATCTATGGTCGCCAAGTCGCCGCACAAATCGTCACGGCGTCGAGCAAGACGAACGATTATACGCTGAGCGCCCATCTCGTACGCCCGGAAGTGACCCGTTCGAACAAACAGTACGTGACTCTCATCTTAAACGGTCGAAGCATCAAGAACTTTGCACTGACCCAAAGCGTGCTTGAAGGCTACCATACGCTCTTACCGATCGGTCGCTATCCAATTGCCGTGCTCGAAGTGAAGATGGACCCGATGTTGATTGACGTGAACGTCCATCCGACGAAACGTGAAGTGCGTTTGTCGAAAGAAAAAGAACTATGCCAGCTCATCCGAGAGACCGTTCAATTGACGCTCCGGGAGCAACGTCTCATTCCGTCTGTGAAACAAGAGCCGAAGCCGAAACGTGTGACACCGTCCGAACAGTCGAAACTCGACTTTTCGATGGAGCCCCAACCTAAACAGGCAGATCCGGTCGAGTGGAACTATCCGATTCCTCGCGAGCGAAAAGAGTCGCTCACGTCTCCCTCCCAGTGGAACCCGGCGCCGCTCGTTCATGAACCGGATCCAGAGATGATTGAACCAAAACAGGTCGAAGAGCCTGTACATCAGTCGGAGCGTCTTCCGGCGTTAGACGTCATCGGGCAACTGCATTCGAGTTATATCATCTGTGGAGCGGAAGACGGGATGTACGTGATGGACCAACATGCCGCTCAGGAACGCATCAAGTATGAGTTGTTTTATGAGCAGTTAGGACGTCCGGAAAAAGAGTATCAGCTTCTATTGATTCCGCTGACGTTAGAGTTCACGCAAGAAGAGACGCTCGCTATCGAAGAAGTGCTCCCGCTTCTAGCGGATGCAGGCATCACGTTAGAGCCGTTTGGGGGTAACACGTTCCTTGTCCGTGAGATTCCGACATGGTATCCGCAACATGACTTAGAGGGCACGATTCGTGATCTGGTGGAGATGGCCATTCAACAGCGGTCAATCGACATCGCGAAATATCGCGAAGAAGCATCAATCCTCATGGCGTGTAAACGATCGATCAAAGCGAACCATCCACTCAATAGGGAGATGATGCGACAATTGATTGATGATTTGAGTCGTACGACGTCTCCGTTTACCTGTCCGCACGGGCGACCGATTCTCGTGAAATGGAGCACGTATGAGCTTGAGAAGTTATTTAAACGCGTCATGTAATCGTCTTGTTACCTTGTTTTAACACTATGTAACGTTTATGCAGGAGCCCACATGGGAAAACTATACACATGTCACTCAACGCATCGAGGTTGAGAGGTGGCTTTTTCACTGCCTCACCCTCAAGATGTCGACATGAAATGTATATCCATGTAGGAGGAAAAGAAAATGACGAACAAACTTCAAGTATCAAAACGAGAATTACGCCCACGATCACTACGCACGAAGTTGCGTAACGAAGGAAAAGCGTTAGGCGTCGTCTACGGCTACAAAGTAGACAGCACACCAATCGTGTTTGACGAGATGGACCTTCGTAAAATTCTCCGAGACCATGGTGACAATGCCTTGATTGAACTCCATTACGATGGAAATAAAATCAATACGCTCGTGCACGGATCAGAAACGGACCCGTTCACAAACTTCTATCAGCACGTCGAATTCATGGCCGTGAAGATGGATGAAGAGACAGAAGTTGAAGCGGATATCGTCCTTGTTGGCGACGCGAAAGGCGTCAAAGAAGGCGGATATCTCGCCCAGTCACTTTATAAAGTGACGGTCGCTGCGACACCTGCCAACATCCCAGAACGCATCGAACTCGATGTCTCAGAGCTTGGAATCGGTGATTCGGTGACGGTAGCAGATCTTCCAGAAGACAAATCGTACACGATTGTCTCGGAACCAGATATGCACATCGCCTCTGTGAATGAGCCGGTTGCAGAAGTTGAAGAGGAAGAATCAGAAGAAGGTTCAACTGAAGAAGAAGCTTCTGAAGGATCTTCTGAAGAAACAGAAGAATCGACTGAGGATAAAGAATAAGCAATTCGATTAAATCAGAGGAGCATCGTCCCTAGATGGGGCGATGCTCCTTTGTTTATTAATCAACATTTTTTTTACGAACATTTTTAGAAATGTTGCAATATAGAAAAGTTTATCAAAATGGTGAGAATGTTATGGCTACCTTTTACTTATACATGGAATAAACAAGGCACTTAAAACTTAGATAAGTTGAATCGAAAGGGCTCATAATGTTAGGTGAAGGAATTTGTGATAATTTGAGAGAAAAACAAATTGAGGTATCTTTAGACTCGATTATAATCATCTCAGGTGTCTTAAAGGCTATTCAGTTGATTGTGGTCTGGTTACTAATAGAGGCGCCACGATTCTATATGAGTTCTTTCGTACCTTATTTCGATTTATGTCTGCTATCGGGGGTATGACTTTGTTGTTAGATTTCTTCTCGACGAGTAGGGATTTAGAAAGAATCAATCGGAAAAAGACAGATAGAATAGTTGAACTTGAGAAAGGGGATTATAATGTTTTCTAACGATTTAATTAAAGAATTTATAGAATTTCGAGAAGTTAATGGAGAAGAGTTTACTTGGTGGAGTTTCGTAAATTACAAATATAGTATTGAAGACGCTCTTTCTTTTTTAAAATTTTTCAATCCAGAAATAATCTGTCATGAGAACTGTTATTTTTTTAAAGACAGTTTATCTCTTAGTTCATATAAAGGTTGGAAAGAAGAATTTGGAGCAGATTTGTCTTCCATTGAAAAGATGGTAAATTTGTACGAGCCTAAAGATTTCTTCATTATTAATAAGAAAAATGATGTCGATAGTTATAGTCAAAATAATCAAATTGAAGCTTTTGCAGAGACTCTTTGTCAGCAATGGAAAATTAGCTTGAAAGAGAGGTATAATAATATTCCTTTCCAAGTCCAATTGATTCGAGATGATGGAGACTTATACATCACAATGTTCGTATTGCGATGAGTGTGTTTAATTGATTTATGACTGAGAATGTTGAGTGATAATAAGTATTGGCATAAATATTAGACACGAAAAACTCATTGGAACTTATTAAATGAATTTTTTTCATAACTTAATGCATCTTAGATGATTAATAAGATAAATGCTGGAGATGAGACAATATATGTCGCATTTATATATCGATTTAAGTAACATTACTTCTTCATCGGAACTACATCAGATATTAAAAGAAAGTCTTCATCTTCCTGATCATTACGGCGAAAATTGGGATGCCTTTTGGGATGTCATTACTGATGTGGATTATATAACTTTTCCTGATCAAATCACTTTCATAGGATATTCTTTGCTTGAAACGAAATTAAGTGAGGATGCTAAGTGTTTAAAAATGTGTTTAGAAGAGTATAACGAAGAACATTATGTTTCACATTGTCATTTTGTTTTCTTGTAATCTAATTTGCTTACTAATATATAAAGCAAGTCTATAAGAGAGTAACCATTTCACAATCACTAATTTTTCAATATAACTTTTATAGTCCCCGACCATCATAAAAATTAATAGAAAAAACAGCTGATTTAAATTACAAGGTCTTTAAACTGAAAACTCAAAGGTGATCGCTATGCAAGAGCTTACAATTATTGAAAGGAAGCGTCTATTAGAGCAGATTGAAGATAATTTAGATAATTATTTCATTATAGGTGAAATTAAAAAGGTTTATGAGATCACTAGTTATGATGATTTAACTATTATCGATAACCAAAAAGCTTTAATTGATTTTTTGGTTTACCAAAACGTATATCCAATAGTCATAACATTTATATTATCTAAAAATATAAGTCAGGATAATGAGATGGTTGAAAAAATGGATTCAAGGAAAATTAAATATTCTATGAACTATTGCTCTGGGGATGAGAATTCTATTTATTACTGCAATGCAAAAATAGAAAACGAAAAAGATTTAAGGTTTTTGATTAACGAAACGTACTGGATGTCTGCTCAAAATGGGTTTTATAACATTATCTTTAAAGATAAATTGAATTTCACTTTAAAGAAATATGGTAAGTGGCTGTTCTCTAGAACTCAATTTGTACCTTTAATTGATATGAGTATACCAACTTCTTTTATTAAAATAGATGGAGATGGACTTGGGTTTATTTTGTTTTCTAATGAAAAAAAATATAAATCTATTGAAGAATTAACAAAGAATTTACCTCAAAAATTTTACATAGATTATTTAAACGAAAAATGAATTATGAGGGCCTCAGTTTGAGCATGTTTTAACGCATAGTCGAGTTACATAGATACTATGAAAAATGATATGTATGATGAGGTTTGGGGGTCTACTCATGATGACTCTTTGTTAGAATTATATAAACTGATAATAGCGGGTTTATCGATGTGAGAAATACAGTCCGTAGAGTTAGAATAAGAGTAAATTTAGCCAGATCATATAGCTTTGTATCATGATGTTCATTTATACAATCAAAATTATTAAAACCATTTAAAACTTGTGAAGCCACGTAGTTAAGCAGCACATATTCCATACAGAAGGTGAAAAAATGAAAGCTCAGGAAATATTAAGAGAAATCGAAAAAATATACTACTGGGATGCGCGCGTTTTAGGATTCGATTGCCGTTATTTTGGAGATGAAGTTTTACTAATAATCGAAGAAGAAAATGAAAATTATCACCATCAGATTGAATTTTTAGGTTGTATAAAAGTAGACATATCTGCTCCACTCGACGATCGAATAGTGCCTGTAAGAGAATTAAGCAGATTACAGCTTCCCTATTTTATGCATGATGTTAGTATAACAAGCTATGTACTTGAAGAAACAGAGGTATTTGTATGTAATTTGCTTTTCCCTCCAGCAAGCGCTGAAATTCATTTCACTAAGATAAGAATCGGAAAGGAATATCACTGATAAAATTTACAATGTCTGAATTGCAATAGTCGACCAAGAGACAGTTAATATATATTTATTGAACTATCATAAAATGTAGTGATTACAGAAGAACATTACAATGCAATTCATAAAATTGAGTGAGGTGTATTATATGTCATACAAATCGATACAATCGCTTTTACCTGTTAAAGAAAAGGCAATCCTGCTGGATCAGGTCGAAGGATTGAATAGATATCTTTGTATTCTACCGAACGATGAATTAGAAAGTCAGTTTGGAGATTTAGAAGAGTTCACAAAACAAGACTTTGCAGTCGTGGGTTATGAAGATGTGCTAGGAGATTTTGTAGGAGTGGACAACTTTTGATTGTTAATCATGAAACGCTTCATGTAGAGTAAAGATTAAAATTAACATTTGATGAACTCATGAAAAAGAATTATTCCCTTATCTGAACGATTGGTTTCATAAACTTTGTCTTATTATTCTCCCGAAAATAGGGAGAATTTTTCTTTGTCACAAATCCGCCATATGTAAACGATTACGATGTGAACACTCTGTCAATTCATGCAAGACAGGATTGCCAACAGAGACTGTACAGTTTATATTGTTAATGATTTCACATATTCGAACTGATACTTTCCTATTTAATTATTCAGAAAGAAGGGTTTGTGACATGGCATCAATGGAAATCCATGCACTCGAATCATTACGGAAAAAAGCACAGGCTTCCTCGCAAATGATTCATTATCGTCCAATGGAATACTTTTTACGGGCAATGTTAGCCGGGATCTTTATCGGCTTTGCCTCAATCTTCACGTTGAAAGTCGTCAACGGTATGTATTTAGCGGAATCTCCGTTCACGACACTCATCGGAGGCTTCTCGTTCGGGATCGCGCTCGTCATGATCATCTATGGGGGAGCTGAGTTGTTCACGGGAAATACGATGTATTTCACAACGTCGACGCTTCGTGGTTATACGACGCTCAGCGACACGATGCTCGTCTGGTTGCTCTGCTTCGTCGGGAACGCACTCGGGGGAATCCTATTCGCCTTACTACTTGCACCGACTGGCGTCATCCAAGAACTCGGGATGAACAACTGGTTGTTCTCCGTTGTTGAGAGTAAAATGCATCATACGACGGTTGAAATTTTCTTCCGCGCCATCTTCTGTAACTGGATGGTCTGTCTCGCTATTTTCTTACCGAAACAAATGAAAAATGAGTTCGCTCAAATCTTCTCGATGATTTTCCTTGTCGCGGTCTTCTTCGCTTCAGGATTCGACCACGTCATCGCCAACTTCGTCTTGTTCGCCTTGACGCTCGTCGTCCCACACCCTGAGACGATCAGCATGGCAGGTGCGATTCATAACTTGATTCCTGCGACGTTCGGTAACATCATCGGTGGAGCGCTCTTCATGGGAGCCATCTATACGTGGTTGAACTCGAAAGGTCTCCGTGAAGCACAAGAATTAGAAGAAGAAGTCGAATTAAAAGTTGTAAAAGCGGTTAAATAAATGATGTTTGTCACATATAACGTAGAGCCTTGTCTTACCGAAGACGAGGCTCTTTTTTATCGTATGATCACACGTAAACTGTCACAATATCGACTCGTGACCATCGAGAAAAACACATGCCATAATCTATATATAGGATTCTTAAAACGAATATGAATGTTTTGAATCCATATATAGTGAGGTGATGCGTTTTGAAATTACTGCAGTTGTATGAGGACGTCTGCGTCTTACCAGACCAAGACTTGGTACAAGAGAATGCGAATGTGGACGGGAAATCCCCACTCGGAAAACTAGCACGACTCTCTTCAGAAGTGTCGAAAGAACTATCGCAGACGTATTTGATGTCGGAACGGTCAAAACAAGCCGTCACTGATAACTTTTTATACGTGCACGATGCCGACTATTACATCACAGGCTCGACGACATGTTGTCAAATTCCACTCGGTCAATTGTTGAAAGACGGCTTCCATACGGGACATGGGACGATCCGGTCGCCAAAGGACATTCGCTCTGCCATGGCACTCGCGTCGATCATCCTTCAAGCGAATCAAAACATGCAGCATGGGGGGCAGGCCTTCCCAATGTTTGACGTCGACTTGGCACCGTATGTCGAGAAGACATATGAGCGTCAACTGAGCCGACTTCAATCCTTACCCGTTGACTGGGAAGAAACGCAATTGGAGACACTCGCGGAAGAAGAGACGATTTCGGCGACGTATCAGGCGTGTGAGGCGTTCATCCACAATGCGAACTCGATGCACTCACGAGGGGGCGGGCAAGTGCCTTTCGTTTCGATCAATTATGGAACGGACACATCAAAGTGGGGACGTATCCTCATTCGAGAGTTACTTCGTGCCACGGAACGTGGGTTAGGGAACGGAGAGACTCCGATTTTTCCGATTCAAATCTTTAAAGTGAAGGAAGGAATCAACTTTCGGGAGGACGATCCGAACGTCGATCTTTTCCGTGAAGCGTGTCGGGTCACAGGCAAACGGTTATTTCCGAACTTCTCATTCATCGATGCCCCGTTCAATGCCGCTTACTATGATGGGACACATGAATCTGAAGTGGCGTACATGGGTTGTCGCACTCGGGTCATGGGAAACCGACACGGAGAAGAGACGTCGATCGGTCGTGGCAATCTTTCCTTTTCCACACTCAACTTGGTGAAGATGGCACTGATCTCGGAGTCGATCTCGGATTTTTACCGCATTCTCAACCGCTATGTCGACATCGGGATCGAACAGTTGATTGAGCGTTTCGAGTATCAATGTACGCGTCGCGCTGAAGAATTCCGTTTCCTCTACACACAAGGGGTCTGGCGTGGAAGTGAGCAGTTACATATTCATGATGAAGTCCGAGATGTGCTGAAACAAGGAACGCTCTCACTCGGGTTCATCGGACTCGCTGAAACGTTGAAGGTGTTGACGGGAGGTACACATGCTGAGTCGCGTGAAGCGGAACGACTCGGTCTCGATATCGTCACGCACTTGGCCAATCGCATGCGTGCGGCAGCCGAAACGTACGACTTGAATTTTTCGTTGCTCGCGACACCGGCAGAAGGATTGTCAGGTAAATTTGTGACGCGAGACCAGGAAACGTTTGGGATGATTGAAGGTGTCACTAATCGTGCCTTTTATACAAATTCATTCCACGTGCCGGTCTATCAGTCTGTATCAATTCGTGAGAAAATCCGAATCGAGGCACCGTATCACACATTGTGTGACGCGGGACATATTTCATATGTCGAAGTCGATGGGTCACTTGCCCACAATGCGGAAGCGGTGGAATCGATTGTCCGCTTGATGCGACAGCATGATATCGGCTACGGTTCCATCAATCATCCGGTCGATCGTTGCGGAAATTGTGGGTTAGAAGGACTGATTGACGATGCCTGTCCGACGTGTGGCGAGGATACAAACATTGAACGAATCCGCCGCATCACCGGTTATTTGGTCGGGACGATGAACCGTTGGAATACGGCGAAGCGAGAAGAAGAGCGGGCGAGGGTGAAACATGATGCGCATTCTATCCGTCGTTGAAGAATCCGTCGTTGACGGACCGGGGATTCGGACGGTCATCTTTACTGCTGGCTGTCCGCATCACTGTAAAGGGTGTCACAATCCTTCCTCGTGGAATCCAACCGGGGGTGAGGATGTCGAAGTAGAGGAACTTGTTCAGCGCGTCAAGCTCAGTGGTTGGGACGGGGTGACCATTTCTGGAGGCGAACCGTTTCTTCAATCGTCAGCGTTAGCAAAACTCGTCACGGCATGTAAGTCGCTCGGTAAAAATGTGTGGGTGTATACGGGTTATACGCTCGAACAGTTGGAAGCGATGCATGACGAAGCGATTCAAACCGTGTTGGACTACGCCGATGTGCTCGTCGACGGTCGTTACGAGCAGTCGCTACGAGATATGGGACTTCGTTTTCGAGGATCGAGTAATCAACGAATCATCTTTTTGAATAAAGTATAATCGAGGCAGAGATGTCTCGATTTTTTGTATAATGATGAAAAAGGGGGAGTTTTAATGAAATGGTGTAGTTTTGAGATGCAGGAAGAGCAACGAGTGGGGATTGTCAAAGGCGATTTCGTCTACGATGTCAGCAATCAAGTACATACGACAAATTTATTAGAAGTGATCGCGCGTGAGTTCGAACCAGATATCGATTTGGACGTGGCGCCCTCATACCGAATGACGGATGTGAAACTACTCGCCCCGTACCGTCCATTGAAAAACGTGATTTGTATCGGCAAAAACTACGAAGAACACGTGAAAGAGATGGATACAGCAGGAGCAGGGAAACTCGTCATCTTCACGAAAGCACCGACCTCGGTCGTCGGTCCGGAAGCGGTCATTGAGCGTCATCCTGAATTGACGGAAAAACTTGACTATGAAGGTGAGCTCGCCGTCATCATCGGCAAGTCTGGACGAGACATCGAAGCGGTCGAGGAGCACATTTTCGGTTACACCATTCTAAACGATGTGACGGCTCGAGACGTGCAAAAAGAACATGTCCAATTCTTCCGTGGCAAGTCGTTCGATACGTTTTGTCCGATGGGACCGTTCGTCGTCACAGCGGACGAGCTCCAGTTCCCTCTCCAAATCAAAACAAGTGTCAATGGGGAGACGCGTCAAGATGGGACGACAGCCGATATGATTCGTCCGATTGATGAACTCATTCGTACACTGTCGAAAGGCATGACGCTCGAAGCGGGTGACATCATCGCGACAGGTACACCAGCCGGAGTTGGGCACGGGATGACGCCACCGACGTATCTACAAACGGGAGACACGGTCGAAGTGACGATTGAAGGTCTCGGTACATTAAGAAATGTGATTGTCTGAATGAAATGACGTAAAATGTGAAGAATCTTGTAATTCATTTATTATTTTATAAATGAGTGTTCCTCTTCGTTATAGTAAGGGTAGAAGATAACACAGAGGAGATGAATCATTATGGATCGTCACGATCAATCAAATGAACACGATCAATTACATGAATCAGAGCAACAAAAAGATTGGTTAGATACAGAACTCGGTTCATCCAACCGAAAAGAGACAAAAGTACGAACACAATCAAAACCGTCATTCGTCAGCAGTATGTTCCCGGGACTTGTCGGTGGAGTCATCGGAGCGTTGTTGACGGGCGCAATCGCATATCCGTTCATCGACCAACCCGCGACGAGTGTGAGTGACACAAACGTGACCTCGCAAGGGACTCCGGTCCAAACGTCATCGAACGTATCCGATTCTTCGGTCACAAATGCCGTCGCGACCGCTCAACCGGCCGTCGTGACTGTAAACAACTTCGCCCAAAGCGGATTCTCGAGTGAGGCGGTCGAGGCTGGAGTCGGATCAGGTGTCATCTATAAAAAAGAAGGTGACTCGGCATTTATCGCGACGAACCATCACGTTGTCAACGGAGCGGACAAGCTGACGGTCACCTTTAATGACGGAACGACTGCGGAAGCGACACTCATGGGAAGTGACGCGACGTATGACTTGGCCGTCTTGAAAGTGGACGCTGACAAAGTACCGGCCGTCATCTCAATCGGCAAATCGAGCGAGTTGAAACCGGGTCAAACGGTCATCGCCATCGGGAATCCGCTTGGACAATTCGAGAACTCCGTGACACGCGGTGTCGTCTCATCGACGTCACGCCTCGTACCCGTCGATACGGATGAGAACGGACAGGCCGACTTCAATGCCGAGGTCATTCAAACGGATGCGGCCATCAACCCAGGTAACTCAGGTGGTGCGTTAATCAACGAAGAAGGACAACTCGTCGGAATCAACTCGATGAAAATTGCGACAGCAGAAGTCGAGGGAGTCGGATTCTCAATCCCAGTCGACATCGCCCTTCCGCTCATCAATCAAATCGAACAGACGGGAGAAGTGAATCATCCGTCACTCGGCGTCTCACTTCGTGACGTATCAGAGTTCCCTCAAGGTTACTTGACGGAACAAATCAACTTGCCTGAATCGGTGACGGCGGGAACAATCATCGTGGAAGTGCAACAAAATAGTTCAGCTGCGAAAGCGGGTCTTAAGGCACGTGACGTCATCGTGAAAATCAATGACAAAGACGTCAGCTCGTTCATCGACCTCCGTAGTGAATTGATTCGCGATACGGACGGAACGGTCGACATCGAATATATCCGGGACGGAAAAACGGAGACGGTTCAAGTCGAGATTCAAAATGCGAACGGTTCTGCATTGTAAAAGGTGGGCAATATGCCCGCCTTTTTTGCTATGCTTATACAAAAGGAGGATGAGTTATGGTACGAAATTTATATGGGGTGTTACTATTCGGGGCAGGAATTTTACATTTTGTAAGAGAGAAGGCGTTCATGTCGATTATTCCGAAATCTTGGCCGTTCCGCCGACTGATGGTGCAACTAAGCGGAGTCGTTGAAGTCGTGTTCGGGGCGATGCTCTTACTCAACAAGGGAACATCGTTCGTGAAACGGACGCTACCGGCATTCTTTATCGCCGTCTTCCCGGCAAATATCAACATGGCCGTCAAGCCATCTAGAATCGGTGGGAAGGTCATTCCGAAATGGATTACATGGGGACGACTCCCGCTTCAATGGGTTTTGATCAAAGGTGTCAAAAAAATATAAAGGTGTGGAGATACATATGACAAGCGTACTCAAGTGGTTTGAGCATTTCCATGCTCATCCAGAAATCAGTTGGAAAGAAGTCGAGACGACTCGAACAATCGCATCCATCTTATCAGACTGGTCGATTCCCCATCGAACGTTTGAGGACGTGACCGGAGTAATCGCGGAGATTGGATCGGGAGAAGAAGTGATTGCGGTCCGCGCCGATATCGACGCGTTATGGCAACAAGTGGACGGTACGTTTCGAGCGAACCATTCATGTGGGCACGACGCGAACATCAGCATGGTACTCGGTGCGCTCGAACAGTTGAAAGACGAAACGTTACAAAAGCGAATTCGTTTCATCTTCCAACCTGCCGAAGAGCAAGGGAATGGTTCGCTCGCCATGATCGAACGAGGGGCGTTAGAGGACGTGACGCAACTATTCGGAATCCATTTACGTCCACAAGAAGAGTTGAAAAGGGGACAATATGCGGCGGCGATTCAACATGGTGCTGCCTTCTTCTTAAAGGGAGAGGTCATTGGGGATGATGCGCATGGTGCGAGACCACATCAAGGACAAAACGCACTCGATGTCATCTTCACGATTCAACACATGCTTAAAAGCATTTACTTGTCACCGTTTGAGCCGCACTCTGTCAAGTTGACGAAGGTACACGCCGGGAGTGACAACATGAACATCATTCCAGGAAATGCGACGTTCTCGATTGACGTCCGTGCCCAACAAAATGAAGAATTGCTCGAACTGCGCAATCGTGTCGAAGACATGTTACTCCAGGTCGGCCAGCTTCATCGTGTGAAACTTGAATGGGAGTGGCAAGACTTTACACCGGGAGCCGTCGTTGGGGAAGAGTCTAGCCAAATCGCCAAGCGAGCGATTGAGAAACGCTTCGGTGAGTCGGCTCTCGTTGAACGGATCGTCACGTCAGGTAGCGATGATTTTCATTTTTATACCGTCGAGAAACCGTCACTTGATGCAACGATGATTGGCATCGGCGCTGATTTAGGTCCAGGTCTTCATCATCCGCATATGACGTTTGACCGTGACGCGTTAGAAGATGGGGCACGCCTGCTCGCGGATGCGCTCCGGATTGCAGCAACATAAATCAAGATGGGTGGGATAGACAGATGTCTGTCCACTCATTTTTTTATTGCATCCACTCCTTGTAAGCGCTATCATAACGTTATTAGCGACAATATAACGACAATTCTGAATTTTCGCTATGGGGGAGGAAGTTAGATGGAAACAACGGGGAACAAGCAAGACATGAAATTAGGGTGGGCACTCTTGCCACTTGGGGTGATGATCGTCGTCATGCTCATCTCGATCGTTAAGCTCGGTCAAGGACCACACATCCCGCTCATCGTCGGGACAGCGGTCGCTTCGCTCGTCGCCTGGCGTCACGGGTTCAAGTGGAAAGAGATTGAAGAGATGATGTATAAAGGGATTCGTCTCGCCCTACCGGCAGTCGTCATCATCATTTTGGTCGGGTTGACGATTGGGGCATGGATCGGTGGAGGAATTGTTGCCACGATGATCTATTTCGGACTGAAGATCATCTCACCGGCATACTTTTTGTTAACGATTTGTCTCATCTGTGCGGTCGTCGCGCTCTCAATCGGGAGTTCATGGTCGACGATGGGGACGATTGGAGTAGCGGGGATGGGCATCGGGCTGAGTATGGGGATACCGGCGCCGATGGTAGCGGGGGCTGTCATCTCAGGAGCTTACTTCGGGGATAAGATGTCGCCTTTGTCAGACACGACAAACTTGGCGGCAGGATTAACTCATACGAATTTATTCGTACATATTCGGCACATGCTCTATACGACAATTCCAGGACTCATCATTGCACTCGGGGTATACGCATGGCTCGGTAGACGATTTGCAGATTCTTCGACAGACTCGTCTGAAATCACACAGACATTGACGATTTTAGAGGACAGTTTTGTCATCTCACCATGGTTACTCCTCGTTCCACTCGCCGTCATTTTGCTCGTTGCAAAGAAGGTGCCGGCGATTCCGGCGCTCGTCGTCGGGATTGCACTGGGCTTCTTGGCTCAAGTGTTTATTCAAGGTGGAACGCTCGCTGACAGCGTAGGCGCTCTTCAGAGTGGTTATGTCATCGAGACGGGAAATGAACTGGTCGATAACCTCTTCAGTAGAGGTGGTCTTGATGCGATGATGTACACGGTCTCGATGACCATCGTCGCGATGACGTTCGGGGGGATTTTAGAATATTCGGGAATGCTACAATCTATTATGAACCAAATTTTGAAATTGGCGAAAACGGCAGGTTCGTTGATTGCTTCAACGATTTTAGCTGGGATTGCAACGAATGCGACGTGTTCGGAGCAGTACATCTCAATCGTCGTCCCGTCACGCATGTTTGCTGGAGCATACGAAAAAATGGGACTACAGTCGAAAAACTTATCTCGTGCCCTCGAGGATGGAGGGACGTTGACATCCGTTTTTATACCGTGGAACACGTGTGGGGTATTCATCCTCGGCACACTCGGGGTCGGAGCTTTCGAATATGCACCGTACGCCGTCTTGAACTTCATCGTACCAGTCATCTCGATTGTTTATGCCTTTACGGGATATACGATTGAGCGCATGGCAGTCATCCAACAGGAAGAACCTGTCGCGGAACAAGCGGCTCAATAAAACGATTCCCGGTCGTCAATCGACCGGGAATTGAAATTTATAGACGGTACGCGGACGACCTTGGCTGTAGCTCATCTCTTCGCCAATCCGATGAACAAGTTTTGCATCAACCAATTTTTTGATGAGTCGCTCTGTCGTACGACGTGTCACGTTTAAATGGTCGGTCAACTCTTTCGCTGTAAACTCGAGATGGTCCGTTGAAAAGTGAATGAGCTTTTCGATATTAATCGGACTCATACCCGTCTGCTTCATCATGTCATAGACACGCGTTTGTGTGACACGGAAATGAATCGGTGCCGGTTGATCGGTGAACGTCATTCGTTTTGAATCGTCGACGATTCGTATAGTGGAATTACTTGTCGTATGAAGTGCAAGTTCGGCATGCTCAATGGCACGTTGATAATCGGACCCATACCCGATACCTACATGACCAGGAGTTTCCTCTGGCAAGATTAAACTGTTTGATATGGCGGATTCAATCTTTCCTTTACTCGATAATAGGATGATGCCGTCTTGAGTGGACTCCATCAATTTACCACCGAAATAATGATGTTTTGTCGTATAATTGAGCGTATCTTCACTTGTATCCGAGTAGAAGAGCACAGCGAGTTGTGACTGGTCCAATTTGTTCAAACGAATCTGTTGAATAAAATCATGGAAGTGGTGGAGAATTCTCTCTTCTGGCTCTATCATGAGCTGACTAGCAAAACCATTTTCCACTAAGTGTCGATGGACTCGTTCGACACTTGTCAAGGCGAATCGAGTCGTCCCAGTTCGTTGAAGTTGCTCATGAAACGAAATCAACTCTTCGAAATTCATATACGGACTAAGTTCTTTCACTTGCGGTGGCGACATGTGGCTTGGAAACGATGCTAAAATTGATTCAAGTCGTGACGCATCAACGAGATCGATGGAGAGCTCTTCGATTCGGAGCTGTTGTGTCAATGTCACGTATAAAAGTGACGTCAATAACACGACATCATCTTGAACGACGTGATGGGCAAATGGAAGGTTCGCTTCCTCCATCGCATACGTATAAGGGAATGAACCGGAGAAGAACACTCCGTCAAAAAATAGGAGTTTTGTAGCGATGTCTTTCGCTTCTCGCGGGTCATCATAAGGAAATCCCTCGATTCGAACATCGGGTAAGGAAGAACCGTTCTGTACCTGTTGTAAAAACGATGGTGAGCCGACAACGGCGATATGGATGGACATGTAAAATCCCCCTTGCAATTTAGCGACTATATAACGACAATATAGAGGAAAGGACAGTTGAAGTAAAGGAGTGATGAACATGAATATTCAAAAAATAGAAATTTTCTCGGTTCGCTTTCCATTAAAGGTACCATTCATCGTCAGTTATCACCGTTATGATGATATGCCTTCTGTCATCGTCAAAATGACAACCGCATGTGGACTTGTCGGTTATGGAGAAGCCGTGGCGGATGAGCATGTGACGGGTGAGTCCGCTGAGAGCACGGTCAGTGTACTCCGTCATCTATTGGCTCCGCTCTTAATCGGAAAAAATCCGATGCACCTAGAGCATATTCATGACGAGATGGACCGTGCGATTCGTGGTGTTCCGGCTGCCAAAGCAGCACTTGACATCGCGTGTCATGATGTGATCGGGAAAAAGCTGAATCAACCAATCTACGAATGGATTGGCGGTCGGTACCATGAGTCATTCCCAGTCACGCACGTCTTGAGTATCGGAGAGCCGAACCATATGGCACAAGAGGCACTCGAACAAATGAAACGAGGTTATACGGCAGTGAAGATGAAGGTCGGAGTCGATGTGCAAACGGACGTGGCGCGTGTCAAGGTGGTACGGGAAGCGGTAGGAAATGACGTGCCGATTCGAGTCGACGTTAACCAGGGATGGATCAACGCGGCCAATACGGTTCAAGCCATGCGTCTACTCGAACCGTATGGCATCGATTGGGTCGAACAACCGGTCAAGGCGGATGATTTTGAAGGCATGCTCGAAGTGAAACAAAAAATCTCCGTCCCGCTCATGATGGATGAAGGGTTGAAAGATATTCACGATATGAGACGCTTGACGATGATGCAGGCAGCCCATAAAGCGAACATCAAGCTGATGAAGTGCGGTGGCATCTATCCAGCGAAGAAGTTGGTCCATATGGCGGAGATGTCCGGAATCGAATGCCAGATTGGTTCTATGGTCGAATCCTCCATTGCATCGAGTGCAGGATTCCATGTCGCTTTCTCGAGTAAAATCGTGAAGACGGTCGAGTTGACGGGTCCGCTCCGGTTCGGGAAAGATGTTGGAAACTTATCATATGATTTACCAATCATCTCGCTGAACGATCGTCCGGGACTCGGTATTGACGTCGATGAGGACGTGTTACGTGAATTGACGACGGAATCTTACGTGGTTGGAGATGAGTCGCATGTGGCAAGGTGAGATCAAAGACCTTTCACTTCATGTATGCGTCCTAGGCTTGTCCGATTTACCGGAACTGTTAACCGTTCAAGATACGGTCATTCAGGCGTTGGCTGAACCGGAGCACTATCAATCGTTATCGGTTGAAGAGTTCACGAAACTGTTGACGGATCAGACGTTGATTGGGGCAAAATCAGATGGTCGGATTATCGCGTTCCGAGCGATGCTCATCCCACCGATTGATGCGGAGCATCTAGGGCGAGATATCGGATGGCCGGAGGATTCGCTTGAACGTGTCCTGTATCAGGAAGTGACGAACGTCCATCCAGACTTCCGTGGATATGGACTACAGACACATTTGGGCAAACTACTAATGAAACAAGTTGAATCGGATAACCGTTTCGATGTCGTCTGTGCGACTGTCGCACCGTTCAATATTCCAAGCATGAAAGACAAGTTCACGCTTGGACTCCGAATCGGGGCGTTGAAAGAAAAGTATGGCGGGAAACTCCGCTATATCTTTTACAAAGAGATGCATCGTTCGTGGCATCCCACATCAGTTGCGCAAGATGTACCGATGGAAAATCGTGGGCGACAAGTTGAGTTGCTTCAAGCCGGTTGGGTCGGGACGGGCATGATGAAACAAGGGGAACAGTGGATTGTTCGATATGAGAAGTAAAAAATCCTCGTCAAGCTGACGAGGATTTTGTTTATTCGAGAACGAAGAGTACATCATTCGCGAATTTCTCATACGTACGGTCACTCGGGTGGAACTGATCGGTCGCTAAATCTCTTGATAAGTCAGAGATGTAGGCGAACGGGTCGATCACATCGATATTCTGCGCATTCGCCAATTGTTTCGCTGATGCGTTCCAATCGAGGATGAGCTGATTGAATGCTTGTCCATTCTCATCATTTTGAAACGGATTGTATAGACCGATATACACGATGGTTGCCGAATCGTTGAGTGAACGAATTTCAGTGAAAATCGTTTCTAAATTCGTCTTCGCATCCGTGACCACTTGTTGAATATCGACGGATTCGAAGTTATCGACGTTTTCCCCACGGTTGAACAAATCGTTTCCACCGATGGTCAACGTGATATATCGTGCGTTCTCAATCGTTCGACGCACTTCAGGTTGCTCGAGTTGTGTGAGTAAATCTTCTGTTCGTGCCCCAGACACGGCAAGGTTTTGCGTACGTACGCCTTCTTCTTCAAGAGCAGTGCTGACAGGCTGTACATATCCTGCGCCTGATGTTGACCCGACACCGCGTGTCAACGAATCGCCTAATGCGACGTAGACGTCTCCTTGTGGTTCAGGGCGTTCGTCTTCGGAGACGGAAAGTGTTCGCTCCGGCGGATTGACAATATCCTGATAGCCGATCCATAGACCATATAAGGCGATTCCCGTTAAAAGAACGGCGCCACTTAAAAATGCATACCATTTCGACTGTTTCATGGGCTGACCTCGCTTTCTATATGAACATCATATCAAAAATGTGTGGATGTGCCCTATGTGAATGTTCGAATAGGACAGATTCACTTTTGTCCGATAGAATAAGGAAAGAGGTGAGACAATGGAACCGACGTTAAAGCTACATCAACTTACAAAAGTGATTGGAAAAAAGACGATTATCGATAACATTTCGTTAGACGTCTACCCGGGTGAGGTCTTCGGATTTTTAGGACCGAACGGCGCCGGGAAGACGACGACGATTCGAATGATTGTTGGCTTGATCAAACCGACGAAAGGAAATGTATCGATTTGTGGGTATCGTGTCGACAAACAATTTGTCCAAGCGATGAGTCAAATCGGCGCAATCGTCGAGAATCCAGAGCTGTATAAGTTTTTATCCGGACGTGAGAACTTAGAAGCGTTCGCACGCATGTTACCTGGAGTCGATGATAAGCGAATCCAAGAAGTCATTGACCTCGTCGATTTGACCGCTCGAATCGATGATAAAGTGAAGACGTACTCTCTCGGGATGCGACAGCGACTCGGGATTGCCCAGGCGCTATTAAACAATCCACGGGTGCTCATCTTGGATGAGCCGACGAACGGGCTCGATCCGATGGGGATTCGAGATTTACGACTTTTCATTCGTCGACTCGTTGAAGAAACGGGACTGAGTGTTCTCGTATCGAGTCATATCCTGGCCGAGATTGAACTACTAGCGGACCGAGTCGCCATCATGTCGCGAGGAAAGATTGTCAAGGTGGGGACGGTCCATGCTTTGATTGAAGAACTCGCGTCAACGGTCGACTTACATGTAACGAATAGCTTCGAAGTATTACCGATCGTTCAAGGGTACGAAGGAATCGACCAAGCGGACGTGGTGGACGAGCGAACGATTCGTATTTCCATGAACGTGGAAGAGACGGCGAAGTTGAATCGATATTTGATGGAAAGAGATGTCGAGGTGTTCGGACTCGAGCGCCGAGTCCAAACGTTAGAGGACCTCTTTATCACGTTGACAGGCGGTGATCACATTGCCTAATCCATCGATGCTCGGTCTCATTCGTAATGAAGTGCTCAAGATTCATCGGAAACGCAGATTGATGGTCGTCTCCATCATCCTGATCGTGCTTGTTTCGATGTTCACGTATGCGAACTATCGTCAAATCGAGAAACAACGCGAAGAACAAGGAACGACTGATTGGCGTGTCGATCTCCAGCAAGAGATCATCGATACACAAAACCGACTCGCCTCCGCGAACGTCCAAGACGAGTTTCGGCAGATTCTTGAGTTCCAAGTCCAACAGAATCAGTATTATCTTGATAATGATATCAATCCGAATTATCCGGGAGCTCCGACGTTTATGCGTGTCTTCTTCTCCCAAGGGACTACGCTTGTCCTACCGCTGTTCATTATTGTATTGATGGCAGATATCGTGAGCGGAGAACATAACGATGGAACGATTAAGACGTTGTTATCGCGACCGGTCCGGCGATATAAGATCTTACTCGCCAAATGGCTGACGACGCTCCTTTATACATCGATCTTAATATTTGTGACCGCCGTCGTCAGTTACGCCATATCCGGCATCGTTCTCGGCTGGGACGGATGGAATGCTCCGATTTTGACCGGTTTCCAAGCTTCGCCGACCGGAACCTTCTCGACCGACTTTGTGCATACGTTGCCGATGTGGGAGTACTTGCTTATGTCGATGGGGCTTTCATGGCTCGTGGTGGCTGCGGTCGGGACAATCTCTCTCATGATTTCTGTTTTGGTGAAAAATACGGCGACTGGAATCGGAATCATGATGGCTGTCCTCATCTCAGGGCCACTCTTGACATCGCTTGGCTCAAACTGGGATAGCTCGAAATACCTGGTGAACGTCAACTTCGGTCTTCATACCTATTTGGAAGGACAGGCTCCCCCAATCGATGGGATGACGTTACCGTTTTCGCTCCTCGTCATTCTCATTTGGTCGATGGCCGCCTTGGCGTATGCGTTTTACCACTTTACCCAAAAAGATGTGTATTAATGATTCGTGCTCCTTTCCTAAGGAGCACGAATTTTTTTTGGATAAAATTAGGTCGTAAATAGAATGAATGGTTCTAAATACTCAATATTATGAATTATCAAAATAATTAAAAAGATGGATACAGCCTTTGTGGGAAAGTGTGTAAAGTAAGAATCATCACAAAGGAGGTAAACACATGAAAAAAGTTGTTTCTACATCATTAATCGCAGGCGTATTGCTCGTACCGCAATTGGTCGGTGCGGCAGAATTGAAGTCAGGCACTCTGACGAAACCATCAGAAAGTGCACCGACAACGATTGTAAAAGAGTACGTCAAATCAAAAGGTGAGTTCAAGACGATCGAGTCGAAATCAGACAAAGTCGGGAAAGTGGTTAAGCTCCAACAGACAGTTGATGGCGTGCCAGTATTCGGTGGTGTGGTAGTCGGTGTCGTAGATGAAGCGGGTCAATTGAAGACAGTCGTGGATGATGCGAAATCGGTCAAGAACCTACATAAGTCGATCAAGTTAACTGAAAAGAAAGCCATCGCGAGTTACAAAAAGCTTGTCGGACATAAAGGGGCCTACGAGCTCGAACCGGAAGCGGAATTGATTGTTTATCCAAAAGGTGAGAAGTCGGTTTATGCATATCAAGTGACCGGAACAATCCTTGAAGCGGAAGAGCCGTCACGTTGGACATACTTCATCGATGCTGGAACGGGTGAGGTACTTAATAAATTTGACCAGTTAGCTCATGCAAGACCGACGAAAGGTGTGACAGGTACGACATATACGGGAACGGGAATCGATGTTCTCGGCTACAGCCAAACGTTCAAGACAACGAAGAGCGGATCTTACTATTATCTCCAAGATTCAACGCGTGGAAAGGGAATCTATACGTACGATGCGAAAAACCGTACGACACTCCCAGGTTCGCTATGGGCTGACGTGGATAACGTCTTGAACACGACTTATGACCGTGCCGCTGTCTCTGCACACGTCAACGCGACAAAGACATATGATTTCTACAAAAACACTTACGGACGGAACAGCTATGACAACGCCGGAGCTGCATTGAACTCAACGGTTCACTACAGCCGTAGCTACAACAATGCGTTCTGGGACGGAAGTAAGATGGTATACGGAGACGGAGACGGTCAAACGTTCACGTATCTTTCAGGTGCACTTGACGTAGTCGCTCACGAATTGACTCACGCGGTCACGGAATACACGGCAGGACTGATCTATCAAAACGAGTCTGGGGCGATCAATGAAGCAGTATCGGATATCCTAGGTACAGTGGCGGAATATAGCGTCGGCACTAACTTCGACTGGTTGGTAGGAGAAGACATCTACACACCAGGTGTAGCAGGCGACGGACTTCGTTCGATGGCGAACCCGGCTGCATACGGTGACCCAGATCACTACTCAAAACGTTACACAGGCACACAAGATAATGGTGGGGTTCACATCAACTCAGGTATCGTCAACAAAGCGGCATACCTCTTAGGTAACGGTGGATCGCACTACGGCGTATCGGTACAAGGTGTGGGAGTCATGGCGATGGGGGATATCTACTACCGTGCCCTCAATGTTTACTTGACACCAACGTCTAACTTCTCAAGCCTTCGTCAAGCGGTCGTACAATCTGCGAAAGACCTTTACGGTGCGACAAGTCCGCAAGCGGTATCAGCTGCGAAATCATTTGACGCTGTCGGAATCTACTAAGTTCTCAACATCTCTTCCGAAATTTTCGGAAGGGATTTTCTTATGCAGTTTTTGGGTAAATCAAGGTTGAACGTCGAGCGAAAAGGAGAACGAGTATGAACACGAAGGAATTTATTGTGTCACCGAACAGCAAGATTCAATTAGATGATATTCCAACGACTGTTTCAGACAAACCGGAGGATGACACCTTGACGACTGAACTCATTCCGAACAGTGTCGAGCGATTGAAAGAACTACATTGGCGATTATATGCCGAGAGTAAGAAAGGGATTATCGTCGTCTTGCAGGCGCTTGATGCGGGTGGAAAAGATGAGGCGATCAGCTATATCTTTTCAAATTTGAACGCCCAAGGACTGAAGACGAATGCGTTTCAAAAACCTTCCGATACGGAGAAAAAGCACGACTATCTGTGGCGAATGCATGATTTGTTACCAGAAAGAGGACAGGTCGGAATTTTAAACCGATCCCATTACGAAGAGGTCATTGCGCCTCGTGTCCATGATTTGTTGGGGGACGAAGTACTTCCGGAGGAAATGGACCAGGAAGAGGTCTGGCAGATGCGATATCGTCAAATCAACGATTATGAACGCTATTTACAGGAAAACGGATTCGAAGTCATCAAGTTCTTTTTCAATGTATCTAAAGATAAACAACGAGACCGTTTGCTTGAACGATTAAAGGATCCGAAAAAGAATTGGGAATTCTCCTTCAGTGACATCGAAGAGCGGCAGCATTGGGAAGAATATCAAGGAATCTTTGCCGAGATGTTGTCGCACACATCAACGGAAGTCTCACCCTGGTATGTGTTGCCGGCAGATGATGAGTGGTATAGTCGTTTTATTATTTCGTCAGTCATGATTGAAGTTCTTGAACGGATTGATCCACAGTATCCGACTTTCACGGATGAGGAACAAGAGCGAATTGACGAGGCCATCCAAACCCTTGAGAACGAGTAAGGCGTGGCGTTCTCGTGAACACTTAAAAATCCCCTTGCACTGAAAGCGAATTCAAGCTAAAGTGATACAGTAGATTAAAGGTCAGACATCTGTACAAAGGGGTAATGAGTGTGGGTAATGTAAGTTTACTATTCGGTGGCGTCGCACTGTTTTTAAATAGTCTCGTTCTTCTCGGGAAAGTGGATAGCAAGAGCGCAGGATTTTTTAGTTTGTTTACGGGACTCTTACAAACGTTTATCGCCACATGGTTATTGATTGGGGCGAGTCCAGAAGAGCAATTCGGTCTTGCGAGTATCTATCTATTTGCGTTCACTTATTTATATGTAGGGGTGACGTTTATTTTGAATTTAGACGGACGTGGCGTTGGCTGGTTCTCATTATTCGTTTCGATTGCAGCTGCTTTTTATGGCGCAATGGCGATTGCAGAAAGTGATCCGATGGGGGCATTGACGTGGTTCTTCTGGTCATTCCTTTGGGCGTTGTTCTTCTTTGGAATGGGACTCGGGAAACCGAACGAGACCATCACAGCACGTGTCGCCCTCGTATTATCATGGTTGACGCTGATTGTCCCGGCGATGGTTGGGATGGCTGGACTGATGAACGGATGGTATGACATGGTTTGGTGGGCGGCGAGCGGTACGGCAATCCTGTACTTCATCGTTTCTGTCAAACGTACGAAACAGACGATTGAAATTGCTTCATGATGAATTGAAAATGATTCGAGGTCATCGAGCGCGATCAAGTCGTGCCTGACGACCTTTTTTTATTGAACGATGAAAGATCGATATATACTATACTTAGAAAAATGAAAATGAAAGATACGGTACGAATGTCGTTAATTTCAAAAAGTGGGGTTGAGTTGATGATTGCACTTGAAACGTTTAAAAGTAGACTCGTCAATAATCAGATTGAAATACAAAATGAAGAGGGATATGTAGACACGTTACACTTTCTATTCAGTGAGCCTGCGATGGAAGTTGAAATTAAGCGATTGAAGCAAATAATCCCAATCGACATTATTCACTTCTTGAAGACCCATAACGGCGCTGACCTGTTTGTTCACCCGACATACGGTGGAGGAATCCGACTTTTAGTGTAGATGAAATGATCGAGTATCGGGAAATATGGGAGTGTCCTGAACAATTCATTCCCGTCGGAGCCGGGAGAGATGGGGAATGGATTGTTTGCGAGGTCGTCAATGAACATGAAAACTACATTTGGGTTGGAGAATTTTTGACTTACACAGATGACACCGAAAAACTTCCGATGGATTATACACGCTGGTTCGACTATTTGATTGTCGCCCAAGGCGCTCATTTTTGGGATTGGTTCAGAGGTTAATAGATGACGATTGAATATTTGTTTTGAATGATGATGATGATGGAATGCGCACTTTTTGTTGAGTGTGCTTTTTTACAGTTGCTTTTGTGTCTAAAATGTGAAAAGTGGGAATGAGGAAGCTAAAGGAGGCGAAAGCAGATGAGTGATGGTCTCGTGTTATTACTCGGATTACTTTTATGTGGTTGGATGCTGTTTGCCGTCGTATTTGATGATAGAATAAAAAGAAGAATTTGATGGCCCGTCTCGCGAGGAGACGGGTTTTTAATTGAGGAGTGAGAAGTATGAAAAAAACACCTGTCGTCGTCATCGTCGGTCCGACCGCTGTTGGCAAAACGAAGACGGGCATCGAACTCGCAAAAGCGTTCGACGGCGAGATCGTCTCGGGTGACTCGGTTCAAGTATACCGGGGCATGGACATCGGTTCAGCAAAAGTGACGAAAGAAGAGGCCGAAGGGATCCCGCATCATTTGATCGATATTTGTGACCCGGATGATGCCATGAGTGTCGCAGCTTTTCAACAGTTGGCTCGTGCCGCCATCGATGATATTTATGCCCGTGGCAAATTACCGATTATTGTCGGAGGAACAGGATTATACATTCGCTCGATTTTATATGACTATGAATTCGTGGAGCGACCTGTGGATGAGGCGTTGCGGGCTGATCTCGAACGGTTGGCAGAAGTCGAAGGACGTGAGGCGTTACATCAAAGATTAGTTCAACTTGACCCAGAGCGTGCGGCTACGATTCACCCGAATAATGTCCGTCGCGTCGTGCGGGCGCTCGAGGTAGCGATGCAAGGGGATACACAGACGACGGACAGTGCGCCATCCGAACATTATGATTATCGATTGTTCGTCCTCCACGCAGATCGTGAGATATTATACGACCGAATCAATCAACGCGTCGATGCGATGATGGAAGCAGGACTGGTCGAGGAAGTCGAACGACTTTTGGCACAAGGATATCGTGAGACGCAGGCGATGCGAGCCATCGGGTATAAAGAAGTGATTCCATTCATCGATGGAAACATCTCGAAAGAGAAAGCGACAGATTTGCTTAAGCAGCACACAAGACAGTTCGCAAAACGGCAATTAACTTGGTTCCGTCATCAATTTGATGGAATTTGGGTGGATATGGGTCGAAAATCATTTGAACTATCATATAAAAATATTTATGATGATGTAGAGGGGTTTTTTCGAAAATTCCGATTATTTTAAAGAGATAAAGACTAGGGGGAATCCAGCATGAAAGCGAGCTACAACATCCAAGACCATTTTTTGAATCAACTTCGAAAAGAAATGGTACCAACGACCGTATTTTTAGTGAGCGGGTTTCAAATTCGAGGTGTCATCAAGTCATTTGATAACTTTACCGTCATCGTCGAGTCAGAAGGTCGTCAACAATTGATCTATAAACATGCGATTTCGACATTCTCTCCGGCACGTAACGTGACGTTATATGAGCCGGATGCAGTTGAAGTAACAGAAGGATGAGCATAAGAAAAGGAGCGGCCCGGGGACCGCTCCTTTTCTTATGCTGTTTTTGTCGTTCCCGGTTGTTTAATTGCCTCAAGAACGCGTTGGATGGCGCATCCACCGAGGAGTGAATCCATTTGACCACAAATCTGAGTCGGCGTCGAACGGTGTAACAATGTGTATGTCCGCTTCCAAGCGCGCTCTGCCGATTGAATTCGGACGAGAAGATCGGCGTGGCTCAGTTCTTTTAGCTTATCAATATTGAGTCGGTTCGTTCGAGCGAACGCAGACAAGATGACTGCTTTCGCTAGCGGTGTCTGAAGTGGGTAACCAGAAAGCTCAAGCGCCGCCATGGCCCCTTTCATCTCATGTTCGACAATTTTGTCGAGTGATGCATCTTTAGCATAAGGATTACCGGACAGATGCGTGAGTGACTGTTCTAAGTCCTGCATGCCCACCGGACAAGTTGACGCTTGTAGAATATGTTCAATGGATTGTTGTTCTTGTGCATAACGTGTCGCTTCCCCCGAGGCGATGAAACGCTCATACGTATCGATTAATGAAATCATTCTCGTTTCCCCCTTTATCGAACTACTTTTATCGTATCAATAATCGTAAGCGCTTTCAATATAATGATGGCAAAATCGAGACCCTACTAGAAAGTATGTTCGCCTAATGAGCGGAAACACGATACAATGTCAGAAGATGCGAGGAGGGAATGATTATGAACTATTATCAACAAATTGATCCAGTCATCGGTTCATCAATGAACCGTGATCGATTTCAAATACCGCAAATAGAAAAATCAAAGGACCGTTTAGACCAGTTAGCCGATGGGACCCCTGTCCAAACAAAAGCGCTCGTCAGTACAGTCGAGGTTAGAGAAGGAAAGAATGGTGCGAAATGGCTTCAACTAAGTATCACGACGGCGAACGGGATGATGCGTGCCAAACATTGGCTACGTGGAAATGAGAGTGAACTACTTCCAATCTATGAATCGGGTGTCATCGAATTGTCCGGGAAAATCGATGTCTATCCAAAACCGGATGGCGCCAAATCGATTACGATTGACCGCGTCCATCCTATCTCAAAAGATGAGGCAATCTCGTTATTACCAGGCTTGCCAGGGGATGAGACGATGGAGCAGTTTGCGGATGAATTGTTCAGTTTGATTGATACGTTGTCACCGACCTATCAACAGATCGCCTGCGGCCTCCTTGATTTCGTTTGGGATGATTTCGTACTATCGCCAGCGGCACTCTACCACCATCATAACTATGCGGGAGGTCTATTGAAGCATACCGTGTGTATGCTTCGTCTCGGCTATCGGATTCAAGAGCAAGATGACTATTTGGCGATGGTGTTTCGTGTTATCAAAGAAGCGGAGCAGTTGCACAAAGTCGACCTTTGGAATACGATGAACGGTGTTAAAATCGAACAGGCATATAAAGGAACGTTTGAATCGCTGTATGCCGCCTGTGAAGCGATGGCCGAGCGGAAAGAACCGTTGAATTGGGATGAACTCGCACTTGGAATCCTCTTCCACGACATCGGAAAAATATATGAATACAGTCATCTGTTATCTAGTCCGAATCGTTTTGAGAAGTTATCTTCTGTTGAGGGCACAAGTGAAACGACCGGCATCTCCATCAACCCGATGGGCACACTAATCGGGCATATGCCATACGGTGGGCTATTGTTTGAAGAAACGTTACGCCAGACGTCGACGCGACTGCCATTGGATGTCCACCATCGAATCTGGCACATGATTTTATCACATCATGGGAAACGTGAGTGGGGATCGAGTGTCCTCCCGATGACGACGGAGGCTTGGATGCTTCACTTGATTGATTTATTGGATGCGCGTTATGAGAAATGGGCTCGCGCGCACGAAGATTTGTAAGAAAAGGGTGGTATCATGATTCCCGTACAATTAGTGACCGGGTTTTTAGGAGCAGGCAAGACAACGTATATGAACCGCTTACTCGCGGCGACGGATGAAAAGATTTGTCTGATCGTCAACGAGCTCGGCGCGATAAATATCGATGAACAATTGATCGTCAAGATGGACCAAGAGCAAATCGAACTCTCAAACGGATGTATTTGCTGTTCCATCCAAAATGATTTGAGTAAGACGTTCTATCAACTCGCGGCAAAGCAAGAAACATTCAACCGAGTCATCATCGAGACGACCGGTGTCGCCGACCCCGCACCAATCATTCAGACGATTTATTATGACGAGTACTTACGTCAACACTTTAAAATGAACGCCATCTTGACGGTTGTGGATGCCAGTCAAATGGACCGTGAACTGTTCAAAGAAGGGATTCATCAAATCGCTTATGCCGATCTCATTTTGTTAAATAAAACCGATTTAGTGTCGTCGGATGAACTCGATCAAGCACGCCGCCGAATCGAACAACTCAATCCGACGGTTAGGATTGTAGAGACGATTCAAACAGAAGGCGATTACGAATTACTTGAGAATACGTTCCAACTGTCACGTGTCGATGAACAGAAGTTGAGTCAACTGACAGAGACGAGTGAATCGGTCTCCTCCCTTCGTGCGATCACGTTGAGTGCCGAGCGTCCGTTGTCTCGGGAGCGCGTGACCCGTTACGTTCGTGAAGTCTTGATGCACTACGAAGATGCGATGTATCGGATGAAGGCGATTGTCCGCTTACAGGATGAGGAGTGCAAGTTTGTCATTCAAGCGACGAATCAGTTGATGGGCGCGACATTTGCAAATGAGATGCATGAAGGGGACCGTTCCGTATTTGTTTGGATTGGGAAGGAACTAGACCAAGATGCACTAGCACGGGGATTAAAAGCATGTGAGGTGGAGCAAGATGAAGCTTATTCTAGTTGACGGCTTTAATTTGTTGTCCCGTTATTATTTTGCGACGGAGCGAAGACGAGCACAAGATCCGGAAGTGACTGTGAAAGGATTACTTCGAAAGGTGGATTCCTGGACGACAGACTTTTCCCATATCGCTTTCTTTTGGGACGGGACACGAGAGTCTACCCACCGCTATGCGATGTATCCTGAATATAAAGCAACGCGTAATGGACTCCCGGAACCACTTTTCGAAGACTATTTGAAATTGAGAGCCGCTTTGGATGAACGAGGCATCTTACAATCCGAGTTGACTGGATATGAAGCGGATGATTTGATGGGCGCCGTCGCGACAGCGTTCCCGGGTGAATCATATCTCTATTCCTCGGACCGCGATTTACTTCAGTTGTTGTCTCCGAACGTGTTTCAAATCATGCCGAAAAAAGGTGAGGAGCAGCTCGTCAATGAAGCTTCTTTTGAATTGATGTATGGCGTGAAACCATATCAGTTTGTCGACGTGAAGGCATTGCAGGGAGACTCTTCGGATAACATCCCAGGTGTACGTGGCATCGGTCCGAAGACGGCGACGATTTTAATTCAGCATTACGATACGATTGAGACGCTTTATATGCATGTTCAAAATGAAACACTCGAAGCGCCCCATCAAAAATATGCAAAAAAACTAGACGGTCATGAAGAAATCGCGCTCTTGTCGAAACGACTGTCACAGATTGATATCCATGCTCCTGTCAATACAGATTGGGAGGCGTACCGGTTTGGTTCACATCTATTTTGACGCGGCCACCAATCAGACGACTGGAGATAATGGAATCGGTGTGTGGATCAAGTCTTCCGACGGTACCGTATCGACGTTTAAACGTCGCATGCAAGGATTGACAAGCGTTCATGCGGAATTGGCTGCATGTGCTTATGCACTGGAACAAGCGCATGCATTAAAAGGTGAAACCTCATTCATGCTGTATTCCGACGCCGAAGTGATTGTTCGCGCACTAGAGCAACGTTTCATGAAAGATGCTTCGGCGAAGCCTCTGTTTCTGAAAGCACTGATTGCCTACGATGAATTGCCGACCGTGTTCTTAAAATGGGTCCCACGAGCGGATAATCGAGCGGACGTGATTGCACGCGACGCATTGAATGGAATGAATTAAGCGACCGAGATCATTTCTGGTCGCTTTTTTGACGGAGTCCTTTTTTGACGGAGTCATTTCTTTTTAGATGGTTTTTCGCTAAAATGAAAGCGTAGTCAACTATAGAGGGGGAATTATACATGGATTATCGGATCGAACGGGACACAATGGGGGAAATTAAAGTTCCAGCTACGGCGAAATGGGGAGCACAAACGCAACGTAGTCTTGAAAACTTTAAAATTGGTGCGGAGAAGATGCCGCTTGAAATCGTATACGCATTTGCCATTTTGAAAAAAGGTGCAGCTTTAGCAAACGCTGAACTCGGTGTACTCGAGGAAGAGAAAGCAGCGATCATCGCAGAGGTGGCAGATGAGATTTTAGCAGGGCAGCATGACGCGGAATTCCCGCTTGTCGTCTGGCAGACAGGATCGGGCACGCAGTCAAACATGAACGTCAACGAGGTCATTGCGTATCTTGCGAACGAAAAGTTACAGGCTCGTGGAGCATCTATCACGATTCATCCGAATGATGATGTCAACAAATCGCAAAGCTCGAATGATACGTATCCGACCGCGATGCACATCGCCGCCATCCTTTCCGTACAAGATGATGTCCTTCCAGCAATCGACTCGCTTTATCAAACCCTTTCACAAAAAGCGGAGGCGTTTAAGGATATCGTCAAAATTGGTCGGACGCACCTTCAAGACGCGACGCCGGTCACACTCGGTCAAGAAATTAGTGGGTGGGTCCGGATGCTTGAATTGTCAAAACAGATGATCGAGCGCACGATTGAACCACTTACGGAGCTTGCACTTGGAGGAACGGCTGTCGGAACAGGGATCAACGCACACCCTGAGTTCGGTGAAGTTGTAGCGAAAAAAATCTCAGATGAGACGGGCAAACCGTTTGTAACAGCCGTCAACAAGTTCCACGCCCTTACAAGTCACGATCAACTCGTCTTCACGCATGGTGCATTAAAAGCCTTAGCGATGGACGCGATGAAGATTGCGAACGATGTGCGATGGTTGGCTTCTGGACCACGTGCAGGAATCGGAGAAATCACCATTCCGGAGAACGAACCAGGAAGTTCAATCATGCCGGCGAAAGTTAACCCGACTCAAAGTGAGGCGCTCACAATGGTTGCCGCACAAGTACTCGGAAATGATGCGACAATCGGTTTCGGGGCGAGTCAAGGGAACTTTGAATTGAACGTCTTCAAACCAGTCATCATGTATAATTTCCTACAGACTTGTCGTCTATTGACGGACAGCTTACATTCGTTCAATGATCATTGCGCTGTCGGAATCGAACCAAATCATGAAGTGATCTCACGTAATGTGGAACAGTCACTCATGCTCGTTACAGCACTTAACCCGCATATTGGCTACGAAAATGCGGCAAAAATTGCGAAATTGGCACATAAAAACGGTACTTCTTTGAAAGAAGCAGCCTTAGAAACTGGTTTATTAACGGAAGAGCAATTTGATCAATGGATTCGTCCGGAGGAAATGACGTCACCAAACTTAAAAGTGAAAAAATAACACAAAGCGGTCGCAAGACCGCTTTTAGTATGTCTTTTTTAGGGCGTAGGTCCTAGTTATATGTAAAACAACAGAAAATAAATAAGGAAATAGTTGTATTTTATCCTGAGAAGTCGCATAATCGAAACATAAGAGAATTCGGGGAGTACGAACATAGGGGGGACGGGAATGGAGCAAGGTCAACTCACTGAGCGTATACATATGATTTTGAAAAAGATATCGGAGTCGAGACAAATTCCAAAAAGCGATATCGAGTTTCTACTCGATTGGATGAAGAAGGAAGTTCGGCAACGACGGTTGATGCATTTGTTAGAAATCTTTAGTCGTGTCGAGTCTGACGCGAAGGAGTTGCCAAGCGTCCTTACACAAGCGGAAGCTTTGACCTTGATCTCTCCTGTGAAACGTTATATCCATACCGTCTTGGGGATTGAACAAGAGGACGAAGATCTCGTCCTTATCTTATCCGCAAGCTTTTCCACATTTAGCCGTTACAAGTCGCGCGTTGAAAAGCTCGGGGCACGTCCGGTATTTTTGCAGACCCTTGAAGAAGCCGTGGAATACGATTATGAGGATGTGCCAAAAGCCATCATTATGGACGTTGAATTATGGCCACAATTTAAAGAGCGAGATATCCAATCGTTCGTTAGCAAAATGAGAAAACTCTACGTTCCCCTCATTGTCATCGGAACGAATGAACACTATCGTCTTGCTGCCTATTCATATGGATTCGACGATTATTGGGAATCGTGGGTGCCGATGGAGGAACGATTGGTGCGTCTCGGGCTACATATTGAAAAATCCCGTCTCGTATCAAAAGCGTTACTCGTGGATGAATTAACGGGTGCTTTCAACCGTAAGTATTTAAAGGCGACCTTTTCTCGGTTCATCTCAAGATTGGAGCGGTCTGGTGAGAGTTTTGCCGTTGCACTGCTCGATATCGATCACTTTAAACAATTGAACGATACGTTCGGTCACTCGTATGGGGATGATGTGCTTCATCGTGTTTCTGAAGAAATCCGTCATGCCATTCGCTCTAGTGATGAGCTCATCCGATACGGAGGCGAAGAATTTTTGATCCTCTTGAACGTTTCAGACCGTGCAATCGTCGAATCGGTACTTGAGCGAGTCAGAACTCGCATCGAAGAGATGGAGTTTCCATACGATCATCAGGTGACGGTGTCGATTGGATACACCCGAGTCTGCCAGACTGGCTATACACTTGGAGAGTGGTGTGCCTACGCAGATGAGGCGCTGTATAAGGCGAAACGAGATGGTCGAAATCGTGTCGTCCGATACACTTCTGCTGTTCGTGAGGAGAAGCGAATCGCCTATGTGACGATGTCTGCCAATACCTATACATCGCTTGCTGATCGACTCCCCAAAGAGCATCGCCGATATGAAGTCGTATACCGTCCTTACGAGGCGTATTCTTGTAATGACAATATCGAGATGTTCGTCTTGGATGATGCGCGTGCGCAAGAAGCGAAAGGGACGTTGTCTGCTGTGAAAGAGCAACGAGGCAAATATAGTCACATTCTTGCTGTATCGAAACGAACGGCGTCTGAACTCGGAGCGATCTATGACGATTATGCGGATGGAGAACAAGACGAGGTCATCACGAGAAAAATTGAACAGTGGCTGGAAAAATTGCCAGACTAAAAAACAGACATCATGATGCGATGTCTGTTTTGTCGTATTGTTTGAATGAAAAGGCATATGCATGTGTTTCGTCTTGCGGGTGGTCGATTGTACTCGTAATTGACCATTCCCCAATCCGTTCGGGGTAATACGTATCGGCCTCGAACGATGCAGCGACCTCCGTTGCATAGATCCGGCTCGTCATCGGCATCGTCTGTTCATATAACGTGGCCCCACCGATGACAAACCATTCCTCCTGTTGACTCATTTCGACGAGACGTTCTAAATCATGCCACACTTCGACTTGATCGGCTGAAAAGGAAACATCAGATGTGACGACGATGTTGCGTCGGTTCGGCAACGCTTTACCGATGGACTCAAACGTCTTTCTTCCCATGACGACCGTGCCACCAGACGTGATAGATTTAAAGTGTTTCAAGTCATCTGGCAATCGCCATAATAAATCATTGTCTTTCCCGATTTCCCGATTCTGCCCATATGCGACGACGTGTGAAATCATACGCTCACTTCTCCTTTAATATGTGGATGTGGATCATATCCTAGAATTTCGAAGTCTTCAAAACGGAATGATTCGATTGAAGGGACGTCTCGGACAATGTTGAGTTGGGGTAGCGGACGTGGGTCACGCGACAACTGAAGTTCCACTTGTTCGAGATGGTTGTGGTAGATGTGTGCATCACCAAGGGTATGGACAAAGTCGCCGACTTCGAGTCCGGTCACGTGTGCGACCATGTGCGTCAAAAGTGCATACGATGCGATGTTGAATGGAACACCTAAAAAGGTGTCGGCGCTTCGTTGATATAACTGGCACGAGAGCTTCCCGTCAGCGACATAGAATTGGAACAATAGATGACATGGCGGGAGGGCCATCTCGTCAAGCTGTCCTGGGTTCCATGCCGACACGATCAACCGTCTCGAATCTGGATTCGTTTTGATTTGTTCAATCACTTGAGCCAGTTGATCGACGGACGAGCCGTCCGGGCGTGGGAATGAACGCCACTGTGAACCGTACACCGGACCCAGATTACCTTCCTCGTCTGCCCATTCATTCCAAATACGGACCCCGTTTTCTTGAAGGTATCGGACGTTTGTCTCTCCTGAGATGAACCATAATAGTTCGTGAATGATGGAACGAATATGTAATTTTTTCGTCGTAATCAGGGGGAACCCTTCTTGCAGATTGAAACGCATTTGGTAACCAAATACACTCGTTGTCCCGGTCCCGGTCCGGTCTTCCTTTACGACACCTTGGTCGAGGATGTGTCGACATAAGTCATGATATTGCTTCATAGGTGATGTGCCTCCTTCTCATTCTTCTACCACTAAAGGTATCAATTGTAGGGAGGAAACACAAGATATAGTGGTAAGAATCATCCACAATCAATATCCTGGAAAAACAATCATGATTCTTCGTTTTCG
The DNA here is from genome assembly GCF_018617145.1 of Exiguobacterium sp. s75. Classification (GTDB taxonomy): domain Bacteria; phylum Bacillota; class Bacilli; order Exiguobacteriales; family Exiguobacteriaceae; genus Exiguobacterium; species Exiguobacterium profundum. Next base: position 676,646 of record NZ_JACSJQ010000001.1, read on the forward strand.
TGACTGTCGCTTTCGGGTATAATGGGGAATGAATAAAAGGAGGGGTTTGATGAAACTACAAGGGAAGAAAGTCCTTCAACTTGTCAGTAATGACTTCGAGGATTTAGAGCTTTGGTACCCGGTGCATCGCCTTCGTGAAGAGGGAGCGCACGTGATCCTCGCTGGGGAGAAGGCCGATCACGCATATATCGGTAAATACGGTGTGCCAGCAAAATCTGACGTGGCGTTTGATGATGTGGACATTACATCGTTCGATGCGATCCTCGTGCCAGGCGGATGGTCTCCTGACTTATTGCGCCGTTTCGATTCGGTGAAAGGATTCGTCCGTTATATGGATGAACAAAAACGACCAATCGGTCAAATCTGTCACGCCGGTTGGGTGTTGATTTCTGCGAACATTCTAGACGGGGTGAACGTGACGAGCACGCCTGGAATCAAAGATGACATGGAAAATGCGGGAGCGATTTGGCATGATGAGCCGGTCGTCGTCGACGGACATATCGTCTCAAGTCGTCGTCCGCCAGACTTACCAGATTATATGCGCGCGTTCATCGACGTGTTCGCAAAACAGTAACTGAACCATAAAGGAGCTATTCAACGTTGAACTTAAAATCGAATCCATTACTTCGTAAATCAATGCAGTCCTCAGCTTACAGTGCCGAACCGATGACGAAAGCGGGAACATGGTCTAAAGTGTTCACCTTGCTTTTACTCGTGACAGCGGCAGCCGGTACGACATGGCTTGTCGTTCCGACAATCGGAGAAGGGCTCTTGTTCCCGCTCATGATCGGGTCACTCATCCTCGGCTTTATCTTTGCTTTGCTCATCACGTTTAAACCAAATACGGCTCCGATCGTCGCACCCCTATACGGGATGATCGAAGGTGTCTTCGTCGGATCGATTTCGTATTTCTTTGAAGCGATGGTCCCTGGTATTGTGGGACGTGCCGTATTAACGACGTTTGTCGTCGCCTTTGCGATGTGGTTTGTCTATACGACAGGGCTTGTCAAAGTGACACAGAAGTTTAAAGCCGGTGTCATGGCAGCCATGTTCACAGTCATGTTGTTATATCTTGTGCAACTCGTTATGAGTTTGTTCGGTTCAGGCTTGGCATTCATGACCGGTTCAAGCCCACTTGCGATCGGTGTTCAATTCGTGATTGTCATCGTCGCTTCACTCGCTCTCGTCTTAGATTTCGACTTCATCGCAAGTCAAGTCGAAGCTCGGGCTCCGAAACAGTTGGAATGGGTCGCGGCATTCGGATTAATCGTCACGCTCGTGTGGCTCTACATCGAGTTGTTAGATTTACTTTATCGTCTAGCGATGAGAGAATAAGAATCAATCATCGATCCGTTGGGTCGATGATTTTTTTACGAAAGGATGTGTCCATCTGTCTGAGCAAGACAGATTTATGATGAAGAAAATAGTGATTATCGGGTCAGGGATCGTCGGTGTTTCGGCTGCCTATCATTTAGCTGGTAAAGCGGATGTAACGGTCATTGACCGGAAAGAAGAAGGAAGAGCAACGGATGCCGCGGCTGGAATCGTATGTCCGTGGATTGCGCAGCGACGCAACAAAGCTTGGTATGCACTGGCGAAAGGCGGAGCAAGCTATTATCCTAAGGTCGTCAAAGAGCTGGAGGCTGAAGGGGAGACGGACACCGGATACAAACGTGTCGGGACGCTTGCGCTCCATGAAGAAACAAAGCTTGACCAGATGATGGAGCGAACTTTGCTTCGTCGAGAAGAAGCGCCAGAAATCGGTGAACTCGAACGATTGACTGCAGCAGAGGCACAACATCGTTTCCCACCGTTATCCGATGAATACGATGCACTCTTCGTGACAGGAGGGGCTAGAGTCGACGGCGGTCGCTTTCGCGCTGCACTTGAGAGAGTCGCTATCAAGCGTGGCGTCACATTTGTCAACGGTTCAGCACGGTTGACGAGCGGAGATGAGATTGGTGTGGAGTGTGACGGAGTGAGATATGAAGCGGATGAAATCATCCTTGCGACGGGTGCTTGGTTACCGGAGCTGTTACAGCCTCTTGGATATACGGTACGAGTCGAAGGGGAAAAGGCCCAGCTCGTCCACGTCCAGTTGAAGGATACAGATGCATCTGACTGGCCGGTCGTCATGCCGCCACGACGCCGCTATTTACTCGGATTTGACGACGGGAAAGTGGTCATCGGTTCGACACATGAGAAAGGAAAAGCGTTCGACGTTCGTCCGACTGCAATCGGTGTACACGAAGTACTGACGAAAGGTTTGGAGTCGGCACCTGGACTTGCTGAGGCAGAACTCGTTGAGACGAAAGTCGGCTTCCGTCCGGTTACACCGAATTCAATTCCCGTACTCGGAAGGGTGCCTGGGGCAGAAAAACTGTTGGTCGCGAACGGTCTGGGATCATCCGGTTTGACGGTCGGCCCGTTCATCGGAAAAGTGTTGAGTGACCTCGTTCTGACAGGAGACGCGGAAGTGGATCTATCGCTCTATCCAATTGAAGACTTTATCTATCACACATAAAAAAGGTGACTGTCTGCTTGCTTGAGACAGTCACCTTTTACCGTTTCATGACCCCATTCAAAAAGAAATGAAAGTAGACGTCCATCGTTTCCTTCATATTCTCGATTGAAAACTGAGGATCGGACAGGATAGCCTGTTGCATGAATTGTACATAGCGTAAATAAGAAGAAGTGGATAACGTCGAATCGATTGACCCTTGGGCCTTCCCGTATTCAATCAACCGGGCGAAAGCAGTATATCCTCGAGTCGCAAGCTGTTCCCAGTTCGGGTCTTGTTGAATAATTGCTGTGATGGTCTCGTCAAAGAGAACCGCCGTCTGGATTTTTCGTTTTAGGATCTCGACGAGTAACGCATCGAAGGGAGCGTTCGACTCAATCGCCTGTTCAATCCAACTCATCTGCTCTTCTGTCATTTGCTTTAAGATTTCCACGATGACCTGGTCTTTTGAACCGAAGTAATTATAGATGGATACAGGGGATACATGCGCTCGTTTCGCTAGTTCACTGATTTTAAATCGGGATTGCTTCTCTGTCATCAAGTCATAAGCGGCACGTAAGATCGCTTGTTGTTTTTCTTCGGTGCGTTTCGCAAATCCATCCATTGATCGAAGCGCTCCTTTCTCTAGTTTTGTAATCAATATACCATTTCCATTTCAAAAAAGAACGTGATATACTAGTTTTGTAATAATATTGTTAAGATATTACAAAAAAGGAGGGGTCGAGATGATTCGGATTCAGCGATTGACGAAACGATTTGATGATACACATGGCATTTTTGATGTATCCCTTCATGTGACACCAGGAACAATCTTCGGATTCATCGGACCGAACGGCGCTGGGAAATCCACAACGATTCGACATTTGATGGGTCTGTTGAAGCCGAGTGAAGGCAAGGCGACTATCAACGGATTCGATTGTTGGCAGGAGACGGAGCAAGTGAAGCAGAGCGTCGGCTATTTGCCGGGAGAAATTAATTATCCCCAAAACATGACAGGGGAAGAAATCATTCGATTGACGCGCCATCTGCACAAAACGAATCCGGATCGTGAACGGCAATTACGTGAACGGTTTTCATTCGATGAGGCGACGAAAGTACGGAAGATGTCAAAAGGGATGAAGCAAAAGCTTGCTATCATCACCTGCTTCATGAAAGATGTGCCCGTCTATATTTTGGATGAACCGACGAGCGGATTAGACCCGCTCATGCAAGAGCGTCTAGTCGATTGGTTAATTGAAGAAAAGCAATTAGGGAAAGCGATTCTCATGAGTTCTCATCATTTCCCTGAGATGGAGCGGACGTGCGACCGTGCCGCGTTGATTAAAGATGGACGCATCATCATCGAAGAGGATATGGAACAATTACGACAACATAGCGTGAAACGGTATCGAATCGAATTTTCAACGGAAGCGGAAGCCGTTCGATTCGCGGCCGATTCTGGTGAACGGGACGGCATGCATGTCGAGGTCACCATCTCCACACCATCAGAGTTGAACCATCTCATTCGAACGTTGGCGGATTTCCAGATTCAATCATTGTCAAGCGGTACAGACGAGCTCGAACATTTGTTCATGCAGTATTACGGGGAGGCGACATGACATGTTAATTCGCTCCATGTTGAAACAGAATCGCAGTTGGATTCTTGGATATTCAATCGGGACCAGCGTATATCTCTTTTTCTTAGCCGCCATCTTCCCATCTATTCAAGAAACAGGCTTAATTGAGGCGAAATTAGAATCGTTGCCACCTGAGCTTCTCGACGTCTTCCAAATCAACGCGTCGATGGCGATGGACAACGTTCTCAATCTATTGTCGAGCAACTATTATGGGTTGATTTTCTACGTGCTCGCGGTTTTATTCGCATTGACTTTCGCCTCGAAACTCTTGGCCAAACCGGTCGATTCTGGAGAAATCATGTTGTATATGGCAGCACCGATTTCTCGGGTCACGTATGTGATGTCAAGCTTCGTTGTGTTGATTGTGGCAGTCGGGCTATTTGTCGGTCTGAATGGATTGAGTTTAATGGTAGCGGACCTTCTGTTCGATTTACAAATCGATTATGCGGTTCTGTGGATGCTTCAATTGAATGGGGCGCTCATGTTGCTCGTCCTAGGCGTGGCCGCTTATGTGATTGCGAGTCTATTCGATGATAGTAGTAAATCCTATATGGTGACGGGCGGGATATTCACGTTCTTTCTCGTGATGAATATCATCCAAGGAGTGAGCGATCAATTCGATTGGATGTCAAACCTCTCATTCTTCTCTCTCTTTGACGCAGGTGCCATCATGCGTGAGGAGTATTGGGGCATCCATTTCATCTGGTTACTCGGTCTCTTGACTATCTTTTCAGCACTCTCGTTCTTCCGATTCACCCGAAAAGATTTGACGATTTAGTTTTCCGAAATAAATTGTCGGGTATGATACAATCATCTCGTTAGAATGAAAAGGGGATGAATGAGATGCTTTACGCTACATTACGAAATAAGGTCGAAATTCCGATGATCGGCTTTGGGGTCTGGAAGGTCGATAATGAAACCGAGGCGCCAGCTGCTGTCGTTGAAGCGATCAAAACAGGCTATCGTCACATCGATACGGCTGCAATCTATAAAAATGAAGAGGGCGTTGCGAAGGGAATTCATCTCTCAGGTGTAGACCGCTCTGAATTGTTCATCACGTCGAAGATTTGGAATGATGACATTCGTGAAGGCAAAACGAAAGAGGCATTCGAAGACTCGTTAAAACGACTCCAGACAGATTATTTGGACCTTTGTCTGTTGCATTGGCCGGTTGATGGGTTCGTCGATGCGTGGAAAGATCTCATCGATTTATATGAAGCCGGAAAAATCAAAGCAATCGGTGTATCCAACTTTAAAGAACACCATTTAGAAACATTGAAAGAAGCCGGTCTGATGGCGCCACTCATCAATCAGGTTGAACTTCATCCACAACTCCCGCAACCTGATTTGTTGGATTACTGCCAAGATGAAGGGATTCAGATCGAGGCGTGGAGTCCACTCATGCAAGGTAAGTTTTTAGACATCCCTGCTTTTTCTGAAATTGCAGAAAAACATGGGAAGACACCGGCTCAGATTGTGCTCCGTTGGCACCTTGAATCCGGTCATGTCGCGCTACCGAAATCGGTGACACCACATCGAATCCGTGAGAACTTTGATGTTTTCGACTTCTCACTCGATGCGGACGATTTGGCGAAGATCGATCAAGTGGCGACAGGAGAACGTCTCGGACCAGATCCAGACGAAATCGACTTTTAATGGAGAAGGGGTTCGCATATGCGAGCCCCTTTGTACGTGTAGAGTCACATGGATGCGGGTATTTAATATTATGTTACAAAAGGAGGTGTTTGATCTTCATTTAGAAGATCGTGCTTATGGACTTATCAAAATGGCCGATTGTAAACTGGGTTGCTTTTTTAGCGACCGTCGTCATCAACTATTTCGCGAGCGGCGACAACGCGGCGGTTTCGGACCGCATCGATATCTACTTTAAGCCGGCAGGGTACGCCTTCTCGATTTGGGGTGTCATCTATGTCGCGTTACTTGTCTGGCTGGTGCTCCAGTTGAAGAAAGGGACGACGGCGAATCGTCAAGCCGAGCGGATGAAAGCCGGATTTTTAGTCTCTTGCGTGCTGAATGGTTTATGGCTATTGGCATTCACGAACGAATGGTTCGTCGTCTCACTTGTCATCATGGTGTTGTTCCTGGCTACGCTGTGCTGGTTGTATTATATCGCTTTTCGGACGTCTACGAGCTGGCTCGATCGGTTCCCGTTCTCCATCTACATCGGCTGGGTATCAGTCGCGACCATCGTCAACACGTTCGTTGTGATGAAGACGGAACAGATCACGTCGCTGTTAGGTCTTGATGAACTCGCCTGGACCTCTCTTATGCTGATGGTCGGTGTGATTCTTGCCCTTCTCTTTATGTGGTGGCATCATGATTTCATCTATCCACTCGTATTCGTCTGGGCATATATCGGAATATTTGCGAGAATCGAAGAAGGCACACTCTATGTTGTGATTGTCAGCGCCCTCGCATTGCTTGCGATTGGGTATATCGGATTGATTTTGTGGAAACGTCCGAAATCGTTTTTACATCATCCGCGTAAAACAGTAGAACAATAATCAAGAAAAGGGTATCTTCAGGATATCCTTTTTTTATGTTCTGAAGAACCTATAAATAAATAATATTTATGGATATTTATTCTTTATTGAACATAACTAAAAACGATAAATCCATTGATAACAGTCATGTATACGCTTTCAATATGACTAAATGAGATTTCTATTATGCAAAAATGCATGCAACTTACTTGATTTTTCAGAATATTTAGAACAAAATGTTAATTACGAAACTGTGAGTGAAAGGGGTCGATGATATGAGTCGAGTTGGTTTGTATGACTCAAAATTTGAGAAAGATGCGTGTGGGATTGGACTTTACGTCAATCTACATGGGCTAAAGAAACATGAAATCGTTCAAAAATCGCTCTCCATGTTATGTAATTTAGAGCACCGAGGAGGAGAAGGTGTCATCGATGCTGGTGATGGGGCGGGTATCATGACTGAGATTCCACACGAATTGTTTACGCAAACCATGAACCTTCCGTCACTCGGTCGTTACGCTGTCGGAATGGTTTTTTTTCAGCCGTCTGAGAATCAGCTTCACGAAAAGATCACGTTGATGGAACGGATGGCGGATGAACTGGATTGTTCGACGATCGAATGGCGCGAAGTACCTGTCGACCCGATGCAAATCGGGGAACATGCGCGGGTCACACAACCGGTCATCTATCAATGGTTTATCTCATGTCCATTCCTAGACGAGGATGCGAATGAACGCGTCTTCTATGAACTTCGTCGAAAAATCGAAAAAGTCGAATCATTACGCCTATATATCGCAAGCCTGTCAACGAGAACGGTCGTATATAAAGGGATGTTGACGCCAAATCAAATCGCCGCATTTTATTTGGACTTGCAATCTCCTCACTATAAAAGCACGTTCGGCATCGTCCATTCTCGTTTCTCGACGAATACGTTCCCTTCTTGGGAACGAGCACATCCGAACCGCATGATAGTCCATAACGGGGAAATCAATACGCTTCGTGGAAATATCGATGCGATGCGAGCACGGGAAGGGGTCACGTCAACAGACTTATTCGAAGACGTTCAACACTTGTTCCCTGTGCTTCAAGAGGATGGGAGCGACTCGTCCATGCTCGATAACGCTTTTGAATTCTTCACACGAACAGGTCGTTCGATCGCCCACACGGCGATGATGTTGATTCCTGAACCATTTGTCGAAGGAAAGATGGAACCGTTCAAGCGCGACTTCTATCAGTATCATTCATCCATCATGGAGCCGTGGGATGGACCGACTGGAGTCGTCTTCACAGATGGAAGGCAAATCGGAGCTATTTTAGATCGTAACGGCTTGCGTCCGATGCGTTATGTCGAAACATTGGACGGGGAATTGATTCTCTCCTCTGAAACAGGAGTCATTCCGGTTGACGCAGAGAACGTCAAATCCAAACAACGTCTAAGACCAGGACAGTTGTTGTTGATTGACTTGATTGAAAAGCGATTGATTCCTGATCATGAGATCAAAGAGACGATTGCGAAGTCAGAGCCTTATCACAAATGGCTTAAGCAGATGATGACCATTGAGGATCGAGAGGTCGTTGAAGAAGAACTACTTGAACTCGGACGTGTGCAACGTGCGTTTGGATATACGAAAGAAGACATTGAACAGTATATGGTTCCGTTAATCAAAGACGAAAAAGATCCAATCGGCTCGATGGGGCATGACCAACCAATTGCGGTGCTCTCGACGCGGCCCCGTTCCTTGTTCCATTATTTCAAACAACACTTCGCGCAAGTGACCAACCCGCCAATCGACGCGTTACGGGAGAAAATTGTCACGGCTACGTTTACTTGGATTGGTCCGCAAGGAAATCCGGTCCATACTGGACGAGGTCACGCGAAACGTGTGTGGTTGAATCATCCGATGATTGATGGGGCAACCCTCAAGCAACTTGCCGAGAAGCTCAAGCTCGAACGAGTCGATACGACGTTTACAAATGATTTAGAGGCGTCGCTTGAAGCCCTTTTGCAACAGGTCAGCCAGATTGTACGAAATGGTGCGAACGTGATCGTCCTATCTGACCGTCTCGTCAGTAATAAACGGATTGCGATGCCGTCTCTTCTCGTACTGAGTGCGATTCATCAACACTTGATTCGAGATAACTTGCGCTCGAACTGTAGTCTCATTTGTGAGAGTGGTGAAGTTCGAGAAGTGCATCAGGCAGCGACCTTGATTGGGTATGGGGCAGATGCGGTATATCCTTACGTAGCCTATGCGACGATAAGAGATTTAGTCGAACGTAAACAAATTGCGCATTCATTTGAAGAGGCCATTCGCTCGTATCAAAAAGCAGTTGTCGAAGGCATCGTCAAAATCATGTCGAAAATGGGTATCTCGACCATTCAAAGCTACCGTGGGGCCCAAATTTTCGAAGCCGTCGGATTAGATTGCAATTTGATTGAGACGCATTTCAGGGGAACGACGTCCCAACTGTCTGGAATCGGATTTGAAGAACTTGAAAACGAAGCGAGAACACTCCATACGTCCGCCTATGCGACGAATCGTCCGCTCGAGGCGGGAAGTGATTTCCAATGGCGTGCAGACGGAGAAGAACATGCATTCAATCCGAAGACGATTCATTTGTTGCAACGTGCCTGTCGTGAGAATGAACGTAAATATTATGATGCTTATGTGAAGCTGCATGAATCATCAGGACAGTTCATTCGACAGTTGTTTGCATTTAAAACACAACGTCCTGTCCCGCTCGAAGAAGTAGAGCCAGTCACGTCGATCGTTCGCCGTTTTAAGACAGGCGCGATGTCATTTGGGTCCTTGTCGAAAGAGGCGCATGAAACGCTCGCTATCGCCATGAATCAGATCGGTGCGAAAAGTAACTCTGGAGAAGGCGGGGAAGACCGGGCCCGCTTCGTCCCGGATGAGTTTGGAAACGAACGCATCAGCCGCATCAAGCAAGTCGCGAGCGGACGATTCGGGGTGACGGCAGAATATCTTTACCATGCCGATGAAATTCAAATCAAGATGGCGCAAGGGGCAAAACCGGGTGAGGGTGGCCAACTTCCTGGAAATAAGGTGTACCCATGGGTCGCCGAAGTGCGTGGATCCGTTCCGGGGGTTGGACTCATCTCACCGCCTCCACATCACGATATATATTCGATTGAGGACTTGGCCCAACTCATCTTTGACTTAAAGCATGTGAATCCTAAGGCGAAAATCAGTGTGAAACTTGTCTCGAAGTCAGGCGTCGGGACGATTGCAGCCGGTGTCGCGAAAGCGAATGCCGATACGATTGTCATCAGTGGATATGATGGTGGAACCGGTGCTTCTCCAAAGACATCAATCAAGCACACAGGTCTTCCTTGGGAACTTGGACTCTTAGAGACGCATCAAACGCTCGCGTTGAACGGGTTACGGGGGAGAGTCACACTTGAGACGGATGGAAAGCTCATGACGGGGCGAGACATCGTCCTAGCTGCCATCTTCGGGGCGGAAGAGTTTGCGTTTGCGACAGCGCCACTCGTCGTCCTTGGATGTATTATGATGCGTGCATGCCATTTAGATACGTGTCCGGTCGGTGTGGCGACACAGGACCCTGTGCTTCGTCAGAAATTTATGGGGAAACCAGAACACGTCGTCAACCTGATGACGTTCTTGGCAGAAGAAGTACGAGAAATTTTAGCATCACTCGGTGTGACATCATTAGACGACGTGATTGGTCGAACGGATCTTCTCGAAGAAAGTGAATGGAAGACGAAACATCCGAAAGCAAAACGGTTAGATTTAGCACCGATGCTCTCGATGCCGACACCACTTCCTGAGCGTGAAGAAGTCGCTCACCCGGCATACCGTTCCTATGATCACCGAAAATTGATTCCGGCAGTCTCACGGTCAATCAACTCGTTGCAACCGACCTTCTTCGTTGGTCGCATCCGAAACACCGATCGCGCCGTCGGGACGCAGTTGGGGTTTGAAGTGACGAAAGTTCACGGTCAGGTCGGTTTAGCGGATGATACCATTTCGCTTCGCCTCAGTGGATCAGCCGGACAAAGCCTAGGAGCATTTTTACCACGAGGGATCACCATTTCCGTCATCGGGGATGCCAACGATTATATCGGGAAAGGCTTGAGCGGTGGGAAATTAGCATTGATCTCTGAAAAACATGCACCGTTTGATGAAAGTAAACAAATGATTGCCGGAAACGTCTGCTTGTACGGAGCGACGAGCGGACAAGCTTTCTTTAACGGTCACGTCGGCGAGCGTTTTGCCGTTCGAAATTCCGGGGCGACGGCAGTCGTCGAAGGAGTCGGCGATCATGGATGTGAGTATATGACCGGGGGAACGGTTCTCGTCCTCGGTGATGTCGGACGGAACTTTGCAGCCGGCATGTCAGGTGGCGTCGCATATCTTTATGGGGATCAAGCGTACGATCGACTCGTCAACAAGGAGCTCGTCTCCGTCGTAAAAGAATTGAACGATGAAGATATGGAACAAATTTATGCACTTCTCGAAGCGCATCAGTTTCATACAGACAGTGTTAAAGCACGGACTATTTTAGAGTCGTTCGAACAAGCTCGCTCTCACTTTGTAAAGGTCGTTCCTCGAGATTATGCGAATGTATTGGACGTTATGCGTCAAATCGAGGCGAATCGACCGGAATTGAGCGAAGCGGACCGAGCACTTGAATTGTTCCGGGTTGTGACTGAGGGGGGTAACGCATGAAACATAACTTTTTAAACATCGCACGGTCCACACTACCTGAGCGTCTTGTGGATGAGCGAGTGAAGGATTATGAAGAATATGCGACACGAATGGATGACGAATCCGTCAAACAGCAGGCTGCACGTTGTATGGACTGTGGCACTCCATTCTGTCATGTCGGGGATATGATTGGACAAGAGACTATTGGGTGCCCGATTCACAACTATATCCCGGAGTGGAACAAGCTTGTGACCAAATCGGACTGGATGGGAGCGTATCACCGATTGATGGAGACAAATAACTTCCCGGAGTTTACGGGTCGAGTTTGTCCCGCACCGTGTGAGGGGTCTTGTACACTCGGAATCAGTGAAGATCCGGTTGCGATCAAATCGATTGAACGAACCATCATCGATCGGGCGTTTGAAGAAGGTTGGGTGAAACCAAGACCGGTTCATCGAAGAAGCGGGATGACAGTCGCCATCATCGGAAGTGGGCCGGCTGGATTGGCAGCTGCCGACCAACTGAACCAACTCGGACATTCGGTCACCATCATTGAGAAGGCGGATGAACCGGGAGGGCTACTCATGTACGGAATCCCGAACATGAAACTGGATAAGGATGTCGTGAGACGTCGCATTCGGTTGCTCGAACAAGAGGGAATTGTCATCCAGACGAACATTGAGGTCGGTACGGATGTGACAGTGGAGGCGCTTCGGAACCAATACGATGCGGTGATTTTCGCGACAGGCGCTCAGAAACAGCGCACGCTCGGGATTGACGGGGATGATGCACGTGGTGTTGAAATGGCGATGGATTATTTGACGGCATCGATGTACGAGCGAAAAGGAACGACCCGATCACCAGAACATGACGCCAAAGACAAAAATGTCATCGTCATCGGGGGTGGAGATACAGGAGCCGACTGTGTGGCGACAGCAATCCGTCAAGGTGCAAAATCAGTCGTTCAGTTTGGGAAGCACCCGTCAAAAGGGTTGCTTCGTGCACCAGAGAAACCTTGGCCACTTCAACCGGACACGCTTACGACGGATTATGCGTATGCGGAATCACTCGCGATCTATGAGAAAGACCCGAGAACGTATTTGATTCGCTCCAACCAAATCGTCACGAAAGAAGGACGTGTCACAGGGATTGAAACGGAACGGATGACGAAAGTCGTCAACCCGGATGGTCAGGCAACCTTCTTCGTAGAGGAAGATTCAATAGAGACGTATCCGGCGGATTTGATCCTCGTCGCCATTGGATTTGAACGACCAGAGCACGAGTTGCGGAAAATCGGTGTCGAGAAGACGAAAGATTTCCAGACGGCAACGGAAAACGTCTTTGTCGCGGGGGATGCCAAGCGAGGGCAAAGCTTGATCGTATGGGCGATTCGTGAAGGACGAGAAGTAGCAGAGGTCGTCGATGCGTATCTCGATACTTGCAAGACCGAATTAAAAACCTCATCATAAAAAGGAGCGACAGCCGTCGCTCCTTATCTTTTGTTTAGGAGGAGTTTTATGTTCACGGAAATCCTCATGTATACGGGAATCTGGTTTATTCTCATCCTCATTTTATTAGGAACCATTTATTCACGACGGAAAAAATGATCAAAGCACCATCGCCGCAATCACACCGAAGATGATGAGTGGAATATTGTAGTGTAAGAACGTTGGCCAAACCGTTTCACGTAGGTGATCGTGTTGACCGTCAGCGTTCAATCCACTCGTAGGTCCGAGTGTCGAGTCACTCGCTGGGCTACCTGCATCCCCAAGCGCTCCTGCAGTCCCGATGATGGCAATCGTTGCCTCGACTGAGAACCCGTATTGTACACAGAGCGGGACGAAAATCGCAGCAATGATTGGAACAGTCGAGAAACTTGAACCGATTCCGAGCGTGATGACAAGGCCGACGAGCAACATGACGAGAGCGGCAATGAGTTTAGAGTCACCCATCAAATCGCTCGCTCCGTTGACGAGCGGTTCGATCGCACCTGTCTCGCGGATGACGGCAGCGAATCCACTTGCGGCGATCATGACGAACCCGATGAATGCCATCATGCGCATGCCGCTTGTGAAGATATCATCTGCCTCAGACCATGGAATCAGGCGGAAGATTGAAAGCAAGATCAAACCGGTCACCGCAGAGGCGATCATCGACTCGGTCTGCAATTGAACGATGAGGACGATGAGAACGACAGCGAGTGTCATGATCATCTTCAAACCACTCATTTGACGTACTTCATAATCAGTTGGTCCGAGTGCAATCGTGTCATACGTTCTCGGTTTCCGATAGTGAATGAACGCCGCTATCAATCCGACGACCATCCCTAATGCCGGGATGCCCATGATCGAGATGATGTTGACGTCTCCGACAGTCAAGCCGTTCGCTTCAACGTTCGCGATGAGAATCTCATTCAAGTAAATCCCACCAAACCCGACAGGTAACAACATATATGGTGTCACAAGACCGAACGTCAAAATGGTCGCTACGAGACGACGGTCTACATTCAACTCATTGAACAGCACGAGTAACGGCGGAATCACAATCGGGATAAAGGCGATGTGTATCGGAAGCAAGTTTTGAGAGCTGATGGATAACAATAAGATGAGTGACAACAGGAATGCTTTAACGTACATCACACGCTTGCCTGATACGTCACGACCTGACATCGCAATCAATTTTTCAGCTAAGACGTCCGGAAGCCCCGTCTTCGATAACCCGACAGCGAATGCACCGAGAAGCGCGTAGCTGAGTGCGATGCTCGCTCCACCACCAAGACCGTCACTGAAGGCGGTCAACGTATCGTTGAACCCAAGTCCTCCAACAAGCCCTCCGATAAGCGCCGCTAAGATTAATGACAATACAATGTGCACTCGGCTGATGGCGAGCGCAAATAAGACGATGACTGCAAGTAATACTGCGTTCATATCGATCCAACACCTTTCGCGTTTTCTTTCTCTTGGTATCACTTTAATATGATAAAGACTTTTTGAAATTTAACATATGATGTGACCCTTGTCAAATCGAATATGAAAAAAAGCGATAACTCGTGAAAGTTATCGCTTACGTGTTACATTTCGACGTTATGATACACTTGGCGCACATCTTCCAAGTCTTCGAGCACATCGATTAGTTTTTCAAACTGTTCTTGCGAAGCGTCATCGAGTGACACTTCGTTCTGCGGGAGCATCGTCAATTCCGCAACGGCAAACTCTTCTACACCGGCAGCCTTGAATGCAGTTTGAACGGCGTGGAACGCTTCTGGCTCTGCATAGACGATGACCGTCTCGTCTTCCACGATAACATCACGCACATCAAGGTCATGTTCCATCATGAGTTCGAGGACGTCATCTGCCGACATTTCATTGACACCGATGACGGCAGTTGCATCGAACATATATGCGACCGAGCCACTGACTCCCATGTTGCCTCCGTTTTTACCGAAAGCGGCACGAACTTCTGAAGCCGTACGGTTGACGTTATTCGTCAATGTATCGACGATGACCATCGAACCATTCGGACCAAACCCTTCATATCGAAGTTCATCGAAATTTTCCTCATCGCCACCTTTGGCTTTGTCGATGGCACGATCGATGATCGCCCGGGGCACGTTATACGTCTTCGCACGTTCCACAACGAATTTTAATGACTGGTTCAACTCAGGATCAGGTTCCCCTTGACGAGCGGCCACATAAATCTCGCGACCGAACTTCGCATAGACGCGACTCGTGTTCGCATCTTTTGACGCCTTCTTCTCTTTAATGTTGTTCCATTTACGACCCATTACATGTCATCTCTCTTTCCATTTGTACGTAGATTCATTACAGATTATATAAGAAGTTGTGGGAATTGACGAGAAAAGTTTTACTTGTCACCTTTGTCCATCTTCTCGACAATCTCTGTAAGTGTCTTCAAACTCTCAATGAGTCGGTCAGTTTCGTCCTCATTCAAAAAGGCGAGACGTTCCTCGAATAGTCTACGGAATGAGTCTCTGCGCTCAAGTAAGATTCGTTCACCTTCCTCGGTCAGTTGATTCCAAATCACGCGGCGATCCCGCTCGTCTGGCACTCGCGTGATATACCCCTCGTTCAATAATTTCGTGATGAGCGGGGTAACGTTCGGTGGCGCGATGGAGAGTGTCTCGCTGATTCGTCCATTCGTGACAGCCCCCTCGTCCTCAATCAACATCAATAGATGGAAATGAGAGAAGTTCAGGTTTAGAATTTGAGGAAAATCAGATCGACGTAACAATTTACGACGAATTAAAGGAATCAGTTTGACAAACTGGTCCGCTGCATCTTGTTTCGGCATAATAGATTCACTTCCTAGTTAGGTTCTATTTTCATTATACACGAGTTAGGTGCAGTTGAACCTAAA
Organism: Exiguobacterium sp. s75; assembly: GCF_018617145.1. Lineage (GTDB taxonomy): Bacteria > Bacillota > Bacilli > Exiguobacteriales > Exiguobacteriaceae > Exiguobacterium > Exiguobacterium profundum. The sequence goes on from NZ_JACSJQ010000001.1 coordinate 692,358, forward strand.
AACGGGTTGATGTGATGATTGATACATCATAGTAGAGATTGAATCGACACAAAATATGTAAGCGTTTACATTGAAGGTTTGATATATTTTCATGAAAACGAATTCGATTTTACTGAGGACGCATACAAAAATCAAGAGCTATCAATAACAGATAAAAAAATATTGTGAAAGAGTTCACATTCTTGTCACCCACAAAACCTGAAAAACATTGTATTCTATGAATGTGAAGGAAAGCACAATCTCTAAAAACAGTCATCACAATGTGCTTCCATCAAGTCAATATGTTCATAAAAAGCTCTCACTTATGAGGAGGAACCTAACATGGCAGTCAAAGAGAAAGCAAAAGTGGAAACAACGGCAGAACAAATGGTGGACACGCTCGTAGCAAGTGCGCATAAGGCACTCGATACGTTGATGACGTTCGACCAAGAGAAAATTGATCACATCGTACAGGCGATGGCGCTTGCGGGACTCGAGCAACACGTCACACTCGCGAAATTAGCACATACAGAAACAGGTCGCGGTGTCTTTGAAGACAAGATGATCAAAAATATCTTCGCGACAGAATATATCTATAACTCACTCCGTGGTGAGAAAACGGTAGGCGTCCTTGAAGATGACGTTCAAAACGGAATCACATACATCGCGGAACCAGTCGGTGTCGTCGCTGGGGTCACACCGGTCACAAACCCAACATCGACAACGATGTTCAAAGCGATCATCGCCATCAAGACACGTAACCCGATTATCTTCGCGTTCCATCCATCAGCGCAACAATGTTCAAGCGAAGCGGCTCGTGTCCTCCGTGACGCAGCAGTGGCGGCAGGTGCTCCTGAAAACTTGATTCAATGGGTTGAAGTTCCGTCACTCGATGCGACGAAAGCGCTCATGAACCACCCTGGTGTAGCGATGGTCCTTGCGACGGGTGGGGCAGCGATGGTCAAATCGGCTTACTCGACTGGTAAACCAGCACTCGGTGTCGGACCTGGTAACGTACCAGCCTATATCGATAAGACTGCGAAAGTGAAACGTGCCATCTCAGACGTCATCCTTTCAAAAACGTTCGACAACGGAATGATCTGTGCGTCTGAACAAGCGATCATCGTCGATCAAGAAGTATATGAAGAAGTGAAAGCAGAGATGACGGCACTAGGTTGCTACTTCTGCTCACCAGAAGAAAAAGCAAAACTTGAAACACTCGTCATTCGAACAGATACATGTGCGGTCAACCCTGAAATCGTCGGGAAGCCGGCAGCATGGATCGCTGAACAGGCAGGTCTCAAAGTACCAGCGGATACGAAGATCTTGATTGCAGAGCTTGAAACAGTTGGCGCAACGGAACTTCTCTCTCACGAAAAATTAAGCCCGGTTCTCGGTGCGTATAAAGTTCAATCACGTGAAGAAGGATTCGCAATCGCTGAAAAAATGCTCGAGATTGGTGGTCTCGGTCATACGGCTGTCATCCACTCAACAGATGACGATGCCATCCTTGAGTTCGGTCTCCGTATGAAAGCTTGCCGCATCATCGTCAACTCACCTTCAGCACACGGTGGAATCGGTGACCTTTATAACGAAATGACACCATCCCTTACGCTCGGTTGTGGGTCTTACGGTAAAAACTCCGTCTCAGAAAACGTGACGGCGAAACATCTACTCAACGTGAAAAAGGTGGCGAGACGTCGCGTGAATATGCAATGGTTCAAAGTACCTGAAAAAATCTATTTCGAGAAAAACTCAGTACAATATCTTCAATCGCTCACAACGAAAAAACGGGCGATGATCGTCACAGATGAAATGATGGTCAAACTCGGATTCGCTGACAAAGTCATCAAAAACTTGCCGGCTGGTGTCGAGTACCGCATCTTCGACCAAGTCGAACCGGATCCATCTGTTGAAACGGTCATGAACGGTGCCGAAGCAATGCGTCACTTCCAACCAGACATGATCATCGCACTTGGTGGTGGTTCACCGATGGATGCTGCGAAAGGCATGTGGCTCTTCTACGAACGTCCAGAAGAGAAGTTCTCGAATCTACGCCAGAAATTTATGGATATTCGCAAACGGACATATAAGTTCCCGACACTCGGTAACAAGTCAATGTTTATCGCCATCCCGACAACGTCTGGTACAGGTTCTGAAGTGACACCGTTCACTGTCATCACAGATAAAAAACGTAACGTGAAATATCCGATTGCTGACTATGCGATCACACCAGACGTCGCCATCGTCGACCCTGAGTTCGTCATGACCGTTCCAGCTTCAATCACGGCTGATACAGGAATGGACGTCATGACACACGCAATCGAAGCATATGTTTCCGTCATGGCGAATGATTACACAGACGGACTTTGCCTCCGCGCCATCAAGATGATCTTCGACTACCTACCAAAAGCGTATGAAAACGGTAGCGATGCGGAAGCTCGTCAGAAAGTACACAACGCTTCAACGATGGCGGGTATGGCGTTTGCGAACGCATTCCTCGGTATCAACCACTCGATCGCTCACAAAATCGGTGGAGAGTTCCACGTCCCACACGGTCGTACGAACGCGATTCTCATGCCACACGTCATCCGTTACAACGCGACACGCCCATCGAAACTTGCGGCGTTCCCGAAATATGAGTCATTCATCGCAGACGAACGTTATGCAGAAATCGCGCGTTACCTCGGACTTCCAGCAAGCACGACAGCTGAAGGTGTCGAGTCACTCGTCCAAGCGATCATCGAGCTCGGTCAACGCTTGAACATCAAACTTTCGTTCAAGGCGCAAGGCATCAAGAAAGCAGAACTCGATGCGAAGATCGACAAGATGGCAGTCGACGCATTCGAAGACCAATGTACGACGGCCAACCCGAAAATGCCGCTCGTTGAAGAATTGAAAGAGATCATGTACGCAGCATACGAAGGCGTATAAGCTTCAAAATTTACAAGGGGCCCGTTCAACTCGAACGGGCTTTTCTTGTGGTCGGAATATGACATTCAGTTTCTAAAATTATATTTAAATTTATAAAAAATTGAATAGTCAGACCATAAATAGCTGTATATAATAAAAAATGGTATACATAGCAATTTATTGATGAATGGAGATCGTGTCATGATCATCGTGTTTAGTTTGTTGCGTTCAATCGCGACAGTTGTTCTTTTCTTCAATCCAATTTATTCGACGCCGCTCGAGACCGCGGAATATATTTCATCAGTTGATCGAAATGCGGATAGTTGGGAGAGTGCCGACTTTTTTGAATCATTCGGAACCGAGTTACCTATCGACATGGATCGAAACCTCCTTTACACAGAACGGATAACCGGCTGGACTGAGATTGAAGTGGGGGACGAAACGTATGAGGGGTTTTCATCGATGACGTTTGATCAACCGTTCAAAGGTACGATTCTACATATGACGTGGGGACAAGACATTCCGGATGTGAAAGAAAAAGTGGTCGTCTTACCGACAACAAAGTTTTCATATGACAACATCGAGGATGCGTATACCGTCGATTACGCAGGTGAGGTTTTGAATGACCAGGAAGCGAACGCGTACTTGTCAGAGCTCGCATCTGCAGGAGCTGCAGGATACCTGATCACCCCTTATGAAGACGACCCATATGAGACGGGTTTCGTTTTCACGTCATCCTATATGAAGTTAGATGGTACAGGGGTAGACTTGGATACGGCTGAACAACTGAAGGACGGGGAAATGATTCGAGTCAAACCTTATCGTGAAGAGATCCCATATGTCGAGTTTGTCCAACAAGGAAAATCGGAACGGGAGATCATTCTCATGTCACGACTCGATTCTTCCTGGCACGGAGCCCATTATTTGTCTGCCGTCGGTCCGTCTACGGTCTTATATCATCTGATGCAGGTGATGAACGAGGAAATGCCAGACTATACGATTCGATATGTCTTTTTGAATGGAAACGGCGACTCTAGAGAAGCGAGTGACGATTTCCTTGAACGGCTAGGGGAGCAAAAAGAAAAAGTGGAAGCGGTCGTCATGCTCGATATTCTTGGGACTGGTGATGGTCCACTATACGTTCGGACGAAAGGGATGAAATCCTATCCAGTACTAGAACGGGCGCCATTCGCTGAACTAGAAGTACGTTCGTTAGCAAGTTCACCGGGTGACGCTTACGATGAAGCAGGAATCCCTTATTTGATGTTGAGTGATTCATTAGAAGGAAGTTGGCATGTGTTCACGGAGAAAGATACGTTCGAACGGCTGTCGGAAGATGGAGTAACGGGTGCGGTCGATTGGATGCACAATTGGCTAACTGACTGACCTAATCATTGTCGCTGTCTGAGAAGACGGCGACATATTTTTTTAGATGTCGGTTTCGGGTATGATTGTAATGGAGGCGATACGATGAAACAAGAGATGACAATTACGACAACATATGGAACGATTGCAGGAACTTTTCTTTCCCATGAGGAGCCTCGGACGACGATTGTCATGTTGAGCGGAAGTGGGCCGAGTGACCGTGACGGCAATATGGGTGGTGTCGGATTTAACACGTATGCCAAGCTGGCAGAAGCGTTGTATGACCATGGATATAACGTGTTCCGATATGACAAACAAGGAATCGGGAAGTCAGATGGAGACTTCAACAAAGTCGGATTACATGACTTGATTAACGATGCGATTCTTGTCGTACGCACCATTCGACAATTGGCCGATGTGAATCGCTTATATCTACTTGGTCATAGTGAAGGGGCCGTCCTTGCTCCTGCCGTTCAACTTGAGACGAAGGCGGATGGACTGATCTTACTTTCCGGTTTCCATGAAGCGTCCAAGCAGATGTTCTTATACCAAGCAGATGCACTCGCTAAAGATATCGAACATGTGAAGGGAATAAAAGGTCTCTTCTATCGGTTGACGGGCGTTGCCAAAAAAGTTAGGCAGCGACAGGACGATTTGTTAGAGCGTTCTTTACGGACGAACGTCTCGTCTTTCAAATATCGAGGTCAAGTCGTAAATGCGAAATGGATTCGAGAACATGCATCCTATGACGTCCGAGAGCGATTGGAGCATGTGACCGTCCCGGTTCTTGCGATTACGGGGGGGCGTGATGTGCAAGTCCCACCCGAACACGTCCATATGATTCAAACAAAAGGGGAGGTCACCTCATCGATCATCGATGATATGAATCATCTGCTCGTGAAACGGGAGTCACCCCATTCGCTTCTCACGTTGCATAAAGAGTATCGAGAAGCGATCGATGCGCCGATTCATCTAAAACTCGTTCAAGAATTGGATGAATGGTTAAAAAAACACTCATAAACTCAAAAAACGGTCATCTATTGACCGTTTTTTATGTTATAATTGTGACAAGTTGAATGGAAATGAATGTTTTTGAATGATTTTAGTTGTTTTTATAATGAAAACGCTTTATATTAGACGTATGGAGGGAACAAGATGTTAACGAAACAACGACATCAGTTGATTTTGCAACGCTTATCTGAACAGAAGGTCGTCAAATTAAAAGAATTGGTTGATTTAACGGATTCATCCGAGTCGACGATTCGTCGAGATTTGACGGACCTTGAAGCGGAAGGGTATCTGGCAAGGGTTCACGGAGGCGCAACGCTCATTGCGACTCCAGATGAGGAACCGACATTTGAAGAAAAGCGAGACCGGTTCGTAGATGAAAAAGTTGCGATTGCACGGAAGGCCGCAACGTTCATCGAAGACGGGATGTCGATTTATTTAGATGCCGGTACAACCACTCAGGCGATGGTTCCGTTTTTAGAAGGAAAAAAAATTGTCGTCGTCACAAACAGTCTACCGATTGCGAATGAATTATTTGATCTTGATATTAAGACGTTTGTGATTGGCGGAGAATTAAAGCGTTCCACCCAGGCATTGGTTGGGTATAACGCACGCGAGAGCATGATGAATTATCGTGTCGACCTCGCCTTTCTCGGAATGAATGGAATCGACCTTGAAGCGGGTTACACGACCCCGGACCCAGAAGAAGCGCTTGTCAAAAAAACGGCAATCGAATTGGCACAAACCTCGTTCGTACTCGCGGACGCATCGAAGATCGGGAAACGAACGTTCAGCCGAGTCGCGACGTTAGATGCCGCTCAGTTGATCACATCAAGCAGTGAGTCAATGAGTTCCATCCAAACAATCACAAAGGTGGTGAATGCGAAATGATTTACACGTTAACACTCAACCCTTCTATTGATTACTACGTAACATTACCTGAAGTACATCTAGGAGAAGTGAACCGAATCGAAGAGACGACGGAGCGCGCAGGCGGTAAAGGAATTAACGTCTCCATCGTTCTTCGGGAATATGCACAAGAGACGAAGGCGCTTGGTTTCATCGGTGGGACGACCGGTGACTTCATTAAAAAGTCACTCGTCGACCACGGTGTACACACCGATTTCGTAGAGGTGAATGGGAACACCCGGATCAATGTCAAGATTCGGGCGAAAGAGGAAACAGAACTGAATGCGAGCGGACCGAATATCACAGAGCGCGAGCTCGAACTGTTGACGGCCAAGTTCGATCAAGTTCAAGAAGGCGATGTCGTCGTCCTCGCGGGTAGTATCCCGAGCAACCTACCAGACTCGCTATATCGGACCATTGCTGAATCGATTCGCGAAAAAGGTGCAGACTTTGTCGTCGATACAACGAAAGATGCCATGATCGAGGTGCTCGCCCTCGAACCACTCATGATCAAACCGAACCACCATGAATTAGGTGAATTGTTTGATACCGAGATCGAAACGTTTGAAGAAGCTCTTCCATATGCCGAACAGCTCGTCAAACGCGGGGCGAAAAACGTCATCATCTCCTTTGCGGGAGACGGGGCACTACTTGTTAACAAGGACGGAGCCGTCACAGCGAACACACCGGTCGGGAAACTGGTGAACTCGGTTGGTGCAGGAGATTCACTCGTCGCCGGATTTGTCGCGAATGTGAAAGAAAAAGGTGAACAAGAAGCATTTCGATACGCGGTCACGACTGGAAGCGCATCTGCTTATACATTCGGCCTATGTTCAAAACAAGAGATCGATCGCTTGATCGATCAAGTACAACTCACACCACTGAAACGAATGGAGGAGACAACATGAAAATCACGGACTTGCTCCAACGCGACACGATTCAATTGAATCTACGCGCGAGTTCTAAGCGTGAGATCATCGAAGAACTTGTCGATGTCCTCGATCGCGCTGGTAAACTATCCGACCGCAACGGTTATCGCGATGCAATCCTAAAACGTGAAAGCGAGAGCACGACCGGCCTCGGAGAAGGGATTGCCATTCCTCACGCGAAAACGAGTGCTGTCAAAATGCCAGCAATCGCGTTCGGTCGGTCGGAAGGAGTCGACTACGAAGCGTTAGACGGACAACCGAGCCGCCTCTTCTTCATGATTGCGGCAGGAGAAAACGCGAATAATGAACACCTTGAAACACTCTCTAAACTTTCAGTTTACTTGATGGACCCTGCATTCCAAGAGCGTCTCTATGCAGCCACTTCTGAAAGCGATGTCATTCGTGCCATCGAAGAAAAAGAAGCGGCAGAAGCGAAGCCGGAAGTCGTCAAACTGACGAATGAAGATGCACCGTTCATTTTAGCGGTCACGGCTTGCCCGACAGGAATCGCTCATACGTATATGGCAGCAGATAGCTTGAAGCAAAAAGCGGAAGCGATGGGAGTCGATATTAAAGTCGAAACGAACGGATCGACTGGTGTAAAAAATGAATTGACACGTGCGGATATCGACCGGGCGACAGCGATCATCGTCGCAGCGGACAAGGCTGTTGAAATGGATCGTTTCGCTGGTAAACGAGTCATCGAAGTTCCGGTCGCACAAGGGATTCGGAAACCTGAAGAACTCATCAATCGTGCGGTGAAACAAGATGCGCCGGTATATGAGGCTTCGAAAACATCAGGTAGCGCTTCGAAAGAGCAACGTACAGGCGTGTACAAACACTTGATGAGCGGGGTATCTGCGATGCTTCCACTCGTTGTCGCAGGTGGTCTCTTGATTGCCATCAGCTTCTTCTGGGGCATCAACTCTGCTAACCCGGATGACCCGTCTTACAATGAATTTGCAGCACAGTTGATGACGATCGGTGGAGCTGCATTCGGCTTCCTCGTTCCGATTCTCGCCGGTTTCATCGCGATGTCGATTGCCGATCGCCCAGGTCTCGCACCAGGTCTCGTGGCAGGGGTACTTGCAAGTCAAGGGAACGCCGGATTCCTCGGTGGTCTCATCGCCGGTTTCTTGGCCGGTTATGTCGTCCTCTTCTTGAAAAAAGCACTCGCAAAATTGCCTGCTTCACTTGAAGGGATCAAGCCAGTCCTCTTGTATCCGCTACTCGGCTCGTTCATCTCCGGGATGATCATGTTACTCGTCGTCAACGAACCGATTGCAGCACTCATGACATGGTTGATGGATACGTTGAACAGTATGAGCGGCGCGAACGCCATCCTTCTTGGTGTCATCGTCGGTGGGATGATGGCAGTCGATATGGGTGGTCCGATCAACAAGACAGCGTACGTCTTCGGTACGGCAGCACTTACAGCGGGTAACCAAGAAGTCATGGCAGCCGTCATGGCTGGAGGGATGGTACCACCACTCCTCGTCGCACTCGCATCAACAGTCTTCGCTCGTCAAAAGTTCTCGAAACAAGAGCGCGAAGCAGGAAAAACTGCTTATATCATGGGAGCCTCGTTCATCACGGAAGCGGCAATCCCATTCGCGGCTGCGGACCCGATTCGCGTTCTTCCATCAGCGATTCTCGGATCTGCCATTGCAGGCGGATTATCCGCATTCTTCACGATTCAATTACCAGCGCCACACGGTGGGATCTTCGTCTTCCCACTTCTTGAAGGAGCTGGAAACGTCGCTGTGAGTATGGGTCTCTATGCACTCGCCATCTTGGCAGGTGCGGTGGTCGGAGCATTGCTCCTCTCGTTCTTGAAAAAACCGTTAACAACATCGACACCAGTCCAATCTAAAGAAGTTGCATAACGTAAGAAGAGACGTCGCCTTTATCCAGAGGTGACGTCTTTATTGTTGTCGATGTCCGTGCAAAATTCACATAATCTCGGATTGCAAGTTGGGGATTTGTGGTAAACTATTTGTAAAGCTTCGGGTGAGGAGGGGGTCGCATTGGACATTCGGGTCGCCAAACCAGATGATGTGTATGGGATTGCGAGAGTGCGTGTGAACGGGTGGCGTACGACCTATCGGGGGATCGTACCGACTGAGTATTTGCTAAAAGTATCATCCGGCTCCATCGAATGGGCAGAACGCTTGCGGACCGCCCTTCGTCGGCAAGAAGTAGCCGGCTTTGTGGCGATTGTCGAGGACGAAATCGTGGGCTTCGTTCTTTACGGAGAAGAGCGGACAGGAGAGTATCCAGACCACACGAATGAAGTGTATGCTATTTATATTTTAGAGAACCATCAAGGGAACGGAATCGGGTCCGCTCTCCTTGAACACGCTGTGCAATCGATGTGTGAGGCAGGACTCTTGATCTGGGCGCTTGAGATGAATCCGTTCCGCACGTTTTATGAACGAAAACAAGGGCAGGTCATCGACCAGAAAGATCGAGAGTTTGGTGAATTGATGCTCCGCGAAGTGGCGTATGGATGGGAAACGACCCGTCACGACTCCATCATGGGAGCCTGAGCTTAGAGACTGTAGAATGTTCTACGGTCTTTTTTTGTTGAGTGAAATGGATGCTAAATTAAAAGGGATCCTCTACTATTCAATGGCTCATCTACATCAATTCGAACGTCCAGATCAGTATGAACCGTATCTGTTAAAGGCAATTGCAGAGTACCCAGAATTTCCTCGTTACCATCTTAATCTTGGACGGTACTATATCTCAAACGAGAATATCGAAAAGGGAAAGCTGTATATAAAAGAAGGCTTACTTAGAGTAAAAGAGTGTTTCAATGAAGCATCGCCTCTAGAATTTGAAATTTCTTTATATACGTTTATCGATGAAGAAATCGGTGGACTTTATATGTTCGATGAGTTTTACAAGAAATATAAAGAAATGTCCTTATGAATCAATTAAAAATAGTGTTGTTCCATTATATAAACTCTTCTATACTGAATTGAACAAAATATTCCAAATGAAGGGTTGGGAGACATTGAAGCACCGAAAAATTTGTATCAAGTTAAGTGGAGCCGCTCTAGCTAGTGATGGAACGGATAACTTTGACGAAATGAGCCTCAGCCTGATTGCAGAAGAAATATTATCACTCGCAAATAGCGGGGTTGAAGTGTGTGTCATGGTCGGCGGGGGAAATCTCTTTCGCGGGAATCAAGCAGAAGCGTGGGGGATCAATCGAGTGGAGGCTGACAGTATCGGAACGCTCGGGACAGTCATGAACTCATTGATGCTACGTGGAATCTTGAAACGAGATACGACTCGAGAAGTGCGCGTCATGACATCGATTCCAATGCCGAGCGTAGCCGAACCGTACATTCAACTTCGAGCCATCAATCATTTGAAAAAAGGATATATCGTCATTTTTGCAGGCGGTAACGGTCAACCGTTCGTTTCTTCAGACTATCCTGCTGTTCAGCGTGCCATCGAAGTGGGATGTGATGCCTTGTTCGTGGCAAAGAACGGTGTCTCCGGCGTATATGACCGCGATCCTCGTTTGGATTCGGACGCTCGTCAATTTGAAACCCTTCACTATAACGATGTCATTTCGAATGATTTGAAAGTGATGGATCAATCGGCATTGCTTCTCGCGAGAGATCACGGTTTGCCGATTCACTTGTTCGACTTCAAGGAGCGGAACGCCATTCATCGTATTCTCGAAGGAGAGAGCATTGGAACGATGATTCATCACCATGAAACGCAGCTCTTGCAGAATTGAGGAGACAGCATGTATGAAGTAACAGATGGTCACGTCATTGGGAAAAACGGAATACCCGTCCCGTATTCGTACCTGCAGCCTGATTCGTCATCCGACACACTCGTGATTTTGTTGCCCGGATACGGATATACAAATGATTCTCCAATGTTTCGCTATACGACTGGATTGTGCATAGAGAATGGGTTGAACGTTCTCGAAGTCAACTATAACTATCGCGACGAGCGGTACGATTCAGTCGATGTAAATAAGGCAATTGTTGATGATGTTCGACTCGTCATCGATCAAATCCTACATACTGATTCCGTTCAACAATACATCATCGTCGGAAAATCGCTCGGTACGGTTGCGATGGCAAGTGAACTCACCCGAAACGTGTTTCATGATGCCAAACTCGTTTGGTTGACACCTTTGTTGAAACAAGACGACATATATGAAGCGATCCAGTCTCATAAAGGACAACAGATGATTCTCATAGGAACGGCGGACCAACATTATGTAGATGAGAGAATGAAGCGTCTTGAACATCTGGCCTTGACCGAACTCGAGATTGTCAAGGAGATGAATCATAGCCTCGAGTACACAGGAGAGACATACCGGTCACTACGGTTACTTGAAACACTTCTCAAGCGAGTGGAGCAATTTATCATGTCCTCATAGGTCGTGAACCGGAGGAGAGTTGCGCGATCAAATGTAAGGGAGGAGTCGACGTGAAATTTACCACTGAGCGTTTAATAATCAGACCATTTATGGAGAAAGACTTGCATGCTACATTCGAAATGTATACAAAACCAGAAGTATGCAGATATCTTTTGCATGAGCCATGGACGTCTGAAAACAGGAAGAAAGAATTTGATAAAAAACTAACAAATTCTATTCTTACCGAGACTAGTACGTTGAATTTAGCAGTCGTACATCAAGATGAAGTGATTGGGGATCTCACAGTTTGGTACGCGGGTATGAAAGACACGGTAGAGATTGGGTATTGTTTTTCTGATTCACATTCAGGAAAAGGATATGCGACGGAGGCAGTGAGCGGATTGCTAGGGGAGTTGTTCACAAAGCTCAATCTACATAGGGTACAAGCTAATCTCGACGCCAGAAATGTAACTTCCCAAAAATTATGCGAACGGGTTGGAATGAGAAAAGAAGCTCATTTCTTGAGAGACTATTGGAATAAGAATGAAAGGACCGATAGCATGGTGTACGCGATATTGCACGAGGAGTTTGTAAGACAATAAACGAAATAAGTGAATAGAAAAGGAGATGATGCGCGTCATCTCCTTTAATTTACAATTTTTCAATAACCATTTTCGGGTCGACACGTTCTGTATAGTCAGCAGGCACATCACTGAACGAAATCGTTCCATCAGATTGGATGATGAACGTGGCCAGTTTCGGCAACTGCCAATCTTCGTTCCCGTTATGTGCATCGACATTTAGTCCAGATGCTTTATAAATATCAATCAAATAATCTGGCATGTCAAAGACGAGGTCGAATTGACGTGCGACAATATTATCAACATCACTCAATACATAAAAATCAAGTTCATTCTTTTCTTTCGTCGAAAGGGAATAATCCGGCGTTTCCGGACTGATCGCGACAAGAGTCGCGCCTTTTTCTTGAATCGTTGCCAACTCGCGCTGGTAAGCGCGGAGCTCGAGGTTACAGTATGGGCACCATCCACCTCGGTAAAATATGACGATGACTGGTCCATTTTAAAGGAGCGTTTTCAAATTGACGGTTGTCCCGTCCGCGTGAGGCAATTCAAACGACGGCGCTTGATTTCCAACTGTTAACCCTGATGCGATGCCTGAATCTTTCAATTCTTGAGTCACCTGAGCCATCAATCGTTGCTTCTCGGCAGGTGCATTTTGTTTGAACTGATCTTTATAGGATTTGATCTCTTCCAATAATGAATTCATCATTTGACTCCCTCTTCCGATATGGTGACTCAAATTTTAACTAAATACGAATAGTATGATTTGTTCAATCGAACACAACGGTGAAACTCCATTTCAGTTTCCGAAAAATAATTTTCGAATAATTCAATCAATTCTTCAGATCTAATGACTTTTGACCGATATGATGAATAACCTAAGGGGGATTCGACTCATCGAACTCGCTTGAACATTTTATTCGGGTTAGGAGATGTTTTATGAAACAGAAGCGCACGATTAGTATCAAGCAAAAATTGATTGTCTTATCCGTTCTATTATTGATTATTCCAGCCACATTGATTGGAATCGTCGCCTATTCGCAGGCGAAAGGTAAAATCGAGTCTCAAATGATCCAGTCCGCCAATTCGGGGGTAGACCGGATGAACAATGAGGTCACGAACCTCATCGAACCGATTCAAACGGACATCTCGTTTTTTGCGAATCGGATTGATAGTTCCATTTATGAAGAGGGAGAAGCGAATCAAGCGTTAGCAGAGAAGTTTACTGAGTATTTAGAGACACATCCAAAAGTGACGAACATTTACTTCGCTTCAGTAGAAGGTGCGATGACGATCTATCCTGAACAGGAATTGCCAGAAGGATATGACCCACGCACTCGTCCATGGTATGAAGCGGCTGAAGCAAGTGGACAAGAGGTTGCCATCACGAATCCGTACGTCGATGCCGCTTCTCAAAAAATGATGATCACGGTTTCGAAGAAGACTTCAGACGGTCGTGGTGTGGTCGCCGTTGACGTCGATGTGAACGATATCGCTGAAGTGGCATCCACCATTCAAATCGGGAAAGAAGGATACGTTGCCATCTTCGACCAGGCAGAACAAGTCGTCATTCATCCGTCGACGGCTGTCGGTGAAAAGATTGATGAATCTTGGACAGATTCGCTCTTTTCCAAGGAAGAAGGGACTCTGTCTGTATCGGAGAATGGGGAAGGCGTGGAGAAAGCATTCGTGACGAACCCAATCACCGGATGGAAGATTGCCGGTACGTTATATGACGGTGAGATTCAAGACGAGACGGTCGGCATTCTTTGGACGACTGGATTCGTCATCATCGGAATGTTCGGGATTGCAGCCATTCTTCTCTACTTCGTTCTCCGTTCAATCTTGCGTCCGTTGCGTTTATTGACAGAAGGAGCAGAACGAATCAAATCAGGAGATTTAACGGAGCCGATTACCGTCTTATCGAACGACGAAATCGGGCTTGTCTCAGAGAGTTTTAATGAAATGAGCGATTCACTTCGTATGGTATTACTCCGTCTCGATGATTCAATCAGTCAAGTTGCCGCCTCGTCTCAAGAATTGATGGCCAACTCGGCACACAATACCGCCTCATCAGAACAGATTGCCCGTGCAGTTGATCAAATGGCAGTCAGTGCCGATGGCTCGAAGCGACAACTTGACGACAATGCGACATCGCTCCAAGCGATTACGTCAGGAATCATGCGAATCTCAGAAAGTTCCATGGACGTTTCTGAACTTTCACGCGAAACCTCAAATGAAGCGGAAGACGGTTCGACGACCGTGAAGGAGAATGTGAAGCAGATGCAGGCAATCGATGCGTCTGTCGTGACATTCGAGGGCGTCATTCACTCATTGGCACATCGCTCTAACGAGATTGGAGAAATCGTCACGGTCATCAATGGAATCGCTGAACAGACGAACCTGTTAGCATTGAACGCTGCCATTGAAGCAGCACGTGCAGGTGAGAACGGCAAAGGGTTCGCGGTCGTTGCGAGCGAGGTGCGTAAACTCGCAGAACAATCGCAACAGTCGACGAAACAAATTGCAGCGTTGATTGATCGAATCAAGCATGAGACGGAACAGTCTGTACAGTTGATGCAGGAAGTATCTACTCATACGAAGGCCGGATTGGCGTCATCTGAAATGACAGCAGACCGTTTCGAGAAAATCAAAGAGCGGACAGTCGCGATGACACCACGGATTGAAGACGTGACCGCAACCGTCGAGGAGATTGCAGCAAACGTTCAGGAAGTGGCAGCGACGGCATCACAAATCGCCGACATCGCCGATGAGAATTCGAGTGTCTCGAAGCAAGTGGCGGCGACGACCGATGATCAATTGAAATCGATTGAAGAAGTATCGCAGTCAGCAAAAGCACTCGCGACCATGGCCGAGGAGTTACAAGACCTCGTCTCGCGGTTCAAACTGTAAAATGAAAAAGAAGCAGAGCGCCGAGCTCTGCTTCTTTCGTTATAAAATCGGACTGAGGAGTCGTGAGACACCCTCCCGAGCACGTACTGTCCATTTCCGCTTTTCATAGTCTTCCATCGTATACGTGCGACTGACCGCCGTATCGGTCTCGAATAAAGAAACGAGTTCGAGGGCGACCCGCTCATCATAGATAAGTGCGTTCACTTCAAAATTGAGACGGAAGCTTCGAGCGTCCAAGTTCGTCGTCCCGACGGTCGCGATCTCATCATCGACGACGAGCGTCTTCGCGTGGAGAAACCCTTCATCATACAGATAGACGTTTGCCCCGTAGTCGAGGAGTTCCCCAAGGAACGAGAGGGACGCCCACATGACGAATGGATGGTCCGGTTTTCCAGGGATCATGATATCCATCTGAACGCCAGAATGGAGTGCCATTTTGCAAGCGTCCATAAAACTCGTGTCTGGAATGAAGTATGGCGTTTGAATGACGACCCGTCGTTTGGCGGACATGATCATCTTGATCATCATATTCTTCAAATGTTCCGTATCCGAGTTTGGTCCACTCGTGACGATTTGCATCGGAGAATTTTCTTTAATGTCATGTCGCGCAAAGCAGAAGGCATTTTCAGGATCATGTTTACGGTGACCAGAATAGTTCCAGTCCAATATGAATCGGTGTTGTAAATTATAAACGACATCTCCTTCGACACGCAGGTGCGTGTCACGCCAATAGCCAAATTTTTCGACTAAACCTAAATACTCGGTACCGACATTGAATCCACCGACATAGCCGATTTTCCCATCGATGATGACGATCTTTCGGTGATTTCGGTTGTTCAACTTGAAGTTGATGATCCCGAGTGTCGGTGGGAAGAAGACACGCACCTCGCCATCGTTCGCAATCAACTCTTTAAAGTCCGAGTTCCGAAGACTACGTGAGCCGACCGCATCGTAGAGGAGTCGAACTTTGACACCGGCTTTCGCACGCTCGATCAACTCTTTCAACAGTGCCTGACCGAGAGCGTCACGCTGGATGATGTAATATTGAATATTGATTTCCGTTTCGGCCGAGCGAATGTCATCCATCAACGCTTTGAACTTTTGTTCGCCGTCGTGCAAGATGAGGGAACGGTTATGTACACTGATCAACGATTTAGAAGATCGTAAGTTCATTTGAAGTAGTTGGTCATACTTTTCAAACAGCGGCTGCGCGAGCTGGGTTTGGCGCGTATGAATTTGTTCAAGTTGCGCTTCGACTTGAAGCGAATGGAAGGAACGTTCTTCTACACTTAAATTATAGAAGTTATCCTTCTTAAGTTGTCGCCCTAGGAAGAGATAGACGATGAAGCCGAGCACTGGTAAGAAAAACAGGACAAGAAGCCAGGCCCAGGTCGCGCCGACGTCACGTCTTTCGGCGAAGATGACGGCGAGTGCGAACAACATGTTTAACCCGAGGACGATATAAAGTCCCCAACTGAAAATCATAGACCAATCCAACGACATACACCCCTTTATAATCGATTCATAGCTTAATCATACATCAAATGAGGGAATAGGATGCTATCAAATGAAATAGGGGGAGAAGATGATGAACATGGAAGTCGTATGGAAGAAAGGGATGGCGTTTGAAACACATACGCCATCAGGACACACGGTGATCCTTGATGCGGCGGATGATGTCGGTGGGCTCGATACAGGACCTCGTCCGACAGAAATGTTGCTTCACGCGACCGCATCCTGCACAGGAATCGATATCGTGTCGATTCTGCATAAGATGCGCCAGCCAATTGAAGCATTCGAAATGAAAATCGATGGGGTGCGGGCGACCGATCACCCGAAACGCTTTACAGCCATTCACATCTTGTATATCCTGAAAGGCGAGTTATCGGAAGAACGAGTTCGGCGTGCCATCGAATTGTCCGTTGAGCGTTATTGTTCTGTATCGCATAGCCTCAATGCGACGTTGACGTATAGTTATCAATTGAACGATGGAGACGTCACTCCGTTTGATTTTCACGAGTGAGCAGGATGGTTGAAAGGCATGCGGTTCTCCGTTATATTTGTATTTCAAATACTGTATAACTAAAGGAGGACGTTATGATTCGACTCGCGACGAAGCGCGATGCCCAACACATCGCGAACCTAATCGAACAACGAGCCGTAGCGCTAAATGAACAAGGAAGCGACCAATGGACCGAATATTTGGAACAGGACCTCATAAAGCGTGTGCGCACTGACATTGTAGAAGGCAGTGTATATGTCTTTGAAGATGGCGAACAAATTTTAGCTTCAATCGCATTGTTACCTCCAGATGAGTGGGATGATAACTTATGGGACGACAGTGAGCGAGGGCAATATATCCATCGAATCGTCGTCAGCGAAAAGCTAAAAGGGCAAGGCGTCGGACAGCAGCTCATGGAGCATGTCTTAGAGGAAGCCGATGAAGATGAACCAATTCGTCTTGATTGTGTCGCTGACAATGAATTTTTAAATGATTATTATCCACGTTTCGGTTTCGTCTTTGTCGATTCACGAAACGGGTACAATACGTTCGAATACAGATTGGATGAGAGCATGAGTGCATAAGGGTCATTTGACCCTTTTTTTGTTATACTATCAACAGCGAAAAGGAGGGGTTTTATATGACTAAAACCATTTTGGTGGGATTCGGATTCTCGGCGAACACGTTCCATCTACCGTTTTTAAAGGTCATTGACTCATTTGAAGTGAGTGGTGTCGTGTCATCGCGCCCGGAAGAAGTGCAGGCTGAATTACCTGGTGTCACGGTATATGCGACATTAGACGAGGCGATTCAATCGGATGCTTCTCTCTATGTCATTACGACACCATCGCATTTACATAAAGAGATGATCGTCGCATGTCTTGAGGCAGGAAAAGATGTGCTCGTCGAAAAACCCGCATTCCTGACAACGGAAGAAGGATATGAGTTGATGGAACTTGAAGCGAAATCGAAGGGCATCGTCAACGTTTATCAGAATCGTCGTTATGATGGAGACTTCTTGACGGTTAAATCGTTTCTTAACTCGAACGAGTTAGGAGACTGGAAGGTCGTTGAATCTCGATTTGATCGTTTCCGTCCGAATGTACGTGACCGGTGGCGTGAAAATGGAGGACCAGGTTCCGGTATTTTATTCGACTTAGGAAGTCATCTGATTGACCAGACTCTAGCCTTGTTTGGAAAGCCAGATCGTATTCAAGCAGATGTGATGATTCAACGAGATGGTGGCCAATCCGATGATGGGTTTCATCTGACATTCTATTACGGTGAGAAGCGAGTATACCTTCGTTCGAACCCATTCATCGCCGGAGAAACACCTCGGTTTGAAGTGCATGGTACGCAAGGAAGTTTCTTGAAATATGGACTTGATCCTCAAGAAGATGCTCTGAAGCAAGGAAAGTTAGAAAGTGACCTTATAGAGACTGGCGTATTATCCAAAGAAGAGGTTTCGTCCATTCAAATCGAGAAAGGTAGTTATTTGGCGTATTATCAACAGTTAGCTTATAGTTATGAGGTACGGCAACCCGTCGTTTCATTAAAAGATGCAACATTGACAACCTACTTGATTGAACTTGCTCGTAAATCCAGTGAGACAGGAACAGTCATCACGGTAGATTGACACGCTTTTTCGTTGATTTACTAAACCGGTGATCAATTCACAATTGGAAAGAACGTGCGATGATTTCTTTGTGAACGTGTCGACACTTCTCTATTGTAAGAACAATCATACGAGTCATAATAAAAAATCGATGCCACCGAATAATTCGTTCGAGCGTGCATCGATTTTTTAATTAGGCCGCATCTTCTTCTGTCGATTCGACTTTTTCCGTATGACGGACAATCGGGAAATTTTTGAACAAACGGCTTCCGATCAAGCCGAAACCGATCCCAAGGATGAATAGCACGACGGCTGTGAAGGTGACCGTTTGCCAATCGTTGAAACCATACATGACTAGAAGTCCCGGAATCCCGGCTGCCGAACCTGGCGCATCGTTGATCATACCGGTCATGGCGACAATCAATCCGGCGATGGCTCCACCGACAAAGTTGACACTGTAAATCGGAATCGGGTTAGCAGAAATGAGGTCAGCTTGCGTCAACGGTTCGATGGCGACAGAGAGTTGATCTTTCTTTGTTCCGATTTTCAATTGACGGAACAACAAGTAATTCATTGAGATGGACGCGGTCAACGCGAGCGCGGCAATCGCCATCGGGACCCCGGTCAAACCGAGCATCGCCGTCAAGGCCATCGAACTGAGAGGCGACGTTGATACGACCGTGACGATCCCTCCTAAGACGAGACCCATGACGACCGGATTTTGTGTTGCTGCCAGTTCGATGACAGCTCCAATCTGTTCAAGTGTGTTTGTCACGAGTGGGTCTACCCCTGTCGCGACGAGACGGGCGAGCGGTGCCATCACGATGACGTAGAAAATCATATCGACGCCGGTCGGCAGATAGCGATTGATTCGAGTGCCAGCCAAAGCCAAAAGATATCCTGCAAAAAAGCCAGGAAGGATTCCGAATCCCGATACAGACAACCCGATCATCAAACTATAGACGGGGTTGATTCCAAGTGCGATGGCGACAAGAGCCGCAGCGGCAGGACCTGACAAAGCGCCAGCCGCTTGACCTACTTCTTCATAAAGAGGAAGTGGCAGCAATCCGCCGATTGCATACGCGTTGAACGCTTCGACGAGGAAACTCGCGATTGCAGCACCGGCCAATGCTCCCATCGCCTTCATTCCAAAAGGCGCCTTATAACTAAATAATGTGAACAAGGCGAGGATGAGCAGTAAAAGTGCGATTCCTTGAATAATGACCATAAACTCTTCCTTCTTTCTATCTCTATTTATTCATAATTTATTCTATATTCATGCATAGAAAGACTTCTGTAAAGCCATATTCAAAAGAAAAATTAAAATTGAACAATGATACCGGTTACAATTAGAAATTCCAAACCAAGAAAGCGTTTTCTTTGAAAAATGACATCAATTCTACAAGTTTGCACGTGTCGAGCCGCATGAGATTGGGAACAGATAGGGGAAAGACTTTTCAAAAAGTATTGGTCGAGGAGGATGAATTATGCAGAAGGAAGACAGACCGTGGCATGCGCTCGAAGTAGATGAGGTGCGAACCCATGTGGAGACTGATCTTGAATCAGGTCTTACAACAGAAAGTGTCACAAGTCGTCAAGACGAATTCGGCAAAAACGTATTGCCGGAGAAAGAGAAAACCCCTGAAATTATAAAATTTCTAAGACAATTCAATGATGTTCTCGTGTACGTCTTGTTAGCGGCTGCCGTCGTCACAGGATTCTTAGGGGAGTACATCGATACGATCGTCATCGTTTTAGTCGTCACGATTATCGGCGTCGTCGGATATCTTCAAGAGAACAAGGCCGAAGAGGCGCTAGAAGGAATCAAAAAATTGTTAGAAACAAAGGCGACCGTCGTTCGAAACGGCAAGCAATCCGAAATCGACTCGAGTGACCTGGTCGTCGGGGATGTGCTTGTGCTTGCTGCCGGTGATAAAGTGCCGGCCGATGCCCGTGTCGTGCAAGCCGAAAAGTTTAAGGTCGAGGAATCGGCCTTAACGGGAGAGGCGACGACTGTCGAGAAAAAATCAGACGTCGTGAAAGAAGAATCGGTGTTGGCCGACCGGAAAAACATGGTGTACTCAGGAACGAGTGTCGCGACGGGAAGTGCAAAAGCTATCGTGACAGCCATCGGTGAAGGGACGGAGCTCGGCCAAATCAACGCTTCAATCTCAGAAGTGCAGACCGTCAAAACCCCTCTGATTCGACAGACGACCAAGTTTGGTCAAACGGTGTCCATCGCCATCTTGATCATCTCCGTCGTGATTTATGCGTTCGGCTACTTTTTACGGGATTATGAGCCGGTCGAATTGATGCTGACGACAATCGGTCTTGCCGTTGCGGCAATTCCTGAAGGATTGCCTGCCGTCATCTCCATCATTTTGGCGCTCGGTGTACGAAATATGGCCGAACAAAAAGCGATTGTGCGAAGTCTACCATCTGTCGAAACGCTTGGTGCTGTATCTGTCATTTGTACGGATAAAACAGGTACATTGACAAAGAATGAGATGACCGTCAAACAAATCGTGACAGCGAACCATGATATCGAAGTCTCGGGTAGCGGATATGCTCCGAATGGAGATCTCGAATTGAATGGTCAACCGTTTGACTTGGACGATGACGAGTCGATGATCGACCTGTTAACCGTTGGGAAAACATGTAACGATGCGCAGTTGAATGAAGAAGACGGGGACTGGGTCATTAACGGTGATCCAACCGAGGCTTGTCTGTTGACCGTCGCTGAGAAGGCCGAGCGCCCGATCGAACGTTTAAAAGTCATTTCGAAGATCCCGTTCGATTCTGAATATAAATACATGGCGACGCTCGTCGATTACAAAGGAGAGCGAATGATTTTCGTCAAAGGTGCCCCGGACCGACTCTTTGATATGGCATTGTCTGAAGACTTTAAACAAGACTATTGGGATGAAAAACGAAAAGAGATCGCAGACCGCGGTCAACGCGTTCTCGGTGCAGGCTTGAAACGTGTCGACAGTTCAAAAGCGTCAATCGACCATGAAGATGTTGAAGATGGTCTAACTTTCCTCGGATTGTTCGGAATCGTCGATCCACCTCGACAAGAAGCCATCGATGCGGTCGCCGCGTGTCGTGATGCTGGGATTCGAATTAAAATGATCACGGGAGACCATAAAGATACCGCTGTCGCGATTGCAAAAGAACTGGGCATGGAAGTGGAAGGCGCCCTCGAAGGTCGTGAATTGACAGATATGACAGATGAAGAAATCAAAGAGGCTTCCGTTCATAACGATGTATTCGCACGGACCAGCCCTAACGACAAGCTTCGTCTCGTCAAAGGATTGCAAGAGAACGGTCTGATTACATCGATGACAGGAGATGGTGTGAACGACGCACCTGCCTTAAAACGTGCTGACATTGGTGTGGCAATGGGGATTAAAGGGACGGAAGTAGCGAAAGAAGCATCTCAGATGGTTCTTGTCGATGACAACTTCAAAACGATCTATAACGCCGTACGAGAAGGACGACGGGTGTACGATAACCTGAAGAAAACCATTCTCTTCTTGCTTCCGACAAACGGAGGTCAAGCGTTGCTTGTGGCAATGAGCATCTTGCTCGGAGCGGCTGCACCGCTCAGTCCTGTGCAGATTTTATGGGTCAACATGGTTGTCGCGATTACTCTCTCTTTAGCAATCGCTTTCGAACCACTCGAAGAGAGTACGATGAAACGACCGCCACGTCCGGCCAATGTGCCGCTACTCAGCCGATACTATATTTTCCGCGTCACCTTCGTTTCAATTATTATCGGGGGCGGTAGTTTATGGATCAACTATATGCTCGGAGATTTCGACTACTCGACCGAGAAATTACAAACGATTACCTTGAATGCCATCGTCATGGCCCAGCTCTTCCACTTGTACAACTGCCGTACGGAGTTGGCACCTGCATTCAACCGACATTTCTTTGACAATAAGATTGCGTTTCTCGTATCGGCCTTACTCATTGCCCTACAATTGTTCATCACGTACGTACCGTTTATGCACACGTTATTCGGTACCGCTCCATTAACGTGGGAAGATTGGATTTATCCAGTGGCATTTGGTGCCGTCGTCTTTATCATTGTTGAAATTGAGAAGGCGATCTCCAGACGTGTCATCGGCAACCGGAATATACACTGATACGTTTCATTCATGTGAAAAAAGGTTAAACAAGTGGAGTAAACATGAAGGAGGGATACGATGAAGCGTGACGAATCACAACCAGGGGTTCACCCGGATCCGCTACCGGATGATGAATCGAACCCGGCGAAAAAACCGGCTCCGACACAGCATCCTGACCCTGATCCAGAGGAAGAATCGAACGAATAAAGCGTGTAACAGGTAAAAGATCCTCCTAGCTGAAATAAGCTAGGAGGATCTTTTTGAGTTGGTTTATGATGTTGACTTTACAGAGCGGCTATTTTGTAGCCGATTGAATGATTTCTCGTTCATATGTTCCGTGATGACAAAATCACCGACTGGGCATTCCCATTTCCCTTTTTCGACAACACATTCGCGCAATGTCACTTGGTCATCGTATAAATCTAGTTCCAATGTGTCTTTCAAAAATTGATCGACTTTTTGGTTTGGAACTTTTACATATTCATTGAATTCGAGCTCTTCATTCTTGACAGTCACGTAAGAAGTGACTTGGAAATAACGCATGTGATGGTCTCCTTCATTAAAAACTAACTTCTAGTATAGCCGTTTCTGATGAAAACGGGTACTCAATGTTTCATTTCAGCACGTTCACGCTTCGGAGGTGCTTCGTTGAACGGTTTTTGATGGCGAATCATGAGCCAAAAAATGAGACCGAACAACGGGATGTAAGGGAGCGGCCATAAGCTCATCTTATAGCGTTTCGCGTCCCGATTCATTAACGTAATTTGAATGAATGCCAACAAAAAGAAATCGACGGTCATCGTTCGAACAAATTGATTGTTCTCCACATAGGACCAGTATTCTGCAACATTTCCAGTATTGGCTGCAGCGATGAACAACCCGATTGTCACCAGTAAAAGCACAACGCCGAGGATACGGGTCGGCAGCGGTTTGACCGGGGTCGGATAAGGTGACTGTCTCGCAAAAGCCAAATAAGGAGCGAGTAGAAATCCCCCAACGAAAAAACTGGTGACAGCGGCGATGAGTGGATTCGGTTTGAGCTGATTCACTTCTGACCAAAGAAGTGGAAACATCGCCAGGGGAAACACCCCTAAGATACTAAAGAGCGATAGAGAATAGCCTTCGTACGCCTCGGTATTATAAGTCACAAAATCGAGAAGAAAGCGTCCGTCGAACGGGACATTTGGACCGATGACGGCGAATGCAATTGCCAGTCCCCAAGGAATCAATAAGAATTTTCTTGTCATACGAACACCTCGTCAATGGTTGATAGTTGTAGTATACCCTCTTTTGGAGACACGAAAAAATGAGAAGATGCCTGACGCATGTTCTCATTTATTTTCACGTGCATACGTTTTAATCATCGTGACGAGTTGCTGAGTTTCGTCAGCTTTCACATCAAGCATGATTCCATAATCATACAGCGAGCCCGTTTGGCCACGGTGTCTGACATGTCCCATGAGTTCGATCGGTTGAAGTGTCGGAACGAGGTCGAAAAGAAAATGGACCTGTAAATCATCAGAGAGCGGGAAGAGGTAGTCCGAACGCAATTTTAATCCATGAGAACTCACATTGAGGAGCAATCCTTCCCCATCATAGAGTTCTTTTTCTTCCCATACAAGTCGATAAGGGATGGTACGGGGATTCGGTAGGATATAGCGGAACGTCTCCTGGCGGCGATAACGCATCAATTCACCCCATTTCTTTACTTCTTTTATCGGCAAAATTGAATTTAAAATGAAGTGGAAGATTGTATAAAATTATAGTGTACTCGCTTTACAAATTTGAAAGCGCTTTCTATAATGGATGTACGATTTGAATAGGGAGGAGATCAGATGAATGTCCATGATTTACTCCGACGTTACTCGATTCAAACACCAGTCATCTATGAAAAAAAACGTAACGGGGAGTGGGTTAAACTCGAGCGCTTACCTGCTTATACCATTCTTGAAGTCGAAACGAACGATCATACCATCGAGGCGGTCGCGATTGATGCATTCAAAGCGATTACCGTCTGTCGAGAGTCGGCGTCGATTGAAGAAGCCCGTCCGTATGCTGTGCGTATCCTGATTGAACGACCATAAGAAAAGCCGTAACTTCATGTTGAAGTTACGGCTTTTCTTTATGCTGCATCCTGTTCGGTTTCGTCTTGTGGATTTGTTCGTTTTGCGTAATACATAAACGGTGTCGCCATCCAAGCGATCACAAACTTTGCCACGTATGTCGTGATAAAGATGTTCCACCAAATGTCCCATTCCATTCCCCAGAATGCGATGATGCAGAACGTGAATGTATCAATCAGTTGAGATAAGACGGTCGAACCTGTCGTACGAAGCCAAAGCTTCTTCTCGCCCGTTTTTGCACGGATCTTTGAATAGACGAAGACATCGAACAATTGAGAGACCAAATAGGCAGCAAGGCTACCGAGTGTGATCAATGGCAGCATCGAGAAGAGTGCCTCGAAGCTTTCATGCATGAACAGTGCCTCTTCAAACGGCTCATATAAAAGTGCATATTGCATGAGTACCGTTGAGACGATCAAGATGAAAAATCCGAGCCATACGCCTTTACGGGCAGCCACTCGCCCATGTTTTTCGTTCAAAATATCGGTTGCCAAGTAGAGCGAACCGTAAACGATGTTACCGAGCGTGAAAATATATCCGCCAATTACAATCTGTTGCGTGACTTGGATGTTTGCTACGACCGAAGCCATCGCAATCCAAGCATATAAGCCGACTCGTCCGAATAACTTGTAACTGAGGACGAGTAGTCCGAGTGTAAGGATGGCAGAAGGAATCCATAACCATTCGTTTAGCATGAATCATGCTCCTTCCTCTAACTATTCAATGATTTCAACTTTTCAAGTTTATAGAGGAACGGAAATGATGTCAAGGAGAGGGGGGAGGTCCACTCAGGTAAACACCGTAAAATTATAAAACCCTCTTCTATATCAAAAGTGCTTCTGGAAACTCCCTGCTAAGTGCAATCGTTCGACAAATTGATAACCGATTCGACAAAGTGGTGCTCACGACACAGAAAAATGGAAACTGTGCAATTTCTGTGCAATGACAAAAAAGAAAGCACCTCCTGTCATAAACAGGAAGTGCTCTGAACCGCTTGGTTGAGCGGTATTGTTGATGCCTCCGACGAGAATCGAACTCGTGCTGCAGCATTACCATTGCTGAGGTCTGCCACTAACCTACAGAGGCGTTATACCAACTATGTTACACAGATTATTCGTCATTTTCAAGCTTTTTTAGAATAATAAGACCTCCAATCTTCGATAGAGGAAGACTGGAGGTCGAATGCTACATGTTTATTTTGTACGGATCCAAACGGCACCTGCAGAGTTGTCTTTCGCTTCACCGACTACGTCAATGACGAGACCGTATTGCGGAAGTTTGCGTCCTGCATCTGGAATGAGCGAGTTGATGTAAGAGTTTGCATCATTGAACTGCTTCACGCCAGGCTGTGCTTTGTAATCGTACACGCCACGACTCGGTGAATCGATATACCAAGCGAGCGTCTTATCGAGACTGAATGCCGCATCAGCAATTTGGTAACGTGTGCTACCTGCGACTGTCTGTTGACCGTTCAAGTTACCGATCAGCGCTTGTGGATGTGAATCGACGACACCGAGGAATCCTTCACCAGGGTGAACACCGACCCAGTTATCTGTGAACGAGTCATCACCATACCACACGACAAGACCAGTGTTGTATTTCACGCCGCGGCCGTTGAGAAGACCCATATCCGACCCAGCGTGGTTACGCCATTCGAGGTAGTAATAGTGTGGTTTTGAATCGTATCCGTCTGAAGAGACGAATCCATCGAGCGTCACGGCTTCAGCGCCTTCTGCATCATCTGCGAAGAGTGTTGCGGATTCTGATTTGATTGACAAGTTGTCGACTGCGAAGCCTTTCATAGCGACGCCGCCGTCTGTCACGTATTCAAAGACGATTTGAACATCTTGACCAGCGAATTGTGAGAGGTCGTATGATTTGTTGACCCATGCACCGTTCGTCGTCTCAGCAGGGTAGCCCGCTTCGTTTGCGCCGTTGACGTCGTCACCGAATACATCGAGAACGACTTCTTGACCACCGCTGAGGGCTTTGATGTACAAGTAATCATAGTCCGATTCGACTTCATAGAATGAATCGAATGCGAGGACTCCGTCCGCACCAAGTTTCACAGCTGGTGTTGCCATCTCAGTATGGATGTCGTCACCTTTTGTCGAGTAATAGTAGCGATCGCCATAAACTGGTTCGATTCCTTTAATCTTCTTATCAGGAAGGTTGACTTTGACGATGCCTGGGTTGTTTGATTTCGTCACAGATTGGTCGAGTTGTGCGACGAACCCTTGAGAGTTGAGGTCTTCAAGGTCGACTTCTGTGATGTTTGCCCAGTTTCCACCCATGATTTTTTGGAAGTATTCTTTGTTTTGTGGTGAGAAGCTTGTTGGCTCCGTACCTGCGACTTTACCGGCCCAGCTACCGCCACTCATGATTGACCATGATTGAATCGGTTCGCCTTGACCTGTGTACTGCGTATCGTACTCATCTGGAAGACCGAGGTCATGTCCGAATTCGTGTGCGAAAACGCCGACCGCACCATCTTCTGGTTGAATCGTGTAATCGTACGCAGCCATTTTTCCGCCCCAGTAAGGAACTGCAGCTTCTGTATTGGCTACTGGGTAAACACCATCAAGAACCCAGCGATGTGACCATACCGCATCGTCACCGAGCGCACCGCCACCCGCTTCTTGGCCAGTCCCAGCGTGGATGATCATCAAGTGGTCAACGAGACCGTCCGGCTCATTGAAGTCACCGTCTCCATCCAAATCGTATAGATCGTATTGGTCATGTTCTTTCAAATCGATTCCAGATGCGACCGCAGCATTCAACGCATCTTTGACGAGTTGACGTGGTCCCGGTCCGACGTTATCATGTCCGCCATCGCCTTTGTCCGCACCGTAGTCTTTTGCGGTTCCCGGAACGGTCAACCACTCCGAAACCTCACCATCGACAGTATAACTTCCGCCTGATTGTTCTTCATAGTATTGTTTGAACGTTTGAACCTTTTCACCGTTAAAGAGTTCAAATTGTTGATCACCGAACATATACTTTTCATAATGTTCTTTACTGAAGTTATCGCTGTACATATAGCCCGGCTCTTGGATGATGTTATTGTGTTTGAAATCGCTGTACTCGACGAGGAGAACGAGGACTTTATCTTCACGTACCGAACCGTTGTATGCAGATTGCCGGGCAGGAGAAACCTTCACTTGACCGTTCGGTTTCCCTTTACGGTAATTTCCTTGCCCTTTTTTCGCTTTATCAAGAATTCGTTTTGATTCCTTTTCGAATTGAGTATGTATCTTCTCTTTTGCTTTTGAAGCCTTCTCGTTCACTTTGTCGTCGTGCTTATGTGGATCTTTCGCTTCACCTTGCTTTTTCGAGATATATGCATCGACTGCTTTCATGCGTTCAGATGCAGACAAACCTTTTTTGATGACGCCGCGTTTCTCGAGAGCTTTCGCGAGACGCTCTTCATCGATGATGTTGTGGTCGAACGGAGCGAGCTCGCTCGTTGTCGGTACCGATGGCGCAACCGAGAGGGGAGCGGCACCAGCTGCCGGAACGATACTGACTGTCATGGCAGATGTCATGAGAGCCGCTAGAGTCGTTCGACGGATGGAACGTTTTTTCATTTGTATGAACCTCCTGTTAAAAAATAATGGGAAAATGTGTGAGCTTGATGTAAATGTACTCTTTGTGTCTGATTAATGTCAATATTCAGAAAATAATAAACGAAAAAGGAGTCTAAAGACCTATTTAGTTCAATTTGACTAAATAGACTTAGACTCAAGGTCGATATATCCGTAATGGAACTTCGACGTTTTACGTTTTATGTGAGCGAAACCGTACCGTTCAAAGGTATCGCTCTCAAAATGCGCCTTCAAGACAATTCGTTTCTTGGCTACTCGTGTTGCTTCGGTAATCAATTCTTGCGTGAGAGGGGAAGTGTCGGCGATTGTGCGAAGTGGGTTCAGATGAACCGATTCTGAAATCGTCTTTTCAAACATCGGATCAAAGTAGATACAATCAAACGAATTTTCCGCACACGTTTTCAAATAGTCAAGAGAGTTGGAGTGAACGACCTCAATGCGTCGCATCGCCTCATTGACCTGCTCATCTTTTTCGACCCATACGGACATGCCTTCTCGGACGAGTTGTGCCGTAATGAATTGACTCTCAAGGCCAATTACTTTACCGTTTGAACCGGCGACATGGCTCATGACGATACTGTCCGAGCCGAGTCCGAGTGTACAATCTAGAATATGATCACCCGGAGTTGCTTGCATGGCGTCAATGAGTGGATCTGATCCACCTCGGCTCAGTTGCTTCACCCGAAAGACGGAGCTCGATGGGTGGAAAAAGAACGGTTCTGTACTATGCAGAGGTGTGAACTCGACACGTCGTTTATCAAATACAAGTACATCTCGTTGATGACGTTTCTTCAACTCGTCGATGGAAAGTTTGCGCCGGTCGACAAATTTCATCTTGTATTCTGTGGCATGCGTATGCGCTCGAGATAAGACATCATCTGTCGGACGTAAACAAGTGGTTACAATATACATGATTCGGGCTCCTTCATAAAAAATGAGACGCAGGTGCGTCTCATTTTTTCTTGCTGAGTAAGTCTGATAATTCATCGATGAGTGCTTTATGAGAAGCGAGTTCTTTCTTCTTCTCGTCGTTCACGTTCATCGGACGTTTTGAACGGCTTTGTAGCGCTTCAAGCGTTTCATCGATTGACGATTTCAACGTATCGCGTTCTTCAGGTTTCAAAGATACTTCGTGCGGATTTTCACCAGAAGCATCTAATTCGCGGAGACGTGCCATCAATTGCTTTGCCTCGCGATTCAAATCGATTAACAATCTGTCAATTTGTTCCAGTCGTAATTTGATCCCATCACGTTCTGTAAACATCTGTTTCACCTCTTTTTGCGGTTTAACCCTAAGGTCTCTTCCTGTTTACTTTACCATAAAATTTGTTAAACGAAACTACCGGGAATATATTCCATTTATTTTGGCTGTAAGAAACATTGTTTCTCTATCCCCACACGAAGTTCACCTGCTATACTAACTGAGCTAATTAAGGAGGTGGGCGGATGGAAACAACAAATCATCCACCAAAAGCGCTCAAAGGAGCGATTGTGTCGATTACGGCATATTTGATCTTATCTATACTAAAGGTATTCTTCGGATACTTATATGAATCTGAGGCGGTCCTAGCCGATGGATTCAACAATACGACGGATATAATTGCATCAGTCGCGGTCTATATTGGCATTCGGGTGGCTGCATTGCCACGGGATGCCGAGCATAAATATGGTCATGCGAAGATGGAGACGATCTCTGCACTCATCGCTTCATTGATTATGATTGGGGTCGGTATTTTCGTCTTCTTTAACAGTCTGTCGAATTTAATCGGGGGCGAGTATACAGAGCCGAACCCGTTGGCGGCGGTCGTCGCCTTCGTCAGTGCGCTCGTCATGTTCGGGGTGTATCGGTTCAACTTGAACCTCGCGAAGAAGACAAAGTCATTGGCACTTAAGGCGGCAGCGAAAGACAATTTGGCCGATGCGATGATTTCAGTCGGAGCCACGCTTGGTGTGCTATTTGCTTATTTTCAACTGTCTTGGATGGACACGGTCTTAGCAATTGTGATTGCCGGCATGATCATCCGGACAGCGATCCAAATCTTTTTAGATGCCACCCATCAGCTTTCTGACGGGTTCCCTCCGCACCTCGTCGAGTCCTATGAGGAGACGATTGAACAATTTGAGCGGGTGAAAGAAGTTCGGGAAATCAAAGGGCGTCATCTAGGGAATCACGTGATGCTCGACGTGACGATTGCAGTCGATGGCGATTTGACCGTGGACGCGGCCCATGAATTATGTGATGACATCGAACGGAAATTAGATGAACAGCATGCGGTCGATTCGGTGCATATTCATATCGAACCGATTTGACGTTCGGTTATCTTTTGCGCTTCATGAAGGGATTCGTTTATAATAAGCGCAGACAGATATTGAACTACTAGTTAAGGAGGGCACGGGATGAACATCGTGCGTCAACCTATTCGCCAGATTGATGAGATTGAATATGAACATTTTCAGAAGTATGGAGAAAACGCATATGGCGTTTCTGCTGAAGAGTTGAAAGGGATTCTCGAAGAAATGGGGTCCGAGCAACTTTATCACGCAGAAGAGCATAGTTATGGAGAAGACTTCTATTACGACTTGATGGTCGATGACAAACTGGTCGGTAAAGTCTTGTTACTCAAGCTTGCCCGCGTATACCAACTCGACCTGATGGTGTTCGATGCGTACAAAAACAAAGGATATGCGACGGAAGGTTTGCGACTTGCCTTACTGGACTCAAAATTGATGGATGGACAAACAGTCCGGGCTGGCATCCCACCGACGAGCCCACATCAACAAGAGATGCATCATATTCTCATTCAGAACGGGTTCGAAAAGCGGAACGGTTTGTATTACTTAAATTTCAAGAAACGATATGTGGTAAACCATTAAGCTGACGGCGTCTCGCACGTCAGCTTTTTTCATATGGAGGGGTAAGGATGAAGCAAGTCACCATTAAAGACATTGCGGAGCTCGCTGGTGTCGCCAAAAGTACGGTCTCACGCTATCTGAACGGTGGATCGGTCGGAAAGGCAACAAGGGAAAAACTCGACCGGGTCATTCGAGATACGAACTATGAGCCGAATCAGTTCGCTCAAAGTCTCAAGTCGAAACAGACGAAGATGATTGGGGTCATCGTTCCACGGCTTGATTCGTATGCCGCCTCACGGACGATGATGGGGATTGATGAACAGCTCACGGAACGAGGATATCAAATGCTCGTCGTCAATACAGCACAACAGACGGAACGAGAAATCGAACAGCTATATAATTTGGCCAAACAAAAAGTTGCTGGAATCATCTGGCTCGGGACGACGGTCACGGAACGTCATCTTGAGGCGATTGAGGCGATTCAAATCCCGGTCTTGTTGATTGGTCAGCAACATGACAATGTCCATAGTCTCGTCTATCCTGACTATGATGCGGCCTATGCGCTCGGTAAACAGTTCACGGAGTGGGGTCATCGAAACGTGGTCTATGTCGGGGTGTATGAATCGGATATCGCGGTCGGTCAAGCACGCCGTGACGGATTTTTGCGGGCGTTTCAAGAGTCGGAGGCAAATGTCAAAGTCATTCAAACGACGTTTAAGATTGAGGATGCCATTCCAATCGGTGAACAGTTGGCGGATAATGTTGGCTCTGTTTCCTTAATCGTTTGTGCGACCGACAACATTGCCTTAGGCGTCCTGAAAGGATTAGCGAATCAAGGGGTCTCTGTCCCAAGAGATGTCTCTGTCAGTGGATTTGGAGGATATGATTTCACGGAAGTCCTGCATCCATCCATCACGACGGTACACCTTCCTTATCGCCGAACTGGTGCGAAAGCTGCCGACATGATGCTACAGCTGTTGCAAGGTGAACACGTTTCAATGAAAACGTTCACAATTTTTGAACTAAAAGTGCGCGAAAGCGTTGACAAGTTAAATTAAATCGTTTACATTTGTGTTGTGGAACCGGTTCCGCAACATTTTTTTATTCTAAAATGGAACCGGTACCAATTGTATAAAGAACTCATATGATTTATGGAGGTGGACGATATGAACACCGTACATTGTATCGGCGAATTATTGATTGATTGGGTATGCGAGGATGCGTCTAGCGATCTCGTGAACGGGACGACGTTCGTCAAGAAGGCGGGAGGCGCACCTGCGAATGTCGCGGCAGTCGTCAGTAAGCACGGGGGGCAATCTAGTTTCCTCGGACAGGTTGGAGATGACCCGTTTGGTCTCTTCTTGAAACAGACGTTGGTCGAAAACGGCGTCCGAACAGAAAACCTTGTGGAGTCTGGAGACACGACGTTCGCATTCGTATCGATTCAAGAGGACGGAGAGCGGGACTTCACATTCCGTCGCGGAAGTGACGGGGAGTATGCCTTCGAGTCGATCGACTTATCGGTGATCGAGTCAGGGGACATCATTCATTTCGGCTCGGCGACAGCACTACTTGATGGAAAATTGAAAGACGCGTACTTCAAGTTATTGCAATTTGCAAAGCGGGATGGCTTGTTTATCTCGTTCGACCCGAACTATCGAGATGCATTGATCACGGACCTCGAGCAATTTAAACAAGATGCAAGACACTTCATCGCGGAATCGGACTTCATTAAACTGAGCGAAGAAGAAGCATACTTGTTAACCGGAGAAGAACAACTAGAAGACGCTGTTCGTGCACTGCTTGAATTAGGGGCAAAACAGATTGCCATCACACTAGGGTCTCGTGGGACGTTGATTGCGACAAGCACGCATCATGAAATCGTTCCTTCAATCTCAATCGACAGTATCGATTCGACGGGAGCGGGAGATGCGTTCGTCGGAGCTTACTTATATCGGTTGGCAACACTCGGGTTTGACCCGGAGCGCTTACGTTCC
The DNA here is from genome assembly GCF_018617145.1 of Exiguobacterium sp. s75. Classification (GTDB taxonomy): domain Bacteria; phylum Bacillota; class Bacilli; order Exiguobacteriales; family Exiguobacteriaceae; genus Exiguobacterium; species Exiguobacterium profundum. The sequence goes on from NZ_JACSJQ010000001.1 coordinate 725,676, forward strand.
GACATTGAATATGCGAACGTAACGGGTGCATTGACATGTACAGCTTATGGCGCCATTCCAGCAATTCCATCACGACAACTTGTGAATGAAACGTTAGGAGGGAAATGAAGATGGATTACAAAAAAGAAGCAGCATCGATCCTAGAGGCGATTGGTGGGAAAGAAAACGTTGCGGCAGCCGCGCACTGTGCGACTCGCCTTCGACTCGTATTGAACGATGAGTCAAAGGTCGATGAGAAAGCACTCGAACAACTTGATGTGGTTAAGGGAACATTCTCTACAGGCGGACAATATCAAATCATCATCGGACAAGGTACGGTCAACAAGGTCTATGCGGAATTTTCACAATTGACTGGCCTTGGAGACATGTCGACGACAGACGTGAAGTCAGCCGGAGCGAAAAAAATGAACCCGCTCCAACAGTTCGTCAAAATGTTATCGGATATCTTCGTTCCAATCATCCCGGCCATCGTCGCCGGCGGTCTCTTGATGGGAATCAACAACTTATTGACGGCACCGGATTTGTTCTTTGATGGACGTTCGTTGATTGACCAGTATCCAGGCATGGCCGACCTCGCAGCGATGATCAATACGTTCGCAAACGCCGCCTTCGTCTTCCTTCCTGTACTCATAGGGTTCTCCGCAGCCAAACGGTTCGGTGGTAACCCGTACCTAGGTGCAGCGCTCGGGATGATCATGGTCCACCCGGACTTGATCAATGCATACGCTCAGGCAAGTGTTGAAGAGATTCCGGTTTGGAACATTTTCGGACTCGAGATTGAGAAGTTAGGATACCAAGGACAAGTCTTACCAGTCCTCGTCTCGACGTATATTTTATCGAAGCTTGAAATTAACATTCGGAAGTTTATGCCGGCGTCACTAGATATCTTGCTTACGCCATTGCTCTCACTCCTCTTCACAGCGTTCATCACGTTCGCTTTCGTCGGACCGATCACTCGTGAAGCAGGGAACTTGATCATTGATGGGTTGGTATGGACGTACGATTCACTCGGGTTCGTCGGTGGCTTGATCATGGGTCTTCTCTACGCTCCAATCGTTATCACGGGGATGCACCATAGCTTCATCGCAATTGAGACACAACTTCTCGCCGATATCGCTGAAACAGGGGGATCGTTCATCTTCCCGATTGCTGCGATGTCAAACGTTGCACAAGGGGCTGCTACCCTTGCCGTCTTCTTCTTGACTGCTGATAAGAAGATGAAAGGTGTCGCCTCAGCATCAGGAATCTCTGCATTACTTGGAATCACAGAGCCTGCCATGTTCGGGGTCAACTTAAAACTTCGTTATCCATTCATCGCAGCCATCGTTGGTTCAGCCGTTGCGTCTGCATTCATCGTTGGAAACGACGTATTGGCAGTAGCGCTCGGTGCTGCCGGATTACCAGGTATTATTTCAATCGCACCGGGTTCGATCATCTCGTATATCATTGGTATGGCGATCGCATTCGCCGTGACATTCGGATTGACATTCATCCTTGCGAAACGACAAGCAAAAAAAGAAGCGGTCAAACAAGCCGCGTAACGAAAAAGGAAGTGACACTATGAATTGGACGAAGGCCGAACGTTATCGTTCACTCCGTGACGTGAGCGCCCTCGAAATGGAGGTGCTCCGTGCAAAGACGGCCGCATCCCCGTGGCGGTTTGGGTACCACATCCAGCCGCCGACGGGCCTCCTCAATGACCCGAACGGCTTCGCATATTACGATGGAGAGTACCATCTATTCTATCAATGGTTCCCGCTCGGACCAGTTCACGGTCTCAAACATTGGTATCATGTCAGTTCGAAAAATCTCGTCCATTGGACCGACCGCGGGGTGGCGTTAGTCCCTGAAACGAAGGAGGATTCCCACGGTGCCTATTCTGGAAGTGGGTTCGTCGTAAACGACACCCTTCACGTCATGTATACCGGGAATCATCGTACGGACGATTGGACGCGTCACGCCTCGCAAATTATCGGTGTCTTACGTGACGGGATGATCGAGCGGCGCAACGTGGCCATTCCGGATATTCCGGCCGGTTACACGGAACATTTCCGCGATCCGAAAGTATGGGAAGAAGATGGATCATATTATGCGATTGTCGGTGCACAGCGAACGGATGAGACAGGATGTGTCGTCTTATATCGTTCGACCGACTTGAATGATTGGACGTTTTTAGGTGAAGTGAAGACGGAGCTCGAGCAGTTCGGTTACATGTGGGAATGTCCTGACGTGTTTGAACTGAATGGAAGGCATGTCCTCATTTTTTCTCCGCAAGGGATTGAGCCTGAAGGTCATCGCTATCACAACATCTATCAATCTGGATACGTCACAGGCACTCTTGATTTAGAGACGCTCGTCTTCACGCACGAGTCGTTTGAAGAGCTCGACTTCGGTTTCGACTTTTACGCCCCGCAATCGACGGAGCATGACGGTCGTCGCATTCTAGTCGGCTGGATGGGCCTACCGGAGATTGAATATCCGACAGACCGGTACGGCTGGGCACATGCGTTGACGCTTCCTCGAGAACTCTCGCTTGAAGATGGCGTATTGAAACAACGCCCAGTCCTAGAAATGAAACAACTCCGACAAGACCAGTTTGTCAACGAATCCGGGACACGGCTTGACGTGATCTCACCCGAACGTTTTGAATTGGAACTGTCGACAGCTGGAGAAGACTTCAAACTTGAACTGTTGAAGACAGAAGATGAGTCGCTCGTGATTCGGTACGAGAAAGATACAAACGAATTGACCATCGATCGGACAAACGCGGGTGAACCGTTCGCGACGGAGTTTGGGACGACCCGGACAAAAGTGATTGAGGTCACGTCCCTTCAGCTGTATGTCGACTCGTCGAGTGTCGAATGTTTCGTCAACGACGGTGACGCCGTGGCAACCCTTCGCGTCTTCCCGAGTGAGGGTGAGAAACGGGTCCGCTACGTCGGAGACGAGGCAAGTTTAGTCGGTTGGAAATATGTATGAATGTAAAAGCTGAGCGTTTGCTCGGCTTTTTAATTTTTCCAAATGTTGAAACCGTTTCGATTGGATCTACGTATAGATGAAGAGAAGAGAGAGGTGAGAGAATGAATCAAATGATGAAGTGGGTTGATGCGATTCGAACGATTACCGCACCATTTGGAGATCCGATTGGAGAAATTGAGAATGAAGAAGTTGAACGCGTGATGGTGGCGGAGTCAACGGTGCGCGGAATAATGAATCCAGAAGTGAAGTTAGAGTTTCATGAATTGAGCCAGGTGCGGGTGTTCGCGGAAATGCTACGAAGTTCAGAAGAAATCGAAGATATCGAAATTGATGTGGCACCCGATTTTGATCTCTTGCTGCAATTTAAAGGTGGAAAGCAAGAACGCTATCAGCTGTGGCTCGGTCAACCGAACCGTCCGAGTGTCATCACGCATCTTGAGCGAACGGATGTTGTCTGGCGACTACCGGAACATACGACGAATCAATTGATTGATGCCCTCGGGTTAGATACGTAAAAAAGCACCTCTTTTTGAGATGCTTACGAGTTGAATCGGATAAACCGTTCGATTTGTCGCTCTGATTTTCTCGCTTGTCGTCCGACCCAAATGAGGTGTCCTGGGCTGTTCAGGATTGTTAACTGAGCATGCGGGATCAATCGCTTCGCGTAATGCGCATGACGAACGGGGACGGCCTTGTCATTTTTTGAATGGACGATGTAGGTCGGGCAGGTGACACCGAGTAAGACCTCACTTGAGACACGTTGTTTTAAATCGAACTGTGCGCCAAGTCCAAACGCCATCTGATTCGCGACACGTTTTAGGAGGAAGATGTCATAGGGTGATACCTCTTCTCGAATCGTCTCGAGTGCCAACACACTCGTCGATTGAATCATACGGGCCGTCGCTTCGAATGGATGTTTTTGAATGGCACGAGCGATGAACTGTTTCATGATGTATTGAAGGGCGATGAATGCCGGCTGGACGATATTTCGACTGATCGTGTCCCGATACGGGAAATCGACGACACTCGTTACGGCGGCAGCGAGTGTCAAGCTGAGTACACGCTGATTCTGTGAAGCGAGCTCGATGGCGGTCGGTCCTCCGGCAGAGATGCCATAGACATGATATCGATCAATATCTAGCATTTGCATCAAGTGATGGAGTTGTGTCGCAAACGCTTGAGGCGATGCTGAAAAAGTGTAGGGAGTTTCTCCATATCCAGGCCGAGATGGGACAATGACCCGGAAACCGGACAAAACGAGTTGGTCCACATGGTATGGTTCTAGACTCGAGGATTGGGTCCCATGAATCAGTACGATGACGGGACCGTGACCACGGTCTATATATTCGATTTTTGAGCCGTTGACGTGTGCATAATATTTCACTAGAGATGGCGCCTCCTTAAACAGTTTGTAATGGAAAATACCTTTATTTCGTGGAAATAAAATGATAATGTCTGTTTATACATAATTTAGATAGAGAAACGAAAGGGGATAGAACCGTGAATAATCGAGAGCGGTTACTTGAAGTTCGACGTTTCTTCGAACGTTACACGGACGAAGCGAATCCAAAGACACTAGAAGATTTGCTCGAGTACTTGTCAACGATAGGAGATACTTCTAAGTTAGCAAAAAAATCGGTGAAAGACGATATCCAGGCACTGAATAATTCGGGGTTTGAAGTGCAGGATGAATTGGAGAAGAATGGTCTCGCCAAAAAGTATTGGCATTCGGCCCGCTTATTTGAGATTCATGAACTCCGGATGATGGTCGATGCGATTGTCGCAGCGAAATTTATCTCGGAAGACGTGACCGAGGAAATTGTAGAGAAACTTCAAATGCTGACGAGTATCCCTGAAGCGAAGACGCTACAATCGATCATCAAGACGCCGAAGAAAAAACATGGACACATTCCTTACCATATCGATCGTATCCAACGGGCCATTCATGAACGGAAAGCCATCTCGTTCCAATATACAGACGTCGTCGGATTCGATGTGACGAAACGAACGTTCCCGCTCCGCCGTGACGGAGAGCGATACGTCGTTAATCCGATCGATTTGCATTGGAATCACGAGCAGTACTACTTGATCGGGATCGACGAATCAATCGGAGAGGTGCGGAACTACCGGGTTGACCGCATCGTCAACTCGGAGATCGTGGAAGATGGCACCATTCGTCCGAAGCATCATTTACCTGATGATTACTATCAAAAATCATTCAATATGTATAACGGATCTGATGAACAAATCGTTTTGTCCGTCGACGAACGCGTTCTCCCGGTCATCTTTGACAAGTTAGGGGAAGACGTTTCTGTTTCTGAACATGGAGAACGCTTCCTCATCCGTTTCGATGCGGCCGTTTCTGACGGATTTATTTACTGGTTGCTCTCTTTAGGGTCACAGGTAGAAGTGGTTGAACCGTTCACGCTTCGTAATCATATGAAAGCAACGATTGAGAAGATGGCAATTACTTATGAATATACAAGCATTCATTCATCCATCGAGTAAGCAGATGTGCTATACTGCTTGCGACACTAGATGAAGGGGGACAGGCGGATGTTGAATTGGATGCCATTGATCATTCCGATTGTCGCTGTCATTTTCGTAACGATCGTCGCAAGGCGCGCCATGAAAATGGATAAAGAGAATTAATAAGAAGAGACATCGTCCAGGACTGGGAGGTGTCTCTTTCGCTATGGAGGTAGAACGTGGATACGATTACACATACGTTATTCGGTTTGACGCTATACGGTGCAGCCGATAAACGGGATTTACAACAACATGAAAAACGAGCCTTGTTCGTCACGACACTCGTCGGGAGCCAAATCCCGGACAGTGATGTAATTTCACGGCTATGGGACACGGAAGGCATGTATCAGATGTGGCATCGCGGCATCACCCACTCGATTTTTCTCGTCCCACTCTTTGCCTTGCTCATCTACATACTCGTTCGCCTCCTCTTTCGCGTGACGGACATTCGCTATTTTTGGTGGGCACTGTTGTCTGTCTTCATACACAACACATCTGACTTGTTCAATGCATGGGGAACGGGCTACTTCGAACCGATCTCGGACGTGAGGATCACATTTGGTGTGATTCCGATTGTCGATTTTGTCTATTGGGGAATCTTCTTGGTCGCCTGGCTCGTCACACGTAAACAAGAAGTCCGGTATAAGACGTATCGGTATGCATGGGCTGCCCTCGTTCTTTATGTCGCGCTTCAAAGTGCGCAGGGCGCCTATTTATATCAGTCTTATTCAAAGGAATATGACGAAGTGGCGCTCTCGGCTTCATTTATCCCGACTCAGTTCACGGTCATTACGAAGACTGATGAGGACGTATCGCTCTTTCAAGATTCGATATATCAAGAAGCGACCTTGCAATACGAATTGACGAGTGCCGAAAAGGCGAGTCTTGAACCATTGTTTGAAGTGAATCAAGAGGCACGCACATTGACCAAATGGTCGCCGTTCGTCGTCATCGTGGCAAACGAAGAACGGCTCGGCGTCTTTGACCCGCGGTTTTATGATGGCGAATCCTCATTTTTATATGAATACATCGAAAGGTAGGACAACGGATGGGACGTATACGTTATCTCTTTATCTTCGCTTACGAACAGGCACTTAGTTGTATCTTTCCGGTCGCCATCTTCGGAGCGCTTGCCGTCACAAAGTTTGTAGAGTTACCACTCCCACGATATGACGTTTTACTCATCTGGTGTTTGTTCGTTCAAGTCGTCCTTGTGAAGACGGGGCTCGAGACGATGGAAGAAGTGAAGGTCATCAGCTGGTTCCATGTCATCGGTCTTGGACTTGAATTATTCAAGGTGCAGATGGGGTCATGGAGTTATCCGGATGAGGCGTTCACAAAAGTGTGGGGTGTCCCGCTCTATGCCGGATTTATGTATGCGAGCGTTGGTAGTTACGTCGTCCAGGCATGGCGTCGTCTCGATTTACGATTTACGAAGATGCCGCACCCAATCATCGCCTTCGGACTTGGCATCGCCATTTACTTCAACTTTTTTTGGCACCATGTTTGGTTAGACCTACGGTGGCTGTTGATTGCATTCATCTTTTTGGCGTTCGGTCGCTCGGTTGTCTCGTATAAACTCGACGATCGACGATTTGAGATGCCGGTCGTCCTGTCATTCTTCTTGATTGCCTGCTTTATCTGGCTCGCTGAAAATATTGTCACGTTCTACAACGGCTGGGCGTATCCGGACCAATTGAACGGTTGGGCCATCGTTGATTTAGGAAAACTGTCGTCCTGGTTCCTACTCGTCATCATCAGTATCCTCCTTGTCGCTTGGCAAAAGCGAAAATTGGAGTATGAATTACCTTAAACTCGACATGTGTCGAGTTTTTTTGTGAGCGGACACGAATCCTTTTTTGAAGAAAGTCGTAATGTAAAACGAGGTGATTCGGTTGTTGGAAATTGTACTCACTTGGTTCATTGGATTATTGTGTTTAGGATCTCTTGTCATCTACTGGAGAGAGTGGTGGAAGACACGCAATCGTGTGAAATTAGGAAAAGTCTTTCTCGCTGTTTTCGCATCAGTTGCTATACTTGGAATGGCCGGGATGGAGACGTACGACCGTATGACGACGAATTACATCGTCGAGACAGGAGAATGTTACGTCGTGAATGATCAGTCCTCGAAGGGTTCATCGAACGTGACGTTATGGTTCGGCGAGCGGGCATACGGCTTCAAGGAAATTCCGGATGTTGCGTATGGTCCGGGACAACTATTTTCATGTCGTGCGACGATGACGAAGCAGATGCAATCAGGAATCGATTATGAGTTGCGCTCACTTGACGGTGAGCTATTATACTCAACTCGTTCAGATGATTGATTGCGTGAAACTCAAAAACAAAACGTGTTCAAAGCTAATTTTATAGCTTTGAACACGTTTTACTATGATTGACTTCTGTACGTATGCCATAAAAACAACATCATGACGATAAAACCCAGACCTCCGACTAAATTGGTTATGAACAAGATATAATGAGACGATAAGAAACGGAGTATGGCCTGCCATATCAAAGACAGTGAAATTACGACAAAAATGAAAACACCAAATGGATTAGCGAGAATCGCAATAAGTTTATGATTCATTGTCATGCACCAAATGACCGGAATTTCTTGAACGTCCTACCAATCATTTCGATTCCTTCATCCTGTTTCGTTTTCTCTCTAAAAAGATTGGAAGGATATTCATAAAGATTGCCGCAATCGTCAAGAACCACAGTGCACGCGACATACCAGGTACGACATCCGTTATGGCACCCCAGTCCTTAGCTTCTACCCACATGTTTAGCAAGCTATATTCTGCGCATAACGTCAGCGCTGTCAAGGATAAGGCGATTGCCATTGTCAGTTTATAATCCTTCTCCATCATAAAGACAGTCAAATTAATAAGCGTTGCCCCAATCGCCGCCAATCCAAAAATAATCCACATGCTTCAACCTCCTAAATATTTCTACAAATTCATTATAGCATACATCATTATCCATAATGATTTCTGAAAATTGTTTCTATTCACATAATAAATGTGCTAGAATCAGTGGAAAGTGTCTTTGGATATTATTCCCTTTAGAAAATGAACAATCAACCGGACATCCTTTTACACTTTTCATTGAGATATGTCATCCAAAGGAGATCGAATTATTATGGCTTATATTGCAAGAAAATCTGCACATCTTGTCATCGCATGTTTTGTCTTGATCGCAATTAGTGCGTTACCGACGCTTGTCGTTCAGACCGATTTTAGTTTGACGAGTTATTGGAGCGGTATCGAGCAACAGCTGAACCAACTTCAAAAGCTTGACGAGATTACATACTACAATATCACCGCTCAAACAGACTTACCTCTTTTGCCGGAACTTGGACCCCTCGTCAAAGAGTCGGTCATCATTTTTACGACGGCGCTCGCCGTGTCGACTGCGCTTGGTCTCTTCTATGCATATTTCTATTACAGGAACGGTAGAAGGGTTCGCACCGTCCTGCACCAAACGAGTCAGACACTCGAGATGGTACCAGATTTATTCTGGTTAATTTTTTCTCAATTTCTTGCGATTACAATCCATAAGTCGACGGGGTTCGATCGAATCGAAGTGGCCGGCGGGTTCGCAGAGTATATTCGGTTTCTCCCGATTGTCACCTTGACACTGACGACGTTGTTCTTCTTCATCAAATGGCTGACCATCCATATCCATGAACAAGAAGCCATTCCGTATCTCGAACTCGCACAAGCGAAAGGGATTCGACCGAGTGGACTGTTTTGGAAACACTTATTACCGAATATCATTTATCGGTTTTACCTCTTTTTCCGTTCGAACATCATTACCATCTTATCGACACTTTTGATTGTCGAATATCTATTTAACGTTCAAGGGTTATTCCGATTCGCCGTCTACAACCCGCAAATGGAGATCTTACTGGTCATCTTATTCGTCATCTATATCCCGATTTTTCTATTGGATTTACTGATTGAATGGATTATTCCGAATGCATGGAAAGGAGGGATTTGATGCGTCGAGTATTAATGCGTGACCCAATTTTTCTCTTCTGCTTTGTCATCGTAGCGGGTCTATTGTTGATGAGTTTTGGAAATACCGTGTTTCGTGATGGGAACGTTGATCAAACCCTCATGCTCTACTCTGATGAAGGGAGACTCATCGGAATCCCACCATTAGAACCGTCAAAATATCAATGGCTCGGGACGGACAATGCGGGATATGATTTATTCCAAATGCTCGTGGAAGGATTTAAGTGGACCGTTGGCATCTGTGCGCTCGTCGCATTCGGACGGATGGTCATCGGATTATTGATTGGCATTCCCCTTGCTTTCAGGGGAACTCGCTTAAATCAATTCTTTAAAACGCTATTGGACGGCTTTTTGATACTGCCGATTTCATTAATTGCATTGATGATGTTAGTAGGAACACTGACATTCTATGATTCGACACAGGTGCCTCCATTATGGGATCGAGTAAAGATTGAACTAATCGTCTTAGTCGTTCTCGGATTACCGGCCGTCACGTTATACCTCATCACAGAGATTCGCCAATTGCTTCAACAAGAGTTCATGATTGTGGCTCAGACGCTTGGTGGCAGTGTCTGGCATCGTGTGAGATTGCACCTTTTCCCGCATCTCGTCCCAACCCTCGTGATCGTCTTCATGCAACAGTTTGTTCAGACGCTCATGTTGCTCATTCATCTCTCACTGTTTGGGATTTTCTTCGGAGGAACGGTCATGTTACATGAAGGGATTATGCCGACCGTCTATGAGTGGTCTTCGATGTTCGGGTATTATTTCAGACAGTTCACTGCGATGACATGGATGACGAATCACTTGTTTCTCGTCCCGGCCATGTCACTTGCTGCGCTCATCTTTATTTTCAACTTGTTGACGAGCCGTCTCGAGCGAGCATTTAAACTCAGACGTCAAGAACCGGTGGTGACCGAGGCAAGTCTAGCACAATCGGAAGCCGCAGCTGCTTCCCTTTCGAATCCGTTCACCCTTGTTGATTCGACTGTGTCATTAAGGAAGGAACCGGATGATATCGTATGATATGATCCGGTTTTTCTATGTCGAATGGACTGAACGGTCTTGTTTGAGGGAACGTGTATAACAGATTGAGGTGACAATTCATGAATGGAGTGAATCGATATGAAAGCTGCGATTTGTACCACGTATGGGCCACCGGAAGTACTCGTCATTCAAGAAGTGCATCAACCGAAGCCGAAAAGCAATGAGATCCTGATTCAAGTCCATGCATCGGCCGTCCACTCGGGTGACCGACGCCTCCGCGCACTAGACGTTCCAGCATTAGGAAAACTACCGATGCGATTAGTTGTTGGTTTTAAGGCACCACGTCAACCGATTCTCGGTGTCGTGTTGGCAGGTACCGTCGTAGAAACAGGCAACAGTGTGAAAAACTTTCAGGTCGGAGAAAACGTCTATGCCCTTACTGGGATGCGTTTTGGTGGTTATGCGGAGTTTGCATGCGTGAACGAATCGAAATGTGTGTTTCAGATGCCGGCCCATGCCAGCTTTATCGAGGCAGCGGCGCTACCATTTGGTGGGACGACTGCACTACATTTTTTACGGAAGGCACGTATCGAGCGAGCGACGAACGTTCTCATTTATGGTGGAGCGGGTGCTGTCGGTTCGACAGCCGTACAGATAGCGAAGCACTACGGCGTTCATGTGACTGCGGTCTGCCATGAACGGAATATCGAGCTCGTGAAGCGGCTCGGGGCAGATGTAGTCGTGGACTATTCGAGAGAAGGATATGACCGTGATTTGGGTACGTATGATGCCGTCTTTGACGCTTCGGGGAAAATTGATAAACGACTAGCCAAAACGCACGTGGCAGAGAACGGGGCGTTCAGTTCCGTCGCGGGACAGGGACCGGCGAGCGAACGAAAAGAGGATTTGATGTTCTTAAACGAACTGTTTGAAGCAGGAGAGCTACAACCCGTCATTGATTCAGTTTATTCGCTAGATGAGATTGTCGAGGCACACCGATACGTCGATCAAGGGACAAAGGTTGGGAATGTAGTGGTGAAAATCAATGAAGAATCAATCAGATGATAGATGGTAATATAGAGAGAAGTATCAAATTTTTTCGTGAGGTGTGGTCGAGAACCTCACTTACATACCAACTAGACGAATCATGAGAGCGGGCAAGTAGAGATGAATATATTGATCGGACAACCGAAGATGGAAAAAGATCTTATGCAACTGAAGGGAGAGATTGAGTCGAACCCTACGGTGGACTTGATTCTCTATCCAGAGGGATATTGTACATATAGAGAATTGGATGAGCTGAGTGATTTAGCAATCCAATTCGACACAACGATTGTTTTAGGGTATCGAGATGACACGAATAGAGACCGGGTCCTCATTGTAAATAAGAATGGCGAGACGTTGTTAACGCGACGGAAAACGCCTGAAAATGAGGGCTTGTACATGCCATCAAGTGCCACAGATGGAGCAGAAGAATACGGATATTTACTGTGCAGGGAGATTTTTATGGGGGTTGAAGGATTGAAGGGTCATGAACATCTGACGATCATATTCACTCCAATCGGGGTCGGGATGTTTAGTGAGGAACAATTCACGGAGTGGTCGGAAGAAGCGAGAAAGATTGCGATGGAACGAAAAGCGATGATTATCGGAACGAGTCACGCGGATGGATCGTATCGAAATTGTGGAATCTCGATTCCGATCGCATATTGCTTTGATGAAAATGGAGAAGAAGTGTTTTTATCGAAAAATGATACGCGGACGCGAGTGTTAGAGACTGATTCAAGGGTTACTTCATTCGTCTTGTAAACCGTGATTTTCTACAAAAAAAATAAATACGTGTAGAATGAATTATTTTATTTCACATACCATTAATTAAACTTAAATCAGAAAGCCAGTACTTATGAGATACCTTTTCAAACGAAAACACAAGAGTGATTGCAACTGCTCGATATGTGGCACGAGTATAGAACATAGAGTCGGTTTTGGATCGATCATGCCATCAGTGTTAGACGGCCTATCGAAACGGGAGATGAAGAAGCGCGTCATTTTGACAGATGATATTTGCGTCCTCGATGAAGCTCATTTCTTTATCAACGGATGCCTCGAACTCCCGATCATTGGAGAAGACAATCCTTTCATCTGGAGTGTCTGGGTATCACTCAGTCCGGATAACTTTTTCAAAGTCATCGATTTATGGGATGAACCAGCTCGTGTAGACCTCGGCCCGATGTTCGGCTGGTTATCGACGGATCTTCCCATCTATCCAGATACCATCAATCTAAAGACAAACGTACATATGCGTGGAGTCGGACTACGTCCATTGATTGAACTCGAACCAACAAATCATCCTCTTGCAATGGAGCAGCGGAATGGTATCACAAGGTCGCGGGTCGATGATCTATTCCGACTCGTTGAACGTAGCGGATAAAGGAGGAAATCTGGGTGAGTCAATTAAAGTCATCTTTGATTTTCGATTTGTACTCAGGAAATCAAGCGCTCACTTCGGTTCAGCAGAAGATGTTGGAGCGAATCGAGTCACTTGTTCACGACAAACGATTCAAAGAACTTGAACAATTCATGCGCGACACTCCGGACATCGAGCAGCTGTTAATTGACTATGTGCTGCTCGATCCGACCGAATCATATCGCTGGGATTTGCTTATTGGTTACGAACGGTTGGATCGGATTGAAGATTATGATCGAGTGAATGCATTTTGCCGAACCGCCTTTTCATACCATCCAGATAAACCCTTCTATTTTGCCTTGGCATTATATGATTTGGGATGGAATGATTTTGAGATAGACGAGGAAATCATTGAAGTTGCGAATCGATTGATTGAAGTAGCAACACCTGAAGTTTCTGCATTGATTTGTCTAAGCGTTTCAAAGGTGCTACGACATAAAGAGCGCGAGTATCTTCAAATGGCAATTGAGCGATGTCCGTGGGCAGTACATCCATATTTTTCTCTAGGTGAGCATTACAGCCGGTATAATTCGAGATTGGCTAAAACCTATACGGAGAAGGGTGTGGCTCAATTGACTGTGAATTTTGATGATTCAGGCAAGAGTCACGTAGCGTTAAAGACTGGTTTCAATCCGATTACGTGGAAAGAAGATTGTTGCACTGATTTACTAGGGATGAATATGAATTGGTCAGAATACCAAAAATACAAACGAGCCATCAAGTCACATAGGTAAGCAAGAACATGAGGGATACGAGGAGGGATTTTATGAGAATTACAGAAGCCACACTCTACACGAACCGACTTGACGAAATGAAACGTTTCTATACGGAACGACTTGGATTATCAGTCAGTGAAGAAGACCTGACCAGTTTTCGAATCAATCTAGGTGAAGATGCGTTGGTATTTCAAGAGGCTAAAACGGAGCAAGAGCGACAATACCATACGCTATCAATATTCCGGCTAATCGATTCAAAGAAGCAAAAGAATGGATCATGTCACGTGTCCCGCTTTTGACCGAAGACGGGGAGGACGAAATCTATTTTGAGGGGATCGATGCATCATCGCATTATTTTTACGACGCGGATGAGAACATCGTCGAGTTGATTGCTCGACATTCGATTAATCCGGAAAGTAACATCGAATCTTTTTCGTCAAATGAGTTTCTTGGAATCGGCGAGATGAGTTTGACGGTAGAAGACCCGTCTCTCGTCGCACAGGAGCTTGAAACAATTGGAGTAAGACGGAGGGATGGAAACTCAATTGACCCTCGTCATTTGAACTTCATAGGTCCTCCAAATCACAATACTTACATTCTCCTCGTACCTCGAGGGCGTGTTTGGCTCTTCTCACCAAAACTGTCGATTCCGAGCCCGATTCAGATGGTACTTGATCAACAATATATCGTCGAAATGGATGAGAAACACGAATTTCATATTCACTCCATCAAAAAATGAGTTCACGAATGAACTCATTTTTTAGTCTTTAGATTCTATATACCGATGAATTTCTTCTAATCGAATGGATGCGTTCTCTAAGTTCACTTCAAACGATTTGTCTGAGCATTCAACTGTGAGCGAATCTCCGCTCTGACGTGAATACTCTAGGAGTAGTGGTCTGATTCGTTCATGTACAATTTGTGCATTTTCGATTGACGTTTGAGGGAAAATCATAGCGAATGTGTCTTGCGCAACTCGATATTTCTTGTCTGTTCGTCGAGTCGCTTCGTGAAGTTCATCACTAAAGTAGTTCAAGAACCATTCATACTCGGATGAACCATACCGTTTTTCAAAATCATCAAGAATCGGTAATGTGATGAATGACACCACATACGTTTCCCCGTGGCGAATCAACCGATTCCGTTCAGCCTCTACATCCATCAAAAACCGATCTCGGTTATCAAAACCAGTCTCTGGGTCGACCGCAATTAACTGACTGACCCTCGCTTCCGCAACCTTTAGTGCAAACTGGGCATGAAACAGCTTGACTTGGAGCCAGTAAGACAACCCCGTCAAAATCGCTAATAGTAATAAAATATATAGTTGCGCAGTAGCGGCAGTCTCATACACAGGCATCGTGATTAAAAAGTAAGCAGCGAATCCTAACAGAATGAGTACACCAGACCCGCGATGAATGAGCAACGTTGAAAGATAAAGAATCGGAATACAGATCATCCACCAAACAGGTAGATGATTCATGATCAGCACAGAGGAAAATAGAATACTACATGCCAACGATACAACGATGAGTGCGATCAGTTGTAGTGAAATCGTTGTCCAGAGTCTCATAGGTATCCTCCTCTTAAAAGAAATAAATTGAAATCGTTACACTATTATCCATTTTCCGAAATAGTGATTGTTCAAACCGATTCGAACACTTGATTCATTATAAGTGATTCACTCGAGTATGAAAGGCTTATTTTTGAAAAGACGTGAATGTTTCCGAACACTTCTATAGGAAAAGAAGAATGAATGATTGGTGTATAATGGAAAATGAGGTGGTGGCATGAATCGAAAACATATATTGATTGTCGGAGGGACAGGGATGTTGGCCGAACTCACATCTTATTTAGCGATTGAACAGGATGTCACGATCATTGGACGAGATAAAGAAAAAATGGCAAACATTGTACAACGAAATCCTGAAACGTGTCATCCACTGATTGTTGACTATCTCGAAGAGGAAGCACTTTCTAACGCACTACAGCGAGGAGTGAAACAAAGAGGTCCGTTTGATCGAGTCATCGCCTGGGTGCATCGAGGCTCAGGGAGAGCGATGCAACTCATTTTGGATCATTCGGAAAATTCAGAGGTGATACATATTTTAGGTAGCCGGGCGAATCCGGAATATGAGAAGAATTGTCTATGTTTCAATGCACAACAAACATATCGACAAGTCCAATTAGGGGAAATGCATGAGATGGCATCTGTCCGTTGGTTGACACACGATGAGATTGTGGAAGGGGTTCTCGATGCTATGCAGAACCAAGACGACTATCGATTGATTGGTACACGAAAGGATGACGTAAATGTTCACACGAGAAATGATTAGCGAATGGATGGGGATGTACCACGAATTTTATTTTCAGATTAGGATGAAGGGATTTATCAGTTCAAAAGATATTCATACATACACGTCATATGTAGTTAGGAGGGTCAAAAATTGACCAAACACTATTCAACGGGAGAGGTCGCAAGAAAACTGAACGTGTCTGTGCGTACGCTTCGATACTATGACCAAATCAATTTGGTCACCCCCTCGTATACGAACGATGTACAGAAACGATTTTATAGTGATGACGAAATGTTTCGACTTCAAAAAATCATGCTTTTAAAATCGATGACCGTCCCGCTCGATGAGATTCGGAGAATTTTAGATGAGGAATCTCTTACAAGCATCTTGTCCGCCCATCTGTCCTCGTTAGAAGGAAAGATAGAGGAATTGAAGCAGGCGCAGAACCATACGGTCACGCTCCTTCAATCCATGAAGCTTGAAAATGAAAAAATCGATTGGACGAAACTGCAAACTATCCAAGCTAAATCAAATGACCGGAAACAATGGACGGACTATTTTACGGAAGAAGAGTCTGCTTCATTGCAAGCAAGTTTACCTAAATTAGAAGACGGTGAGCATGATACGAAAAAGTGGATCAACTTGATTCGGAGAACCGAAATTCTAATCGAACGTGGGGTCGCCCCTTCCTCAAAAGAAGCCCAAATTCTTAAAGAAGATTTGACTTGGTTAACAGACGAGACATTTGGAGACAATCAACAATTGATTGAATCATTTTGGAAGATTCGAAAATCAACTGATGCATCGAATGAATTAGGACTGTATCCAATCGATGCATCGATTCTTGCCTATATTGATTCACTATATCAAGAGTGATTCCCTCACGCCAATGCAGTCAATAGAACGGCTAGCCCATTAAAGGTTCCATGGATGAGCATGCTGGAATAGATAGAGTTGGTCCGTTCATATACCCAAGCGAATACTAGTCCCGATACAAAATTGACGAGTAACGTGTTTGTCGTCGGTAAATGAGCGAGAGTGAATATTCCAGCACTTATTATCATCCCGATCCCGACCCCAAATCGTTCTTGAAAGAAGCGGTATAAGAACCCACGATAAAAGATTTCTTCATAGATTGGTGATATGATGGCCGCCGATCCAAACGCAATTAGTATGGAGATAATCGACAAGTCACTTTGCAAACTCTCTGTTTTTGTATTCGACGTACCGATGCCGAAATATGATTGGACTACGACGATGATGATACTGAGTACAATTAACACAATTGTCCATAGAAAGATCATCCCCGAGTCTTTCCATGAGATGCGGCGAAGTCCTAACGTTTCGAGCGATAAGGTCCGAGGACGTATCGCGACGAGATAGAGGACGGTCATAAATATTATGGCTAATAACAGGCCGATACTTGTTCCTGAATAGAGGGTGTTTCCCCATGACCGCTCTAAAAAGTTGTGTAAGTGTTGCTCGATGAGTAGAGGCGTCACTCCGAATAGAAGAACCATCGTAATTGCAAACTGATTCCATGTCCAAATGGGAGTTGTTTTCTTTTGCATTTGATTCAACATCGTATTTCCTCCTTATGTGGTTGTAGCCCCATCATATCGGGTGACGTAACGTCACCTGCAAGCAGAAAAATGAAAAGGGGGAAATAAGACTATGAAACAGTGGATTGGATCAGCTGCTTTATGCATCAACGAAGAAAAAAAGTCTTGTTCGTAAAGAATCGTGACGTACAACAATGGAGTTTACCATCAGGCGGTCTAGAAGAAGGAGAAACGCCGGAACAATGTTGCCAGCGTGAAGTGTTCGAAGAAACGGGCTATCGCATTTCGATTAATCAAAGATTACATATCAAACGAGCCATCATCTCAAGTTATCAAGTCGAAACGCACTATTTTTTGGCAACGTGTAAGGAGCGGTTGGCGACCGCAACTATCGACTCGGACATCGATAAAGTCGATTGGTGGTCGAACCATGAAATAGAGCGATTGGAACTTGCATTTCCAGAGGATTTTGAGCTGATTAAACAGTGGAGTGTATGAATAGAGTGATTGAAGTCAATGGATATCACATGGAATATCGATTATTCGGTTCCGGGGAACGCCTCATCGTTGTGATGACAGGAATGGGAGGTTCATTCGAAGAGTGGGTTTCTCTTTCTGAACAATTAAGCGAGTCGTATCAAGTATTGCTTTATCATCGCTCAGGTTATGGTGAGAGCGAGATAAATATGCGCTCGAGTCGAACGTCATCTCATCTTCTTGAATGTACAGAATTGTTGGATGCCCTTCAGCTAAAACAACCAATCATATTAGTCGGTCATTCTTACGGAGGTCTGTGCGCGCAACACATGGCCAAACTTATTTTGGATAGAGTAGTAGGAGTCGTACTCGTTGATTCCACTTCCCATAACCTTTCAATATTAGATGAGTTAGAAACGCCTATAATGGATGGTCAGTATTCAGATGAAGATTGGCGGACGATGTGTCGTTCTTATTCAAATCTATCGAAAGAAGAATTAGAGCGACTCCATCAGCCAGAACTTTCACTCGAACAACAAGGCTTATCATCAGATGTACTCGCACGTCTCAAGCGTTTTTATCAATCTCCTCAGTTGTATAAAACGATGTTGGAAGAAGAATCGTTTTGGCATGACGATGCCTCAATCATCAAACAAATGGGTACCTTTTCATCAATCCCGTTAATTGTCATCGGTCGAGATTCTGAAGCGATGATTGAAGAAGGGATAAATGGAGGGTTACCTGAGGCTGAAATTCGCTTGCTAGAAGAGACGTGGCATGATCTGATCCATCAACAGTTGAGATTATCAAATCAATCGGAACTCATCATCGCAGAAAAGGCAGGACACCAAATTCATTTACAACGACCAGACACAATCATCGAAGCGATTCATCGAATCGAACAAGCCGGTCGCATAAAAACGACCGGCTCATGACTTAAGACACTTCTTCGATTTGATTGTGATTGAAATACTCCCGTTTCGAACGGTCGCGCATGACATGTATGGTGTAACAACCAACAAGAAAGAAGATAATCGAGAATGCGAGATAGACCGGGCGAATCCCAATCATTTCGGCAAGGAGTCCAATCCCAAACGTGAGTAGGATGACGAGTAGCGACTCTGCCACATTGATAGCGCCAGAGAACCTACCCATGATTTCGACCGGGACATGGTGTTGATAGAATGATAAGAATCCTGTATTTGCAAAGGCAAGCGCGAATGTCAGGACAAAAAATCCGATGGAAGCCATTGTGAACGAGGATGAACTTGCGAATAGGAGATAGCCGACTGGTGTCATGATCGCCCCGAATCCGATACAAAACGATAAGGACAAGCGGTGACTCCATCTTGAATTGATGAGTGATCCAAAGATGATCCCAATCCCAGCGATACTGACGAGAAACCCATATCGGCTCTCAGACAAGTGAAGAACTTGGGTCGCGAATGACGCCTCCAAGGAATCGAGCCCAGACATGAAGATGGTCATGACACAGAACAATCCATAGATGAGCGTCACGTATTTGGCATTTGATGCAAATCGTACGACCATTTTCCAATCCTCGATAATGAAACTTACAGAGAATGGTTCAATCGACGCTTCTGTTCGATGATGAGACGGAAGGCGCGACAACATACTGACCGAGACGATGAGTGCGAACGCATTCACGAAAATCGCAAATGTTGGGCTCCCGACTAGAAAGAGCAGTCCTGCAATCGTCGGACCTAGAATATACCCGGATGACTGTACAAAGTTCTTCATCGCATTGAACTTTTGTCGGTTCGAGGCAGGTACGAGTTGCGTCATGTAGACCAGACTCGATGATTCGAATAACGAGCTCATCACATTGAGAAGAAAGACGATCCCGTAGATGAGCCACAGTGAATCAATCCAGCCTAAGCTGAATACGAGGAACGCACGCAGACCATCCAGTAACATCATCAGTCGTCTCGTATCGACCCGGTCAATCAGGCTACCTGACCAAAGATTCGAGACGAGCGAGGCGAGCGGGACTAATACATAGAGAATCGAGACGGCGAAAGGGGATCTAGTCATCTCTAAGATAATCAAGTTGAGCGCAATGAAGTATATCCAGGCACCAAGGTTTGAGATTCCGACACTAACGAGCAGTAACGTAGAGGTTTTTCGAAACGAATTCAAGTCAATCACTCCTTCTATTTTTGATCACTTTCGGAACGCAAAAAAATCCCACCCCCAAGAACGAATTCTTGGGGACGAGATTCTCATCGTGGTGCCACCCCTGTTCGTCCGCACGTCACCGCACGAACCTTATTCGGTACTGCCGAATGAATCGGACTATACCTCAACTCTATAACGGGAGTTCCCGTCGCCACATCCCTCGGGGGGAGTTCCATAGCGCTGCTCAGAGGTTTGTTTCAATCAACGTTCTTTACTCCTTTTCACCAAACGGAGCTCTCTACGAAAGATTCATTGATGTACTGTTCTCTTCATCGCGTTTGTCAGATCATTTTTAAAAGGATAGCACATTATGAAAAAATTGGAAACAACAATTCATCGTATAAAAACAAAAGTTTTCCTGCATGAATGAAAAATTAAAGATATTTAGGATAATTAAAATTTAAAGGAAGATATTAAGCTTCGTGATATTGCCAATGAAGAATTTGAACAAGAATTAGAAGAACAGGAAGCGCTAAAAATTCCTCAGTTCTCCATCATGGCTACATACAACAGAACTAAAGTGGCTGATTATGCAAGGCAATATGTAACCAAAACCAATCCCAACTATAAACGTTATAATTTAAACTGTACTAATTTTGTTTCACATGCGATTCACGCTGGTGGAAAAGCGGAAGTAAAACCATCGCCTGTAAAAAATGGTATGCTTGAAACGACCACGTATTGGTTTAATGACAACTACATGGATTGCACAGGGTCTAATAGTTGCTATGTGCGAGATAAGACATCTACCTCATGGGTAAGAGTGACGGATTTCTACTCGTATTGGACAAAGAAAGGCATGAGCGCCACAACTAGTACTAACAAAAACACCATCATTAGTAATGCAAACGTTGAGATGTCATTCAATTTAAAAGTAAAAATGGATGGTTTCACTCGGTTGTCGTAAATAGAAAAGCTAATGGAACTGTATATATTTCTTCTGATACAGCCAATTATTATAACCAAGACTTCAAAAACCGAGGCAATGATTCCCTTAGTTTTAGAGTAATTAAAATTAAATAAAGTCTTATAAGGACTTTGATAATTTGAGGAGACTATATGAACTATAAAAAGATCACCTACACTATTTTATCTATTGTTTCGATCTTAGCAATCTGGATCATTTTTTCTATAAATCAACCTCCTAAATGGATCGGGAATTCTAAACAATGGGAAGCAGAATATAATAGAGAGTCGAATGCTCCAAAAGGTGACTGGACAGGTTACGTGTACTGGCTTGGTGAAAACGATGCTACATTAGTTGGGGTTGAACTCACTAAAGACGGTGAGCTGATCCATGAGCTTGAGAATACCAGCGAACACCTGACGGGGGAAAAGAATTCCACCATCTTCATTCACACTTGGGAACCAATGTTTAAAAGTGAAGATGAAAAAGTGGAATTGACTATTCAGTGGGAAGATAAAGAAGGGAACCATGAAGATACGATTGTTCTGAACCCTAAAAATCGGTATTTTGTCTTCCCTAGTTTTATTTAATAGACGGTTTGTCAAATTAAGCGCAACACTTCCACGGTGAAGGCCTCGTGTGCGGTCAGGTATTTTCTCGGCCGCCCGTTGGCGTTCTCGTTGCTCCCCCGTTGCCACGATGCGTACGGGTCGGCGAAATACATCGGTACGCTGAGCGACGCCTGGATGCGCTCGTGACCGCTGAACTCTTTGCCACGGTCCGTCGTCGCCGTCTCGAACGTGCCGTCCGGGAGGGCGCCGTGCACCGCATGGATCGCCCCCTCCATCGAGGCCGCGGTGCGGTCCGCGATCGGCAGGGCGAGATAGAACCGGCTCTTCCGCTCGATGAACGTCGCGACGCACGCCTTCGATTTCCCTCGTCCGGAGACGACGGTGTCGAGCTCCCAGTGCCCGAACGTCCGGCGCCCCCTGACCTCTGGCGGCCGTTTCGAGATGGGGAGTCCGATGTTGATGCGCCCGCGCGTCTCGGTCGGCTTTTGACGTTTCCCCTTCTGGCGGAGCACGGTCAGGGGCACGTCGATCCGTCCCGCGTAAATCCATCGGTAGATGGTGGAGAAGGCAATTTTCTCTGTGTAGAGACGGCCGACGATCTGTTCCGGGGACCAGGTCGCACGCAGCTTCTCGACGATCGTCCGGCGCATCGTGTCATCGAGTTTCGTTTTGGCGCCGCAGTTGGTCTTCGTCTTCTCGTAGCGTTTCTGGGCACGTTCAGCCACGTAGTCGGGGTTCCGTCTGATCTCCCGCGAGACGGTCGAGGGCTGTCGCCCGAGCCGTCTCGCGATGAACCGGATGGACATCCCGAGCTCCAGATAGGTCTCTATTTTCACGCGTTCCGTTGTGGTAAGGTGGGTGTAGCTCATGCGATTTCCTCCGTTTGAATGTGTGTTGTGGTGACTTCATTCTACACGAGGAGAGCGTCATGGGCTTTTTTGTGTTCACGTTTGGGTGTCGCACTTAATTTTATAATTCATCTATAATATAGAAAGCTAACGAAGAATCGAGGTGCAGTGTTGATCGACTATAAAGAGATAAAAGAGACGAACCAAGTACTTGCGACTTTTCATAAAATTGATTCCAATCAATTAGATGGCTTCATATCGAAACATTCGATATTGATCGGGAGATATGATGAATACGTCACGAAGAGTTACATTGACGTACAGCGATACAGCGATTGTGAAGAAGTAAATCAAAGACAACATCATGTTCAAACCGTGATAAAACCTGCACTCAATGAGCTGAAAAGACATGTTTCACGAATTATATTACAGTCTATTAAGGATGAGAATCACGTGACGCGCCTAATGCGAAATCGGATGAATCTTTATCATGAAGAGAATGTTGATTTATTGATCGAAGAGGATCAACTTATACAGAAGTATTTGCAAATAATCGGTCAATTGACTGACCCGACAGATCATTCTAAGTCGATTGCGGAACTTCATGGAGACCTATACGATGCTGACGAATCCATCCGAAAACAGGCTTTTACGCTCATTTATAAAGCGTATGTCTCAACAGAAGCTGACATCACTGAATGCTTGAGAAGTCTTATTCAAAATCGGGAACATCAGTCACAACGATTAAACGCTAAGAGTTATCGTGAACTAGCCTTTATGAAGCTAGGTCGTCTAGATTATGATGCCGAGGATTGTATACGATTTGCGAATCAAGTGAGTAAACATTTTGAGCCACTTCGCCGCTCGTTCCAGCAACTACAGACAAAGGAATTGAAGAAATCGAAACTTTCGCCATGGGATTCATTTTATTTCTCCCTTTTCGAATCATCACGATTTATCCGTTTCGTTGCATGACTTAATCAGTGGAACGGAACGAATCTTGAATGAAGTCGATTCCTACTTTGAAAAGCTGTTTAGGGACATGTGTGCGAAGGGCCATCTCGATCTAACGCCTCGACCGAATAAAGCGGAAGGTGGATTTTGTGAATCTTTACCCGACTCAAAATCATCTTTCATTTTTATGAACCGATTCGGTGGATTTGATGACTACATTGCTTTAATAGATGAAATGGGTCATGCCATCCACCATGATCTCTCACAGCAACACCTATTTTTCGAAGCGCAGACCATTTCGTTTGAAGTCGGCGAATTCGCACCTATGTCACTAGAGCTATTTTCGATGAACCAACGGACAAAAATCTTTTCAGATGAACGAGCTTTCATTCAAGCTAAACTAGAACAGTTTCGATTAATCATCGAATTTTTACCAAGTGTTTTCATCGTGGACCAATTTCAACATAATCTATATGATTCAGAAAAGAACGTGGACACATTTGATGAAACATTCAAACGCTTAGTCGATCAATATGAGACTGATTTGATTGATTGGAGCGATGTGAGTGATTTGAAAGGAAAATAGTGGCTGCGCGTGATTCATCTTTTTGAAACGCCTTTCTATTACATAGAATATGCGCTTGCTCAGATTGCTGCACTTCGGATGTATATGCAGTATAGGCAACATCCAGTCGACACTCTGAACCAATATAAGAATGCATTAGCTTTAGGTGGTACTGCTTCGATTCCTGATACTTATCGAGTAGCAGGCGTATCCTTGTTTCCATCTGAGGAAGAATTAGTCGAGTTGACTGATTTCTTAAATACTGAAATTCAACATTTGGTGATGCAATTGGGTAGAATTGAATAATCTAAGTACCTATTAAATATAGATTAACGCAACAAGCATTTCACGGAATGGGTAGGCTACAACCCGGCTCGATTCCGTGAGAATAAAGGACATCAGCTCAAACGTGATTAGAGAGCTCCAATCGACCTTGGATTCGGCGGGGGAGGTCCTAGAAAGGTCCCTCCAAGCGTTGTACCGCATCCACATGGTAAAACGTGCTCATCTCCTCCATATTCATCATCTGATCACCCAAATCGTATAAAAAGACCGATTTGTTCATTCCGAGTGCAATCCCGAGTTCAACATGTGCGCCTTTACCTCCAGGCAAGAGGATGACGATGAAGTCCGCTGTTTGAATTCCAGCAACCTCTTCTTCGCCAATCGCACGTAACGCATCGATTGAAGCGGCACGTTCGTTCTGGGTCCAGTCGTATGTATGGGTGTGACCGAGCGCAATGAGCTCATTACGCATGAACCGTACTTCTTCGATATTTGAAAAGCTTGAACCGACATAAAATCGCATACAAAGACCTCCAATTCGTCACAAATAGTTCATCTGGTAAAGCGCTACGACATAAAATAGGATAATCAACAGACAACAGAGTACAAGGAAAAAAATCACGCTAATCAGGACGAATTTCATCAAAGAAAGTGGAAGGTATGATTGAATCAAGCGCGTGATTGATAAAGACGAGAGTACGAGTAAAATGATTGTGCCAACGAACCAAATGTAGTCATACGCAATGTTTCGGGATCAGCCAAAAGTAGACGATCGTTATGACGATTAGACAGAAAGCCATCATCAAATCTTTATGCTTTCGTGTCATCTGATTCCTCACGATGAAGTTCCAACTTCGACCTTACCTGTTCGGCATCCTCTGCATCAAACGTGCTGTACCACCTCACATGGTTGAGATCGATGATCCGATAATGTCCGCTGATGATATTTTGTTGAAGGGTGTAATGTGGACCTGACTCGATTGCATGCCAAAAGACGCGTCCGCCGAGTGTTTTTTCTTTCGGCTCATAAGTGTTCTCGGTCGCAATCAGTTTGACGAATTCAACGGGGTCGTCACCAATCAAGTGTATGAGAATCTCACTTTCGTTAAACAAGGCGCATAGCGTCACAATCGTCGACCAGCTTGCTTCATTTCTCTCCTTCTCGATTTGGATGAGTGTTTTTTTTGAAATCCCAAGTAAGTTCGCCATCTCTTCCTGTGAATACTGGGATTCGATGCGAATCAATTTCATTTTTCGAGAGACTTGTTCAATAAATTCGGATTTTTGCATAAGCGCTCCTTTTTGTTTGTCTGACTTACAGCGTCGCTGAGCTTATGAAAATCAAGATCCACGAGATTCCGAGAAACACGATAAATAAGAGCAGACAGACGATGATATAACAGCAAATGTATTGCCAGTAGGTCAATCGTTTTGATTGATAATAATGGTATGTAAAACTGAATGTCGAAATCCCGATGACTAAGAACGCAACGATATCCCAGATGATGCCAACCTTCAAGAACGATGGAGTCAGAAACGAAGCGATGAGTGCAAGCAGGACGGTCACAATCCCCGTATAGATGGCAGCGGATGGTGTTGAAGTGTTTTCCAACGAATCACCTCCTAGTATATTATAAGTGTAATTTTACACTAAAAGTGGGCGATGTCAATTTCAGAATGTAAAAAACCCTTCTCTAAGGAAGGGTCTCGTCACTCGTCATGTTTATTCGTTAAATAGGTCGTTAATGGGTAGACCCCGATGCTTTGTAAGATCAGAGAGAGTAAAATGACGGCAAACGCGAGAGATATCATTTCGCTCGAGCCGTTAATGTTCTCTGCCTCTAGCCAGAGGACGAGGGCGATCGACATCGTTCCTTTAATTCCTGACCACGTGAGTAATGAAGTCGCCGTTAAATCATCTTTAAATTCTCTACGCCATACAGGAACAGTATAAACGAGACCGCCGACGACGATGAACCGGGTCAGAAGCGAAAGCAAGAATAAAAGAACAGCGAACGTCCAGAGCGATACAGACAAATAGCTGGTCGCCTCGATTCCAATCAATAAGAACAGGAGAGCGAGCAATATCGGAATGACGATGTCCCAAAATCCATTCAAGTGACGCTGGACCGATTCGTAGTCCTCTTTCATGCCGAGCTCATGAGAAAGCATCATTCCGGCTGTGACGGTCGCAAGGACCCCCGATACTTCTAGCGCGTCGGCGAGATAAAATGCCCCGTATGCGATGACGATCGTCAACATGACGAGCTCATGCTTTTTAAAGCTGACAATCATCAATTTTTTAAGTAATAATCCAAAAATGAAGCCGATGCCGATTCCTCCGGCTGACACAATTAAAAATTCAGTTAAAAAGTTGAGCGTGGAGAACTGTTCTCCTGTCGCGAACATACTGAGGAAAATCGTGAAGATGACGACACTCGTCCCATCGTTCACCATCGATTCACCTTCGACAACATCCGCAATCCGTTTTTCCCCTTTACTCCGTTTTAAAATGGCTGTCACGGAAACAGGATCGGTCGGAATCAAGATGGACGCCAATAAGAAAGAGGCGGTCAGGCTGAGCGGGGTGAAGAGCTCGCTGATCCAAAACGTGCCATACCCCATCAGGATGGCTGTCAAGACAAGACCAATCGTACTCAATATCGTGATGATCCCGATATTGTCTTTCAAATCTTTGTATTTGAACTGATAAGCCGATGTAAACAGAAGTGCTGGTAGGAACACCTCGAAGATTATATCTTTTGAAATGAATACCGAATCAAAAAAGGCGATGTATGAGAGACCAATCCCAATCAAGACCAAGATGACCGGGACAGGGAAGTAATTTCGTTTGGAATCAATCAAATAAATGAGATAGCCAATCAGTAGCAATGTGATGATTTGTTGCGCGATCATGACGACGTCCTCCTCTACAATCAAGTTGCTATACACTATCTTCCCATTCAAGGTCTAATCAAACGAGAATTGTGGAATATAGGGATAGTACATTCATTTCATAGAGGGAGGAATCGATATGGGAAACCCGATTGGTGATTTGTCGTGGACGTTTTATTCAGAGTGTGAGGTGCCGATTGATATCACGGAGTCATTCATCGATGGGGAGCGGGCCGTCGCTGCCTACAAGACTGTCCGTGACATCGCCGTCTTCACGAACAAACGTCTCATTGTCCGTGATGCGCAAGGGCTCACGGGGAAGAAGATAGAGGTGTACTCGCTTCCGTACGACTCAATCAATATGTACTCGACGGAGAATGCGGGAAGAATGTTCGACTTGAACTCAGAAGTTCAACTGTTCACTCGAGCCGGAACGATCAAAATCAATCTAAATAAAAAAGTGGATGTGCGTAAGTTCGACAGATTACTCGCAGAAGCAATTTTGTAAAGCAGTGGACCGAGAGTTCTCGGTCTTTTCGTTTGGATTTTTCTGACAATTCGTCGTATGTCGTGTTACGATAGTACATAATGTGTGACGGAGGTTACGATGCGATTTTCAATCCGATTATTGATGGTCATGTTAAGTAGTTTGATGTTGGTGACTGGATCCATCTATCTGGTCCGACTGTTTTGGGAATGGTTTCACGACCCGACAAAAGGTGGAATCGTGCTTCTTTTTTCTGGAGAGGACGGAGCCAGCAGTGATGAACATGGAGGGAAGTTTCGTCTGAAAGATGATGAGGGTTTTCAATTCTTGAAGAATGACTTTTTAGACTATACGTTCGAAACAGGAGGGACAGTAACCGAGTCGGGAAATTCATACTGGTTATGGTTCCTTATTGGGGGTTTGATTGTTCTCCTGATTTTGACGCTCAGCGTGCTCAGGAAAAGAAAGCGTGTCGTCTCGACCATTGATTTCTCGAGTGACGCCGTAAAACGAAGAGGGCGTAAGGCTAAAGCAAATGGATTTGTGGAATCCAAAGAGGTTCAATGGACCGATAATGCGGTTCGGAATGCGCTCATCCAGTTCAATCTGGACTTGCCGATTGCCTCAAGACATCAATCGAATGAGACGGTGTTGGATTGGTTCAAGCGAATCGGAGTGGAAGAGTTGGACCTTTCGCCTTATTGGAAATCGAGATATATAGACGAAGTGGTGAGTGATGAAGAATCTAGACGATTTCGAGCAGCGTTGGAGTTTAAGCGATTCGAAGACGGTAAGGGGTGATTGTGTATGAACGATGAAATAGAGGTGGTTGATTCCGATACGCGGAAGCCGATGGGTTCCGCTCGTTTGGTCAAGACCGATCATCAATTCTACATCCATTGGAATGGGTTGATTATGGACTTCAAACGGCATGAATATGTGGCAGGTATTCGAATCATTGACGAGAATCACTTGTTCATTTGGGCGTTTACGTTAGAAGGAGAACCGATCAATGCGTGGGTGTTAGATGCAGACGGAGACATCAAACATTCATTTCACGCAGGTAACGCGATTGCAGTAGTCGTTATAAATGAAACGGGAATCTGGATCGGGTATGGGGACGAGGGTATCTTTGGAGAAGGGATCTCGACCGAGGCACTCGTCTGCTTCTCAACAGAGGGAACCGTACGTTTTCACTATAATCAAGAAGTCAGAAAGGCCCCGGTCCTTCATGATTGTGACGTGATGTGTGCATCAGAGAAGGGGGTGTGGGTCATCTCTTCAATCGACGGTCGTCTCGTTCATGTCCAAGTGGACGGACGGATTGACTCTTATCCGATGCCACGTCATCTCCTTGACTGTTCCTCGTTGACTATTGAAAACGGTGTAGCCTATGTCGGAAATGAGGAAAAGACTTATCGTTGGCCGATTAAGGAGAGGAGACGTGCCGAAGTCTTTCAGAATGAAACCAAATAATAAGAGAGTATATTAGCTTGAAATATATTTCGAATACCGTATTTTTAATCATATATAGACAGGGATGAACTAAATGATTGTACCAATCAATACTTGTATGCAAGAAGATATCCGCTATTTTTTTGTTAAACATTGGGGTTCAACTCAAATGGTCGTTTCTTCGGGAACATACGATTGTGCAGAGCTCGAAGGATTTGTCTACATGAAAACTAATCAAATTCACGGTCTTGTTACGTATGTTATTCGGGATGAAGAAGTAGAAATCATATCTCTTGATAGTCTGATAGAGAATAGTGGGATCGGCTCTCACTTACTCCATGCTGTTGAAGAAATTGGTATGCAGCACGGAGTTAAGCAATTAATCGTCATCACAACCAATGATAATTTGAGAGCGCTTGGCTTTTATCAACGTCGTGGCTATCGTCTAGAACGAATCATTCATGATGCGGTGACGCGGGCAAGAAAACTGAAAGCGACAATCCCACATGTCGGATATGATAAG
Organism: Exiguobacterium sp. s75; assembly: GCF_018617145.1. Classification (GTDB taxonomy): domain Bacteria; phylum Bacillota; class Bacilli; order Exiguobacteriales; family Exiguobacteriaceae; genus Exiguobacterium; species Exiguobacterium profundum. The sequence continues at coordinate 755,396 of NZ_JACSJQ010000001.1, forward strand.
ATTCCATTATTGGATGAAATTTTACTCATCAAAAAACTGAAAGAACAGAAATGAGGAATTCACATGATTCGTTTCGGCATCATTGGTACAAATTTCATCACAGACTGGTTTATTGACACAATCAATCAGTTGGATGACGTAGAAGTGACAGCACTCTACTCGCGCACGGAATCACGTGTTAAAGAATACGCAGAAAATCACTCCATCTTACATACGTTCACGTCACTTGAAGAAATGGCTCAGAGTGATGTCATCGATGCCATCTATATTGCGAGCCCGAACTCACTTCACGCCGAACAGAGCATCTTATTCATGCAGCATGGCAAACACGTCCTCTGTGAAAAACCGCTCGCCTCGAACGTCCAGGAAGTCACTCGTATGATTGAAGTCGCGAAGGAGAACGAGGTCGTCTTACTTGAAGCACTACGAAATCTGTTCATGCCGAACCTTGAACGGGTTCAACAGGCGATGGAGCGAATTGCTCCGGTGCGTCGGGCCGTTTTCAATAAATCACAGTATTCTTCACGATACGACCTGTACAAGAACGGGGAAAATCCAAACACGTTCAATCCTGAGTTTTCGAACGGCTCGTTGATGGACCTCGGTGTCTATCTCCTCGGACCTGCCTTAAAACTGTTCGGTCAGCCGAATGAAGTCCAGGCGAGCGGGGTTACGTTAGAATCGGGAGTGGACGGGAGCGGAACGGTCATTCTCTCCTATGATGACCTTGATGTGATTGTCATGCACTCAAAGATCCATGCGACATCGACGCCTTCTGAGATCATCGGAGAAAAAGGGCGTATCGTCATCAATGATATCGCGACGTGCGATGAAGTCCGTCTAGAGTTGCGAGATGGCACGTCAGAAATCGTATCAGAATCACAGAATGCTCCGATGTCCTATGAGATCGAAACGTTTGTGCGAGCAATCGAAGCTAGGAATTTAGAGACAGTTGCGCATTCAGCAACAGACATGGTTCGTCTTGCTGATGTGATGACGAACGTTCGAACACAGCTTGGCGTGGTCTATCCGGCGGACAAATAAGTACAAAACGGTCCTTGATGTCATGTGAACATCAAGGACCGTTCCCGTTATTCTTTGTTCAAATAGAGATATCTCAGGAAGAGTCCCAAGACAATCGTCATAACGACAGCGGGAATGAGTCCGATGAGCAGTAATGTGTTCATACCGTTTCCTTTCTGAGAGACTCGAGACGTTCATGCATCTCATCAAAGGAATGGTTGTCCGTCAACATGCTGAGCTCTGCATCGGCGATTTCCGTCACTTGAGTCGACCATTCTCGTTCAATCTCGATTTCGGATTTCTTGATTTCTTCGTTGGCCCGCTCGACTTGGTTCGAGTGAATCGTTTCAAGACGCGACCGAATCATATCGCGAAGCAGTGAGTTCAACTCATCTTTCAGTTGTGTCCGTCCGTCTCCCTCGAAAAATTGACTCGCATTCTTATAGCGCTTCAATACCGACTGATAAGGTGATGTCTCGAGATGAATCGGTTCGACAGCCTCTCGTAACCATGCCACGTCGAGGTCATGGTCAAATTCAAGCGTCGGAAGGAGCGACGCATGACGCTCGGTCAACCGTTCGACCAAGGCTACGAATTCGCGTTTAACATATCGCTCCAACCGATACTGGAACACTTGGAGCTCTTGCTGGATATCGTAGGCGTATTTGTCGAGTGTACGTCCGAGGGCGCGCTCCAAGCTCTTTCTCGATCCATCGACCTCGACCGGATGGAACGTCTCCTTGACGAAGTCCGAGAGTCGGAGAAGTGATCGCGTCTCGAGGTGGGCGAGGAGTTCTTTCGCTTCCCGGTCAAATAAATCGATGAGTGCTGACACATCGAGTGCCGGTGGGTTCTCGAGTAAAGCAATCAATTGCTGGCGACGATGTTCTTTCGCCGACGCGTCTTCTTTCGCTTCGTTCAAAACACGATCAAATGTAGCGAGTAGCGCCGTCGTTTCTTCCTGTATACGCATCGCGTTCGCGAGGCGAAGGTCTTTGTCGACATAGCGTTCAAGTGTCGAGACGAACCGGTCAAACCCAGCATCATCGCCCTGCATGGCGTTTCGGCTTGAAATGGGGAGAACGCTTGGTCTGCGGACACCGAGCGCGGTCAACTGTTGTGAGACATAGCTTGTGACCGCATTCCGCTCCTCGTCATCTTTCGCAAGATCAGATGCGTTCACGAGGAAGAACATCTCGTGATCTCCTGTCCCCTGGACCCGTCCGAGTTGGATGACGAGCTCCCGGTCCGCTTCGGTGAACGCATGATTATAATACGTGACGAACAAGACGGCATCCGCGTCACGCATATAGCCGAACTGGACCTCGCTATGACGATTGAACTGTGAATCGGCACCTGGCGTATCGACGAAGACGATGCCACGCCGTGCCCAAGGAGAGTCGAGGTAGAGTTCAATTTCTTTCACGATACAGCTTTTCTCTTCTTGTGCGACGAATGCGCAGAACGTGTCATAGTCGACGATTTCCGTTAGACCGAGATAATTGAGCGGTGCCGCTTTTACCGCATTGACGAACGGGTGGTCGACATCGAGCGAGGTGAGGGAAGTCCCGTAACCTTGTAGCTCATCCTCAAGTTCATCCCGTGATTTGAAGGTGATCATCGCCGTTCGATTCGTCCGACCATCTGGCGGTACGATTTTTGTGATCGAAGCCGTCAATGGGTTCGGTGAGGTCGGTAGAACCGTCTCACCGAGAAGGGCATTGAGGGTCGATGATTTTCCGGCCGAAAACGCACCGAAGATGGCGAACGTATATTGCTCATGCTTCGCACGTTCGATTTTCTTACGTAATGTCGAGACCCGGGAGCGGAACAACGGATGATTCTCTAATATTTCACATACCGTATGTTCATAAGAAAAATTGAAATCAAATAGATCATGATGATTATCTAAAATCGACGTCGATGCAACCTCTGATTCAACAACATTCGACTGTTTTTCCGGGAGATACGTTGCATCGACATAGTTTCGAACGGCCAACTGATCTAAATGATTTGAATCAAGTTGCAACGCTTCATATTGACCGATAGCATTCAGACGGTTCGAAAGACGAATCCGTAACGCTTCCGTATCGAGCGCTTCATACAACGCTTCCTCTTCAGTCGTAAATTGTTCCAAGCGCATGTCGACTTCCGCTTTCATGTACGTATCCGTCGAATGGACCCAAGGTTCAGATACTTTCGTCACCCATGACGCAAGGGCCGTCTCGATGTCACGACTGAACTGCAACACTGTATCACCACTTAGGGATGCACCGGATTTCACTTGTTCGGTGATGAGTGAGCTCGGTGCAATCGGGAGGACATCGCCTTTCGGTAGCAAGGTCTCTGGAAGTTTCAAATCTCGGATGATGTCTTCCGCGTACTTCACGAGATGTGGACGTAAGTTCATATCAATCAGACGGTTGAACTCTTTGACCGCCACTTCCTCACGACGAGCTCGTTCTTGCTTCGTCTTCTCTTTTGAGAATAAGAGACCGACCTTGAAGGACGGGGCACAACTCTCGAGATAGGACCGCAACAACTCACGGAACTCATAAGTCATGATCGGCGCACTTTCGACGATTGGTGCCTGATGTTTGAAGAATTCGCGACGGAATGAGGTCCACCATGCCCGTTTCTTTTCAAGGCGATGTAGACGTGACTGCATTTCCTTCGGACTCTTTTCATAAGTTGGCAATTGATCCAACATCGATTGAATCGATGTTTCGTTGCGGCGGACTAACGTATCAATCAATGCATCCGCATGCTCGACTTGTTGCTGTTTTGCCTCGTCGATGACTTGACGTACATATGACCGCAAGCGCTCCACTTCGTTATGCGGATGTTGCCCATCACGAAGTGAAATGTAGAATGTGTCATTTGGGACGATGTCATGATGTCGGAACGCTTTCGTCAATGACGCTTTGAACTCCACGAAAGAGAGTTCACGCTCATCATGCTTGTCGATTTGGTTGATGATGATGGAGTAGGGACGTCCTTCCCGGCTAAATTGTTTCATCAGTCCGATGTTTTGTTCCGATTGGACATGGTTGTAGTCCATCATGAAGAACAAGTGATCGGCCAAGAAGAGCGAGCGCTCCGTCGCTTGGCGATGACGTTCATCCGTTGAGTCAATCCCTGGCGTATCCATCAACACGACGTGTTCATCAAATGGGAATCGGTCAATCGTATACTCGACTTCCTTGATTTCCTCGACTTTGCAATAGTCACTGATGTTTGATAGGGAAGAAGAATCTAGTGAAATCCAGTCCGTATCATTGATTGCGACGGCTGCCGCTGATTCGCCACCCCGTAATGTGACGATGTTGGCACTCGTCGGAATCGGACTTGTCGGAAGGAACCCTTCCTCTAGCCAATCATTGAGCAATGTCGACTTTCCGGCTGAGAAGTGACCACAGACGGCAATCCATACTTCTTCATTTGTTACTTTTTGTAGGGCGGTACGGGCGAGTCGTGCAGCGTCCGTCATCTCCTCTTGTTCAAACGTCAAAGCGAGTCGTGCCAATTGTTCTTGTTGTTCGTGCATGTTTCCCATCCCCTAATTATGATTCCGTCGTGATGCCGACACGGTGTCCGACATAGTCATCGTCCGTTAAACAAGCCATCACCAAATCGGCAACGTCATCTCTCGAAATTGGACCTGAATGTTTCGTCCCCAATACCTCTTTTGACACGATGATTTCACCGGTAGATTGCTCATCGATCAGTTGAGTCGGACAGATGACCGTGAAGGCTAAGCCTGAATCCCGTAATAACTCATAAGCACGGGCGTGATCTTCGGCTGCGGTTGTCATCGTACGTTTCGATTCTTTCGTTTCAAAGCGGTAGTTGTCGCTGTCATGCGCCTGCAAGATGCCTGCGGTCCCGACCGTGATGATGCGTGTTATGTTAAATTGTTTCATCGCTTCGATCACGAGTGGTGTGAATGTAGACAATACGTTTTGTTTGTCCGTCCCTAATGCCGAGATAACGAAGTCTGCAGATTGAACCGTTTCTAGTACTGCTGCTTGGTCCGTCGCGTCTCCGATGATTTCGTTGACACCCTCCTTGGAATCCATCGAATGTCTTGTTAAAAGTGTGACGTCATGTCCGTAATTCAATAAACGCTCAAGCACCCGTTCCCCTGTACGGCCACTTCCGCCGAATAAAGCAATTGTTGACAAGTAAACCCCTCCCCATCAAGATGAAAGAAATATCCAACGCCATCATAACACGGAAGCGTTCACAAAACTTCCTAAAATGGTTCATTTCCACTTGAAAAGAATATGGTACGTTTTAGAATTGAGGAAGAAGGTAAAAAATACATATGACAGGTGTAAGAGAGGAAGGCACCGCTACATGAAATTTGGGGCTAGAACTTTTAAGACCGGACTATCGGTTGCAATCGTCTTGCTGATTGCCGAGGCATTTCAATTCCAACAAATCGTCGTCCCGGCGCTCGCTGCGTCACTCGCGCTCCTGCCGTCGGTCTATCAAACCGGGCTTCGATTGATTGAGGAAATGAAAGGGAACCTGATTGGAGCATTACTCTCCGTCGGATTTCTGCTTTTCACTCCGAATCCGACACCAATCGTTATCGGATTCGTCATCATCATCGCCATTTCCATTCTTCTCTTTTTAAATTTAGAATCGACGACACGGACCGTCATCTTGACGACGATTCTCATCATGGAAGGGGCGAGCCAGTCGGATATGCCGATGTGGGTGTTTGCGGGCGAACGTTATCTACTCATTATGATGGGGATTACGGTCGCGTTGATTGTGAATGCACTGTTGTTCCCACCTCGCTACGAACGGAAACTCGAAGCACAGATCACCGACACATGTCAAATGATTGTTCGGATCGCACGCTTGTTCGCGGAGACGGAAGGCGGCCGCTCCTCATTCGACTCGTTACCAGAGACGAAAAAGTTGCATAGCGACTCAAAACAAACATATGCCTATTTTGAAGAAGAAATTAAAGCGAATCGTTGGCTTGAGAAGAAGACACCGATCTTCCGTCGAGCTGTCCTGAAGTCTAAAATGATTGAGACGAACCGTGCCGCGCTCCATGTCATCGAGAAGCTCGATCATGATTTTCATACGATTGAACAACTTCCTCCACAATTGAGCGAAGAGCTGTATCGCCACATTCGTCACTTGTTGCGTCGACATGAGCGTCTGTTTTCAGCCTACGAGCTCGAGAACGAGCACCTCATCGACCGGGAAGAGGATCTCATCCATGAGAACTTTGACTTTGCGAAGTTAATGATTGAGAAGATGAGAGAAGAAGAGGAAGAACTCATTCTCATCGTCGTGCCGCTCGTGGCGACGATGACTGACTGGGTCAAGGCAATGAATGAACTCGAACGCTACCTTGTCACTGAAATGAAGAAACATGGAGACAACCTAAAAGTGGAACCACGTAAGAAATGGTTTTTTGAAGACTAAGTAACGGGCCGATATTCGGCCCGTTACTTGTTTAGGTTCAATATGAAACCTTTTTGAGACTTGAGCGTATACAATAGAGAGAGAAACATATGAACGATAGGGGGATTCACCATGTCAGAAACAACACCGACACCTGAAGAAGGTGTCACACCACAACGAATCAGCGGCACACTTCCAATCGAGGCACGTGCCGTCTTCCGGTTATCAAGTGCGATTTTTTATCTCATCGGACTTCTTGTCATAGGAGCTCTCGTGGCGGCCGCTTACTGGTTCGACTGGCCGATTTGGATACAGATTGGTTTGATCGTGCTACTCGTCATCGATGTCGTCTATAGTTTGATTGATCTCATCTGGTTCCAAAAGTGGAAACAAGAACGATTCACGTATGACGTTCAGCCACTTGAGATTCGAATTCACCATGGGATCATCACGACACACGATGTGCTCATCCCGATGACAAAGGTCCAATATGTTCATGCGGAACAAGGACCTTTTCTCCGTAAATACGGGTTACAGACCATCACCATCGGGACAGCGGCCGGTTCTCACGAAATCTATGCGATTGAAGAGTCGTTCGCCAAGACACTCCGTGAACAGATTGCCATCTATGCGCGCATTGAAGAGGAGGATGTCGTATGACCGAGACCGCGTTAACATGGCATCGACTCCCGAGTCGCGTTTTGGTGCTGCGTATTCTCGAAGTCATCAAGTCGTTCGCCATTCCAATCATCTTACTCTTTGTGCTCAATAACGACTGGGACTCGACATTCGGGATCATCATCCGAGTCGGGATTTTACTCTTCCTATTACTCGACATTGTTCAGAAGTTCTTCGGATGGTTAAACTTCCGTTATGCCCTCGATGAAAAGACTGTCTATGTCATCGAAGGGAACTGGTTGAAAAAAGAAAAATCGCTTCCACTCTATAAGATTCAAAGTGTTCATTCGAACAGTCCATTCCTCTATCGGTTGCTTGGTGTCGTCGAATTGACGTTCGATACGAATGCCAACAGCGACGATGCCTCTTTCAAGTTGGCGGGTGTCTTCCCAACCGAAGCCAAACGACTTGAAGAAATCCTTGAGCAAGTCCGTCATCGTAAACAGAATACACAAATCGAAGGCGACACTGAAGAGGAAAAGGTTGCAACCGAACAGACAGAGCCGTTACCAAGTCGCCTGTTGTACGCCTTATCTACGCGCGAAATCGTATTGGCATCCATCACGTCGCTCTCTGTCTTCGCCATCTTCCCGGTCGCCTCGACGGTTATCTCGTCAATCGACGACTTCATCAATTTGGATGGGGCGTTTAATCAAGTCGAAGATTATGTCGTCCATGCGTCCGTCATCGCCATCGGTCTTCTTGTCATCGGAGTGTTGATGCTATCGATCGTGATCGGCATGGTCATCAACTTCTTAAAGTATGGGAACTTCCGACTTGAGCGGAGAGGGGAACGCATTCGCGTCGAGAAGGGATTGTTGAACCGAAGTGCCAAAGAGATCCCATATGAGAAGATCCAAGCGATTCGCATCAAAGAGACGTTCATTCGTCGCTGGTTCCACATCGTCGGGGTCGAACTCGTCGCAGCAGGGACGATGGATGAATTGAAAGATGAATCGTCGACGATTCTCCCGTTCGTCCGTCGTGACCGGGCGATGCAAGTACTCCGTGAACACTTCACGCACTTCACATGGTCGGACGAACTACATCGACTCCCTAGACGTGCCTTAGGAATTAAACTACTCCGAATCAGCTGGTTCGGCTTCATCATCTCAGGACTCGTACTATATTTCTTCCGAGATTATGCTTGGTGGCTCCTGCTCTTATGGGCCATCATCATCGGGGGGCGCGTCCTCAGTTTTGTTACCACAAAATATGTCCGCATGGATCAATTCATTCAATTGCGAACGGGTGCATTCAACGTCCGCTCATTCTTGACGGACAAACCACGGATCGAACAGATTCAAGTGAAGCAATCGATTTTGCAACGTCGATTCGGACTTTGTACGGTGCAGTTCTCGACACGTGGAGGATTCTTATCAGTCGAGACTATCGATGATATCCCGAAAGAAGATGCGGATGCGATGCTCGTCTGGTTCTCCCGATACAGTGAGATGAACGAAAACCGCTCAGGCTGATTGATCCTGAGCGGTAAGATTATTTGTGATTTTCGTGTCAAATAACGTTTCTCTTACTGAAAACGCGGATAAAGTATGGTATGATGCAAGTAGAAAGAGACCGGTGCTGGACACACCGACCTCTGGCTTACAGGCTACCACTTTAAGAGTGGTCCCAGCCGCCACAATGGTTAGTGAATCAGAAAGTGACCCATCTCATTGCGCCGAGGGGGTCATTTTTTTGTGCGTTCAGACGTTGCACGATCGGATGTTCGGTGAATCACCAAGTGAACGATGATCGGAGCAAGGATTGGGATCATCACATAATCCCCAACCCAGGTCCAAAGTTGTTCCATCCGCACCACCGCCTTCCTCCATTGTGGACTTGGCGGCTGACCCCACTATTGCTGCGTTAACCTGCCCCTTCATTATAACAGATTTGTTCGCAAAAATGCGCCGAAAATAAGAACAAACGTTCTTGTTTTATAAAATAAATCTTTTGATGGAATCGGTCTCATAAATGGGTCCAAAGAAGGAATTGAGTCGAATCACTCTTGCTTGTTAGATGTCTGACAGGATATAATCAATCTCGTGTGTATACACGGGTGGGTGAGGGTGCCAATAAAGGATTGATTCCTATGGCAAAACAAACAGAATGGAAAACAGAAACGTACGGGGGCGTGCTAAACTTTCTGGCGACAGCATATATCCCGGCCGTACATGCGGCAATCTTGACACAAGCCGGACTCCCGTTCGAGGGGGCGCTCGTCGGAGCGATTTTGACAAGCATCATCGGGACATTGATTGCGGGACTCTTCAATCTACCGCTTCTCTTGTTACCGGGAATGGGGATTAATGCGCTCTTCACGTACACGCTCGTCCTGCAGATGGGGTTGAGCTGGCAAAGTGCGCTCGCCGTCTCGTTCGTCTCAGGTGTACTCGTCGTACTATTGACGGTCACCAAAGTCGCGAGGAAATTGGCGAACGCGTTCCCGCCGATCATTCATGACGGATTGACGGTCGGTCTCGGCCTCTTCCTCATCTTGATCGGGCTCGAGGCGGCAGGGATCGTCTCAGGTGGGGGTGGGGCATTGCTTCACATCGGTGATCTCGGGGAGCGTGACGTCCAAGTCGCATTCCTGTCACTCTTCGTCGCCATCTTACTGTTCTTGAAGATGGGGCCGAGCAGCTTCCTTTGGACGATCGGTTTTGGTGTCGGACTCAGTGCCGTGATGGGAACACTCGATTGGACGGGAAGCTTCGCGTTGACACCGTTCTTCGAATCGTTCGGCACAGTATTTGGGAACATCTCGTTCGCAGAATCTGCTTCTCCGCTCTTCTTAGTCGCGGTGGGTGTACTGACGCTCGTCTTGTTGATTGAAAATATCAGCTTGATTCAGAATCAGACACGTGCAATCGACAAAGAAAAGGATGCGCCGAAAGGTCTCATTGCACAAGGTCTGTCGACGATGGCCGGGGCCATGTTCGGGTCAAGCCCGACCGTCTCGACGGTCGAAGTGGCTGCCGGCATATCGGTCGGTGCACGAGGTGGGATTGCTTCATTCGTCACATCTGGATTGTACGTGGTATCGCTCTTATTGCTACCGCTCTTTGCCATCATTCCTGTGACGGCGATCGCTCCGGTGTTGATCATCATCGGAATGATGATGTTCCAGAACGTGAAGCATCTGCCGCTCGATAACTGGGAACATGCCTTCCCGGCGATTCTCGTCATCATCATGATCCCGTTCACGTATTCCATCGTCGATGGTATCGGACTCGGGTTCATCGCGTACACGATGATTGTCTTGATCAAAAAGGGCTACCGGTCACTCAGTCCGGTCGTCGGTGTCTTGACCGTATTGTTCTTAGTTTTCTTCTCATTACCAGTCTGGTTATAGAGACACGCACGGCATCGTTCATCTCGAACGATGCCGTTTTTTGATTTAAAAAGACTCGTTCGTGCTATAATCGCAGTAATTTAAAGCGAACGTGGAGGGGATTGGATGCAAGTTATTCAAGAATTCGCATCGTACACAGAATGGCTCAAGACGTTAGAAAAGCTGAGTGAATCTGATTGGAACAAACAGAGCGACTCGGAGAAGTGGTCCATAAAGCAAATCGTCTTACATATCGCCCATTGGGACAATCATCTGTTGAATGTCATCATCCCATCGGTGAAGAACGGCGAAGGGATGATATTCCCTGACTTTGACTCGTTCAACGCGCGGGCGACGAAAAGGGCCGAGAAGTTGACAGGTGAGACCGTACTAAAGGAATCCATCAATAGTCGGCGAACACTCGTCACGATGCTTGACTCCTTAAGCGAAGAAGCGCTGACTTACAAAACGACAGCGAATGGTGTCTCGCATGATCCGCATCAAGGTGTCCCCTACTCGTTACATGTAATCATCGGGGAGTTCATCGAGCATGACCGACACCATATGAAGCAAGTCGAGTCGATCCTGAAATGAGACATCGGAAAGTGCGTGGTCTAAAACGAAAATTAAGTCGTCTTCAGCGAAATATACAAGAAAATCATGAGGATCTTCCAACGGAGTTTCATAATGGGTATTGGTATGCCAAGATTCCGGTCGGACAAACTTTTTTAATGGATACTCAACACAATGCCAAAATCAAACAGTCACTCATCCATATTCTGCTCGATGAAGCGAAACGACTAGTAGAGTTGCGTGTGGATGAACGAATGCGAGTCGTCGTGCTGCTAGATTTACCTACACTCTGGAACTCTGAACTTCTCGTGTTTGAAGATGAAGAGGTGTTACAATCGTTTATGCGGCGTGATTCATCCCACCAAAAATGGATTCCAATCCCATATGTAAGAACGTTTATAAACCAATGGGTCATTCGGAGTGACCAGGACATCCGCGTGTATGGATTTGAAGAATGGTTGTATGACGAAGAGGATGAGGGTAGAGAGGTGTGGATGCTCGTTCAATGAACGGGCATTTTTCTTTTGTCTAAAAATAACTGAATATTCCGTAAAAGTTCATGGTATAATCCATTTAATCCTATTTCCAAAAAAAGGATTTAAACTATGAGAGGAGCCGTCACTTGAGATGAAATCGAATATACATATACGGAATCGCCAATGAAACAAGCCAAAACGATTTTTGTATCAGGGATTCTACTCTCCCTACTACTGGTCGCCCTCATCTCCTATTCCGGTCAACTGGGATACCGTTACTACCAATCATTAGATATCTCAGGGAGCGAGATTACGAGTTGGGTCACCGACTGTCATGACAAACGAAAATTTTTAGGGATTTTCGAAGTGACGGATGTCGACTTTTGGTGTGGGGATGCGCCATATGAAGAACCAGAAGGGAACGGTCCAGACGGAGCAATGATTGAGTCAGAAGACGAGTCAGGGGGGACACCGAAAGAGCGAATTGAGGACCAATCCCCTTCTTACGGAAACCCGTCAGGAGAAGAGACGAGCAGCGTTTCCTACCTCCCATACATGATTACCGGACTGCTTATCTTGCTCGGATGGTGGCTCTGGAAAAAACGACGCCCCTCGAAGAAACAAAGCGAGGAGGGAGAGTTAGTTATCGAGGGTCACTCGCTAGTGATTTCTGACAACGCGTCGATGAAGATAAACCGAACAGTTCATCCATTACCAGCATCGGCTATCCGAAAGCAGTTGATTCAATTCGAAGCAGCGTTACCTCCATATAAACGTCGTCGCCCAACTGAGACGTTGTCGACTTGGGCGAAACGAATCGAGCTCGATGCATCCCTACTTATCTATTTAGAGACACGTTATGATGATGGAAACATCTCACCACAACGTGAGCGAGCGTTCACCCAACAACTTGATGAATACCTACTACGCACACAAAAGGAGTCGAACTCATGACCATCCGACACGTATTGGACCAATTAGACCGCATTTACCTCGGTAAACCGGAAATCACAAAATTATGTTGCACAGCCCTACTGGCGAACGGCCATATCTTGCTAGAGGATGTGCCTGGGACGGGGAAGACGTTACTTGCGAAAAGCATCGCCAAAAGTTTTGAGGCAGACTTCGCCCGAATTCAATTCACAGCCGACCTGCTGCCTTCTGACATCATCGGTTCAGACTTCTTCAATATGCAGACCCAGACGTTCGAGAACCGCACCGGACCGATCTTCACGAATATTTTACTCATCGATGAAGTGAATCGCGCCGTTCCGAGAACGCAATCCGCCTTGCTTGAAGCGATGGAAGAACGCCAAGTTTCTATCGGTGGCGTCACCTATCAACTACCGAAACCATTCTTCGTCATCGCGACGCAAAACCCGATCGAGTCGGCAGGAACGTTCGCCCTACCAGACGCCCAACTCGACCGCTTCCTCATGTCCCTTCAAGTCGGATATCCTGGGGCAGATGAAGAGCGGAACTTGATTCTACAGACGATTTCAAAGACGAGACAGACAGTGCATGCCTTGATGACGAATGAAGCTTTTTTAGAAGCACAAGAGGAAGTCGAAAATATCCGGATTCATGAAGATGTCGTCACGTATTTGCTCGCACTCATCCACGAGACGAGGCAACATCCGTTAGTCGAAGTCGGGGCGAGCCCACGGGCGACGCTCGCGCTCGTCAAGGCCTCACAAGCTTATGCGTACTTGAACGACCGTCAGTTTGTCACGCCTGAAGATGTTCAAGCCGTTGCACCACATGTCCTCTCGCACCGATTGACCCTCACCCTTGAAGGGGACATCAAATCGACGAAGCGACAAGTGTTGGTGGACGTACTCGAGTCCGTAACTGTCCCCGTCGAAAAGGTGTAACGATGCGACAGGTCGAAATCAGTACACCGTCCATTCTTCAAGACCAACTTTGGCCGGCTTATGTCAGTCTCGGTTTTCTCACCATGTGGATGCCTTATGTATGGCCCATCGCTTATGTATGCGGGGCATTATTAATCGTCATGTTCATCCGGAAACGAATCATTCGAACACTTTCAAACGAAGTCTCATTTTCTATCCGGCAGAAAGAAGATCTCTTGTTCATTGACGATGAGACATCATGTATCGTCCGTATTGATGGGTATGAGCGAATCATTGCCCTTGGTGTTCCGCTATTGATTCGACTAGAGGGTAATGAACGGATGGTATTCGAGGACGGGTCACAGGCATACGACACCAGGATCGAACAGGACATACATCATGTGAGCGTCTCGGCTGTGAAGCGTGGACCTGCTTCGATTCATATGTGTGTGATGCGTGTCACGTTACCGTTTTATTTAGGTACTCTTTTTTTCACGGATCAGGAGATGGATATGCCCTCATGGATTGTGTTACCTACCATCACGAAGTCACCAATCACCGAATCTCGAATGATTCGGATGGGTGACCGTATCGTCAAGCACTCCCCGCTGAACGATCCGTTGATGATTCAGAGTGCAAAACGATATGAGAAGGAACCGACTAAACAGATTGACTGGGTCGCCACTTCAAAGGTCGGTCATGTACAGGCAAAAGTGTTCGAACGACAAAATCTCGACACGTTCACGATTTCCCTTGATTTGAGCGGTCCGCTCGGGAACGGCCTCCATGCGCAATATGAAGACTTGATTCAACAGACGGCGTATTGGGTCTCTTATTTGATTAAAGAAGATTGCAAAGTGGAGCTGTTAATCAACCGACTCGACAAAAACAACCAAGTCGACCGTGTTACACTGGGAGAAGGAAGAAAACAATTACGGCTCATTCTCGTCCGACTGGCGATGATTCATGAATCAAATGCATTTGTCGCATCATCGCGATTCACGTCATATGTCAGTCGTCACAAACAGCCTCACGCCGAATTGATTCACATCAATCACGCGATGCTGCTGAAATCTTCAGGGTGATGAAGGGAGAAACACATGCGACGAATGACGGGCTTACTCATATGTTGTGTCGGACTGCTTGCAAGCACGAGGACCGTATCAGCCGAGATGACTGAATCCTCGGCGGAACGTTTTGCAGATGCATATTTTTATAACATTGTGATGGATCATATTCAGGGAGATGATCCGGCAAATTATCATATGACGGACAGTGAGAACATCACTTTTGGGCCACTACTCGAGACATACGTACCGTCTTCCTCTTGTTACAAAACGGGAGAAACATGTACGTTCGTCCTAACAAAAGAATTTGTGGCGACCGTTTTTCAAGATGATGAACCGGTCAACGTGATCGGAACATATGAACAATCAGCGGGTACATATGCGTTCTCAACGTTCGGTTCTGACAAAGAAACTCCGAAAGCGTTGACGGACGTAAAAGGCAATCTCGTGAAATACGCAGAAGCGTCGGCTTGGTTTGATTATGATGGGGACATGTTGACGGCGTTGACATCTAATACAAAACAGATGATTAGCGGAGATGAGATTTCAACTGAGGCGTTTCAAGTATTATTGGTTGAAGAGAATGAAAGTATTGAAGGGGATGCCGAAGAAGGAATGATAGGTGGAGCAGGCGACTCATCATCAGTCCATTCGGATAAGACAGAGTCAAACAAGCCAACATCGAATACCAACCGATTGATTGGCTTTACTGTGTTAGCGATATTGCCATTCGGATATTGGTTCCTCAAGAGACGGAAAGCAACATGATGTCAAAACACTTATCCAATCATCATAATCCACTAGAATTAGTGGTCATACCGAGTCATGCATTGAGAGACAGAGAAGCAACCTACTTGATCTTTCGCCATTTGGAGAATGAACAGTTTCCATTACTTATAGAGCGTAAGCGGACTGTAAGGGATTCGAGAAAACGTCGCTTCTCTTTTAAAAGTCAGGAAGAAGAGCATGTGACGACCAAAACCATCAAAAATCGTGAGGTGTTAGAATCGGAATTGACGCTTTCTTCAAATGAGATCATCGTCTTAAGAGGAGAGAGGGATTGGATTCTGAGCTATTCCGAAGACGGGTTGACGCTTCAAGGAAACCAAGTGAGACATGTCGCGACAACTGGTATTGTCCAAATGGAGACATTTTTTGAACATGTGGTTAGAGGTGCGTTTCCCATCAAATTGGCGTTTGGTTTAGGTGGGACGTTTGCTCCATTTGAAAACGTGTTTCGCTTTATATTGCATAACCCAGATTGGAAGGGATTGATTGAAGACGAATTATTGCCTCAGCTTCAGATTCCGAAGGCGAAGAATGTGTGGCAGTCCCTCTCATATCCGACATACGAGCAGACGCTTGAGACGTTCACTATTGAATTTCATCCAAATATACTAGGAAATTTCATACTCGCACATGATGCTAACGATACGTACTATTTCATTGATCATGTGAATGGGGAGATCAAGATTTTTTAAATTCTAAATACAGAGGGGTAGTGTAGTGAGTTACATACAGCATATGCGTCAATTAATCGGATCGAATCTATTAATCACTGTAGGATGTGGAGTCCTCATCGAACAGGACAATCAAATTCTGTTGCAACACCGAAAAGATCATCATGTTTGGGGAATCCCCGGTGGCGTTATGGAGCCTGGGGAATCATTTGAAGAGACAGCCATCCGTGAAACTCTCGAAGAGACGGGGCTCTCCGTGGATAATTTGAAACTGTTCGGAATCTATTCCGGTGATGAGGGATATGCCAATTATGAAAACGGTGATCGCGTCTATAGTGTTCAAGTCATCTTTTACACCCATTCATTCTCAGGAGAAATCGCTCAATCGACAGACGAAAGTCACGAACATCGATTTTTCTCAAGAGAAGACCTACCACGATTACATCAACATCAACGTCGGTTCATTGACGATTGGGTCGAACAGGTCAATCTCCCGGTCGTGAAGTGATATTCATCTCTCGACAAACAACCCCTCATGCGCGCATGAGGGGTTGTCTTTACATATAGGGCCCGTTCGCCTGAATGACGAACTGTGAATGTGCGTAGTGGTACGTGATGCGGGAATAGTCAAATGGTTTCCCATTCGTGAGATGGAAGATCGTCTCGATGCGAAG
Source organism: Exiguobacterium sp. s75 (assembly GCF_018617145.1). Lineage (GTDB taxonomy): Bacteria > Bacillota > Bacilli > Exiguobacteriales > Exiguobacteriaceae > Exiguobacterium > Exiguobacterium profundum. The sequence continues at coordinate 771,967 of NZ_JACSJQ010000001.1, forward strand.
TGTCGGGTCATTCTCTTGCAATCCGAGGTGTTCCGCTTCACTTTCCGTCAATCGCCCGACCTGTAGATACATGTCAGAAAATCCAATCGTGACGCCGAGCGCGCTTTGGACATAATCGAAAATAGAGTCTGCCACAATTTCGCGATTCAAATAGGGGACGATAGCTTTCACATAATAGGATTCCTCGTGACAGAGCACCTCTCCATCCACATACCTTACCCGTTCGACCCGATATACATCGTCCGACACGGCAATCCCGAGATTCTCTGCAACGGTCGAGTCTGGCTTCACGAAAGACACATCAATCACATCAGATGTCAAGATACGGTCTCCGAGATTGCTCTTGAACCCTTGGGTCGAGAAGAGGCTCATATAGCCAGGTCGATTATGTCGTCTGACGAAAATGCCGCTTCCCCGTAGTTGAAAAATGACACCCTTTCGTTCAAGCAGCTCTAAAGCTTTCGTGATGGTGCTTTTGCTCACCGCATATTGATTCATCATCTGCTCAAGGACAGGGAGCTTATCGCCTTGTTTTAAGTTTTGTTCGTGGATGTATTGTTCGATTTCATTTGCGATTTGTTGGTATTTTAGCATCGTCATTCCTCACTTTTTCGTCACTGGTTCTATTATATCATGAAAAAAACAAAAGTAATTCAATATACCGACCTTGTATAATTGTACCGGTACAATTATACTTGACGTGTACGATTTATGTGAAGGAGGACTTACAATGAAGACATTACCGAACGATTTTCTATGGGGAGGCGCGCTTGCCGCTCATCAATTCGAGGGTGGTTGGGAGGCTGATGGCAAAGGACCGAGTGTCGTCGATGTCTTGACGGCAGGTGCACACGGCGTCGCTCGCCGGATCACAGACAAGGTCGAACCGAATGAGTTCTATCCGAACCATGAGGCGATTGACTTTTACCATCGTTATAAAGAAGATGTGGCCCTCTTTGCTGAGATGGGATTGAAATGTTTACGTACTTCCATCGGATGGAGCCGCATCTTCCCGAATGGTGATGATGCAGAACCGAACGAGGCGGGTCTCCAATTTTATGATGACTTGTTCGATGAGCTACTCAAACATGACATCGAACCGATCATCACACTGTCGCATTTTGAGATGCCGCTCCATCTTGCCCGTGAATACGGGGGATTCCGAAATCGTGAAGTCGTCGAGCATTTCGTCCGCTTCGCTGAGGTCTGCTTTGACCGTTACAAAGACAAGGTCAAATACTGGATGACGTTCAACGAAATCAACAACAAGATGGACGTCAACAATCCACTCTTCTTATGGACGAATTCGGGAGTCCTTTTAGAAGAAGGGGAGAACGCCCGCGAAGTCATGTATCAGACTGGGCACCATGAACTGATTGCGAGCGCTCTCGCCGTTGCCAAAGGGAAAACCATCAATCCTGACTTCGAGATTGGAGCGATGGTCTCTCACGTACCGATTTATCCGTATTCATCAAACCCAGATGACGTCATGCTCGCCGAAGAGATGATGCGTCAACGCTATTTCTTCCCGGACGTACAAGTACGCGGCTTCTATCCCAGCTACGCCTTGAACGAGTTCGAGCGGGAAGGGTATAACATCCCAATCCTTGAAGGGGACGAAGAAATCCTACAGAACGGAAAGGTCGATTATCTCGGTTTCAGTTACTATATGTCGACGACCGTGAAGAGTGACGTTGTCGCGGACAACAGTGGCGATATCGTCAACGGTGGTCTGCCGAATGGGGTCGAGAACCCGTATATCCAGTCGAGTGACTGGGGATGGGCGATTGACCCGGTCGGACTCCGTTATGTACTCAACCGACTCTATGACCGGTACCAAATTCCGCTCTTCATCGTCGAGAATGGATTCGGTGCCGTCGATGAGATTGTCGACGGAAAGATTCATGACAAAGCCCGAATCGATTACTTGAAGGCCCATATCGAACAATTGAAGCAAGCCGTCCTCTATGACGGGGTCGACTTGATTGGCTACACACCTTGGGGCATCATCGACATCGTCTCGTTTACGACAGGAGAAATGAAGAAGCGGTACGGAATGATTTACGTCGACCGTGACAATGAAGGGAACGGATCGATGGAGCGGATGAAGAAAGACTCGTTCGACTGGTATAAGCGGGTCATTGCGACGAATGGAGAGAATCTCTAAATAAGGGTGAGCAAAGAACTGTGAAATGTCTGCAGGTCTTTGCTCTTTTTCGATATAATGAAGAAAAGTGAAAAATTGGAGGGACGCATGATGCAAATAAAGAACTATGGACCGGTGACGGCTGTTTGTGCCAACGTAAAGAACGGTCCATTCGAGATGTCGATGTATGTGTATTATATCGACGGGATGCTCATCGATACGGGAACACGCACGATGCTACCCGAACTTCAACCGTTTTATGAGTCGGTTCCAATCGATCTTGTCAGCATCACGCACCCCCATGAAGACCATATCGGAACGGCAGCCTGGCTTGAACGGTCATACGGTGTCCCGATTTACATACGAGAGTCCGCGAGGGACATGTGTCAGACAGGGTTAGAAATCCCCGATTACCGTGCGCGTTTCTCAGGAGACCCGGAACCGTTTCAGCCGATCGCCTATCATGAAAATCAGATCACGTCAGAACATCATACTTATCATGTGATCCATACACCCGGTCATGAGCCGAATCATGTCGTCTTATATGATGAGGAGAACGGTCGACTGTTCTCGGGTGATTTGTTCGTCCATCCGTATCCGAAGGTGATGATTCCAGAGGAGTCGGTCCCTGAACAGATTCGTTCGCTCAAACGGGTCCTGTCCCTCGATTTTGATGAGGTGTACTGTCAGCATGCCGGGCGTCTCGAACAGGGAAGGGAGCAACTGACCAAAAAGCTCGATTATCTAGAACGTTTGACCGATGACGTGATAACGAAAACTGCAGCAGGCTATACAATTGACGACATCAATGCTCAACTCTTCCCCGAACCATCGCCGCTCGTCAAAATCTCCAAGCGGGATTATGACTCGAGACACATGATTGCAAGCATTATACGTGAAGTGTACGAACAACTTCGTTGACAGAAGGCGGATCACCTAGTATTCTTAGTGTGGGATTAAACGTTTAAACTTTTAAACGGAGTGATGAATATGAAACGAACAGATGTTACACCCGAAGTATCGTTATCTTTATTTAAAGATGCGATTCCGTTGTTCCAAGTTTTAGCCGATGTCAATCGTCAACGCATCATCGTCGAGATCGCTAAACATGAACGCTTGAACGTCAATCAGATTGATGAAAAGATTGAGTTGTCTCGACCAGCCATCTCACATCATCTCAAATTACTTCGACAAGCGGGCATCGTTTCATCGGAGAAAGTCGGGACAGAGAACTTTTATTTCCTGACACTTGAAGATGCGGTCGGACTGCTGAAGGCACTGACACGTGCGATTGAAGATGAATGTATCTTATAACCTTTCTTTTTGGAAACAGAGAGAAAGGCTTCTTTCCCACTAATACGTTCAAAAGTTCAAACATATAAACATTAAAGGAGAATGGATATGTAGCAAAAACAAACCATCGTCATCACAGGAGCATCGAGCGGAATCGGTCGGGCAACGGTCGAACTGTTCAGCAAACGAGGCTGGCATGTCGCCGCGACGATGCGAAGACCTGAAGACCATCAAGAACTGTCTAACCTGAAAAGGGTGTCGCTCTATCAGCTAGATGTGACGAACGAGACGAGTATCCGAGAGGCATTTGAACGAATCGTCTCGGATCATGGAACGATGGATGTGTTGTTGAAAAATGCTGGATACGGAGCGGTCGGAATTTTCGAGGAAGCCTCTCCCGAACAGATTCAGCGGCAATTTGATACGAACGTATTCGGGGTCATGAATGTGATTCGGGCAGCACTCCCATAATTCCGCAAACAGCGGAGCGGTCGAATCATAACCGTTTCTTCCGTCGGTGGACAGATCACATTCCCAATCTATAGCTTGTATCACAGTTCAAAATGGGCGATTGAAGGATTCATCGAATCGCTTCAGTTCGAGTTGGCACCGTTCAATATCGGCATGAAATTGATTGAGCCGGGGCCGATTAAAACAGACTTTTACGGTCGTTCCCAAGAACTCGTGCGTGACCAACCGCTCGATGTATATGATGACTATACAGAAGTCGCACTCCATAACACGAATGCCGCTTGTGCGAACGCTGAAGGTCCGGACGTCGTCGCCGAGACGATTTGGCGTGCAGCGACCGACCGGAAGAAGCGTCTCCGCTATCCATCGGGTAAACAAGCAGGACTGTTGATCGCGCTGAAGCGTTATCTGCCGAACCAAGTGTTCTTCTCTATCGTGCGACGTGTCGTAGAGAAAAATTAACATCAAATATCTCTTATGAACTTCATCAGTGTCGGAAAGAATTTTTTATCCACTCATTCAATGATAAATATCACACAAATTTACCCGATATAACTTGTAAGAGGAGGGGTTTGATGAAAAAAGTCTCACTGGCATTATCGACGTTCATTCTTATGATTGGATTGACGGCAACACCGACAGACTCGGTCGATGCTGCGGCGAAACGCTTCAAAAACTGCACGGAGATGAACAAAGTGTATAAAGGGGGCGTGGCCAAATCGAAGACGACCAAAAACAAAGGTGGAAAGACGCGTTATAAACCTTATGTCAATAAAGCCTTATATGACGCGAATCAATCAAAAGACCGCGACAAAGACGGAATCGCCTGTGAACGGTGATCATATATCATGCATCGAATCAGCCGCCATACGAGGGCGGCTTTTTATATGGACATAGACAACGATTCGACCACATGATATTATCATAAATAATAATATTATCAAATATGATAACATCGAGGTGGAATCAATGAATCAAGATGTCTTAAAAAGTTTATTGAACCCGATTCGTATGAAAATCTTTCAACACGTTCTGATGAATGAAGGAGTCACGACCGGAGACTTAGCAAAAGCACTTCCCGATGTTCCTCAAGCGAGCCTCTATCGCCATATCAACAAAATGGTACAAGACGAGATTTTATCTGTCATGAGCGAAAATAAAGTTCGCGGGGTGTATGAGAAAGTGTATGCGATTCAAAACAATCCTTTAACTAGTATCAACAAGATTGTTGAGGAGGAAGACCGAGAGCAACTGTACATGGTCTGTTATACGTTCGCGATGTCACTGCTCATGGATTTCGGAGACTATTTAAAGCGGGACAAAATCGACCTTCAAGTAAACAAGGTCGGCTTTCGGAGTATCCCACTTTATCTGTCTGATGCCGAGAGTGATCGATTCCTAAGAGGTCTCTACGATCTCTTAGAGGGAGTGCTCGAGCATGAACCATCTGAAGAACGTACGTTGCGGAAATTCTCCTACGCGTTCATGCCGGTTGAAGAAAAGGAGGAGATGGATGATGTATAAACAAGAAAATGTGTTGATTCAAGGGGAAACAACCATTGCTGCCACCATAACGACACCCGATCAGGAACGGTCGTCCTTTCCAGCCATCGTCCTCATCGGAGGGACGGGAGGATTGGACCGTGACGGAAACGGTACCGGCTTCAAGTCAAACTTGTATAAAGACTTAGCAGAATGGCTGACGATACAAGGATTCATCACATTACGCTATGACAAACGGGGGATTGGCAAGAGTGGTGGCAATCGACATAGCGTCGGTCTAACAGGACTCGTTGATGACGTGTCGGCGGTCGTCCGTTATCTGAAATCTCATGACCATGTCTCACAAGACGTTTTATTTCTCGGCCATAGCGAAGGATGTATCGTCGCGACACTCGCAGCAGAACGTGAATCCGTTTCTGGTCTCGTCCTGTTGTCTGGTGCCGGTGTCGCCTTGAAGACGAGCATGCAGGAACAGGCACATGCTTTGCTCGAAGAAGTGGGACGTACGAAAGGGATCAAGGGTAAACTGCTTCGCTTTAGCTTGAATGAGAAGTCGGTCGTCGGGAAACAACAAAAACTGTTCGAGCGCGTCACAACAACGGATCAGGATACGATGCGGATCCAGCTGATGAAGTTCCCTGCCAAATGGTTACGGGAGCATCTTACACACACAGACGTGTCACTTCGAGAACGATTGGTTCAATTGAACATTCCGACGCTCGCACTGACAGGAGACCGGGACGTTCAAACGGACGTCGAGCATCTAGATGAGCTCGCCGCACTTCACGTAGAGCATATCGAGGTACAAAAGATTAAGGACATGGACCATATGTTGAAACATTTCGATGGTGAGATGAGTATTTTGGACGTGAAAAAACATTATCGTTCACAACTCAGTGAACCGCTCCATCCTGAGCTACAGCATCAACTTCACGACTGGCTAAAGCGCCACGACTGGGCATCATGACGAACAAGACAGCGGAAACCTCTCCGCTGTCTTGTTTTATGTATGTAAGAACCGCAGAACGTTTTCCATCGAGAAATGACGGCTCCACTGAACGAAGTGTCCACCTGGTATGGCAATCAATTGTACAGAGGGGTGAAGGTGTCGTTCCGCTCGTTTGACATGATGGAGCGTTCGCTTCGCCTCCTTCAAATCAATTCCCGTGAAATCCGCATAATACAGGTGCGTCGGGACTTGGACGCGTCGTAACAAGTCCTTAAAATCCAATCCATCATAACCAAACAACAAGTGTAAGCCACCGGTCGAAAGACGGGCCGATTGCTCGACAGCAGAACGAATCGATGCCGTCGGCTCGACTCCGATCCGTTGACAGAACAGTTGGAACTGTTCTTCGGAAAAGATAGAGACACGTTGGCTCGCCTGCGTTTCGATCCAATTCAAGAAGCTCAGTGGTACGTTGTGATACAGCAGTCGCAAAAGCGGCAAAGCGAATCCGAAGATGCCATATTCACGAAACGGAATCATGGCATTCGGCTTATGTCCTTGGTCGAGGAGAATCAAACGTCTGACCTGGTCTGGGTAATGGACCGCATACGCCAGGGCGATGGCACCCCCCATCGAGTGTCCGATCAAACGAATGGACTCCAGTTGTCGTGAAGTTCGGTATGCTTCGATCCAGTCCGCGAGTATTTTTGAGGTCGCATATGTATGTAGTCCCTCACTCTCACCAAACCCAGGTAGATCTAACAGGTGAACTTCGAAATCGTTATGTAATGCTTCGGCAAATAATTGGCCTTGTGACCCAGTGAATCCCCCACCGGGAAGAAAAAGAACCGGTTCACCTCGACCATGGACGGTTGCATGGAACTGTCTCACGTCATCTCTCCTTTATATAGAGTGGCTTTTATTCAAGTATAAAGATTGCTGGGAGTCAATTGAAGAAAAATCGCCATGTTTCTCAGGAGGCTCCCGACCAAATGTGGGTATATCATAGTGACAGGCAGATTACTGTCATCACACATCGTATACGTTCTGACCTTTAAAGGAGGAATGAGGAATGAAGCTTTCAGGAAAAACGGCAATCGTCACTGGCGCAGGTTCAGGCATGGGGCGGGCCATCGCCAAACTGTTTGCGAAGGAAGGCGCACGGGTCGTCGCCTTCGACTTGAATGAAGATGCTGTGCAGGCGGTGGTTGATGAAATCAAAGCAGCGGGTGGGGAAGTTCTTGGCATTGCTGGTAACGTGACGAATCAAACGGATGTCGACAACCTCATCGGTACGGCGAAAGACACGTTCGGATCGGTCGACATTCTCGTCAATAACGCGGGAATCATGGACAACTTCCTGACGGTGGGGGAAGTGACAGATGAACTATGGGACAAAGTCCTTGGCGTCAATTTGACCGGACCGATGAAATTAGCGCGTGCCGCCATCCAAGTGATGGAGAAACAGGATCGTGGTGGCGTCATCATCAACAATGCGTCCGTCGGAGGACTGTTCGGCACTCGCGGGGGCGCGGCGTATGTCGCATCGAAACATGCGTTAATCGGATTGACGAAGAACATCGCGGCGACCCATGGCACGCTCGGTAAGATTCGTGCCAACGCCATCGCACCGGGTGGGGTCAATACGAATATCGGGTCAACCATCACGGCACCGAGCGAACTCGGGATGCGTGCCATCCAAGGTGCGGGGGAAGCGCCGATGGGTGAGCCCGAACAAATCGCGAACGTCGCCCTCTTTTTAGCATCGGATGATTCGAGCTTCGTGAATGGTGATGTTTTGAAGGCAGATGGTGGATGGACCGCAAGATAAAGGAAAAGAGCCGAAATTACTCGGCTCTTTTCCTTTGGTATTGTTTTCGATAGGCGAGCGGGGTGATCGAATGATGTGCTTTGAATGTCTGTACGAAGTGACTGACGCTTGAGTAGCTCAGGCGATTGGCGATGTCAGCAACCGATTCAATCGAATCCATTAATAGAGTTGCGGCCCGGTCCATCCTTTTAACTTGGACATACGCAAGTGGAGAGGTGTTCCCGAACGTAGTAAACAACCGACAACATTCACTGCGACTTACATTACCCGCAGTCGCGATTCGAGCTAACGTGGGCTTATATTCTAGATGAGACTCGATATAAGCGAGCATCAGACGAAGGCTCTCCCGTTTGTTCTCATTCTTCATCACTTCACCCTCTTGCTGAATCCAATAGCGCCAGATGACCGTACACTGCAGTGTGGCATCCATCAATGCGAGTGGTCCGTCCGCAGATAGATGTTGCACAGCGCGTTCAATCGTCTGAATGATCGATTGATTCACGCGTTCCTGCTTTAACATATGTATGGATTTTTCGGAAGTAAGATACGGTGTTACATATCGTTTCGCCAACTCGGGATGGAACAATTCGTCCGGATCAAACTCAAGAAGCCTCATCTGCGACGATTCCTCGATTTTCTCCACCATCACACTTTGTCCTTGAGCCAAGAGAAGGGCTTCTCTTGAATGAAGAGTAAGGCGCATTCCGTTCACCAAAATCACGGACGTCCCAGACTCGCACAAAAGAACAGTGAAGCGATCCGTCACCCGTAGAGTCAATGGGCCGTGACGAATCATCTCGATACTATTCAAAATAGTCTTCCTCCTCATTTCGGAATTTTCCCGACATTTCATTTCGATTGTTCACGGAGAAACACTTTAGAACGAGCATGAAATGGGACGAACCCGATATTTCTCATCACCATCCAATAATAGATGTGATCAAGTTTCTTCTATATAAGGATTAAAAGATCAACCATCCTGTGAACGCAGCATGCACGAGAATCGCGACAGGTACCCCAATCCGGAATTTCGGCTTCAATGTCTTATGTCGGAAGATGCGCATCGCCACATAAGCACCGAACGCCCCACCAATCCAAGCCATCGTCAGCAATGTTCGCTCCGAAATACGCCAAGCTCCCACGCGAGACCGTCGTTTATCGACAAAATATGACACAAACGCTAGTAAATTAGTCACAATGTAATATAGCAGTAATAGTTCCAAAGACCAAAACCTCCTTATTTCTCTCCTTATTATATCTTAGAATGGCTCTAGAAAGCCGTTTTTATGGATTAAAACAATTTTCTGAATCCTCTCATCCTCGTGAATTGTTCTGTAAATGAACTGATAACACTCTCATATCGTCCTGTAATCGCTGTGAAATATACAGGTGTTACAGTAAGGGGGCGTTAGAAAAGGGAGGAATATTCTTATGAAAAAACCACTATTGACACTAACGGCACTCGCTGGCCTTAGTTTAGGAGTCGCTGCTCCAGCTTCGGCAGCATCAACACACACAGTTCAGTCTGGAGATACACTCTATCGTATCGCCGTGAACAACAACGTCTCTGTAAATGACATCAAACAAGCGAACGGCTTAAACTCAAATATGATTTATCCGAACCAAGTCTTGAAACTTGGAAAGGCAGAAGCGAAATCACAAGCTTCTACTGCATCTAAAACGTATACAGTTAAATCAGGTGATACACTTTATCGTATCGCATTGAACCACGGGGTCTCTGTCAATCAATTGATGACTTGGAACGGTCTTAATTCAGATCTTATTTTCCCTGGACAAGAGTTCGCCGTGAAAGGTGCAGCCGCTGCATCTGTAGCGAATGATGCGAAGACAACAACACCGAAGACATCGACATCAGCACCAGTTACGAAAACTGCATCGTCTACAACGCAAACCCAAGCTCCGGCTTCAGGTCAGACAATGACAGTGGAAGCGACAGCTTATACACCATATTGTGCAGGATGTTCTGGTATCACAGCGACAGGAATCGACGTTCGTTCGAACCCGAACCAAAAAGTCATCGCGGTTGACCCTTCTGTCATTCCGCTCGGCTCTAAAGTATGGGTTGAAGGATACGGAGAAGCCATCGCAGGAGACACTGGTGGTGCCATCAAAGGAAACAAAATCGATATCTTGATGCCGACACAAGAGCAAGCACTTGCTTTCGGTCGCCAATCAATCACAATCAAAGTCTTGAACTAATTCAAGCTGATTAAAGACACTGCCATCGGGCGGTGTCTTTTTTTGTCTATATCTTCTCCCAAGGATTCTTCACTTTCGTCAGTCCGAGTCGCTTCGCGAGTGGTTTAATCGTCAATCCATGTGGGGCGACAGAGGTTACGACTAAACCGAGTGTGATTGGCAACATCCGTTCCGCATCTTCAATTCCCAGTTCGGCAATCTCTTGTGCAAAGAAACCGGTCACCGTCATCGCAACAATACCTCGAGGGGCAATCCAGGTGATGAGTGCCCGTTCTTGCACGAATAGTGGAGAACCGAGGAGCGACGTCTGCACCGAGATCGGTCGGACAAAAAATAAGATTCCGAGAATCGACAAGAGGAGAGGCCAGTCGAAAATGGCGAGTAAACTATCACGTGTCAAACTTGCCGTCAGAATGATGAAGACTGTCGAAACCAGTAAAATCGAAATGTTCTCTTTAAACTCACGAAGCTGTTTCAGAATATGCATATGTCCATGCTTTGAATTTGCATCCCTGCAACCGTCATAATCAAGAAGGCTGGGAAGTCAAAACGCCAAGCGAGTCACTGCGAAAGTGCACCGATGAGGACAAGTAAGCTGAACCCAATCATCATGTCTTCCATAAGCTTCCCCCGTTTCTTCACTTCTTCATTAATGTATACCCAAATCAGGAAAAACATTTGCTAAGATAGTCTGATTTCGGGTAAAAATTGAAAAAAGGGAGGGATACCATGGAAGTGACTATCGGACTCATTATCGTCATCATGACTTGGCTCATCTTATTGCTTAACCTCACGTTTGCAATCACCATTATCTTTTTTGAAAGGCGTGACATTGGAACGACTTGGGCGTGGTTACTCGTCCTCTTCTTCTTGCCTCTCATCGGATTCTTCGTCTACATCTTCTTCGGTCGATTGATCAAATCTCAAAACTTTTATGAAGTCGAAGAAGAGAAACGTGAAGCGTATCATCATCATGTGGCGGAGCAACTTGACCAATTGGACCAATCCATGGCACCGTTCAATCATCCACTTCTATTGAAGCACCGACGACTCGCACGATTGAATCTCGTATCGACGAATGCGATGATGTCTTTCCAGAACGATATCGACGTCCTTCACGACGGAAAAGAGAAGTTTGATCTACTGTTTAGAGATATTGAACAGGCGACGAAAGAAGTGAACATTCAGTATTACATCATCCAAAACGATGCACTGGGTCAATCGTTAATTCGCTTATTGACCGAAAAGGCAAAACAAGGATTACGTGTCCGACTCCTCTACGATGCGGTAGGCTCGAGGGGACTGAGGCACAAACACTTTAAGGACCTGCTGGCCCACGGTGGGGAAGTCAAATCGTTCTTTCCGTCCAAACTCGACATCAACTTCCGCGTCAACAATCGAAATCACCGAAAGCTCTGCGTCGTTGACGGAGAACTTGGTTATATCGGCGGCTTCAACGTCGGGGATGAGTATCTTGGAAAGGATGAGCATTTCGGTTATTGGCGAGATGTTCACTTACGAATTTCAGGCGACGCCGTTAAGGAATTGCTCGAACGATTCATCCTGGATTGGAATCGCTCTGTCCCGACACGAACGAAGGCACAGAAAGACGACTTTGTTTGGCCAATCGAAGGAATTGCTCGTCATGCGTCCCCGGTTCAAATCGTGACATCGGGTCCAAACTCGTCGACGGAGCATTTAAAGAATATGCTCGTCAAAATGATCACCCAGTCGAAAGAATGTATCTATATCCAGACTCCCTACTTCATCCCGGATGCAAGTTTCCTTGATGCCTGTCGAATCGCCCTGATGGCGGGTACTAAGATCAAACTGATGATCCCGAACAAGCCCGACCATATGTTTGTCTACTGGGCGACCTATGCGAACGCTGCGGAGCTCGTACGTTACGGGGCAGAAGTGTTCACGTATGAGGAAGGATTCCTTCATGCGAAAACGCTCGTCATTGACGGAGAAGTCGCATCAATTGGGACGACGAACATCGACGCCCGAAGTTTCCGCCTCAACTTTGAAATTTCAGCGCTTGTCTTCGACAAAGCCATCGCTCAGTCCGTCATCGATGCGTTCGAGCGAGACGAGGCACGCGCTGAGCGGCTAACCATCGAACGTTATGAATCGAGGACACGTTGGATTCGCTTCAAAGAGAGCGTGTCCCGCCTTCTCAGTCCAATTTTATAATGAAAAACATCCGGTCAGAAGGAACTCCTCTGCCGGATGTTTTTTAGCGTTTATTAACTTGTTCAACGAGTCGTTCGAATGAATCACTGATTGCTTGTGGCGCTTCCTTGTCCCCATACTCTGCGGCCTCTAACCAATCTGCATAAAGCCTGTGGTCCGTGAACTCGATTCGCTGCAACCAATCAGCCACCGTCTCTTCCCGAAGACGTGGGTGCTGCTGTTCTAACTTTCGTCCCGTCTCAAGAAGGCGAATCTGGCGAGGCGAGCGGACAATCCGCTTATCTGAGAGTGTCGGGTGGTGAATACTCCTAGGAATCATTCCATCTTCCTGGATGTCTTTTCGCTTCTGCAGATAGAAGAACAATCCTACTCCAAGAAGCAAGATCATTACAAACACTCCGATATAGAACAGCGAGTTATTCGATGCGGACGCGAGCAATGTCTCTTGCGCCACTGTCTCCGCATCTAGGTTCGGGTTATTCGGTACGAGGAAGCGGTTTACGCGATCATTCGGGTCGAGTACGATTCCATCAAACCAGCTCCCAATCCACAAAAAGAATGGAGTGATCCAGGCGACGACATTACCAAACAATAGCTCTTTAATCGTACGAATGATGAGAGAGACAATCAGCCCGATGCCTAGGCCGACGGTCAACATCGTCACCATCCGCTTGTAGTCGCGACGGTAATACAGGTTTCGTTGCCAAATCAAAAAGATGAACGGAAAGAGCACCATCGCGAGCGATTGCGATGCCGGGGGGAATAACCAGTCCGCCACCAAAAACAATACGCTCGCCATCGCGTAACGGTCCGTCCAATCCAACGTCCGAATGAATGCATGAACGTATGTGAATATCAAAAGCATGATGCTCATCTCATAAGAGAAATAAAGGGCACCGACGCTCATGATCGTCTGCACAATCAGTTGTGTATTCCGAGGGAGACGAAGTGTCAATAAGAAGAGCAATGGAAACACGTGCCCGATGTAAAATGCTGCGAAGACCCACCATAACCATCTCATTGACCGTCACCCCCCAAGCGGAGAATCGACTGATTCCCACTGTATTTGGCGACCTTTCGTTCAAACAAGGAGCGAGCAAGCGGAAAATCACTCTCGGACAGACAAGCGAACGTCGTCATAATCTTCCGAAAATGTACCTCACCACTTCCCGGTTGAAGGTCATACGTGATTCCATCCTTCGTAAGCGTCGGGACAATCAGACCGTAACTCGCATTTTCTTTCTCGAAATCACGGCATAATGCGGCAGCTTGCGAGATGAGGCGCTCCATCTGATAGGTGAGGGCACGCCCATCCTTCGTCAACAAGTCGAGGACGATGACATATTCATTTGCTTGTACCGGTTGCTCGGTACGGGCCAGCAGTTCGCCCGTCTTCGCATAGGCAGACCAATATAGCTGTCGCATCGGTTGCCCATGATATGGAGTGACCGATTGGAACGTCTCCGGGTCACGATAGGCACTATGACGAACCATCTCCTCACCTGGGAGAGTAGGGGGACGTTTCGGAATCGGATAGGGCGAAAACTCAGGGAAGACATAGCCGATGCGTGGGAGTGAGTCCTCTTTATAGAGCGAGAACATGCGTAACGGATCCCGAATTTCCATCCCGATAGCCTCAAGGCGGATGGGACCACGCTTCTTCGCATGGAGCGGGATTGTGAAGTCGACAGTCGCATTCGTCTCGACAAAGTTCTCCTGACGCCAAAACGCATGTCCTTCTGATTCCACGGTCGGATGCAAATAGCCGGATAGGCGGACAACGCCAAGCGGGACTTTTGCCGTCGACACAAGTTTCAAGACATAGACGGCCTCGTCATTCGGAAAGAGTTTCATCTCCTCAGTGAGGTCGACATGGATTTGTTCTGCCAATCGAAACATAAAAGATGGCATGACCAGTGCATAGAGACTGAATCCAATCAATAGACTGGCAATCAAGACGTTCCCATAAAGTGCCGTGAAGACCCCGACGACGAACAGGAGCCACATATAGCCGGACTCGAGATAGCGTGGGCTGACTAACTGCATCTTACACCTCTGAGGGGACCGGGATGGTCTCGAGTACAGATTTGATCAACTTTGACGGCTTCGTCTTCAGCGATGCTTCAACCGTCAAGACGATTCGATGCCCTAAAATCGGAAGCGCGAGTGCCCGAATATCTTCCGGTGAGACATAGTCCCGTCCTTCCATATAGGCATGAGCCCGAGCCGCCATCGTATATGCGAGCGTCGCTCGTGGACTTGGTCCGACCTCGATGTCGCGATGGTGACGGAGCGATTCCATCAAATCCAGCAAGTAATCTTCCATCGCCTCGTGGAATCGGACATCTCGTACCTCTTGCTGCATCTTTAACAATTCGTCCTGTTGCAGAGAGAAGGATTCTGAAGCGAGATGCTCATTGCGAATCAGTCGTCGTTCGGAATCTCGTGAGAGGGGAGCAAGTGTCAATTTGAATAAGAAACGGTCCAATTGAGCCTGCGGGAGCGGGAACGTCCCTTGCCCGTCGAACGGGTTTTGTGTAGCAATCATAAAGAATGGTTCCGGTAACTTGAGCGACACTTCCCCGAGTGTCACTTGACGTTCCTGCATCGCCTCGAGCAACGCGGATTGTGTACGTGGTGTCGTCCGGTTGATCTCATCGACAAGTAGAATCGACGTGAAAATCGGACCCGTCCGGCGTTCGAACGCCCCGGTCGTCGGATTGAACAACTCCATTCCTAATATGTCACTCGGCAATGTATCCGGAGTACATTGTACACGCTGGAATGTCGCCGAGATGGAGCTTGCTAAACTACGGGCGAGTGTAGTTTTGCCTGTGCCGGGACGGTCCTCGAGTAAAACGTGACCTCCCGAGAGTAGCGCAATCGAAGCGAGCTTGATGGCTTTCGATTGACCAATGACTTGATCATTCAAATGTGAAACCCATGGATGGTTCATTCAAAATCCCCCTATATTTTTCTGATAATTAAGAAAATCATAGCATAATCGGTTCAGGAGATGTATCAAAAATCAAATTCACTAAAAAAGACCGACCGGCATAAGCCAGTCAGTCAACGTTTCGGAGTATCTAAATATCGTTCAAAATGACGTTCGAGCCATTCTTGGAAGAAGGACATGAACGTACAGATTGCCCAGTAGATCAACGCCACGACGATATACACTGTCATGTAGTCGAACTCCCGACCACCGACGATCTTGGCCTTGTTGAAGATCTCAGGTACCGTGATCATCGCGGCGAGCGAACTGGCTTTAATCAAATCGAGAAAAACGTTCGAGAGCGGCGGAAGGGCGATCCGTGTCGCCTGTGGTAAGACGACCCCCTTCAATGTTAGCCATTTCCCCATCCCGAGTGAACGAGCCGCCTCCACCTGTCCGTCATCGACCGCACGAATCGAGGAGCGGATGATCTCAGCGATATAGGCGGCGGAATTCAAACTGAATCCGAGAATGGATGCCGTCAAAGCGGCGAACTCGATCCCGATGAACGGGAATCCCGAATAGAGGATGAACAGAATGATCAAGATGGGTACGCCACGCATGAACGAGATATAGAAAGTTGACGAGTATCGAAGGAGTCGTGTCGGAGACAACTTCCCGAGCGCCAACAAAAGACCGAGCAAGAGACCAAAAAACATACTGACGAACGAAATCCAAAGCGTATTCGGTAATCCACCCAATAGATAAGGAAATGATTGAATCGCCAGGTCTACGTCAAAGATGGCGTCCCATTTAATATCTGAGAACGTCATGCCGTCATTACTTCGTTTCGACGATTGTTGCGTCTACGTCTGGTTCTACCGAAACATCCGCGCCATTGTAGAATTGCTCAGATAGTTTCTTGACCGTACCATCTTCAAGCATCTCATCTAGTACACGGTCGATATTCTCCTGGAGCTCGTCATTTTCTTTGTCCATCAAGAAAGCGACTTCTTGTGGGTTATAGGCGATATCCGGGTGAATCGTGATATCAAACTCAGGGAAGAAGGCAAGGGCCAACGTCTGAAGGTAATAGTCATTCAAGATGACATCGGTCCGTCCTGTTGAAACGTCGCGCAAGTACTGATCGTTCGTCGCGTTGTCATAGATGACATCTTCTGCACCATATTCTCGAGCCACGTCCATGAAGACAGTCGTCGCCTCACCAGCGGCTTTCTTACCTTTCAAGTCCTCGAGTGATTCGATTCCAGAGAGGTCGCTCTTGCGAACGATGGCCGTCCCGTACGTGTATTTATACGGTTTTGAGAAGGCAAACTTCTCTTTACGGTCTTCTGTTACCGAGATATCATTCGCTGCCACGTCGATTTGACCGTTCTGTACACTCGTCAACATGTTGTCAAATGCCGTTTCTTTGAATTCGATCTCGAGGTCAAGACGCTTGGCGACTTCTTTCATGAGTTCGACATCAAATCCTGTCAACGTGTCACTCTCTTCTTCACGGAAAGAAGCGGGGTAGAGGGTACCGGCCGTACCGACCGTCAATGTGCCTTCTTCTTGAATCTCTTCCCAGCGTGTCGTATCTGCTTGATCCGTGCTATCATCACCACAAGCAGCAAGTGGGATTGCTAAAAATAAAGTTGCTGCCAAACCTTTAGTCGTTCGTTTCACAAGAATTCCTCCTTAGATGGTTCATCTGTCTAAAAATAGCATGACTTCAGCGGTCTAGCAACTGTGAAGCATGTATTAAACAGGTGAAATTAAAATTTGAAACGTTTATTCATAAAGCGTTATCATTCCTATGAATACTAAATTCACACGAATGATACAGAATTAAAAATTAAGTGAGACAGAATCGATATTGAGGAGGCGGAGCGTATGAGTTTGATTCAAATCATTGCCTTAGATGAGGCGCATATTCATATTGTAAACGATGCAAATGATCCTTTTCCGATCATCGGACGAATCATGCCAAGTTATATGGATGGAAAATGGACATATGTCGAAGAATTAGATGAAGAAGTCAGAGAGATAACATTTCCGGACGATCGATTAGACTGGAAACAATATATCGAACATGACAGTCGCATCCTGTTTTTAGCGATGGATGCAGATGAATGTGTAGGACAAATCCGACTCGTGAAGGATTGGAATCGATTTGCATACATTGAAAATATCGCGGTCCGTCAAACACATCGTAAGCGTGGAATCGGAAAACTGTTGCTTGAAACAGCCAAACAGTGGGCAAAAGAAAAACAGCTGATCGGCTTATCGCTTGAAGCGCAGAACGATAACTTGATTGCATGTCGCTTTTATAGAAAAGAGGGATTTCAACTCGGAGGCGTCGACACGATCAAACAATACGCGAATCCACAAATCGAGTTGACCTTGTATTGGTACAAGATTTTTAAGTAATAGGGAGCTTTAAAATAGAGAAAAAATTGCTCTATTTTTATTAGTTTACATAACATATATTATCAGTAAAAATAATATCTCATCTCATTATCTTAGTATACTTATGATAGTGAGATGAGATTTGAATTTAAGACGTATGCGTATACCGGATCAATGTGACGCCATGTTCTGGTTCGAATTCGGCACTCGGTTCAAATCCAAGTTTCGTATACAGACGCTTCGCCGGTCCGTTATGCTTGCCCGTATGCACGTAAATCAACTTTCCTTTGTGAATGCTCAATATGTGTTCGAGTAACGTCGTCGCCAGTCTCGCCCGAAAGTATGTCGGGTCGATACATAGTTTCGTGATTTCAACAGTTTTCTCAGATGCTTCCACCGTGACAAACCCAATCAACCGCTCCTCGATATATAAGCCATAACTCGTGCCTGGTAAGTTTTGAATGACATCAATCGTCTCATAGCGCGCTGGGATTTCGTCAAACCCGAGCAGTTCCGCTTCGACAGCATAAGCGTTACGTTGAATCTCGAGCATCTGTTGGGCTTGCTCAAATTGATGAATGGCAACTTCTTTCAGCTGCATGGTGCAACCCTCCCGTTAACGGATAAACTTTCTCGCCTGCTTCCGTTTCGCCCGTTTCAACGCCAAATAGAGCCGGTGTGTCCCTTTGAGTGGCGGACCGTGCCCTACGAAAGTAAGGAGTGGTGACAAGTCCACTAGCCGCTCCGCACTCTCGACGGCAACGGACCGATTCCATGTCGCGAGTCCTGGTAATGGGAATAACGGCCGAACATCTCCCGCCACCGCTGCCCCTCCCTGAGTTTGAAAAGCGTCACCTGCAAATAATACCCGATTTACCTCGTCATAGTACGCAATTGACCCTGGTGTATGACCCGCTGCATCGAGGACACGTAAACCGAATAACCGCTCACCAATATCTAGTACCGCATCCGGTGTAGAACGAATCGTCGGCAAAGAACCACGAATCTTGTTCTGCTCTTCTTCCTCTAGCGACCGATCTCCCGATAAGAGGCGGGCATCACGTCGGGAGATGAAGAGTTCAGCGAGCGGATGCTCTGCTTTGATGGTGTCCACCCCACCGACATGATCCCCATGAGCATGCGTTAACAATATCGCGAGGAGTGGCTTGTCTAGCTCGGCGATATACGATAGGATATCGGTCGCGTTCCGCTCCAGCGCCGTGTCGATCAAGACGAGTCCGAGCTCATGCTCAAACAGTTGAACGTTGATTGGCAGTACGGGAGCGTAAAAGGTCAGTTGATGGATATGTCCATATCGTCTTACTTGCATCATTGAGCCTCCTAGTCGAATAAAGTGGTCCAGTCTTCTTCTTGCCAATGCGCGTCAAAGCATATATGAATCTGTTCGATCGTATTTCGGGCAAGGGAGAGCTCAGGTAAATCGTCTCGTTCAAAGAAACCGACGTCACTCGTCTCCACGCCGGCGCTCCCCTCCCCGTCACCAATCAGTGCACACTCGATGAAAAGTTTGTAATAATGCTCCGAGAGAGGTGGGTGTGGATGTTCATGCATATCGAACAAGGCGAGCAACCGTACTGGAATCACATCCAGGCCAGCCTCTTCCTCTACTTCTTTGATGATATTCGAAGCAGGAGAGCGATTCACTTCACAGAAGCCACCGGGTAAGGTCCACAACCCATCTGACCGCTCCTTCACGAGCAGGATTCGATCATCTTTGAAGATGACGCCTCGCACATCAAGTTTCGGTGTCGGATAACCGTCCACATGAACGAGTTGTGAGATGGCCTCGTCCGATAAGTCCGAGTGCCGTTCATACATCTCTCTTGCGATTTCTTGTAACTCTTGGTACCGTTCTCGGTCATATTGATCACGCGTGAACGTCAGACCGGCCTGAGACAGCGCCTGAATTCGTTTCGCCCATGTCAGCCATTGAGACATATAGATCCCCCTATCTTTTGTCCTACATGTCTTTTTCGGCAAATCGATGCATTCTTCCTTTTCAGAACCCACATTCTCTGATGTCAGCTTTCCATCACGTATACGAATAACAATTGGTCGAGATGCACACGCGGCACCATCGACGACAACAACACGATCTAGAGACATGGCTACGACAAAAAGACCTGTGAACGGCGAGTCAGCCAAATCACAGGTCTTTTGATTAATCGAGATACACGTCCTCGATTTCACCGAACGAGTCTTCGTCAAAGACGAACGAGCCGTTGGCATAGCGATCGAGTAGCGTAAGGGTTTTTGTCTTTACTTGTTTTGCTTTTTCTTTTCCGACGATATGAAGAGTCTCATCCCCATGCACCGGAAGCACACGACGGATTTGGTGCGGTTTTGATTTGACCTCACGAATGAGCATCGTCCCCCGAAGGTTGCGGTTCGTACAGTCGAACTGGTCCTCGAGCTTCATCTTCTTGACCGCTCCCCGTTGCGTCACGAGAACGAATAACGGTGGCGTGAAGAAGGAGAAGGCATCGGCGACGAGGTCACCGTCTTTCAGGTTCATCGCCTTCACACCGGCTGCCCGCTGTCCGACGACAGGGACATCATCCTCTTTGAACCAGAGACCGTATCCACGCTCTGAGACGAGGAACAACTGCCCTGGACCGTCACTGATTCCGGCGAAGACGACCTCGTCGTCACCTTTCAGCTTCAAGGCCATGAGTGGTTTCGATTTCCGCTGCGCGTCGTAGTCGCGTAACGGTGTACGTTTGACCATCCCGTCTTTCGTCACGAAGAGGCAATGGGCGTCCGTATCGAACGTCGAGACGACGTCTGCCGAGATGACCTGTTCCCCTTCAATCGGAACGAGGTTGGCCACGTGTTGTCCGGCATCCTTCCACTTCGATTCTGGAATCTGATGGATCGGGATGAGGAGGTAACTACCCTTGTTCGTCCAAACGAGCAAGTGGTCCGTCGTCATGGCTTGTGTCGTGAGAAGCGGACGATCCTTCTCTTTCATCTCCGGTAAAACGTCACTTGACGCGCCATACGAGCGCATCGAGGCACGTTTGACGTACCCGTCACGGCTGACGAATACCATCGTCTCTTCGACAGCAATCATAACTTCCGTCTTCAGTTTTAATTCCTCAACTTCCGACTCGATGACCGAACGACGGTCATCTCCGAACTCGTCACGCAATGCCGTAAGTTCTTTCACGATCAACTTTCGTTTTGTCGCGTCCACCTCGAGGATGTTTGAGAGGCGGGCAATCTCTTTTTGGAGCGCCTTTGCTTCTTTTTGCAACTCAACGATATCCGTATTCGTGAGTCGATACAACTGGAGCATGACGACCGCTTCGGCCTGGCGTTCCGTAAATGAGAACCGCTCCATCAGTTTCTTCTTCGCGTCCGCTTTATCTTTTGCGGAACGGATCAATTCGAGCGTCTCATCGAGGACCGAGATGGCTTGTTCCAAGGCGTCGACGATTTCGGCACGTTTCTTCGCCTGCTCGAGCTCGAACGTCGTCCGGCGTGTCACGACCTCTTCGACGTGTTTCAAATAGGCGTCAATGATTGGGATAATTCCCATCTGTTTCGGCGTCCGGTTCACGATGGATACCATATTGTAGTTATAGGCGAGCTGTAGGTCCGTATGCTTCAAGAAGAAGTGAAGGACACCTTCCGCGTCCGCTTCTTTCTTCAATTCGATGACGACCCGAAGGCCCGTCCGATCCGTCTCATCACGGACTTCCGCGACACCTTCGACTTTTTTATCGAGACGGAGCTCTTCCATCTTTTTGACGAGGTTCGCCTTATTCACTTCATACGGAAGTTCGGTGATCGTGATCTGTTCACGGCCACCTTTTAGCTGCTCAATCTCGGACTTCGCCCGGATGATGACCTTCCCTTTACCGGTCTCGAACGCCTTTAAGATACCGTCTTTCCCCATGACTGTCCCACCAGTAGGGAAATCAGGACCCGTGACGTACTCGAGTGCGTCTTTCGCCGTATCGACCTGGCCCTTCAAGCGTGCGATGGCGAGGTTGAGGACTTCTGTCAAGTTATGCGGTGGGATTTCCGTCGCATAACCGGCCGAAATCCCTGTCGTTCCGTTCATGAGTAAGTTCGGAAGGAGCGACGGCAAGACGAGCGGTTCTTCTGTTGAATCGTCAAAGTTAGGTGTATAATCGACCGTATTTTTCGCAATCGACGTCAGCATGACACCCGCAATCTTCGAGAGACGGGCTTCCGTGTAACGCATGGCCGCCGCCGGGTCACCATCCATCGATCCGTTATTCCCATGCATGTCGATGAGCGGATATCGGAGTTTCCAATCTTGTGAGAGGCGTACCATCGCCTCATAGACGGACGAGTCACCGTGCGGGTGATAGTTCCCGATGACGTTCCCGACCGTCTTGGCGGACTTCCGGTAAGGCTTATCGTTCGTATTCCCCTCATGGTGCATCGCATATAGAATCCGGCGCTGTACAGGCTTGAGTCCGTCACGTGCGTCCGGTAAGGCACGGTCTTGGATGATATATTTTGAGTAACGCCCGAACCGGTCACCGACGACCTGTTCGAGAGATAGGTTTAAAATGTGTTGAATCGTCGACATCGTTACATCACTTCCTCAATCGCTTTAGTCACATGTTCATTGGCGATGATCGAATCATCTTCCTGGAGTCCGAAGGCGACGTTCTCCTCGATCCACTCACGGCGATGTGTGACGTTGTCACCCATCAAGACCGATACACGCTTGTCCGCGACAGCCGCGTCGTCCACCGTGACACGGATGAGCGTACGGGTATCCGGATTCATCGTCGTCTCCCATAACTGGTCCGCGTTCATCTCACCGAGACCCTTGTAGCGTTGGAGGATATAGCCTTTCTTATACACTTTGACGAGCTTCTCGAGCGCCTCTTCGTCCCAGGCATAGTCGAACTGTTCGGACTTGCCTTTCCCTTTTGAAATGCGATAGAGCGGTGGCAAGGCGACGAACACACGGCCCGCCTCGACGAGCGGTCGCATATAACGGAAGAAGAACGTGAGAAGGAGCACTTGGATATGCGCACCGTCCGTATCGGCATCCGTCATGATGATGATCTTGTCGAAGTTGCAGTCATCCAAGTCGAAATCGTGACCGACCCCGGCGCCGATTGCATGGATGATCGTATTGATTTCTTCATTCTTCATGATGTCCTGAAGTTTCGACTTTTCTGAGTTGATGACCTTCCCGCGTAGTGGGAGGATGGCTTGGAACGTACGGTCGCGCCCTTGTTTGGCGGAACCACCGGCCGAATCACCCTCGACGAGGAACAGTTCGTTCTTGGCGGCATTCTTCGACGTCGCCGGCGTCAATTTCCCGTTCAAGATGCTCGAACGTTTCTTTTTCTTCCCGTTACGTGCCTCTTCACGGGCCTTTCGAGCCGCCTCGCGAGCCTGAGCCGCACGAATCGCCTTCTTGATGAGCATCGTCGCCATCTGAGGGTTCTCTTCTAGGAAGATCGTCAACTGTTTCGCCATAACGCTGTCAGCACTCGCGCGTGCCTCTGGTGACCCGAGTTTCGACTTCGTCTGCCCTTCGAACTGGAGGAACTCTTCCGGGATCCGGACCGAGACGATGAGCGTGAGTCCCTCACGGACGTCGCCGCCGTCGAGATTTTTATCTTTCTCTTTGAGTAAACCGTTCTTCCGTGCATATTCGTTCATGATTCGGGTCATCGCCGTCTTGGCACCGACCTCGTGCGTTCCACCATCGCGTGTCCGGACGTTGTTGACGAACGAGAGCACATTTTCGGAATAGGCGTCCGTGAACTGAAACGCGAGTTCGATTTCGATCTCATTCTCGACCCCTTCGAAATAGACGATTGGGTGGAGTGTCGCCTTGTCGTCGTTCAAGTATTGGACGAACTCGGCAATCCCTTCCTCGTAATGGAACGTCTCTTGCTTCTCCGTACGCTCATCAGTGAGTGTGATCGTCAATCCTTTTAAGAGGAAAGCCGATTCACGGAGGCGTTCGGCGAGCGTGTCATAGTTATACGTCGTCGTTGAGAAGATGGTCGCATCCGGTTTGAAATAGACACTCGTGCCGGTTTGGCGTGTCTTGCCTGTCTCAATCAGTGTCGTTTGAGGCACACCGCCGTCTGCAAAGGTCTGTTCGAACACTTTTCCGTCACGATAAATCGTCACGACGACCTTGCTCGAGAGAGCGTTGACGACCGAAGCACCGACGCCGTGGAGTCCACCAGACGTCTTGTAGCCGCCTTGTCCGAACTTACCACCAGCGTGAAGGACCGTAAAAATGACTTCTGGAGTAGGCTTTCCAGAAGCGTGCATTCCTGTCGGCATCCCACGTCCGTGGTCACGGACCGTGATGGCATCGTCCTTATGAATCGTCACATCGATTTGACCACCGAACCCAGCGAGCGCCTCATCGATCGCGTTGTCGACGATTTCATAGACGAGATGGTGAAGTCCGCGATGGTCGGTTGACCCGATGTACATCCCCGGTCGTTTCCGCACGGCCGTGAGTCCTTCGAGCACCTGGATGGCGTCTTCATTGTAATTAAATAGATCTGTTGACATAGCAGTCACCTCAATTTCGAACACACGTTCGTTTTTCTTTCCTATTGTATAGCTGTTCATCGATTCTGGCAAGCCTCCCTTGTCAGCCATCGCTGAAAAAAAGGAGACCTACCAAGGAGGTAGGTCTTATCCGAGTAGACGAGCATGTTCCACGTACAGGCAGCGGTTCTCGATATAATCGAGCCCGGCGTCACGCACGATTTGCTCCGCCTCAGCACTTGAGAGACCGAGCTGGTTGAAGACGAGCCCGACATCCCCATGTCGTACCGCATCTTCCGCGACACCCGCTAAAAATTCGCTGCGACGGAACACGTCGACGATATCGATTCTACCCGGGATGCTCTCGACGGACGGATACGCCTTACGGCCGTTCCACTCCTCGAGCATCGGGTTGACAGGGATGACGGTATACCCGACACGAAGCAAATACTCCGCAATCTGGTTGGCCGTCTTGTTCGGGTTGTCGGACACACCGACGACCGCGATGGTCTTCGCTTCAGACAAAAGTTGCTTCAAACGCTGATCATCCATCCAAAATCCCCCTTTGGTTTACGTTTACAGTGTAACGTTACCTTCCTTCCTGTTTCAAGTCTTATTTTCATCATAAGGTATAATGACTCAACATTACAGTTTCAAGACAAACCAATATGGTTTACATAACAAATTATTGTCTACCATTTATTTTGCTATAAAATCAATCAGTCGATTAACCACTCGATTTAGAAATAATCATGTAACTCACGAACATTGCGTGAAATATCTATTTCACGCAACGATACATACGAAATTAGGACGTTTTTTAAAGTCATTTTACGGACTTCTATACAAATTTAATCATTGTTTCGTTATACTAAAAGAAAGGAGGTGTGTGATGGGAACAACCTATGAAACTCGTCGAGGAACACTATATAACGAACGAATTACTTTTTACGGCAATGTCATCGCTTGGTTGGTCCACTTCCTATTTTGCATCTTGTTTTATCGTTTGGATATGACTCTCTTATTCCTATCAAATGGCTTGAGTGTGATCTATTACACGATTTCATTCTACTTTGTACATAGGCGGTGGTACGGCATCTTCTTTACCGGACTTTTTATCGAAGTCGTTTACAACGCCGTCATCTCGACCGTCATTCTCGGTTGGGAGATCAACATGCATTATTTCATCCTCATGATGGCCTATGGTGTCTTTTTCATGCCAAGCGTATCCAGAAGCCAACGCATCTTGACCACGGCCATCGCGATGTTGATTTATAGCCTTCTGTTCATCTATGTGTCCGACGGCATCGAGACCCTACCGATTCAGGTGGAACAAGCGCTCGGACTCTTTTGCATCCTATCGACCGTGGTGATGATCGCAGGGCTCTCCTTCATCTTCGAGTCAGCCGTTGTCGAAGTGACAGATGAACTCGAACGATCCAATGAGCGATTGCAGATCCTAGCGTCTACGGATGGATTGACCGGACTATTGAACCGAAAAGTTGGGCATGAACAAGTTTCTAAAGCAATCGACAAAGCCGCTCATGAAGGCGTTCCGTATGCAATCGTTCTCGGTGACATCGATCGATTCAAATCGTTTAACGAGACGTACGGTCATGATTGTGGGGACCGGGTGCTTCAACAAGTGGCCTCCATATTATCCGATATCGACGGCATGGCCGTCCGCTGGGGAGGAGAGGAGTTTCTGGTCTACCTATCGAGTCCGTCCGGTGACTTCCTTCCAATCGTCGAGCAGTTGAGACAACAAATCGAGTCGACCCCTCTCCATTACGCAGGAGAACGTCTTCATGTCACAATGACATTCGGACTTGCGGTTCGTGTTGGTCACGATACGGTCGAAGAGATCGTCAAAGAAGCGGACAACTTCCTTCGTGAAGGGAAGCGTAGCGGAAAGAATCAAGTGAGAACTACATGAAGAAAGGGGCATTCTATGAGTATTTTCCGTCAACTTGGACAGCGGCAGACACCGACGACGACGAAACGCTTCGAGTTGAACGGGTTGCACCGACTACCCGCATTCATCCAACAGTTTTTTCATCATTTAGCAGCGAAGCATTATTCCAAACAGACGGCCCAGCGCTATGTGTATGACGTTTTAGATTTCTTTCGTTGGGTCGAGCACGTTAGTGGTACTGAGTTAGAGCCTGAAACGATTGACTTGCCATCATTCACAGAGATTGACCATGCCGGAGCAGAAGCGTATGCGACTTATCTTGCCCTCGATCTCGATAATGCTCCGAGCGTCATCAATCGGAAGCTTTCAACGTTACAGTCACTCTTCAATTACTTAATCGAGACCAATCAAGCAACGGTGAATCCTTTTCAAACCGTAGAACGCCCGAAACGCGGCAAACGGAACCCCGTCTATTTGACGGAATCGGAGTGGGTCGATTTCTCGACGCTCGTACGTAGCAATGTCGGCATGACGAATCGCGAGGCGAGTTGGTACGAAATGAATCGCGCGCGAGACTTTTTAATCATACAGTTACTCGGACTGACAGGAATGCGCGTATCCGAGCTCGTCGGACTCAATTGGTCCGATATCAACATTGAGACCGGAACGATTCGGGTCATCGGTAAAGGCAATAAGGAACGCTTGATCCCCATCGCAGGACCACTTCTTCCACTCCTCTCTGAGTATCGCGACACGTCGAGCGAAGGGGCGGTGTTCCAAAATGAGAAGGGGCAACGAATCGCTGTACGGACGGTTCAGCATATGTTGAAAGGGCATATTGACCGCTTAAAGCCTTACCTGCCGTTCTTGAGCTATAAACAGGTAACGCCACATAAACTCCGTCACACGTTCGCTTCACGTCTCGCCATGGGGGGCGTCGATGTGCTCACGATTCAACAGCTTCTCGGGCATGAATCTGTGGCAACGACACAAGTCTATGCCCATATCGGAGATGAACGGAAAAAACACGCAATATCGGGTTTACAATAATATGTTATGTAAACTATATATCCAAATATAACCACCACCTATATAATGGGTGGTGGTTATATTCATGTGCTGGACATTGACAAAATCAAAATGGCATCATCGATGACCATAAAATAGGCATTGTCATAAGTGAGACGTTCTTCCGATTCTAAATCGAAAATCACGACACCGCTCGTAAGTCCTTCCGTATATTCATGGACGAGATAGCGGCGACCGATGACGCGTTCGAACGGTTCCACATCGATATAACGCGCACCGGTTGCGAGGTCGATGACTTCTGAGTGAATATCTGTCTCATCAACTTTGATAAAAATCGTCGAACTAATATCGTCGTACGTGAAATCAATCGGTTCATAAGCACCCCAATCGACGACCGATACTTCATGTAAGACATCGGGACCCGTCAAATCATAGATGACCTCCTCATTCAACGAGTCAACAAACGCGGAGAATCGAAGCGTCCCTTCATTTTCTCCTAGATATTGGACCGTGTCCCCTTCCCCTTGGAGACGGAGGATATCATCGAATGGCAATTCACCCCGTTGATCCCATATCGCCTCGACCACCTCCTCGAGTGGGCAAATCAAGAGTGCCTCGGAATGGTCAATCGGGTCGTCAGGAGAGATGCGCCCATCATCGAGTGCATTGTAATAGTCAAACTCATCGAGTCTCGCGTTGCAGACGATGTATGGAACACCATCGAATGTGGTCGTGAACAAATACAATTCTCGGAAACGTTCCGTCTCACCGACAAGACGCTCATCCCGAATACGCTCCCGTTGATTGGTCACGCGATCATAGAGCCACGCCTCATCCGATGATTCAAACGCCGTCAAAAAGAGGAAGTAACGATGATCCAGTACCCAGAACAATGTGCTATTTCCACGCTTCTCAAACGTCGTGACCACTTCTTCGGTGCCCGCCTTGTAAGAGAAGGCGATCAACTCTGTTTTGACCACCCCTTCACCGTCCGGGACCTCATTTATAAAATAGACGATGTCTCCATCGACGAATAGTTTAGGATAACCGTAATCCGCGTACTCCCTCCGGTTCAATTGTGTGATCACGCCATCCTCATCGTCAAAGCGATAGAGCGAGAATGTCGTGCGATCTTTCTTCTCTCGATAGTAGACCGAGGTAGGGGTAACGGCGATCACATCTTCATGATCGATTGGCATGGCTCGTGCGTCAACGATTCTCATAAAGCACCTCTCTCGTGTCCGGATTCAGCGGGTTCGACTGTCACAAGCCCAGGTGGTCTTTTCGGGAACGTGATCCGTAGATGAGCATATTCAATCACATTCTGATGCGGATGGTTCTTGTCAATCCAGCGAATCCGTTGTTGATTCGCGAGGGCATGCCCGATCTTTTCTTCCATTTGGAATTTGGAGATGTCACGAAACGCGACTTCTTGAATGTATGTTTCCTCATCGGTTTCAAACTGTTGCCAGATTCCCATGATCAATTGACCGAGGGATGAGACACGCCGTTCAGGGAGCGTGACCGTCCCTAGTGTTCGACTCACTTCCTTCAGACACTCGTTCGGGTCGTCCGAGACGGCAAATAGTCGTTTTGCCGTGTTGTTCATGACGCGATAGCGACGTTTCCCACTTTCAAGCCTGAGCACCTGCGCGTATGGTTCAACCGGGACACCATGAAAAAATGTTTCCGTTCCGCCCCATGCGAATCCAAACGACGGGTCAAACTTCCGGATCGTCTGCATGAAGGACATCATAAAGTCCTCGACTTCTCGTCTTTCGAGTCGAAGCCATTCGGCCAGGGCGAGGGTTCCTTTCTCTTTCGAAATCCTATCGACCGGGAAGAAGAGCTCACCATCCGATAGACGATGAGGTTTCAATTCGACGCCGTCAGCACGATAATCGGTCGACGGCCTCCCCCCTCTCCCCGCGTAGATGACCCACTCATCGTCTGTGCTTTCGATGGCATAGGCTTGATGTGCCCACGGTGGCGTCACGTATAAGGCGGGATACTCCTCGAAGGTGTCGAGGTGAATGTACGAACGGTCATTCCAAAGGTGGGCGACGAGGCGTACGACCTCCCCTGTCTCCGAATCTTTTGGGGCGATGTAATTTCCGGTATCTCCGATGAACGTCAAAATGTGAAAACCATACCCGTTATACAGGTGACGCACAATTCGTTCAAAGACGGCTGTCACCATGCGTTCAAATAACGGATGATCTTCATTCCGATTGAGCGTTGGCGAATCGACCGTACACATGAGCCAACCCATCCGCTCATATAGACGAACTCGGAGCGGATAAGAGATCAACGGAGAAGAACTCGCATGAATCTCAGTCAAGCGGATATTGGACATGTTTTCGACTTGCAAGGTGAAGCCGCTACGTCTTAACTGTTCCTCCATCTTTTTCTTCCAGTTGATCGTCTCCATCCCATTCACTCACTTTCTCTCATCATCTCATTGTGAATTTTTCCCGATTCTCGTTTTACACAAACGCTTTTCGTTCCATTTGCGCGCTCAGTCGCTGAATCGCCTCGTCCAATAGTTCACGACGTGTCCCAATATTCATCCGTTCGAATGATTGACCTTGAGGACCGAACGGACTACCCGGTGACAAGAAGATTCGGACGTCTTGATGCAGCCAAGACGTCCGCTCCTCGGCTGACATCGGTAACTCTGAGAAGTCAATCCAAAGCAGATAACTCGCTTCCGGACGGGTCGTATGGAGCATCGGGAGGTTTGATTCGATGGAATCGATCACGTCATTCATTTGTTGCTCCAATTCTTCCCGTAACTGGTCGAGCCAACGTTCCGCGCGGCTGTCGGTATAGGCGGCGATGATGGCCGTGTTCGCGAACGGTGTCGGGAGCACGTGATGTTTGTTCTGTACTTTCGTGATTTGCTTCCGCCACTCATCGACCGGACAAATGATGTAGGACGCAAACAATCCGGCGATGTTAAATGCTTTTGAGGGCGCACTCACCGTGATGACACGTGGGTCGAGTGTGCCGATTGCGGTATGTTGATGAGACGGGAACGTTAAGTCTGCATGAATCTCGTCAGCGACGACGATCACCTCATATTGATTCGCGAGTGCTACGACCTTCTCTAGTTCCGCTCTCGTCCAAACACGTCCAACTGGATTATGTGGGGAACAGAGTAAGAAAAGTTTCGCTTGTTTCATCGCTTCCTCGAGTGCGACAAAATCCATCTCGTAGCGTTCGTCAGTTTTTTTCAACGGGGCATCGAACACTTGTCGCTTGGAACCGACAACGAGTTCGTGGAATGGTGGATAGACAGGTGACTGGATGACGACGCCATCTCCGACTTCAGTCAACGCCTCGACGATATGAGTCAACGCAGGCACAACACCGCTAGAGAATAACACATGGTTCGGGTCTACAATCAAATCGTGACGTCGGCCGTACCAATCACTGACCGCCTTCTGCGCTTCAGGTGCGAACAATGTATACCCGAATTCCCCTTGAGCGGCTTTTGCGGCGAGCGCCTCGGAGATGGACGGGGCAGTCCGGATATCGATATCCGCTACCCAGAGTGGTAACACATCATCTGACAAACGGAACCATCGCTCCAACCCGTCCCACTTCACCGAATTCGTACCTTTACGTTCAAGTTGTTGTTGTAAAATTGATTTCATGTTCATCCCTCCTCCTCTTACTGTATCAAAGTTGATTCGACTACGTGCCAAAAAAAGCATGGCAGTTTTTTGCCGACTTCGTTATACTCGATCGAGATAAGTAAGGAGGCACAATAATGCGTGTTACCGTCATTCGAAACAAACGAAGAAAAAGAGCTGCCTTTTATGTCACACCGGAAGGAATCGAACTCCGGGTCCCGGCTCGATTGCCAAAACGTCTCGTCGACCGCGCACTAGAAGAGCACGACACATGGATTCGTGAGACGTTGCAGAATCTTCCTCAACAGACGTCTGTTCTCGATGAGGGGCTCGTTTTTCATGGGAAAAACTATCCGACCAAGATAGATAATGGCACGACTCTCCGATTTGACGGCTCCTCATTTTTCGTTCCGAGGAGATGGGACGAAAACGCCCTAGCTAAACATTATGAGGCATGGCTGCGCGACCGCGCGCTTGAATATGTAATCAACCAGGCACCGACTTACGAAAGACTATTAGGCGTTAAAGCGAAAAAGATTCGGATTGGTCATCAAAAGACACGGTGGGGATCATGTAGTTCGAATGGAACCATCTCCATCAATGTCCGCCTCATGCTGGCGCCGAAAGAAATGATGGACTACGTGATTGCTCATGAGTGGGTGCATCTCGTCCACTTCGATCACTCAGCTTCTTTTTGGAGAACGTTACAAAAGATTTATCCGAACACCGCTACAGCGAAAGATTGGTTGAAACGACACGGACATACGTTACAATTCAAAAAAACCGACTGACCCCGTGTAGGGTCAATCGGTTCACAGGTTGGATGTAAATGTGTCGGCCGTATCATGTAACTCGGCTGCTGCCTGCTCGAACGTATGGAATTGCTCCATCGTCTGTTCCATCGTTTTTGCACTTAACTGAATCTCTTGATTGGACGCAGTGACACCTTCTACAATTTTCCGAAGCTCGACGTTCATCCCTTCCGTGTTCGAGTTGACGTCGATGACCGCACGTTCAACCATACGGGAGAGGTTGCGGACCTCAGTCGCAACCACATTAAATCCAAGCCCGTGTTCACCTGCTCGTGCCGCTTCGATGGCAGCATTCAGGGACAATAGATTCGTTTGTGCCGCAATCTCTTTGATCGACGAGGCAATTTTCGCGATGTCATCGGCTTGACGACGCAAGTTCTGAAGGGCATGGAGGTTGTCCGCGGCATCTTTCGCAAGCTTTTCAATCGTTTCATTCAATACTTTCGTGTCTTGCATGCCTGTCTTCGCCCGTTCGTCGAGCACATCGGTCATCGATTTAAAGCGATACGCATAATCCTCAATCACTTGTTGCCGTGCGGTGATGTCCGATGCGATCTTGACGACACCGATGACATCATCTCCTTCAAAAATTGGCATATACGTCGCCTCGAGCCAAATGGTTTCCCCTTTTGCATTCTCACGCTCCACTTTATCCGAGAAACTGAAACCATTCCATAATTTCTCCCAAAATGCCGAATACTCTGGACTATTGACAAAGGAAGAAGGGCAGAACAAGTGATGCTGCATGCCAATCATCTCCTCGCGTCTATATTTCATTGCTTTCGCAAACGTATCGTTCACATCGACGACCCGGCGTTGACGATCGAATCGAATTATCGCCATATTCGTCTCGATGGACCGGAATACGTCATCTGAATGGATATTTTTCTGGTTCAAAGTACTCATAAAGTGTATTATCCTTCCTTCATCATAGGATTTTCGTACCAAATCGTGATATACAGTGTACCGTACCAAACAACTTATCATCGCCACGTTTTTTTACAGAAGGTTAATATCTTGATTTTGAAGTATTTACCATATAAAAAGACGCCAATTGGCGCCTTTACTCTTTCAAATCAGGAAAATAGCTGAAGAATGTCTCTGCTCCTGTGCTCGACAATTTGAACGTCTGCTTTCGCTTTGGATCGGTTAAGTACACATCCACCTTTTTCGAGCGTCTCTGAAAGCTTAATTGAAACTCCTGACCGACCCACCCATCGATGATCGTAAGCAGCGAATACTCCTCTATCTCCCCTTCTCGCTTGACCGCTTCTGCCTCATCGATTGCATCGATCAAATCAGACATCTCGATTCCTGCAGCCCGCAGCACGTTCGGATAATCAATCGTTACCTTTTCGTCTAAAGGAGTTTTATGGACGAACACGAACGGACCACTTGGTACGGCGGGATTCGATTCCTTGTCCGCTTCGATCGATTCATTCGTCGCAAATTCGCGATCCGTGTACGTGAGACGGACGTCTTTCGTCACACGCTTCCCGTCCTCAATAAAAGAGAACGTGTAGAGCGGTGTCTCGACCCCGGGTTCGAGCGATTTTGCCTGTAGTACCCGCTCAACTTTGAGCCCTTCAAATTGCTTTGGTTGCTGCTCTGGATGCGAATAATCATCTTTTGTTATAAGGACAATCGGGTCATAAGAAAGTAACCCACCTTCCGACTTAGCGAAAAAGTAAGCCTCTTTGGATTGTTCGTCGTAGCCGAGTGCGATTGTCATGCTTCCCATTTGCGCGTGATAAGGCTCAATGATTGAGAGCGGTAAGATCCCTTCGTCCTCTCCGATGGTTAAATGGATACTTCCATTCAAGGAAGGGGTCACTTGAATCATCGTTTCGTCAATGAGATTGACGGGATCCTCGAAAACATCGGAATAATCGCTTTCCTTC
Organism: Exiguobacterium sp. s75; assembly: GCF_018617145.1. GTDB lineage: Bacteria > Bacillota > Bacilli > Exiguobacteriales > Exiguobacteriaceae > Exiguobacterium > Exiguobacterium profundum. Next base: position 805,755 of record NZ_JACSJQ010000001.1, read on the forward strand.
AAACTCTCTTCTTGTTCCCGAGTTCCATTTGCAATTGTCGGGTTACTTGGAATGTTGACACCTTCAGAAGCCTGTACAAACGAAGGGAACTTCTCAACAAGTCCGACTCTCATCTTTGGAGAAAAGCCGTCCTGACAAATGACATAATTCTGTTCGCCTTTTACATACGTCACTAGCTTATAGGCATGTGCATCGTAGTCGGAAATCATGGCTTTTCGGTTCAAGACATACGAATGATAGACCGTGACGTCCTCAGGGATTTGGGGAACCGGGTCATCGGTGCATGCAAGAAGTAAATCGCTCGCCCACGTCTCCGACCCGGTAGTAAAGCTGTTCATGTCTCGTACATCCCATTGTGATGGCATATGATCCAGTTTGACGACCTTTACCTCTTCACCACCACAACCCGATAATATTCCAACTGTACATAAAGTGAATAATAGTCGTTTCATCATGATTTTTCGTACTCCGGGAAAATATCCAAAAACACTTCCGCCCCTTTACTAGATAATTTAAATGTCTGCTCGCGAAGCGGGTCTGTCAGATAGATGTCGATTTTTTTTGACCGCTGTTTATAGCTGATTTCAAATTCTTGCCCTTTCCATCCATCCATCAACGTCAAGTATCGATAGTCTGCAGGCTCACCTTTGCGGCTGACCGGTTCTGCCTCCTTCAATACTTCCATGACTTGTTCAGATTCTTCCGTCGAGATTTCAATAAAATCAGGATAAGCGAGCTCATTTCCATCAAACGGTTTCCGGTGTGAGACGACTCTTGGACCATCTTCTTGGGCCGGCATCCACTCTTCATACATCGAATCGGGTTCTTCGCCTTCTTTCAGCAACGTACCTTCAACAAAGCGAACCGTCATCGTTTCAGTCACGGGTTCACCATCCCGCATGTAATGGAACGTATATATGGGAACCGCTTCTCCTTTTTTTATCTCTCCAGGTTCGATGATGGTGTCGACGCTTAACTCTTCAAAGGACTGTTTTTCTATTGACGCAGGATCCTCTAGTTCTTCAAACTGTAATTGCTGATAAACAAAGCGTTCATTGAATGAAAAAAGAATATACGGTTGAGATGTTTGTCGATCGAGTCCGATGGCAATCTGTCGATGCGGCATATCGGTTCCGATTGGTTGAAAACTAGTGAGCGAATGTCTCGTCGCATTACCATCGAGCTCTAGTTCAAGCTCTCCGAATAGTGCCGGTTCAATTTCAAGCAATGTATCTCGGAACGGGATGATCTCGATTTCATCGATTTTCAGTCCGTCTGTTTTCATTAGCTTGTCCTTTGAGGACGAAGATGTTTGATGAAGGCTAGGTAATCGGGGGACGCTGATTCCTTCAGATGTATTCACAAAATCCGGAAACTTATCGATTGTCTTCGCCATCCATTGATTCGTATAATCTTCTCGACATACGACATATCGTTCGTCACCTTCTAAATAGGTAACTACCTTCATCGAGTACGGATCCATGGATGACACGACCCCGTTTCGCCCTGCGAACACTGTCTGATATACAGTGACATCTCCTTTTAGCTTAGTCGTTCGTTCGCCCTCACACGCCTCGAGCACTTCTCTCGTTTCGTTGACTTGAACAAATTCTCCTTCTTTCGTATAACTCTCGAGATTCCATTGATTTTCTATGTAATCTAGTTGAATGACTTCTATATTAGATGCCCCACATGCGCTTAAAAATGAAGCACTAAGTAACATCATGATTCCTCTTTTGTACAAAATATCTCCTCCTATAATCTCCTCATCCAATTTTACCATTATCTAACTATCCTATACGAAAAAAAATCCGCTCACGTTTCATGAGCGGATGGTAGAACAATCATTTACTTTGGTCGATGGCACGTTGCAATCGGGACTCGACGTCTAACGCGACGGCTTGTAACGATTCGTCATCGATGAGGCGAATTAATTCAGTCGGTCTCGGCATACCGATTTGGGTATGGTCGTCTTTTTCGAACACCGCGATTTTGCATGGAAGGAAGTAGCCTCCTTCTAACTGTTGCGACAGTACTTCTTTTGCCGCCTTCGGATTGCATACTTCTAAGATACGATACTTCCCATCAATCCTCTGTCCCTTTTTCTCGAGCGTCTCACTCAAATCAAAGTCCCAGAGCACCCCGAATGATTCTTCTTTCAATGCTTCTCCGAGACGAACGACAACGTCATCCACGGTACGGTCAGATTGTACGGTATAGTCAAACATCTTCATTCCTCCTCATGTGGTTACTCATGAAATCTGAACCCGAACGAAATCGTCCTCAATCAAAAGAAACTGTATGTGATTTGAAACATAATCACGCACTCGAACGTATAAAAGGAGATAATAGTTAGAACCAAACTGATGTAAAGGAGAAGTGGTTGTCGTGACGGTCACAGTATTCACGCATACGAGCTGCAGTTCTTCCAGAAAAACGATTGATTGGTTACGGGAACAAAAGATTCCCTTCATCGAAAAGAAATTGACAGACCAAGGTTTATCCTTCGGAGAATTCAAAGAGATGTTAAGCCTGACGGAAAATGGGACGACGGACTTGTTGTCGGTCCAAAAGAGTGTCTATAAACAAGCGGCAGAGAAACTAGATGAGATGTCGATTCGTGAGCTATATAGCTTCGTCGCCTCGAATCCTCAAATCCTGAAAAGTCCGATCGTCTTCGACCATCATCGCATCCAGGTCGGTTTCAGTGAAAAAGAGATTCGGACGTTCATCCCGAGACATGACCGCATTGCTGAACTGAAACGTCTGCTCCATAACGCATAAATCGTGTCGCTTTCGCGACACGATTCTTTTTATGCCTTTTTCAATTTTGCCGCCAGTCGATTCCCGAAGGATTGGATGGACTGAACGAGGAGGATGAGGACGAAAATGGTCACGTACATGACTTCCGGTTCGAAACGAAGGTGTCCGTATTGATAGGCAATGTCCCCTAGCCCACCTGCCCCGACGAGTCCCGCCATCGCCGTCGCTCCAATCAACCCGATCGTCGCAATCGTCAATCCGAGAACGATAGAAGAACGTGCTTCACGGATTAACACATACCAGATGATTTTTCTCGTCGAGATGCCCATCGCTTCATACGCCTCGATGACCCCGCGGTCGACTTCGAGTAGTGCCGACTCCATGAGTCGCGCAATATACGGTGCGGTGAAGACAATCAAGGGGAGCAAGACGCCCTGCACGCCGATTGTCGTCCCCATGATGAACCGTGTGAACGGTAAGATGAAGAACAACAGAATGATGAACGGGATGGAACGGATGACGTTGATAACGCTCGATAAGCCACCATAGACGAATCGGTTTGCGAGTCTGCCTTTCGGTCTCGTCAAAACGAGCAACGTCCCGAGCGGCAATCCGATCAAGGTCGAGATCAAAAGCGCGATGCTCGTCATCGTCAACGTTTGAACCGTTCCTGTCCAGATTAAGTCACCCCAGTCTGTCCAAAACTGTTGCATGGTTTGACACCTCCCTCACATGTACGCCGCTCGTCTTCAAATAACGGACGGCGAGTTCCGTTTGATCATGATCCCCGTCAAGATGGACGAGCAAGTTTCCGACAAGCCCCGCCTTTAACTTCTTGATTCCGCCTCCGATGATGTTCGGTAAAATGCCGAACCGCTTGGTCAATTGTGCTAGGACTGCTTGTTCCGTCTGACTGCCGATGAACGACAAATGGACGAGCGTTCCGCGGGTCTGGAGTTCTGAGACGACTTCTTCCGGCACGTCGAGGTTTGTCTTGAGAAACTTCTGGGTCGTCTCGTGTGACGGATTGGAGAAGACGTCTAGTACGTGTCCTTGTTCAACGATTTGGCCACGATCGATGACGGCGACCCGGTCACAGATTCGTTCGATGACTTCCATCTCATGTGTGATCAAGAAAATCGTCAATCCGAGCTCGCGATTGATTTCGAGCAGTAACTCTAAAATCGACTCGGTCGTTTCAGGGTCGAGCGCACTTGTCGCCTCATCACTGAGGAGAATATCAGGCTCATGGGCGAGCGCTCGCGCAATGGCGACACGTTGTTTCTGTCCACCCGACAATTGTTCAGGGTAATGGTTCCGATGTTCGCTCAGTCCGACGATTTGGAGATAGCGGTCGACCCGTTCACCGATGATCTGCTTCCCCAGACCTTCGAGACGAAGCGGGATGGCGACGTTCTCTTCGACGGTCGCAGTCTTCAGCAAGTTGTAATGCTGAAAGATCATACCGATTCGCTGGCGTAACGTCGACAACCCTTTCTTTTTGAGGAGCGTGATATCTTGTCCCTCAATCTCAACGACCCCTGAAGTCGGGCGCTCCAAAAGATTGATCATCCGGATGAGCGTACTCTTACCGGCACCACTTCGTCCGATGATTCCGAAGATTTCCCCTCTCTCAATCGTGAGGGAGACATCATCGAGTGCCGTGATCGTGTCTCCGTTGACCTTGAACTCCTTGGTGATTTGTTTCAGTTCAATCATAAGACCCCTCCTTAAAACGCCGGCACGACCGAACCATTGAATTCTTCTTCGATGAAGGCACGTACTTCCTCTGAATGATAGTAAGACTTCAGCGTTTTCACGACTTCATCTTCTTTATTGGCTGAACGGACGACGACATAGTTCGGATACGGATTATCGACCGTATCTTCATGGAAGAGGGCATCTTCGTTAATGGATAGACCCGCTCCCATCGCGAAGTTCGTGTTGATGGCTGCGAGTGCCACTTCCGGGAGTTGCGTCGGCAGTTGGGATGCTTCAAGTTCAATAAATTCGAGGTTGAGCGGATTCTCAGCAATGTCGCGCTTCGTTGCTTTATCCGTCAATCCTTCTTTTAACGTGATGAGTCCGGCCGTTTCGTATAGTCGTAACGCACGGAGTTCGTTCGCCGGGTCATTCGGGACGGCTACTTTATCGCCCTCCTTTAAGTCCTTGATATCCGTCAACTTCTCTGAATAGAGCCCCATCGGGAAAGCGACCGTCTTGAAGACGTCGTCAATCTTATATCCCTTGTCCGCTTTTTGCAGTTCGAGGAACGAGAGCGTCTGATAGCTGTTCACGTCGAGACTTCCTTCGTCGAGAGCGGTGTTCGGGGTGTTGTAATCATTAAATACTTTGATATCGATTTCGAGCCCATCTTCTTTTGCGAGCTCCTGTACTTTCTCGGCGATTTGCTCGTGTGGTCCACCAGTCACGCCGATCGTTAGCTCTTTCGTGCTTAGCGTCTCGCTCGCCTCGGATTGTCCGCACGCCGAGAGTGCGATGGCCGCAAGGATAGATGTACCTGCCAAAATGGTTTTTTGTTTAATGTTCATGAATGATTCCTCCTCCAAATGAAAAGCCCGCTACTCAAAAAGAGCGGCGGGCACGACACGTGGAAGTCGGACACGCTCATCTCCCAGACGTCTCGTCTGTTGGAATTAGCACCATGATCATTTCTGATCTGGTTGCCGGGTTTCATCGGGCCAGTCCCTCCACCACTCTTGATAAGCAATCGGTTCTATTATTTTGTTATTATATTACTGATAAAAGAATTATTTGTAAACTATTTCTTGAAGATTTCTTAAAATTTCTTTTAATCGTTCAGCATCTTCAACCTTGTGAATGCCTTGAATCGTCATTTCTTCGACGACATAATCGACCAACTCATCGATTTGGTCAAATCGAATCCCAAGTTGGTCAAGTGACGTCGGAGCGGCAATCGCTTGTAGCCAATTGTCGAGGAATGAGGCGTCTTCGGATGAGGTCAATCGTTCTTGAACGATCAGCCCGAAGCCTACCTTGTCCCCGTGCAACCAATGATGCGTCGAATCAAAACGACTGAGTGCGTTATGCACCGCATGGGCGACGGCGACTCGGGTGCCGGCGTCACCGAATCCACCAACGGCACCACCGATGGCGAGGACATGATCGACGATAGATCGGATGTCCGTGCCATAATGGCGAAAATCATCTTCACGAATGGACAAATCCATCAACGCTCCGCATTGCGCCGCAAGTGAGAGCCCCGACTGAATCCCTGCGTCCCTTGATGTTGTTCCGCTAATATATCGAGCCTCGAACCACTTTGCGACCGTATCGATGACACCAGCCTTAAAATAGTCGTAAGGTGAATCACGTAACAGTCGTTCATCCGCGATGACGCGCTCGATGACGACGGGGAACGTATCATATCGTAAATATGTACCGTCTTCTCCATAGATCACGCTGAGCGGGGTGAAGGCGGCACAGTTTGACACAAGTGTCGGAATGACGATGAGCGGGACCGACTGGGTAAATGCAATCCGCTTCGCCGTATCAATCAATTTACCGCCACCGACGGCAATCCAGACGTCAGGTCGATGCGCTTTTAGTCGTTCGACTTCTTCGTCTGAACATTCCCCCTTGAATCGTACGCTCGGAATTTCTGCTAGACGAGGAGACACGCGAATCGCTTCACCGTATCCGTTAAATCCTTTCAAAACGAGTGCATCCCGATTCCCAATCAGTGAGTAAAGTTGATCGAGCGCATCGTTCGAATGGTCGTATTCCAGCACCGCTTGTCGAATCATTGATGGACCTCCTCATAGGCTGCAAACAGTCTCTCAATCCGTTCTACCGCTTCATCAATCTTCTGTTCAGACGACACGAGACCAAAGCGGATGTGGTGCTCCCCCTCCGTTCCAAAAAAGTAGCCCGGTGTGACGGCGACGCCCGCCTCATGTAGTAACTTCGTCGAGAATGATTTTGCATCGCCTTCAGGCACTCTCGCCCATACGAAGAAAGAACCTTTTGGTGCCTCAATCTCCCACCCTGCCCGGCGTAACCCATCAATCAATCGGTTTCGTCTTGTTTCGTAAAGCGAGGCTAGGTCGTCACGTATGTCACGCGGGGATTCTAACGCCACGATGGCTGCCTCTTGAATGGCAGAGAACACAGAGACGTGGACATGATCTTGGTACGTATTGATCGCCTCGATGATATCTGCATTTCCGACTGCGAACGCGACACGCCATCCCGACATGTTGAACGCCTTCGACATCGTATACACCTCAATCCCGATTTCTTTTGCCCCGTCTGCTTGGAGAAAACTTGGCGGGACATGCCCATCAAAGCCAATACTTCCATAGGCGAAATCGTGTACGACCATCAAATCATGGTTTGTGGCGAATTTAACCGTCTCCTCAAAGAAGGCTGGCGTCGCGACAGCGCCGGTCGGATTGCTCGGGTAGTTCAAATACATGAGTCGTGCATGAAGCGGATCGAGCGTGGTGTAATCCGGGAGATAGCCGTGCTCTTCCTTCAACGTCAAATCGATGATGTCCGCTCCGGCGAGACGCGCTCCCGAGATATAATCGGGATAGCCAGGGTTCGGGAGCAAGATGCCTTCACCCGGCTCAAGAAGACACTGAGGCAACGTGATGAGACCCGATTTGCTGCCAATCAAAATCGCCACTTCTTTTGCTGGGTCGAGGTCGACTCCGTATTCACGTTGATAGAATGCGGCCACAGCTTCTTTTAGTCGAGCCTGTCCCCGGAACGGTCCGTATTGATGGGTCGTCGGGTCGGTCAATGCTCGTTCAAGCGCTTCACAAATTGGAGCTGGTGTCGGTAAGTCGGGTGTGCCTTGTCCGAGTCGGATGACGGTCTTGCCACTCGCCTCGACTGCCGCGACTTCTTCTGCTAATCCGACAAAGTGTTGTGTCGGTAATGATTTTAATAACTTGGAACGTCTGTCTGCCATGATGGGTCCTCCTAATACGAAAAAACACCCCTTTCTGAGGAAAGGGGTGCTCGATACAGACGTATGTAGTCAACCACCTTTCCATCTCTCAAGGTCACCTTGCTGGAATTAGCACAGTATTTTGCAATCTGTTGCTGAAGCTTCATCGGGCCAGTCCCTCCGCTTCTCTTGATAGAAAGTGTCATTCGTTATGTAATTTTTGTATGTCCCTAAGTTAACCAGACATTCCCAACGGTGTCAAACATTTTTTTAAAGAGAACATCTATTGAATCCTTTTCAAAAAACATTCATAGTAAAAGAGTAGAAAAATTATATTTGTATGAGGGGATAGAGCATTGGAGCTTAATCGTCAACTTATTTGGAAACTGAGTGTAATCGGACTGATCTTGCTCGTCTTATGGTGGGTCATCAGTGAACCGGATACCATCTCACGTGTCTTACAATACACGTTTCAGTTACTGACCCCTATCATCATGGGGATCGCCATCGCCTTGTTACTCAACACCGTACTCTCTTATATTGAAGAACGGTTCCACTTGAAGCGATATCAAGGACTACTCATCGTCTATATCACGTTCATCGGCATCTTGGCGATTTCGGTCGTCACGTTGTTCCCGCGGATTTACTCGAGTCTGTCATCACTCATCAATGAGTTACCGGTTTATATCCGTCAAATCGACGTGTTTTTAGGTGAAGTGAACAATTACTTGAAAGACTATAACGCGACGATCGCCCAAGCGATTGATTTTGCGCGCTTCGAGGATCGTTACTCTGGATGGGTCGAGACGGCCGTCCTCTCTTCCGTTAGTTATGTCTCTAGTTTTACAATGACATTGATCAACTTCTTGATTGGGATTGTCATCTCCATCTATTTGTTAAAGGACAAAGAAGTCTTCGCTCGTATGTTCAAGCGTCTTCTCTATGCGCTTTTACCCGTCGGCACTGCGAAGACGACAATCGATATCTTTCAAGAGATGGATTATATCTTTAAGCGATACATCATCGGGAAGTCGCTCGACTGTCTGATCATTGGAGTGCTAGCAGTCATCGGACTCTTGATCATCGGGGCCCCATATGCCCTACTTCTCGGAGTCATCGTTGGTGTCTTAAACTTCATCCCCTATGTCGGACCGCTACTCGGGATGATCCCGGCGTTTATCATCACTTATTTCTATGATCCGTTCACCGCCGTCTTGGTACTCTTGTTCATCTTCTTGTTACAGCAGTTTGACGGATTGTGGCTCGGACCGAAGATTCTTGGAGATAGTGTCGGCATCACACCATTTTGGGTCATCACATCGATTATCATCGGAGGAAGTCTGTTCGGCCTCGTCGGGATGTTCGTGAGCGTGCCGATCACGGCCATGATTCAAGTCGTCCTGTCTCGCCTCATCGATTATCGACTGAACCGAAAAAATCTCAACGAATTACTTTGATTCACCTCATAAATTTGTTGACACATTGAGGAAATGTGTCATACAGTTGAAGAGAAGAACACAATTAACAGAAAGGAGAGGTTCCCATGTCAGTAGTATCTTCGAAACCATTCACTCAAGTTCATACTGATTGGCAGGCACCTCTTCGATTGATTCATATCTAAGTCGCCTGCCTATCGAGGCATGCATAAACAACGTGGGACGTCGTATGCCTTCATGCATATGACGTCCCTTTTGTGTCTAAAAATTAAATAAAGCAGGTGACCTGTATGTTTCAATCACTCAAGCGGCTCGACCGCAACATTTGGATTCGTTTCTTAGGGGAGACGATTACGGGAATCATGATGTTCATGATCGCCCCATTCCTTGTTCTCTATTATAGTGACCAGTTAGATAGCTACCTTCAAGTCGGAATCATCATGGCGACTGGCCCGATCATGGCGCTCCTCGGTTCGATGATCGGAGGACGTCTAGCAGACCTGTATGGTCGAAAACCAATCATGATGATCGCAATCATTGGGGACGCACTTGCCCTCATCGGATTTGCGTTCGCCGACTCGTTCTGGCCGCTTCTTTTATTGAACGCCATGCTCGGACTGACGAACTCGCTCTTCCACCCTGCCGCAAGCGCGATGGTCGCCGATGTCACGGAGCCAGAGCATATGAACGAAGCGTTCGGACTTTTACGGATGGGACATAACATCGGCGCTGCATTCGGTCCACTTCTTGGTAGTGCGGTGCTGTTCATCGACCGCGAGCTCATCTTCTTTGCGGCGGCATTCGTCTTTGGACTATATGCGATTGCGCTCGGCACGTTCATACATGAGTCGTTGCCCGAGTTTACGGAAGATGAGACTCCAAGCAACCGGGAAGTGTTGCGCGTCTTTTATAACGATCGCGTGTTTCTCGTCTTCATCTTTGCGGGTATATTCATATCAATGGGATTCTCCGTCGTCGAGAGCATGCTACCACTCTTTTTAAAAGAATCGCTCCCGACGTATACCGCACAACAGAACCCATTCCCGTATCTATTAGCACTGAATGGAATCATGGTAGTTCTTTTCCAGTTCCCGATTGCTTCAAAACTCGGGAACAAGCCGTTCGGTAAGGTCATGTTAGCAGGAGCGACCGTATTTGGTATCGGTATGATCTTGCTTGCGATTGTGCCTAGAGCCTTGTTCGCACTCGATACCCCTTACGTGCCACTCGTCGGGATCTTACTCGCCGTTTATGCGTTTTATACGTTAGGTGAGATGATTATGTCCCCTGTTCAGCAGACATTCATCGCCTTGATCGCACCAGAGAATATGCGTGGTGCCTATAACGGTGCAGCGAGCATCCAATGGCTGATCGGCGGTGTCACGGCACCAATCATCGCAAGTCTCTTTTTTGACAATCGTGCCGGACACATCGCTTTGATCCTCATCGGTGGAGCGAGTTGTTTATCAGGCATCATCTATTGGCAGCTCGGACGTCATGTCCAAGCGACGGAAGCAAAGCAAAAGACGGCTTAACCGCTCATTGACCACACTCTCTGATTTCGGAAGTGTGGTCTTTTCATTCTTTTCATCTTTATTAAAATTTGAAATTATCATTCAATTCACTTTACAATCATAATAATCCTTTTTATGATAAAACGGTTAAGGAGGGATCTTTCATGGAAAGGATCGATAAACAAACAATCGTGGATAGTGTTCCACAAAAAGGCTTCTTCGGACAACCGAAGGGGTTGTTCACTTTATTCTTCACTGAATTTTGGGAACGTTTCTCGTACTATGGCATGCGGGCAATCCTCGTATTCTATATGTACTATGAAGTCTCTGAGGGAGGACTCGGTCTCGACCGAAACGTCGCACTCTCAATCATGTCCGTATACGGCGCGCTCGTCTATATGTCCGGGGTCATTGGGGGATGGCTTGCAGACCGGATTTTCGGGACGTCTCGCGCGGTATTCTACGGTGGTGTGTTCATCATGCTCGGACACATCGTCCTCTCGATTCCAGGTAGCGTCGTCTTCCTGTTTATCTCCATGGCGTTGATTGTCATTGGTACCGGTTTATTGAAACCAAACGTATCCAGTATCGTCGGAGACATGTATAGCGAGACGGATCGCCGTCGCGACGCTGGATTCAGTATCTTCTACATGGGAATCAACTTGGGTGCGTTCATTTCACCACTCATCGTCGGTCAAGTACAAAAAGACTATGGATTCCACTGGGGCTTTGCGCTCGCAGCCATCGGGATGTTCGTCGGACTCGTCGTCTTCGTATTGACACGCAAGACGAACCTCGGCTTAGCTGGTTCGTATGTACCGAATCCATTGACGCCTGATGAGAAAAAGAAAACGATTAAAATCGTCAGCATTGTCACCATTGGAATCGCTGTTTTACTCGCAATCTTGATTCCACTTGGATGGTTCACGATCAATACGTTCATCTCACTCGTCGGGGTGTTCGGTATCGCGATTCCGACCATCTACTTCATTATCATGTATCGTAGCCCGAAAACGACTGAGATCGAGCGTTCGCGAATCATCGCCTACATTCCGCTATTCATCGCCTCGGTCATGTTCTGGGCAATCCAAGAGCAGGGCGCAACGATTTTGGCGAGTTATGCTGATACACGAACTGACTTAGAGTTCTTTGGGTTCACGTTGTCACCAGCATGGTTCCAATCACTGAACCCACTGTTCATCATCTTACTGGCACCGGTCTTCGCTTGGTTATGGGTCCGACTTGGTGACCGCGAACCGAGCATTCCGACGAAGTTTGCTTTCGGGATCTTGTTTGCCGGGATCAGTTTCTTGGTCATCCTGCTCCCTGCATACTTCAGTGGTCCAGATGCCCTCGTCAGCCCACTCTGGCTCGTCTTGAGCTATTTCATCGTCGTGTTGGGAGAACTCAGTTTGTCACCGGTCGGTTTGTCGGCCACGACAAAACTCGCTCCAGCTGCCTTCTCGGCTCAAACGATGTCGCTCTGGTTCTTATCAAACGCTGCTGCACAAGGGATCAACGCACAGCTCGTCAAGTTCTACACACCTGAGAATGAGACGCTATACTTCGGGATTATCGGTGGCGTCGCCATCGTCTTAAGCTTGATTCTGTTCGCACTCGCACCAAAAATCAAAGTGTACATGCGTGGAATCCATTAACCATCAAAAACGCCAGCCGATCGAATCGGCTGGCGTCATTTTTATTTTCGCACTTGAATGAGTGACAAGTAGCGATCGATCATATTGTGGTTAAAGTAGTCATGGAAGTTATCTTGTTTCAGTGATTGGATCGATTCATGGAATGTCGCAGGCAGTGATGCGATTCCTTGGCTCTCGATTTGCTTCGCAGAATACTCGAACAAGTCATCCTCGTTCGGAGAAGACGGAACGAGCTGTTGCTCGATTCCTTCAAGTCCCGCATAAATGAGCGCGGCAAGTGCCAAATATGGGTTCGCACTCGGGTCAGGATTTCGGACCTCTACACGAGTCGCACTTCCACGGGAAGCGGGGATTCGAATCATCGAACTGCGGTTCGATGGGCTCCAGCATATATTGACAGGTGCCTCGAATCCAGGAACGAGACGCTCGTATGATTCCGGTAGTGGATTCGTGAAGATTGCTGTGGCACGGGCATGCTTCAAGATTCCCTCGATGAAATGACGCGCCGTTTTCGACAATCCGTAATCCGCATCGACTTCGTCGAACGCGTTGGTCGTCGGATTTCCAGACTCATCATTCTTCCAGACAGAGATGTTCAAGTGCATTCCAGAACCATTCACATCACGCAACGGTTTTGGCAAGAATGAGACGGATGCCCCTTTCTCCTTCGCCGCAATCTTGACGATTTCTTTAAAGAACTGAATGTTATCCGCCGTATGGAGTGCATCATCATACTTGATGCCAATCTCATGTTGCGCAGGAGCGACTTCATGGTGAACAGCCTCAATATTGAACCCGACACCGCTTAGACGGTTCGCGATGTGCTGTCGCACTTCATATCCTTTATCCTCTGAACGTGTCGAGAAATATCCGGCCTCGTCATAAAATTCTCCGTTCTCGTCAAAGATGAAGAATTCCGGCTCTGCCCCAACGAATACCGAGTAGCCATCACGTGCTGCACGTTCAAGTGCATCCTTCAATACATTACGTGGGTCGTATTCATATCGCTCTCCCTCCGGAGTGCATACGTCACAGAAGAATGCCAAAATATTTTCCTCGCCGTCTTGCTCATACCGTGGACGATCTAAATCCGGTCTCAAGAATAAGTCTGAGTTTTTGATGGAAGAGAACCCGTTGATTGAAGAACCGTCAAACATCGTTTTTCCCTCAAAGACTTCAGGCAACAATTTTGCCGAAAGCGTCAAGAGTTTTAAATCACCGAGAACATCTGAGAAATAGAGATGGATTTGGGTGATGTTTTTCTCTTGTACCGTTTTCTCAATATCTTGTTGCTTCTTTTTTGCGTCATCCTTGTCTGTTCCGAATAGATTTGCCATGATTCGTTAAAACCTCACTTCAATAGATTTGACAGGCAAGCTGTCTTTACGCACCGTTCGTACGCTTCTCTATAGTTCATAACCGAGTTCGATTTTTTCTAAACATGGAATTTCAGCAAAGGCAAAGTGGCTACATGCGACAAGAGTTGATATGATGGGTAAAGAATGTCACAGAGAGGGAGAACGCGATTGCATATTTTTATGACTGGTGGAACCGGATTTTTAGGAGGGCGACTCGCCAAAGAATTGATTCAGCGGGGGCATCGCGTCTGCATGTTGGCGCGAACACCGGAGAAGGTACAAGCACAATTCACCGCTGAAGAACAAAAGTCGATTGATGTGTTACCAGGCGACTTGACGTCACATGCGCTCGGTGCTAATGAAGCGTTCATCGAGACATATAGAGGGAAGATTGATTTATTCCTACACATGGCTGCACTCGTCAAATTCGATGAAGAATTGCGCGATGAATTGTTCGAGACCAATTTGACCGGGACGAAAGAGGCCCTTCGCTTGACCAAGCTGATTGACTGCCGTCGCTTTTTCCACGTGAGTACGGCCTACACACTTGGCACTAAAGAAGTTGGCGGGGAAACACTGTACGACGTGTCGCAATCTTTTTTGAATCCGTATGAAGAAAGCAAGGCACACGCCGAGCAGGCGGTCTGGGAGTCACGGGATGAGCTTGATGTGTCAATCTTCCGACCGGCCATCATCGTCGGAGACTCGAAAACAGGAGAGGCTGACTCAAAATTTACGATGTACGGATATATGCGTGCTCTCGAACTGTTCAAACGGAAATTGGAACGACGTGGGCATGACGTCGAGTCGATTCGATTGATTGGCTCAGCGACAGGTACATCAAACCTTGTCCCTGTCGATTATGTCGCGGATGTACTCCTCGCTGCCATCGAGCATGCGAAGGCGGGTACAATCTATAACGTGACAAACGACGCACCACCAAAAAATGAAACGATGCTCGACTATATGAAAGAGTCGTTAGCATTCCCGCATTTAACAATCACGGAGACACCGACATCGACACTCAGCTCAGTCGAACAGTCGTTCAACGATATGGTGAAAGTATTCAATCCGTATTTGAACCGGAATATCACGTTCCGTGACGACAACACGAAACAATTGCTACAGGATGCTGGATTCGCTCCGCTCCGTCTCGATCAAAAATCGTTACGTCGCATCGTGAATGCCTATTACAAAGCAAAATAAAAAAATGGACCGATTTTTCCGGTCCATTTTTTATTTATCGCAAACTAACACGATTTTACCATCTTTGATTTCACGTTCGAGTGAATCCACCATCTCTTTTGTGAGTCCAAGACTCTCCATCTGTTCCATGCGATCTTCTGAATTGCTCGTGAATTTCGAGAGCAACGACTCGAACATTCCTTTTTCCGGAATTCGATATGGTTGTACCCCGGCCTCTGCTGCCAATCGAACGGTCAATTCCTCATCTTTGGCGAACAAATAGATATGCTCATTCACACATCCGCCTGACACCATCTCATTCACTTCATGGTCCACCGTCGTCATATCATTCACTACTCTTGTCTCTAACATGCCCCATCCTCCTAAACGTTCACAGTCATGGTTTTCACTGTTTTTGTTATTCCCGAAAAATGAGGTGGTAAACATCAAATCAACTCGATTCTTCGTTCATCGTCCATTCTTCGATGGCGAAATGTTGCACGATCCCCTTGATGCGATCATGTTCCCCTTCCATTTGAGTCTGCCCCTCTAATCGAGCGGTCACCATGAACTGGCAATCTATTGCTCTTATGCGAGATATGCGATACCCTGCTTGTTGCAACAATCCAGCGATGATCTCGATTTTTTCTCTCTCAACTGAACGGAATGTATGCATCCAACCCACCTCTTTCTGTTTCGTTCCTTATACATACTATCATATCGTTTCTAGTGTGTGATGCTATACTATGGATAGAGAAAAGGAGTGAATTCTGTGCCAAAACAAGACTTGAATACAATCATGCTTGAATATTTGAATGAAAAAGAAGATTATGAAGCGTTTGCCACAAAGTTGAAAGCACTCCTCAGTGAATTGTTGACAGAAGCTGGCATCCAGTTTCATTCAATCGTTGCCCGTGCCAAAGAAGCGGACAGTCTATATGCCAAACTTTCACGCAAACCTTATCAATATCGTTCATTACGAGACGTGCAAGACTTGGCCGGGATACGGATCGTGACATACTTTCATGACGACGTACGCGCCGTCGCGCAAATCTTGGAAGATGAATTCACCATCGATCGTGAACAGTCCATCGACAAGTCGACATTGCTCGATGCCAATGAATTCGGTTATCTTTCCGTTCATTATGTCGTGGAACTGAGTGAGAAACGCCTTGCGCTCGGTGAATATCGCCGTTTCGCAGAAAAAGAAGCGGAAATTCAAGTCCGCTCCATCTTACAACATGCATGGGCAGAGATTGAACATGACCTCGGCTACAAAAATCCGAATGCCGTGCCGCCTGAAATTAAACGAAGTTTCAGCCGGGTCGCCGGACTCTTGGAGATTGCCGACTCCGAGTTCGTGAACATTCGAAAACAATTGCGGACATTCGAACAGGAGACGGTTGAACAGATTCTCGACTCCCCTGAAAAAGTGACCATCACACGTGATAACCTGAATTATTATATCGCAAATGATCAAACGGTTGAGAAGCTAGACAACGCGATTTTCCAGAGCGAATGGTTGCTCGAGACCGATCTCTCTGCCATTGTCGAACTGACCCGAATGTTCCATTACGCCGATATTCGTACGTTTAAAGATTTGAGCGATACGCTCTCCACTTACTTCACACAGGCAGTTCAGTGTGCGACATTACTTCCATCTTCCCTCTTGCCGAGACAAGGGATGGGTGTCGTTTATGCTGTTCTCGCTAAACTGTTAGCGGAAGGTGATGACCCACAGATTGAATTTTTCTTTAGACGGTTCTATCCGGACTTGAAACATTATGAAGACATCATTCAACAAATTCGGGCAAAAGACGAGCCCCTATAACTTTACAGACAACATGTTTTTAATGTAGAATGTTTTTATGTTCTGAAGTATATATGAATAATATTATCGCCAGGAGGTAGTTTCGAGGATGACAACACCCGTACAGACCGCTTCACGTCGACAGCTCGTCGCAGACGCTGAACGTGGTATCCGGATGAACTATCGTGGAGTGAAAAAAAATCTCCGTTCGATGTTCTCACAGTATTTAACCCGCAATGAATTCTTCATTCTACGTTCTCTTTGTCAACAGAGTCCTCAAATCGCCTCTGCTCTGTCAAATGAGTTTCAATTTTCAGCTTCGATGATCACTGCGCTTGCCGATGAGTTGACGAAAAAAGGGTTGATCTCTCGCGAACGCAGCGAGCGTGACCGCCGTGTCGTTGAACTTCAGGCAACGGATGAAGGTCGTGAGTTGTTTGAGACGTTAGAGAGCATGAAGATTGAATATTTGATGGATGTCTTCACTGATTTTTCAGATGACGAACTCATTTTACTCTCAAAATTATTAGATCGTATGGATGCTTAAATCCGACTACAGCCCTTCATCTTAACGGTGAAGGGCTGTTTTTTGCGAAAAAAAGAGATGCGACCCATCGGTCAGCATCTCTTCATCTTTACGTTTCAATCAGGTTGGCCGTGACCACGATCCGGTCCCGATACCCAAGATTCTCGTCATACGGTCCTGCACAAGTGATCAATTGAATACGCTTTGACTGAGTCGCCGCAAAAATGGAAGCGAGCGGCACTTGGTCGAGGCGATACTGTTTCACACTGACCACTTCATACGTTGCGACTTGGTCTTTCCGTTGGAGCGTCACCAGTTCTCCGATCGGAAGTTGATCCAGATTCGCAAAGATAGCTGGACCATTCAGATCATCTAGATGACCCGATAGGACGACATTCCCCGTTGCGCCTGCTTTGGCTCCGTATTGATACCAACCGACTTGATTCACGTCAGACGGTGTGTCCATTCTTCCAGCCTCATCCTTCCCGACCGCTTCAATCGATGTATCAACATCGATTGAAGCTATGACCAGCCGGGCAGGGACGAAACTGTTCGAATGAAACGTTTGTCGATCTACCTGCTTCGAGGTCAAGACCTGCGGTTCGGCAAATTCAGCCGTTGGCATCACGAACGGTTTGTCAGGAGCTTCCGCTTGAGCGCTCCATACGAGAAATGTGATTGTTCCTAAGAAAATCAGTTTAAGCGTCTTGCTTCTGACGACGAAAGACGTAGAATCCAGCTGCTGCCGCTCCAACCACTGCTGCCGCGAGCAACCAGTTCATTGAAGCTGTTTGAGCAAGACCACCTTGTCCTGTTTCAGGAGCCATTGCCATTTCCCCACCATCAGCGGCGAGAAGGACTTCAAACGCTGGTTCTCCTTCAAGGAGTCCGATTGCGAATGCTGTATAGTTTTTGCCACCTTCAAGTGCAACACCGTCAAGTGCTTTGACGACGTCAGTCGCTCCAGCGGGGCGGACTTCAAGGTCATACGTTCCAGCATCGAGTGTGCCGTAATCACTTACTGCTTTGAACTCGAGGTTTGAGAAGAGTGGGTCGCCACCTTTAGGTGCGACATCAACCGCTGGTGCATCTGGTGCGAAGTGAGCGACACGAACTTTCGATTTACCATCTTCAAAGTTTGCATCGTCTTCCATTGCGGCGATTTCGATGTTTTCAAGTTGACCGATTGCAGCGGCTGTATAGAACTTGCCTGCCTCGATTGAAAGGTCTGCTGCGACGACGACTGTTTCAGCGTCACCTGCCGGCTTGATTTCAACGTTGTAATCGCCTGCAGGAAGTGTCAAGTAGTCTGTGAGATCCTTGAATTCTGCTCCCTCGACCGCGACTTCCCCATCCACGTACACGTCAACTGCCGGTGCATCAGGTGAAGCATGTAGCACACGGACCATCGCGTTTTCATGTCCATCCGCGCTAACCGGTAAGACGAAAGCGAAAGCCAGTGCTAGAGTACCCAGTAAAGACATCAACTTCTTCATGTGAAATTTCCTCCTTTTGATCTTTGGTAACCCACAACGTGCATACAACAAATGTGATGCAGTGCTACATGGTGTGCTACATCTGATTGCTATGTAGCTCGGTGACATCTTAAACTTAAGACAATCCGACAATGACGTAAAGGGGACACTATGCACAGAATGTGCTCCGATATGCTAACGGACGAAAGCGCTACCTTTACATAAAAATCTAGTTCTCTTCCACCCAAATACAAAACCACTTAGTCGGCGACTAAGTGGTTTTGTATGCCCATTCGATATCATTGACAAAGATGGCATCGACTTGAAGCGCCATACAACGTTCAAGTTGATGTTGTGTTTTAATCGTATACGGTCTGATCGGAATCCCTCGACCTTGCAACGAGCGTACTTCTTCGTCTGTGATGCGATCGATGTGTGGGTGGACCGAATCCGCTCCGACGAATCGAAGATATCCGGAAATGTCATAAAGCGGCTGTGCAAGCAGAATGGCCGCTTCGATATCCGGTCTCATCTGTTTCAATCGGTGAATGGTTTCATGATTGAATGAGGAAAAGAGAATGCGGGTCGCATCAATTCCAGCGGATTCAATAGAGTCGATGATGCGAGATTCGATTCCTTCATATCGATGGACATCCGTCTTCACCTCTAAGTTCAAAATGACCGATTCCTCTTTCACCAGTTCGAACAGCTCCTCGAGCGTAGGGATGTGTTCTTCTAGACTATGACGTACCCCGGCATTGAACTGTTTGAGCTCATCATAGGTATAGAGTGAAACTTGCCCTCTTCCGTCGGTTGTCCGTTCGAGCGTCTCGTCATGGATGAGGACGAGGACGCCGTCCTTTGTCATATGGACATCCGTTTCAATCCCATCTGCTCCGGTTTCGAGTGCGAGCCTGAATGCCGACATCGTATTCTCCGGACGATGTGCCATCACGCCACGATGTGCAAATCGTTTCATTTGGCAACTGTTTGATATTTCTTCGTCAAATATCGAACGAGCGGTTGGACCGAAATCGCTTGACCCGTCACTTGTTGAATGAGTTCGTTCGGGGTGAGACGTTTTCCATATTGATGAACGTTCTCCTGTAGCCACGCTTTGACCGGTTCAATTTCACCTTCTGCAATCAACGTCTCGAATTCCGGAAGAGCTGATTTCAACGTTTCAGTCAATTGGGCCGCATAAATCAATCCGAGGGCATAGCTCGGGAAGTATCCAAACGAACCGCCTGCCCAATGGACGTCTTGGAGGACTCCTTTGGCATTCGACGGGACATCGAGTCCGAGATACTCTTTATACTTTTCATTCCATGCCGCAGGAAGCTCATCGACGGACAACGTCCCTTGGATGAGTGCCTTCTCGAGCTCATAGCGGATGATGATGTGTAGACTGTATGTCAATTCGTCAGCCTCGATCCGAATCAGAGATGATTTCGCTTCATTCACACCTCGATAGAAAGTGTCGAAGTCGATTGCAGCGTATGCCGGATGAAGCGATTGTAGTTTCGGATAGACGCGACGCAAGAACGCTTCGCTTCGTCCGATGAAGTTCTCAAAGAAGAGCGACTGGGACTCATGAATCCCCATCGACGCACCGCCACCTAGCCCGAGTTCATCGAGCATCGGGTCGATTTGCTGCTCATACGTCGCGTGACCCGCTTCATGCATCGTACCGAACAGTGCATTTCTGAAATCTGCTTCATCATACTTCGTCGTAATCCGGACGTCGCGGCGGTTGATGGTGATTTCGAACGGATGTACTGTCGCATCCAATCGACCACGTGATAAATCGTAAGCGACGACATTCATCCAGTCATGACAAATGGTTTCTTGAACATCCGCCGGCATCGACCAGTCCAGAGAGAGCGATTCTTTTGGGAGCTGCTGGATGAGAGGAACAAGTTCGTCTCGGAGCGAGGCGAACAATTCGTCTAAGAGCTCGACCGTCATGCCCGGTTCGAAATCATAGAGCAATGCATCGTACGGATGTTTCTCATAGCCGAAATATTCCGCAAATTTTTGCTGGAATTCGATAATCTGTTTAAGGTATGGAGCGAACATGTCCCAGTCGTCCTGTTCTTTCGCCTTTTCCCATGCCGTCTCGGCTTCCGAAACGAGTGTTACATATGCTTGATATTCATTGTGTGGAATCTTGGCATTCCGTTCGTATTGCGTCTTCGCGATTTCAAGTGACCGCGCCTCGACGTCAGATAAATCCTTTTCATCTGCCATCCGTTCTAGTAAAGAAGCGAACGACTCACTCGTCTGTCGTTTGAACGCCTCAGTCGATAAATAACCGATCGTTTCTGCCCGAAGCGGTGCCGACTGTTCCGGCATTTGTGTACGCATGTCCCAATACAAGAGCGAGATCGCCTCATCGAAGGAACGCAGTTGCTTAAAATGTTCACGCCATTCTTTTGTAACTTCCATCTGTCTTTCACCCCTATGTGTTATTCTGTTCCCTTTCTACTTTATTATAGATGTCAACCTTTGCCTACACCAGTTTACAAATCTTCTCGCTTGCTGTAGGAAAGTGGTTTTGTGGCAGGACCTTCTAAGACGTTGCCTTTTGCATCGAAACGAGAGCCGTGGCATGGACAATCCCATGACCGCTCGGCATTGTTCCATTTCACTGTACAGCCGAGGTGCGTACAGGTCAGGTTGACGACATGGCATTGGTTATCCAAATCTCGATAAACGCCACTCGTCTTGCCATCAACTTGCACGACCCCACCCTCGTCTAGCTGTAGGTCTTTTACATCTTTTCGTTCAAATAGCCGATCGACTGTCCCTTTCGCAAATTGAGTGGCAGTATCTAAGTTCGTTTTAAGAAATGCACTGATATCACTAGATTTAACCGTTTGACGGAGCGGTGAGACCAGATTGACGAATCGGTTCGGACGACCTGTGAGTTGATCCGCGAGCAAGGTGCCGGCAGCGATTCCGTTCGTCATCCCCCATTTCGAAAATCCAGTCGCCACAAAGAGATCTGGTTCTCGCTTGAACATTTGCCCTACGTAAGGAAGTCCGTCTAAGGTGATAAGATCTTGAGATGACCACCGATAGGATGCCCGATTCGTTTCGAAATGTGCCTGGGCATCATGCTCTAATCGATCATATCGGTTACGCGTGTCAGTGACTTGCCCCGCCGTATGCCCTTCACCGCCAACTAGTAAATAGGTCTTTCCGTTTTCCTCATAGGACCGAAACGAGCGTTCGCTCTGTCCTACCTCTAAGTACATCCCTTTAAGTGGTCGACTCCGCGATTCACAGGCGACAATATACGATCGCTCAACAGAAAATTTCGACACATATAACCCGCGCAGGTCATTGAATGGATAATGGGTCGCGATCACGACTTGATTTCCTTGTACTCTTCTACCGGTAGAAGTAGTGACTACAGGACGCGGTCCTTGACTCACTTCCGTCGCTCTAGAGTTTTCATAAATCTTCCCACCGAGTTGAACAAAACGATTCGCTAATTCACGTAGATATTTCACGGGGTGGAATTGGGCTTGGTCATGAATCACCAACGCCTGCTCGATTGAAAACGGGAGCGCTTTTCTGACTTCTTCCGTCGCTTCTCCCCCGTCAATCTTTAAGCGACGATACGCATCCAGTTCTTTCGTAAGTTCTTCGTTCGGTTCCCTAGAATAAAGAAACGATTGTTCATTCGAGTGATCGCAGTCAAACCCTTCTTCGATTTGATTTTTCAAATAGACGAGCGCTTCTGAGTTGAACTCGTAATATAAACGCGCGATGGATTCATCAAAACGACGAATCAGCTTATGATAAATCGTCCCATGTTGAACGGAACATTTTGCTGTCGTATGTCCCGTCGTCCCATGTCCAATCTCAAACGCCTCTAAAAGCGTCACTTGCCTCCCTCGTTTTTGGAGTTCATAGGCGCAGACGAGTCCTGCAATCCCTGCCCCGATGACGACGACTTCGGTCGATTCCGAAACGGAAAGGGATGGGTACGGCGTCCCAGTATCATGTTGACGCCAAATGGAGTTCGTGAACGGATAACGATGCATGACGCATTCTCCTCTCAAAAAGTGACATCTTTACCCTTATACCCGAAACACAATTCTTTCATCGCCGATCAATCATTGACCTAGTTCTTTATTTTAACAGCGAAAAAAATAAGCGTTTTCTATTATGTTTATAGAGTAACCAAAAAAGGAGGGACTTTTGTTGACCCGAAGAAGGAGACACCGAAGAAGAACGTACATCATGCGAAGAATGATTGCCGCAGTCGTTTTGCTCGGAATCATCGCACTGATCCCGACGTTGGTCGGATTTAAACAAGATAAAGAGGCAATGACACCAGCAGAGGCTTCCACACCAAAGGTCGAACCGATGAAGCAAGGTCCGGTTTTTCCGGAGATCGATATGGGTTCATGGCGGCCGAGTGAGGCGACATTGCTTTCAAATGAAGAAATCCCTGTCGGCGCGTTGACCTTCGTCAATGTGACCAACCAAGAGATATTAATCGATAAAAATGCCAATGACCGTGTGTTTCCAGCCAGTACGACCAAATTGATGACAGCACTTCTCGCCTATGAAAAGGCGTCTGCAGCGAATGAGCTCGACCAGCCGATCATCACGATTCAACAGTCGACACTCGACATTCCATGGGATAGCCACATCGCACATCTTGCCATCGGAGATACATTGACAGTCCGGCAAGCACTTTACGCCACGCTACTCGAATCTGGAAACGATGCTGCGAACAGCCTTGCGGAATACACGAGCGGGTCGACCGAGGCCTTCGTTCAAATGATGAATGACCGAGCAAAGGTTTTAGGATTGACTGGAACGCATTTCGTAAATGCGCATGGCTACTCGGATCCGAATCATTATACGACGGCGAACGACATGGCTAAAATCGCCTTCGCATTCAGTACATACCCGGAGTTGATTGAAATTGCCGGGACTTATGAATTTAAAGCCGAATTTAAAGATAAAGACGGTAGCGGCAAACGTCGTTGGTGGTATCACCTCGGTTCATCGGTTAATGAACGAAGTGTCAACTACTCCAAGTTTGTGACCGCCACGAAGACGGGTTATACGGACGAATCCGGATATACCATGGTATTCATCATGAAACATAATAGCGAAACATATATCTTGGTTACGATGCAGGCGAAGTCTGGACAAACATTCCCGACGATGCGACTCGTTGAAGAAAAAGCATTCAAATAAAGAAGTAAAGAGCATTCAAAGATGCTCTTTTTCTTATGATTAAAAATATGTTTTCTGAAAATTTTCCCATAAATATTACATTCATGTTACACAGGAAAGTCCTCAGCATTTCAAATATTCATAATATTTAAACTTTTTATTTGAAAATTTTAGCCTTCATCCGTTGGTATAATGGGCTTTAGAGCCGATTTTATGAAAAAGAGTCAGTTTGCAATCATTTCAAAGGTTCTGTAAGGTAAAGCACAAGTTCGCATTTTCAACTTTTGTTTTTAACTGTGTGATGTCTTCACACAATCGCGAACGAGTTGATTAAATAGATCTTTTAACTTAATAGGAGGTAATTCAATGTTATGGCAAGAATGGGTATCCATCGCGCTTTATCTCGTGATGATGCTTCTTATCGGATACGTTGCTTATAAACGAACGACCGATTCATCAGATTATATGTTAGGTGGCCGTAAAATGGGGCCAGGTGTTACAGCCATGTCAGCCGGAGCTTCGGATATGAGTGGTTGGATGTTAATGGGACTACCGGGTGCAATGTATGCAACTGGACTATCAGCAATTTGGTTAGCCGTTGGATTGGTCATCGGAGCTTACTTGAACTACTTGTTAGTTGCTCCACGACTTCGCGTCTTCACAGAGATGGCGAACGATTCGATTACGATTCCAGATTTCTTAGAGAATCGGTTCCGAGATCACTCGAACTGGCTACGGATCCTTTCTGCATCCGTCATCATCATCTTCTTCACGTTCTACACGTCAGCTGGGCTTGTATCCGGCGGGAAGTTGTTTGAAAGCTCATTCGGATTAAATTATCAGACAGGTGTCATTGTCACAATTAGTGTCGTCATCTTATACACCCTCTTCGGTGGATTCACGGCAGTTAGTTGGACGGACTTCGCACAAGGTGTCATCATGTTCTTGGCGCTCGTGCTCGTACCATTTGTCGCTTTAACAGATATCGGTGGAGTAGACACTGCTGTCAACTCTGCAACGACAATCAATGCCGATTTGTTCGACCTCTTTAAAGGGACGACGACTCTCGGGATTATCGGTCTCCTCGCTTGGGGACTTGGTTACTTCGGTCAGCCACACATCATTGTTCGCTTTATGGCAATCCGTGATGTGAAATCATTGAAAACGGCTCGTCGTATCGGGATGAGCTGGATGACAGTATCTATCATCGGTGCCGTCATGACAGGGTTCGTCGGAATCGCTTATTTCCGAGGACAAGGAAATCCACTCGGGGACCCGGAAACAGTCTTCATTCAATTCTCTGAAGTCTTGTTCCACCCGTTCATCACTGGTTTCTTATTGGCAGCCATCCTTGCTGCGGTCATGTCGACGGTATCGTCGCAATTGCTCGTCACATCATCTGCATTGACAGAAGACTTCTATCGTAAATTCTTCAACAAAGATGCAAGTGAGAAGACGATGGTCCTTGCCGGACGTGTTGGTGTCTTGCTAGTAGGAGTTGTAGCGACGCTCATGTCACTCAACCCATCAAGTACAATCCTTACACTCGTCGGATATGCATGGGCTGGATTCGGTTCTGCATTTGGACCAGCAATCCTCTTGTCACTTTACTGGAGCAAGATGACGCGTCAAGGTGCCCTCGCTGGTATCCTCGTCGGAGCCATTACCGTCATTCTCTGGATCGTCACTGGACTTTCGACAGTCCTTTATGAAATGGTACCTGGCTTCTTCTTGAGTATGTTGGCAATCGTGCTTGTCAGTAACTTTACTAGCCAGAAAGAACAAAAACGTATTAACCGTGAATTCGGTGAAATGGAAGCTGAATTGGCAGCTGCGAAGAAAGAGTAACGATTCACACAAAAACTCGGTTCCCTATAAAGGGACCGAGTTTTTTGTTTTACATCGATGCTGCGATTAACCAGACACGAATCACAAACGGTACGAGAACCAACACGAACATTGCGTTTCGCATCCACCGATTTCGGTTCCAATAGTACGCCATTAGTACGAACGGATGCAATGCGACCAATTCGTATGGATTGAACCAAAACCATGTGAGAATCAGTACGATTAAGAAGTACAATACTGATTTTTCTTTCGACGTTCGGTATTCACGCCACATATCATAGGCGCCTTTAAAGAAAGCGATGAATGTTGCAATCCAGAATACGATGACAATCACATTATCAAATCCACTAAACAACTGAGTAACCACCTTTTAGGAAGGATTTTCTACATAAAAACCGCCCCAGTAAATATGACGGTACGTAAACTCTTTTCCACTTTCTACAGTAATCACAATTTCATCTTCCGTCAACACGAGGACATGAACCGGTACCTCACCTTGTCGAAGCATCGGGCTAAATAATTGAAACTGTTTGTTTAACCATTTGCGCTCTGAAAAGTTTTGATAGTGATGTAGAGAAAGCATCGGATGGCTCAAGTATGCAGCTCCAACTATCGCGACAGCGATCGGTGGCGCGCCGATTTCCATCATGAACGAGAAGACGAGAACAAGTGATAGCAATCCGTAACCGAACTCTACTAATTCCATGAGAGATGCCCGACTGGCTATCACATACTGAATTACACGAAACATGAGATACAAGATGATACTGACAATCAAGTACTCAGAGAATGGCGAATGGCGGAACGAGACGTCTAAATAGAACAAGACAGGTAACAGTAGGATCCATTTCCATAGATGTAAGGCGAGGTAAAACAATGATTGATCGATGAAACGACGATTGTGTACGAGCCGTTGCATATCCATGTTTCCCACCTCCGCTTTGATGATGTGACCTTACGATACCATTCCCTATTCTTTCGAATGATAACTAGCAATTACACGTCTAACGAAGTTTTTCTTTCCTCTCGATTAACGTCGCATTCAACAGCCCACCAAGCAAGATGACAGAGGCAGCGAGATAAAACCAAATCAATAAGACGATGAACGCACCGAGTTGACCATAAAACTGTTCATAGTTTGCAAATTGTGAATAGTAACTAAACACGTTCGAGACAAGCAGAATCCCTACTGTTGCAAAAGCGGCTCCGGCCCAACTATTTTTAAATGTTCCGGACACACTTGGCAACCACTTATATACAAATACGAATACAGTGAATAGAAGACCTGTTCCGATGATCCATCTGAAGTAAAACCAAATCTGCGCATATGTCGTGACAATCTCATCGATGAACAACACGTATGAAGAGATTTCTCGAAGTGCCGTCTCAATCACAGGGACAAGCAATGAAAATGGCAACACAAACATGAGCGCCAAGGTGATGGCGATATCCTGTAAGACGCCCCTCCAAAAGGCTTTATTACGAACAGCCCGGTAGGCATCGTTCAATGCTCGCACGAGAGATTGTACGGCCATAGATGAGATCCAGAGTGCTGGTAAGATACTGAATGATGCCAATTTCAATTTGGAGTTGTCGAATACGGCTTCAATGTTCCCTTCTAATAGCTTGTAACTGGCTTCAGGCATGATGAGTGATAACGCTTGAATCACATCGCCACTCGTAAACGGCAAAAATCCGACAATCCCTAATACGAATAATAGGAACGGGAACGTGGATAGAATGAAATAATAGGCCAACATGGCCGCTTGATCAAAAAATCGTTCCGTAAAAAATCGCTTGACGACTGTCAAAAATACTTGTTTCATCGATACTCTCTACTTTCTTTTAATAAAATAATAGCGGTATTTGAAATAAATAATTTGAAATGAAGAGGAAACCCCTGATGCCAGGGGCGTCCCAATGATGATCTTTAACTGATTTCTTCTATTTTCGTTTCCCACGCTTCGATGTGCTCTTTACCAGGAAGATCGACACCATCTTTAAAGAATTCCGGGTCTCTTCCTTCTTTCTTTTGAACCATATAGTCATCGAGGAGCGTCTTGGCGACTTTACTCAATCGGAAGATCGCATACATGTTGACGAGTGCCATCAGCCCCATAAAGATGTCGGCAATCGACCAGACGAGTCCCGCCGATCGTACTGACCCGAACATGACCATCCCGACAACGGCAATCCGATAGATAATCAAATACCGCTTCTTCTCAGAAATGAACTCGATGTTCGTCTCCCCATAATAATAATTGGCCAAAATCGAACTGAAGGCAAAGAGTAAGATGGCGATTGTCATGAGCGTCGTCGCAATCGGTCCAATTTCGACGAGAAGCGCCTCTTGGGCAAGCTCGATCCCTTGGAATGCTTCAGAGCCTTCGACACCTGAGATAAGGACAATCATCGCCGTTGCGGTACAGATGAACAATGTGTCCACAAATACACTAAGCGATTGAATCAATCCTTGTTTGACCGGGTGACTCACCTCAGCGGTAGCTGCGGCGTTCGGTGCAGACCCCATCCCTGCCTCGTTCGAGAACAGGCCTCGTCGAATACCTTGGAGGACAGCTGCACCGACCGCTCCACCGAACAACTGTTGGAAACCGAGGACACCTTCAGAGAAGATGGCCGAGAACACTTGTGGCACGACATCAAGATTCGTAAGGACGACCCAAATGGCTAGTAAGATATAACCGCCCGCCATGATTGGTACAATGATTCCCGATAAGGTCGAGATGGAACGAATCCCACCGAAGATGACGATAGCGGTGACAACGGATAAGATGATGCCGACCCAGACCGTATCGATCTCAAATACGTTATTAACGGAGAGTGCGATTGTATTTGCCTGGACGGAGTTGAAGGCAAAACCGAAGGCGAACGTAATCAAAATGGCAAATACGATGCCTAACCAGCGTGCACCGAGAGCGCGCTCAATATAGTATGCCGGACCACCACGCCACGCCTTGCCGTCATGCACTTTATACACCTGGGCGAGCGTACTTTCAACGAATGCCGACGCCGCTCCAATCAGTGCAATGAGCCACATCCAAAATACGGCGCCAGGTCCGCCTAAAGCGATAGCCGTCGATACGCCGGCGATGTTCCCCGTACCGACTCGTGCCGCCGTTCCGATGGCGAATGCTTGGAAAGATGAGACCTGTCCTTTCTCATGCTTGATTCCTTTCACGAATAAAAGTTTAAACATTTCCGGTAACATTCGAAATTGAACGAACCCCATCCGAATCGTAAAATAAAGACCTCCTGCAATCAATACGAAGATGAGAAGGTACGACCATAAATAGTCATTGATTTGCATAATCAGTTCACGAATATCCAACGAAATCGCCTCCTTTTATCGAGTTTTTACCCGGTCTGAATATGACGGAAACAGTATGTTCACCGCACTTCCTTTAGAATCTCTTCACAGAGACGATGTGTCTCGAGACTGTCTTCCGCGACAACGGAGGCGTTCGGTTCCCCACGAAGTAAACGTAAGAAGTCTTCCACAAGGTCGATAAAGCCTCGACGCTTTAAATTGGACTCCCACGGGTCGAGCGACCATTCCTTCACACCGTCTCGTCCATAGTCTGTAATCCGCTCCACATCGCGTGTGACCCGCTTCACGGTCGGTGACATGACCTCCATCACTTCTTCGGTACAACCGTTGTCTCGGTTCATCCAACCGATTGCTTCGATTCCCCCTGCCATGAAATGAATTATCACTTGTTTCAGCACATCCCCTTCAAATCGTGGTATCACGCGCAACCGCTCGACAGGCTGAAGATCGGTCAAATAACGGAGCGTATCGACGACATGCACGAAATCTTCGATCACAAATTCACGGAGCGTTGCCGGTTTATACGTTCTGTTCTTTTGAATGAAGACCATATTTTTTTCTTCGATTTGTTTGAGTGCCTGCGTGGCCGTCGC
Source organism: Exiguobacterium sp. s75 (assembly GCF_018617145.1). Lineage (GTDB taxonomy): Bacteria > Bacillota > Bacilli > Exiguobacteriales > Exiguobacteriaceae > Exiguobacterium > Exiguobacterium profundum. The sequence goes on from NZ_JACSJQ010000001.1 coordinate 835,414, forward strand.
AAATCGGCGATTGAAGCCCGTGACGAGATGTACACCTTTCTCGTTAGCGAGTGCGACGAGTCGCTCCGTTTCTTCAAGAGTGAACGTGATCGGTTTGTCGATGAAGACATGCTTCCTTTGCCGCAGACAATACTCGGCTTGCTCATAGTGGACAGCTGTCGTCGAATGAATCATGACGGCATCGATTTCTGCCATCGGCACGGCGTCGAGCTCCGTATATCCTCCTTTAAAACGATAGGTCGAGATGACTTCGTGTAACTTTTGTTCATCTCTAGAGACAAGATACACATCGACGTCCTTTAATCCGGCATATACTGGCAGATACGCTTTTTTTGCCACGTCACCTATGCCTACTACCAAAATATTCATCTACTCACTCCTCCAATATTATGTAGAAAGCCCGAAGCGACTGCCTCGGGCTCACGTAATAGATACAATCTCAAAACTTGTGATCGGTTCACGAATCGCGTCAGATACAATCTGATAAGCCGCATGTAGTTCTTCTTGATTATTTAAGTCCGGCACACGATCCATTTCCACCTCGACCGTCCGAGTGTTTTGTTCTTTCGCATGTAACTGATATTCGACGGTATACTTTTCCATCATCTGTCCCCCTCTAATTATACATATGTTATGTATAACCTGTTAGACGGATGATGAAACAAGTGAGTTTGCTCTAATAAAATAGAAAATGACCGCTCAGTTGAACGGTCATGGATTCATTATTCTGATTTCGGTTTCTCGTCACGGTCCGGACGTGGACGGCGCTTTCCGAAGTATTGATAATATTGCGTTTCGATATTTCCGTTGTACAACTTCCGACGCTTCGTCGCAGGGCGTCCGTATGCCTTCTCGAAGTCTTCATAACTCGTCAACATGTAGACGCTGTAACCAGGGTATTTCGAATATTGTTCTCCGATTCGCTCATACAAGTCGATGATCTCTTCTTCTGACTGAAGTCGTTCCCCATACGGAGGGTTACCGATGATGACTCCGTACTCTTCTTTCGGCTTCAGTGCGGCTGCGTCACTATGGACGAACGTGATCGCATCGCGGACGTCAGCGAGTTCCGCATTGTCTTTTGCGAGTTTGACCATCCGCGGATCGAGGTCGATTCCATAGATTTTTAGCGGTTTATCCCACTCCGCCTTCTCATTCGCTTCATTAATTGCCGCATACCAAGCTTTTTTTGGGATGCATGTCCAATCTTGAGCGAAGTAATCACGGTTGATACCCGGCGCGATATTTCGTCCAATCATCGCCGCCTCGATGGCGAGCGTCCCTGAACCTGTAAATACGTCATAAAACGGCATGTCCGGACGCCAGTTTGTCAATTGAATCATCGCCGCTGCCATCGTCTCTTTGAGTGGAGCTTGCGAATGAAGCTCACGGTAGCCACGACGATGGAGCGGACCGGACGTGTCGATCGTGATGGTCGCCACATCTTTCAATAGGGCGACTTCGATTGGGAATTTCGCGCCTGACTTCGGCAACCATTCTCCCTCTTTACGATAGCCGCGTTGCATCGCTTCAACAATCGCCTTCTCCGTAATCTTCTGACAGTCACGAATCGAGAACAGCTTCGATTTGACCGAGCGTCCGTCGACCGTGAACGCCGCGTCCCACGGCATGAGGTTGGTCCATGGTAACGCTACGACCCCGTCAAACAATTCTGTAAACGTTGTCGCCTTGAACTCGGCAACGACGAGTTTGACCCGGTCTGCTGTCCGCAACCACATGTTCAGACGTGGGATGTCTTCTATTTCCGCGTCGATATAAATCCGTCCGTTCTCGACTTCGCACGTGTATCCTAAATCCCTTACTTCTTTTGCCACAAGTGCCTCGATTCCCATCGCTGCCGTCGCAATCAGTTTACGTTTTGCCATCTAAATCGCCTTCCTTCTACATAAATATCTTTCAGTCATTTTGTAAGTTGTAAAAAAATCATGAAAAAAGGAGCTCAAGTATATGTGCTTGAACTCCTTGTCGTTGTCAGTTGAGACTATGTTGTCCTGTAAGCCATGTTCTGTACTCCGGTGCTCATAACGGTCTCCCTGGCACGATGGAGTGACAATCATCTATCTGCGCACATCGGCGCCCTCCGTCCCGTTCGATTCCGGTCTGGAAGTTCCCCTACCATAGTTTGGGTTTCTCGCTCGTGGGGTTTACCTCGTTCCACTCTGAACGTTTCCGATCAGACTCCGTCACTGTGGCACTTTCAAGAAGCGTACACCATATCCGAGGACTTAGGTGTTTCTTCTGCCGTCAACTTGCGTTGCCTACACTTATCGTTTCGTGTAGCACGATCACTACAGCCATCACAGGCTGTGCGAGCATGGACTTTCCTCAAGACTTGCGTCCCGCGATTGTCCAGACCTCATAGTCACTTCAACCATTGTAGCTGAAATTTGAACGGTTGACAACTTAAATTTGAAACTTGATTTTACGTTCAGTCAGCGCTAAAATAAGGCGTGTTCATTGAATAAGGAGGGATTTTGATGCATCAGGATGCAAAAAACGGTTGGATTCAACGTCTGACTTATGTAATAGAAATCGATGACATTAAAGTGCTCCACCCGAACAACGGCGTGTTCGCCTTCTACCGAAATAATCGTCTCGTCCGAGGGTTTGAACCGTTCGATATCAAGGCACCGAACGAACTCTCGAAACGACCTTATCATTTTGACCATCACAATTTAGCACACCTCGAGGAGCGTTTCCCGGATGCCATTCCAGTATTCGATGAAACACATGAGACGCGTCGTGCTTGGAGCGACCGCATCCGAGTCGGCCTTTGCGAAATCATCCGAGATGGGAAACTCAGTTTCGAGCATATTGATGACCAAGGTAACGTATTAGAAGCGAGTATCCGTTGGTGTGGAGAAGCCATCACCATCGATTAAATAGAAGAAGCCGTCTCTCCGTTAGGAGTAGGCGGCTTTTTGTCTTATAAAGTCTCTGTGACCGGAGGCTCGTCTTCAATGATTGGTGGCTCATAAGATGTCGTCACCACTTTTTCGCGAAGGTCCGTCGGCTTCAGAATGACGGTCAACTTTTCCGCCGTCTCCCCTCTTACCGGGAATGTCCCAGCGATGTGGAGCGCTTCGTATAAGACCTTCCCATTTGAATCAAGTACCGTGACCGTCCCTTTTCGTGTCGTATGAATCGTGAATGTCCCTTCCTCCGACACCTTCACAGAAACTGCCGTCTTCAATGTGTTGACATAATCGATCGTTCGGCTCGTGTAGCGCTTATGTTTTCCGTCCGTTACTTGACCGACGATGCGGTATTGTCCGCTCGGTAGCCAATCCCCACTCGAATACATCGTGAACGACCGATTTGGAGTAAGTGTCTTAATTTTCTTGTTCCCTTGATACAGTGTGAACGAAGATTTCAAGTTCGAATGGTTCATGACACTCAACTTGACATCATTCACGTATCGGCTCTTCCACACCGAAGGGGCAGAGATATGAATCGGGCGAGCCGTCGCTTCTAATAGTTTCATTGTATTCAATTCCGTATAGGACTTGCCGGACGCTCGAGGCATCTTCGCAATTAACTGGTCGATCTCACCCGGTGTCAAATAAGGGTTGATCGATTTGACGAGCGCGAGACTCGCCGTGACCATCGGTGCCGCCATCGACGTCCCATCCATATAGATAAAGCGGTTGTTGACCCCGAGCGAGAGGATGTTCACACCTGGCGCCACGATTTTGACGCGATCGTCCATATTGCTAAAGCTCGCGAGACGATGTCTAGAATCAATTGCACCGACCGCGATTACTTCTTTCATGTTCGCGGGAAAGTTAATCGTCTGTTTTCGATCATTTCCAGATGATGCGACGATAATGACCCCTTTTGCCCTTGCCCGTTTGATTGATGCGGCCAAACGACTATCATAATCATCCCCACCAAGCGAGAGGTTGATGATGTTCGCCCCTTTCGCCACAGCCGTATCCACGGCATTAGCGACCGTCCAAGAGTCCGTTTTATCTTTATTCACCCCGTAAAACACATTATAGAAGTGGTAGCGGACGTTCGGCGCGAGTCCTGCAATCCCAAAGCGGTTATGTTTCCCGGCCATGATTCCGGCGGTATGCGTACCGTGAATATCCGCAGTATACGGACCTTTCATGGAATTGACGACACGAGGAACGTTCTTCAAATCCGTATGGTTCCGGTCAGCTGACGAGTCAATCAGCGCCACAACGATATCACTTGCGCCTCTCGTCTTACTCCAGGCCAAATCCGTACCGATTTGCTTCACATAATATTGACTCGTGACTTGTGGTTCTGAGACGACGTAGCCATGTTTCTTAAGGATGACTGGCTTTGCAGCATCTACTCCCACCGGCAGTAAAAGGGCAATCGCTGTCAAAAGGGCAATCTTTTTCATTCCTTCCGCTCCATTCCAAACTGATAAAGTGACTCCATTATCTCAAACTTTGGATTAGATTTCCCTTTTTTTGAATGAAAAGTTGTCGACAAATTCACCAATAGCTTGGCTCATCCGGATGTAACATATCAAACTCGACAATCCGTCCAATCGTCAAGTACGTATAGTAGCGCGCCAGTTCCACCCGGCTTGGGTCGGGACGAAATCCTTCTAAGTCCTCTCCGAGCGGGGAGCCGTCAATGGTCTCAAACTGCTGGCAAAAAAAAGACTCGGTTTCGGCGTCCCAGACGATACGATCTCCGATATATCCGCTTCCGAAGCGGATGTAATCGATGATGGACGGAACGATGACTTCTGCCGGCAAGCGTTCGCTCATCCGACCGACGAGCTCATATCGCAAGCGATCTGCCTGATCGGCTTCCTCGAGGGAGGCACATTTGAGTACTTCTTTATTGATTTCAATCAATACAACATAATCCCCTGGTTCAATGGAGAGCTTCATCGCCTCACCTCACTTTTCATACCTTCATCCGATTTTCTACAAGTCATTATTCGAGATAAATGGTGGGAATCCTGTCCATTCATCATTTTTTTCCAAATCGCAGTTGAGTTCACAACGGTCGAACTGTTTTTGTTATACTAATCATATGAATTGAGAGAGAGGAAGTGCACCATGGCCAAACGACCGCTGACCCCTCGAGAAAGTGAGTTGATTGCGACCGCGTTATTTGTTGTCGGAAGCGTTCCCTATTCAGGACATATCGATCGTCTCGAATCCCTCACCTTACGTGATATCGCTGATGACTATTTGAATGGAACTGCCACTTCCGCAGACGCGATCGACGCACTTGATCAATACATCTACGTTCGGCGTCATCGCTTCAAAAACGTGACCCCTCATAACCTCTGGACATTGGATGACCGGACGGAACAGGAAGCACTGCGTCATATCTCCAAGCGACCTGAATTGAAAAAGGGTCAGACGTTGAATAAACGGAATCAACCGTTTCAAGCGGGACAAGAGATTGAGTTCAAAGTGGACAAGCATGTCGACCGTGGACAATTCCGCATCTACATCGGAAAACTTCAAGGCTACACGTGTAAAGCCCAGTCAAAAGAACGTGAAAAGATGAAGTCAGTGTCAGGATGGATCACACATATCGACCCGAAAGACCGACTGGTTTTTGTCAACGTGACAGACTTCGGACGGATGCCAATCGAACCTGCAATGAAACAAGAACTTGAATCGATGAGCGCCTCGATGCTCGGTTGGTTCGCCACGGCAACAATCCCTTCTGAAGAAGAAGCACTCCTTGCCAAACAGATGATCGGCACGTTACAGCGACGCGATCAACCGTATTGGTTCACGTTGACGACCGCGTTGAACCACCCTCGCCCAGAACATGTGAAACGCTGGGGAACAGTCGTGAATCTTCTCGTCAAAGCGAGTAAAGGTGACCAAAAGGCCATCCAAACATTAGAGACACAAGAAGACAAATATTTTAAGGATGCGTTCATCCGCGCACTCCGTGCCCTTCATCAAGAGATGACGAAACAATAAAGCTGATACGACTCGAGGTGACTCCGCATGGGTCACCTCGTTTCGTGACGAACCTATTTTGGAAAGGAACGACCGATATGCGTATACTCATCGTAGAAGACGACCCATCCATTTTACGCCTTGTGAAGGAGACGTTCGAAGATGCGGGTCATGAGGTATTGACGGCGATGGATGGGAACACAGGCGAAGAACGTTTTACAACGCAACCAATCGATGCCGCAATCGTCGACATCATGCTCCCAGGGCTTGACGGTCGTGAGTTGTGTCGACGACTCAAGGCGACTCTTGATATACCCGTCATCCTACTAACCGCTCTCGATGAATGGGAGGATAAGCGCCAAGGGTTCGAGCATGGGGCAGATGACTATGTAACCAAACCTTTCATCCCTGAAGAGTTATTGTTCCGATTGCAAGCCGTCTCGCGGCGTTATCAACGCTCGGCTGCTTCACAAATTCAAGCCGGTCCTCTTCGACTCGATTTAAGAGAGTACGAGGTGACGCTTGAAGGGCAGCTGTTCTATCTTCCTAAAAAAGAGTTTGAGCTATTATTTCAACTCGCCTCTTTTCCGGGAAGAGTGTATCGTCGTGAGGAGTTAATTGATTTGGTGTGGGGATTTGATTTCGAGGGGGATGAGCGAACGGTTGATGTTCATATCAAGCGACTTCGTAATCGGTTCGATCACCCTGCTCTGACAATTCGAACGGTACGAGGTGTCGGATACGCACTCGAGGTGAACGGATGAAGACACTCTACACGCGAATCATCGTCACGATGTTCCTGATTTTACTTCTTTCCGGAGCCATCTCTCTGTTGATCAGCAATGTGGCTTATTATACGTGGTGGCAACCTTCCTATAGCGAGAAGACGGAACGGGTCGCCAAAATGGCGGAGTCGTATGTCGAGAATCATACCGATTTAGACTATGATGCCTTCTATACCTTTTTAGCCGCGACCGGATACCAACTGGTCGTCGTGGACTCCGCAGACGAACGTCGACGCTTTGGCGGTGCATTTCGAGACGAGACCATATCTGACGCGGTGATTCAGTCCGTACGGAACGGAGCTCCCTATCAGGGAATGCGTGACTTTCCGTTTCATCTCTTCTTGCTCGGATTGTTCGATAATGAATTGACGAACACATATGGATTTACACTTGAAAACGGAGACGTCATTTTTATCCGTCCGGACTTGAGTGCCCAAATCCGTGAGTTACATCTGTTCGTCGGTCTATTTTTCGCACTCGTGACCCTCTTGGCATTTGGCTTGATCGCCATTTCGACAAGGTCCTTGGTCCGCCCATTGCAGACGCTCACGAAAGCGACCACATCCGTCGCCATGCGTAAAGCTCCGGAACATCTCCCCGTCGAGCGTCAAGATGAGATTGGGACGTTGGCACGACAATTTCAACACATGTCGAACGAGATCAATCGGACAGAAGCGAGACAAAGACGATTCGTTTCGAATGTCTCCCATGAATTCCAATCTCCGTTGACTTCCCTAGTTGGCTATGCAGAAAAATTGGCTGACGGAACGAAAGGAGAATCGAAGGAATATGCGCGTGTCATCGAACAGGAGACGAAGCGTCTATCCCAATTGACGAAACAACTGCTGCTTTTATCACGATTGGATGAAAATCCACCGATTCTCGAGACGAACGTGAATGTGCTTCAATCGGTATCCGAAGTCATTCAAATGAACGCATTCATTCTTGATCAAAAAGGGATTGCCGTCGTTACTGACATCCCACAAGACGTAGTCTTGAAGAGTGACCCGGTTCTACTCGCACAAGTTTGGAACAACGTATTGGTGAACGCCGTCCATGCCTCACGTGATGGAGGCACCATCCACATCACCTGTACCGTTGATCCGGGTGTCGTCATCTCGGTTACAGATGAAGGGATTGGGATGGATGACGAGACAAAAGAGCACCTCTTCGACCGCTTCTATCGCGGAGACACGGCTCGAACGAGTCAAGGGACAGGTCTCGGTCTCGCCATCACCTCAGATATCATCGACCTACATGGCGGAAACATCACAATCGAGTCTAGCCTTGGAATCGGCACCACGATCCATCTACATTTTTGATGTCGTTCATATTCTGTTCATATTGGTTGCGTACACTTCCTTCATCAGCACTTGAAGGAGGTTTTTTTATGCAGTTAGGTTGGAAAGAGATGTGGAGACAGAAAAGAAAGTTCTCCATGTTGTTCGTGATCACATTTTTGATTGTCATGTTGACGACACTCATTACAGGGCTAGCAGACGGCCTCGCATATGATAACGGTTCTGCGTTGCACGAATTGAATGCTACGACGTATCAACTTGATCCGGACTCAGAAGGTCAATTGACACGATCGTTTATAGACGTCAAAGCGGATACTTCAAACGAAACGATGAGCGTCCGACAGCTCACGGTCACGATTGATGGAAAAAAAGAAGAGGTCACGCTATTCGCCCTTCCAAGTGGAAGTAATATTGGCCCAGGTACTTATCTAGAAACAGGTGAAGTCTTGTTTGACCCAAGTCTCTCAGAACAGCTTGGAACAGGTGACACGTTGACCGACTTTGCGTCCGAATATCGTTTTACGATCGCCGGTGAGGCGCCTGGACGCTACAGTCATGGACCGGTGATTTACACGACGAACGAGACGTGGTTTGATTATTTGAATCAATCCGAACAACGTCCATATGTATCTGCTGAGATTGGAACGGAATCCACGATGTCCGATGCGCTCGTCATGAGTCAACAAGATTTGATTGAGTCGGTTCCTGGATATAGTGCCGAACAGAGCACATTCACGATGATGCGTGCCTTTCTGCTCGTGATCGGAACGTTTATTTTGACCGCGTTCTTTTATTTGTTCACGCTTCAAAAGTTACCTGAGCTCGGAATTCTGAAGGCAATCGGCCTCTCCCCACGTATCATCGGACGGGCACTGCTCTTTCAGGTCATCGTCATCGTGTCGGCGGCAGTCGCCACATCGATCGGGGTCATGTACGTCGTCGATGCGTTGATTCCATCATCATTGCCGTTTCTCGTCGACTTCGGTCATGTCGCGCTATTCGGATCCATGTTCATCTTCTTATCTGTTCTTGGTGCGTTGTTGCCGTTATGGAAACTCCGTCAAGTCGACGCAATTGAAATCATAGGAGGGAAAGCATCATGAGGTTAAGCCATGTATCACATCAGTTTGACGGTCAGCTCGTATTGAATGACATCGAGTTACATGTTTCACCGGGGGAATGCGTCGCCATCGTCGGTCCGAGCGGTAGCGGGAAGAGTACGTTGTTATACATCCTCGGTCTGTTGCGAAAACCGGATCAAGGAGCATTTTTGATGAACGAGCGAGACGTATTCGAATTAGATGAGGAACAACGTCGTCTGTTACGCCTGCATGAAGTTGGGTTCGTGTTTCAACAGGCCCACCTCATTCCCTACTTGACGGTGCTCGAACAACTAGAGCTGATTCAAGAGAAGAAAAAGTTGGATGCGAAGCAACTGTTGATCGACCTCGGCTTAGGGCACCGTCTGCACCATCTCCCGGCGACCTTGTCAGGAGGTGAAAAGCAACGCGTGGCCGTCGCTAGGGCCCTCATCAACTCCCCGCAACTCATTTTGGCAGATGAACCGACGGCGAGTTTGGATTATGAGAATGGACGTCTTGTAATGGAACTCTTGGCCAAACAAGCGCATGAGGAAGGAAGACGTGTCGTCGTCATCACACATGATGAACGCATGCTCGATGTGTGTGATCGTGTCCTTCGCGTGATTGACGGTACCTTGACCGAGCTCAACAAGGGAGAAGGGCATCACAACCAATTTGATGCAGCTGATGAGTGAGCCATCCTCCAAAGCGAATGGCAACACGGATTGATCCATTTTCTAAAATGGTCGCCTCTTCGATGGTCATCAGTCGTTCGATGATATGATTCGATTCGAGTCGAATCCCCGAGAGACAGGAGAAAGCGCGGACGATTTCCTCTGGTCGACACTCGACTAGACGCGCAATCTCTTGCACCTCGGTGAGGAGGCTTGTTTTGTTGTATAGAAAATACCGGTCGAGTATAACATCAAATACGAGTCCGACAACCCGTTCATCACCTTCAAGCGTCCACGAGAACGTCACTCCTCGCTCAAGCGTTCCCTCTCTGTCGCTCAACACCCTTTGAATCATTCGATAAATCTCTGTCCTCTCCATGTAGATGCCCCCACCCTCCTACTATTGTCACTTCATCATACCGTTCTCTACCTAATCTTTCGATGTGTCGTCATTCATTTAATTCACCTGCTTATGTTACGTATGCCCTCCCCTTATGTAAGAAAACAGGACCGTATCGAGTCGTTTCGGGTACAATAACGTTGAAAGGAGTCGGTATCAATGCAACGAAAATGGAAAATTGGATTAGCATCACTTTTCACAGGTTATTACGCAATCAGCTACTATGCCTTCAAACGAATGACGCGAGGCAAACGAAAGACTCCGGAGATGTTACTCGCTCCATATACGGACGAAGATCGCACCTTTTATCATGACGTACCGTTCGAGCATGTCTCGATTCAATCGCGTGATGACTTTCGCCTCTACGGGCGTATCTATCGGAATGAAGGGTCAACAAAGTGGATTGTGTTCGTACATGGATATACCGCATCACATAGTTTCATGGCCCCTCACCTCGCCATGTTCCATCGACTCGGCTACAACCTGCTTGCCGTCGACTTGCGCTCACACGGGGAGTCTGAAGGGATTTATGCCTCATACGGTTTCCATGAAAAAGTCGATATGATCGACTGGGTGGACTGGTTGAAGAAAGAGGAAACAGTCGATCAAGTCGGGCTTCACGGCGTCTCAATGGGAGCGGCCACCGTCTTGCAGACGACTCCGCTCACAGACGTCGACTTCGTCATCGCTGAATGTCCGTTTGACGATATGAAACAATTGATGCGTTATCAACTGAGAGAGTTACACCACATCCCAGCCGAACTCATTTTACCAGGAATCGACTATTTCCTTTGGTCTCGTGCCGGCTTCACGATGCGACAAGTCCAACCGAAAAAGGCCGTCACGGAAACGACGACCCCAATCCTATTCGTGCATGGTTCAAAAGATGATTTCGTGCCGACGTGGATGTCGGTCGAAATGAATGCCTTGAACCGAAAGAACGATTTGTTGTTAATTGATGGGGCAGAACATACCGATTGCATGATCAAGGACGCTCTCGCCTATGAGGAGGCGGTCACTCGCTTTTTGCATCGACATGGATTGGACCGGCAATCAAATCTAGAAGTACATGTAACACCATGACCGGCCAAAGGACTCCCATCCCTAAATAGAGGATGCCTAATCCGAATCCAACAATCCCTGTCGTAAATACTCCCTTTATCCCTTGATAGGCGTGGGCCACGCCGAAAAGGGCGCCCCCGATTAGGGCGAGAGTCACATCTGGCACCTCGATATAGAGGGAAATCGTGTATAGCAGGACACCTCTGAATATGAATTCCTCGGTCACGCCAGCCGTGACCGAGACGGCGTTCCACGCCTGTTCTTCTGCTTTTGTCCGGGGTAGTAGCAACTTCTCTAAATCGAGCTCATAGTAAGGGCGTAATACATGTCGGAGACGTGCTGAAGTTTTGACCAACAGATAAAAGATGAGTGTCACGGTGACTAGGATGCATGACAAGTAAAAAACTTGCCAAGCCTGTTCGTTCCCCGCTTCTGGTGCGAATGTCAATCCAACTTCCACTGGCGGTACTTGAAATAAAAAGATGAGGGCGACAATCAACAAGGTCAGTCCCCATGCTGACTTCACGGTTTGTTCGTACACCCATGCCCGTCCTCTCGTTTCAATCAAGGGACGAATCAATTTGGCATTAAAGATCTGAACGATCAGCATGTAGCCGATGATGGCTGTAAAAATCAAACGTTCGAGCATCCATATCCACTCCTGTCCTTCCTCTTAGCTATATGCTACACTATTCGGGTATTGTCTAAAAGCTAGGAGGCGGTATCTTGAAACGTATGATGCTGCGACTGACCGGTTTCATCATTGTGCTCGTGCTTTTGCTCGGGGCAGTCGGCTGGCTCGGTCAACATGATAAAGTGAACAATGGATTGTATCGAACCTATTATGGAGAGAACGGTGTTCCGAACACGCATCTGGCCGTCTATCAAGACGCTGCTGAAACATATGACGTGGACTGGCGCCTACTGGCAGCCGTTCACCGTGTAGAGACCATCTTCTCACACAGTTCGTCGATGCGTTCGTCTGTCGGCGCGATTGGGCCTTTTCAATTCATGCCCCGTACTTGGCTCGGTTGGGAATATGATACCGATGACCAAAAAGGCGATGTCCCAGAAGACGAAGTGGATTTGACGGACCTTGCCTTGATTGAACAGTATGGCGGACTCGGTCGCGACGGGAACGGCGATGGAAAAGCTGATCCACACAGTCTAGTTGATTCTGCGCACACGGCGGCGTATTATTTAAGTGAACACGGTGGAAAAAAGACAGATTCAGTCACATCCGTCCGAAACGCTATCTTCGAATACAATCGAAGTGAGCAATATGTCAATGATGTCATGACGTACTTCGAGAACTATGAATCAAGCGTGACGTTCATGCCTGATGAGCGCAATACGCTTAGTCAACGAGTTGCTTATTACACGATTCGATATGTCGAGTGGTTCAAAACGCTCGGCTGATGCTTACATGAAAAAGTGAGGAATGGAAATGAACACGCATGTAGAAGAAGTAACCATCCGCGTCAAATCAATCTTCAATGAAGATAAAACGAAACGCTATATGCGAACGTATGAGTTCACCGATGTGGAGGATGGCGTCATCTGTGCCGTCATCATTTACTCGCCGCGGATGAGCGATGCCTTTTTGTCCGGCACGACGACACAGCGTGCTTATATGTTGATGCAAAATCATTTGTCACAACCGATTCGAGAAATGCGGGTCATCAGTCTCGTCCCGACACTCGCCATCAATGACAACCTTCCATACGTGGAGTCTCAACTCGATGAGACGAACTACCATTACGTCGAAGAGACGTTACAAGAGGTAGAAGCAAGCGGCGGGATGATCATCGTCGGTTGGGGGTCTCCAGGTCGCTTGATGCACCACTCGACATCTTACAAATCGCTCTTTGCGGATTATGAAGCGAACATGTATTGCATCGGTACGACAGCAAAAGGCGAGCCACAACAGATTCGAATGGCCAACGAGAATACCGTTCTCGAGGCGTTCAACAACGAATCGGTCAAACCGAAGTTTCGCATCGTGAAAGAAACGAAAAAAGACGACTCTCCGTGAGTCGTCTCAGGCTGTTGATGAATCAAATCGCCATGTGCGATTTGATTCTTTTTTATGTTTAACGAGTTTGAGGCGTTCTGTGCGAAGTGGACGTAGCGTTTACCAACTTATTTCTTCGCTTAGACCGTTTCGAAGAATAGATCAGGTTATTTCTTTGGAAGACGAGGCGCCACAGAAAATAGCTAAATGAGCACTACAAGTGTTGGCCATTCGTGTGACTCGTCCTACGGCGCCGCGACTCCTACAGGAACGCAATCCAACGGAGACCCAGCAGCGACTTCAGTCGCGATGCGGCTCCGGGATTGCCTGTGGAAAGCGTTGGCGCCGGAAGGACGAGTTCGAACATATTATTTGTTAACAAGCTGACGACTCTCCGTGAGTCGTCTTTTCATATGCCGATCCAAATGGAAAGGCCAAACAGTGTGAAGAATATACCGGACCATATGTAATCGGACGGTTTGACGTCAATCCGCTCATAGACGGTCCGTTTCCCACTCGTGAAACCCCTCGCCTCCATAGAGAAGGCGACCCGTTCCGCACGTCGGATCGAACCTGCCAACAGCGGGAGAAGGAGTTTCGGTACATGTCGAATCCGTTCCCATTTCGTATCGAGCGGAACGCCGCGAAGACGATGCGCGTATTGAAGCTGATACATCTCCCGTTGCATCAACGGAAGGAAGCGGAATCCAACGAGCGCGCTATAGGCAATCGTCGGTGAAAGCCTCGCCTGTTGCATCAAACTCATGACGAAACGTTTCGAATCGGTCGTCAACATGAAGAGAAGCGACAACACGGTGAACGCCAATACACGGAGACTAAGAGACGTAGCGACGCGCGCCTCTTCTTTTGAGATATCTTGACCGAGAAGCGTCACCCACGTCTCTCCCCCGAGCTCCTTCCCAAACACGAGCGTCGTCCAAAACGTCCCGAGCGCCGTGACGAGAAATGGGATCAAGAACAGGTTCCACTTCTTCCAGGACACGTCTGTCGCCAGCAATTGAATCGTCAACGTACCGACGATGATGACGAGCGGGGTCCACGGGTTATAAAACAAGGCAAGCCCGAACATGATGATCGTCATCGTCACAAACTTGATCGTCGGATTCATATCATGGAGTGACATCGCTTTCGACCTCCCGTTAATCGATAATGACGAAGTCTCTCCGTGTCCAGCCAGAGCTCATCCCCGAATGGTCCTGAGAGTTCCCCGTCCTTCATCAAATAGAACGTATGGGCGATATTGGCGAACGATAAGTCATGGGTCACGAACAAGATCGTCTGTCCCTTTTCCGCATGTTGCTTCATCAAAATCTCTAGTGCATGGAGTGACGGTTCATCTTGGCCAGCCGTCGGTTCATCGAAGGCAAGCAACTGTTTGTTAGATAGTAACTGAATCCCGACGGCGAGTCGTCGCTTCTGTCCATGACTGAGCGACAATGGATGGAGGACTCGTTTATCCTCGAGGGATAGCTCCTCTAGTACGTTATCAATCGATTCCTCATGACCAAACTGTAGCTCTTGCTCGACCGAGTTCATGAAAAATAAGTGTTCCGGAGATTGAGGGACGAGTCCGACCCGGCGGTCAGACTCCGTCAAACTTCGTAAAAACGTCGACTTTCCACTCCCATTTGGTCCCAATATGGCAATCACTTCCCCGATACGAGCTGTTAGGGTCACTCCTTTTAATCGAAATGTGTCACGCTCCACCTCGTCGACCACATAGTGTTCGACTGCATGACGTGGCAATGACGATCGTGTGAATGAAAAATCATCGACCGGTTGAAACGGCTCGTTCCGCACAATCCGTCCTTGATCGAGTTCGATGTGCCAATCAAAAAAGTCTCCCCACAAGTGCGCGCGATGTTCGACAACGATCACGTTCACGTTGTCCAAGTGATCGAGCCAGTCGACGAATCGATTCGCGGTCATTGGGTCAAGGTGTGTCAACGGCTCATCGAGAAGCAACCATTCCGGTTGTCCGACCATGGCGCAAGCGACGGCGATCCGCTGTTTCTCCCCTCCTGACAAGGAATCGATGTGACGATTTCGGTAATCGGTCAGTTGGAGTGACTCGAGAATCTCCGTCACGCGCTGATCGATGACCTCGACCGGCGTCTGCAAATTTTCGAGTGTGAAGACGAGTTCCTCTTCCACCCGTTCCATCACGAACTGCGTGTCCGGGTCTTGGAATACCGTCCCGACCCGCTGATTGATCTCGCCTGGTGCGTAGTCGTCGTGTGAGCGTCCCAGTAGTTCGAGTCTGCCTTCCAGGATCCCATCACAATTCTCTGGATAGAGACGGTTGAACAGCGCGAGCAGGGTCGACTTCCCGCTTCCGCTCGCTCCTGTCAAAATCGTGCGTCCAGGTTTTATGGATAGTGTCACATCTTTTAAGATGGTGTCCAGACTTTCGGGGAATCGGAATGAAAGCGATTCTGTCTCAACCATGGACGTTCCCACTCCGAGCGATCGCATAGCCACGAAGCGACCCCGTCTTGAGCAACAGGTCACTGAGCAACTTCCCACCGATTCCTGCGATGACCATGCCACTGACCGCCCGCAGCCCGAACATCGTCGCCACATATCCCGGTTCGAGCACCGCAAATCCGCTCATGAAGTAAGTGTACACGAAACTCGTGACGGCCGAGCCAAATCCAGCAAGCATGAGAACCCAAAGCTCGTATCGACGATAACCTGTCATCGCAAAGACTGCTTCCGCCCCAAGACCTTGGACGATGCCGACCAAGATGATGCGGGGTCCGATTGCATTCCCAATCAACATTTCAATCGTCGCTGCCATCACTTCCGAGATGAAGGCCGCACCCGGCTTCCGAATGATATACGCCGAGATGATTGACACGATGAACCAGATACCGAAGATCCACTCATAGGCGATCGGTCCAATCAACCCTGCCCATAAGTTCCCGATATGAACAAACAATAAGTAGACGACGGCAAAGACGACAGACAATACGGAGACGAGGACGACCTCTTTCAATTTCCACGATTTAAGCATGTTGTCCTCCATGTGACGGACTGTTCACACTGAACGTCACCGTCATGACGACGTGTCGATTCTTCTCGCGTGTCCGGTTGAACGCCGACTCGTAATACGAGAACACATCATCCAAGTTCCCATGAATGCCTGACGCGTAGTGCATGGAGTCATTATAGACACCCGCCTGTTTCGCTTGCTCGATTTCATCATAGATGAGATCCATATAGTTCTCCGCCCCCATCGGATAAAGCGCGAACTGTGACGAGACATACTGTTCTCTTGAAATTCCATTCAGTGGTTGTGGTGGTGCCTCGAGCACCTCATCCCCTGCCGAATCTCCCGGACATCCGACAGAGAAGGTTCCGCTCATCGAGACATGGCGTCCTTCCTCCGAAGCCAGGCTTAAGACGGTCCGTGCGACGTCGAACACGTGCTCGGCGCGACCTCGGATCACGGTCGACACGTCATCCGTATGTCGCCACACACCCGTCATATTCGTTTCTTTCAATGCCCCTTTGATCGTCCTGACAAAGTCATCTGTCATCGGGCTAAGCGTGAAGCGAAATCCGACAATCGGACTCGTGCCACATGATTCATTCATCTTGTTTCCCCCTCTATATGTGTTTGCATAAAAAAAGCCGCATTCATGAGAATGCAGCAACAAAATCTATACAAACTTGCATAGAGAAAGTGCCGCACTTCCTCACGCCAGTATTACCTGGATCGAGTTATAAGGGATCGGAGCCATGCTCACATCTCAGCCGAAGCACCCCTAGTGCAGTCATTGATATGCGGTTACTTATGCAGTCACAGTATAGCGATGTTTCGTCAGTTTGTAAACGGTCAATCTGAATAGGTGACGAGTTGGCCAGTACCAGGAAGTGGGTCATGGAACGAATCCCACTCCGCTACCATCTCCTCATCCGTCAACAAGCAGGCGTCAAGTGATTGCTCGACCGCCTCCCGGTCCATCCGTTGACCGATAAGGACCAATTCGTTCTGTCGGTCTCCGTACGGCTCGATGTAATCTTCACGCAGCTCAGGTTCTGAGACGAACATGGCCTCTCGTTCACTCTCGGGAAGGGTCGCTAACCAACGACCGGCATGTTCGAGCGTCGATGCGTATCCGGCCTGGGAGAAGAGACAGGCAAGGTCGTTCCGTGACGCGATCCACAAGAAGCCTTTGGCACGGACGATTTCTTCAGGATAGTGCTCCATCCAATTCATCAAGCGCTCAGGGTGGAACGGTAGACGACGACGGTAGACGAACGAGCTGATGCCATACTCCTCCGTTTCCGGCGTATGTTCTTCTGCCTCAAGTTCTTGAATCCATCCCGCCGCACGCATCGCCTGATCGAAATCGAACAACTGGACGTCGAGTAGATCGTCTAACGCTACGTCGGAGTATGTTGAAGTCAATAATCGCGCGCTCGGGTTGAGTGTCTTAAGTAGCCCCTTCATCTCCTGCAGTTCCGCTCCAGACACCCGGTCTGCCTTATTCAACACGATGATATCCGCAAATTCGACTTGATCGACGAGTAGGTCGACGACTTCACGTACGTCACCTGTATCGACGGCTTGTTGACGTTCCATGAGCGATTCACCAGAATTGAAATCTTTGAAGAAGCGGTACGCATCGACGACAGTGACCATCGCATCGATATAGACACGGCTCGTCAAATCGATTCCGAGCGCATCATCGGCATACGTGAACGTCTGCGCAACGGGAATCGGTTCTGAAATCCCAGAAGACTCGATGATGATGCCATCGAGGTCACGATCGTTTGTCAACTCATAGACCGCTGTCAGCAAATCCTCATGTAGGGTACAACAGATGCACCCGTTCGGGAGTTCGACTAATTTTTCATCGGTACGGGAGAAACCACCCTGTTCAATCAATTTCTCATCGATGTTCAACTCGCTCATATCGTTCACGATGACCGCATATTTTTTATCTTCCCGGTTATGTAAGATGTGGTTGAGCAGTGTCGTCTTTCCGCTACCAAGATAACCCGAGAGTACGGTAATTGGAATTCGTTTCATATTGATGAACCTCCTTTAAATCGTAATCATTACTTTTTATATACTGTAACGACTGATTCGATTTGTCAACAAAAAAAACACGCCACACGGACGTGTTTTGAAAAACATGCTTTTATTCTTCCAACGCTTTTCGTTCTGCTTCCGAGCGGGGATAGGCGTTCGCTTGCCACTCCGCCCGATAGATGGAGTCGAGTTGCGTCAACCCGACCTCATCCACGTCCTTGTCAGAATCGACACTCGGCACCTCGTCCCATTTCGGGTCGAGATAAGAATGATCTTCTTCCCGCGCTCGATTTTCTTGCAACTTTTGAATTCCCATCTTGACCGCTGCCGCAACTGCCAACCCAATACCCGCTCGAACTAACAGTCGTTTCACCATTGCATGTCCTCCTCAACGCCCAAAGCGATAAAGCGGCATCCCTTTCACCTCTGTATCGATGATAAATACCGATCCAGCATCCGGATATTCGGCTAACGCTTCCTCATCCATCCCCTCACGAGCCGTCGTGATGGCCAATCGATTGAGCCCATCCCCGATGAAGGCGCAGGATGTGACATTCGGTGCAGGAACGTGAACTTCTAACAGCTTTTCACCGGTTGATGGATTCCAGCGAGATACTTTGCTTCCGGCGTAATGCGCAATCCATAAACATCCTTCCGTATCTGATGTCATACCGTCTGGGAAGCCATCCTCGTCCGCGAAATCGATGACGACCTTTCCATTTGATAACGTACCCGCCTTCAAATCGAAATCATATTGGCGAATCGTTTCAGTCGGTGTATCGATATGATAAAAAACGGAATGGTCAGGAGACCACGTCAACCCGTTCGAAAGTGTGAGCTCATCCATAAGTGTCGTCGTCGTACCATCCCGATCGACACGATACAATGTCGCTTGATTCTCTTTGTCTTCGAGATGAAGTGTTCCGGCGAAAATTCGACCGTATGGATCGGCTTTTCCGTCATTGAACCGCAATTGACCGTCCGGATCATCCAACTCGACAATCTTCTTCAAGTCCCGATTGATCTCATCCCATTCATAAATGCCATCCTTCAAGCCGAGGACAACGCCATCCGTCACTTTTGGAATAACGAAACCGACTTGTTTCCTGACTTCAAACGACGAGATTTCATCCTCACGTTCATCATACCACCACAATGTATGATCTTCGATATCTACCCAATAAAACCGCTTTAACTCAGCATCCCAACACGGACCTTCACCAAGCGTATTTCGTACACGAATCCACAACGACGCATCTACTTTCTCCATCACTTAGCCTCCACTCTATCCATTAGTTCAGAAATCTATTCCCCTCTCGCATCGGGACTATGCATGAATCCAGAAAATCGTGATGGATTTTCACCGTCGTCTGTTCGTTTTGCTATAGTGAAAGAAACGTAGCGAGGGAGTGAATGGCTTGTCGAAATGGGATGAACGATTTAGTTCGGAAGAGTATGTGTATGGGACAGAGCCAAACGAATTTTTACGCGAATGGGTCACGTCTCATCAACCTGAAAGAAAACGTGTATTGGCCATCGCGGAGGGCGCGAAACGCGGTGTGGCTCGCCACGCTCGGCTTTGAAGTCGAGATATGGGACGTTTCTATAGCAGGGATCGACAAAGCGAAACGCTTGGCGACGTCACGAAACGTGTCCATTCAGACGAAACAGATCGACTTGAATGAAGCCGATTGGCCAAACAAGGCGTATGACATGGTCATCTGTATCTTTGGCCACTTTCCTCCACACGTCAGAGAAAAGGTGTTTACGGGTATTCAACAAACGCTTCGACCTGGTGGTTTGTTCCTGAGTGAAGTCTACGCTACACATCAACTCGCTTACGGGACAGGTGGACCAAACGACGCCTCATTCCTTTACACCGAAGAGATGTTCCACCAACTAGGGGACGATTTCGTACCGCTCGTCTTACATGAGACGGTCGTCTGGCGAGAAGAAGGCACGCTCCATCACGGCGAATCCGCTGTGATTCAATACGTCGGGCAAAAACGATAAACGAATGGCCTCCCCGAGATTCGGAGAGGCCATTTGTTTACTTCGCGCCTTCGACGTTCATATGCTTACTGCGGAGTTGTCCACATGCCGCATCGATGTCTGTCCCGTGCTCGAGACGGACACCAGTGTTGACGCCACGCTTTTTCAAGATGTCGTAGAACGCCATGATGTCCTCAGGCGTGCTTCGCTCATATTGGATGTGCTCGTTGACCGGGTTATATGGAATCAAGTTGACGTATGACTTGTCTTTGATGTCTTCGATCAAGTCGGCGAGTTCTTCCGCATGTTCCGGCAAATCGTTCACTTTCGAGAGCAGGATATATTCGAATGTGATTCGTTTGTTCGTCTTCTCGACGTAATAGCGAATCGACGGCATGAGTTTATCAAGCGGGAACGCCCGGTTGATTTTCATGATGCGAGTACGTAATTCATCGTTTGGCGCGTGTAGAGAGAGCGCCAAGTTGATGCGTAGATCAAGGTCTGCGAACTTGTAGATCTTATCCGCGAGACCACTCGTCGACACGTTGATCTTACGCGGAGCGATCGCAAGTCCACGCTCATCTTTGACGACACGCAAGAAGTCGACCAAGTTGTCGAAGTTATCGAACGGTTCACCGATTCCCATAACGACGATATGGCTGACGCGGTCCCCTTCACCCTCTTCATCGAGGAAGTGTTGGACGGTCATGATCTGCTCGACGACCTCACCCGCCGTCAAGTCACGCGTCTTTTTCAACAAGCCACTCGCACAGAAGCTACAGCCGATGTTACAACCGACCTGAGTCGTCACACAGACCGAACGTCCGTATTTGTGACGCATGAGCACCGTCTCGATGTAGTGCCCGTCATGTAATTTAAGTAAGAATTTGACCGTCCCGTCGCCCGCTTCTTGTTTGACGAACAGTTCTTGTGTCGAGATGACATATTTTTCTGTTAAGTAATCGCGCACCTCGTCACGTACGTTGAGGTCGTCCATCGATTTGACCCGGTCGATGTAGAGCGAGTCCCAAACTTGACGTGCGTGGAAGGCACCGTATCCCGCTTCCGTACACTCGTTTGTGAGTTGATCGAACGTCAACCCGTATATAGATGATTTCATTGTAATCTGTCCTTTCTCTAATCCGCATACGTACCATTGTAGCGGACGTGAGAGACGGGTGCAACTTACGAATAATCTGGAGGCGTCGGTCGTGTGACGAACTGTTCGAACGCATAAGCGACTCGGATTAAATCACGCTCCGCATAGCACGTCCCCGTGAACGAGAGACCGAATGGGGCACCGCTCTTTTTCAAATGATATGGGATTGTAATGGTCGGATGACCTGCTTTTGCAGCCATGTCATAGTTCATGTCATGTGGAAGGACGAGTGCATCGAGTTTATGCGACGCAAGCAATGCGTCAATCCCTTCCGTTTTCGCGAGACGGACGTCCTCGATGCGACGATCGAGATAGCTCGCTTCAGTCAGTTTCCCAGATTTAGCGTTCGCTTCTTCAAAGATGGTCTGGCCGTGCGGAATCGATTCGGGATGTTCGGCATTCCACTCGATCAGGTCGGATAGCGTTTTAAACGGCACGGTCGTATTGGCAAGATACGCCTCGACCCCGAGCTTGAATTCGTCGAACAGGATGTCCGCCTGCCCTAGCGCCTCATGCTTTGGTAGCGTGACCTCGACGAGTTCGACCTCGGCTTGCCGTAGCAATCGGAGCGCCCCCTCATACAATCCGACTTCTTCGTCTGAAATATTTGGCTTGATAAATCCGACACGCATCCCGACCGCTTGCCTCACATCGAGACATGTCACATAAGGCGGTCCGACTGGAGTTTCCCACGTCGCCGGGTCTGATTCATCCTCACCGCACATCGATTGTAAGGCGATGACCGCATCACGAAGCGTACGCGCCATCGGTCCCGCCGTATCTTGAGAACGTGAGATCGGGATGATTCCGGAGCGACTGATCAATCCGACGGTCGGCTTGATCCCGACGATGCTGTTATGGACACTCGGATGGACGATTGAACCGCTCGTCTCAGATCCGACTGCGAGAAGTGTAAGGTTTGCCGCGACCGCCGAAGCCGACCCTGAGCTTGACCCACCGACATCCAACCCGTCGCCGTATGGGTTCATCGTCTGTCCACCGACGGCACTCCAGCCGTTCGGCATATTTTCTGTTAAAAAGTTCGCCCACTCAGACAAGTTCGCCTTCCCGAGGATGATGGCGCCATCAGCCCGTAACCGTTTGACGAGTTCGGCATCTCGACCGGCGAAATGATGTCGCATCGCGGTAGCACCTGCAGTCGTTCGCATCAGACCGGTAGTCTCGATATTGTCCTTGATCAAGACGGGGATGCCGAGTAGCGGTTTGCGTACCCCTTTTCTGTAGGCCCGGTCTGCTGCCTCTGCCTCGAACAGCGCGTCCGGATTGACTTGAATGACGGCGTGAAGTCGTTCATTATACGTCGCAATCCGTCCTAAATAGTAGGCGGTCACGTCTCTCGCCGTGAATTGTCCTTCTTTATACCCACGATGCGCACGTTCAATCGTCAGTTCATGTAATTGGATTTGTTCCATCAAGCATTCCTCCTTTACCTCTCCCCCTTTATTCGTGCTCTACGTCTGATTTCCTTTTCGTATCGCCAAGTCGATGTGTTCTTGATACACTTAAGAAAAAACAGGAGGTCCCAATGACTCGCTCCTATGTCTTTGTGTTACTTGCCGTATTCGGTCTATTTTTCTTACAGCTATATGGGGAGAATGTGCCGTATGGTACGCTCATTTCCATCGGGTTGATTGGATTCATCATCGTCTTGACGGTTTTTCAGTTGAAACGAAAACCGAATCATTGACGAATGTATTTTGAGGGTGGTATGATGCTCTCACCAACTACATATCGATATCAAGAGTGAACGAGAGATCTGGCTCCGCGACTTCACAGCAACCTGCCTTAGGCAAGGTGCTACGACCAGCAAGGGAAACCTTGGACGATATGACGAAAGCGCTCATGTCATCCGACGTGAGCGCTTTTTTGTTGAATGACGATTTGGAGGGAACGACAGTATGGAAAAAGCAACATTCGCAGGCGGCTGTTTTTGGTGCATGGTGACACCATTTGAAGAATTACCAGGGATTGAAGGCATCGTATCCGGCTATATGGGCGGACAGGTAGACAATCCGACGTATGAACAAGTGAAAACCGGGACAACGGGGCACCTCGAGGTCGTTCAAATCACATATGATCCAGCATTATTCTCGTATGAACGTCTTCTTGAGCTGTATTGGATTCAGACAGACCCGACGGACGATGGTGGTCAATTCCAAGACCGGGGACCTCAGTATGCCCCAGCCATCTTCTATCACACGGAAGAACAACATATCGCGGCTGAGGCGAGTCGCGATGTGTTGGCAGCAAGTGGTCGCTTCTCGGCTCCGATCGTCACGAAAATCATTCCGGCGACGACGTTCTTCGCTGCAGAAGACTACCATCAGGATTATCATAAAAAGAATCCGAAGCATTATAAGGAAGACCGGGCCATCTCGGGACGCGACGAGTTCATCGAGGAAAACTGGACGGAAACCGTATAACGGTCATCAGACGCGAATGTTAGCATTCGCGTCTTTTAATTAGCACATTAATCGGGAAACGGGAAATAACGGTTCATACAACCGAAAAGGAGGACTCATATATGAAAACAAGTACGAAACTCATCATCGGTGTGATTGGCGTAGCCGTAATCGCTGTTGCCTGATGGCTCATCTCCCCACTATTCTTAACCGGGACGGTCGATGAAGGATTGCAGTCGACAGCAGTCGAATCACCAGCTCCAGAGGAAGAGGAATCAGATCAAGAGACGTCCGAGACACCGGAAGCACAACCGAGTCCAACCGAAGTAGCGGGTGTGTTCATGGACGGGGAGAAAAACTATAAGACGACCGGCACAATCCGCTCGGTCGAGGCAGAAGACGGGACGTACCTCCGATTTGAAGAATTTGAGACGACAAACGGTCCTGATTTATTCGTCTATTTGACGAAACCAGGACAGGAGACGACCGAAGGCGTCAGTCTAGGGGCCTTAAAAGGAAACATCGGGAATCAAAACTATTTGATCCCTAAGGATGTGAATCTAGAAGAGTACAACACCGTCGTCATCTGGTGCCGTGCGTTCAGCGCGACGTTCGGGACGGGAGAACTGACTGGATCAAGTGAATGAACAGACTGAAGGGTGGCTGAATGAATCGACCACCCTCTTTGCATTTGCAATCGGCTGAAAAAAGAATGATTCTTCATCCAACCTCAAATGAGAACATGCTATCATATATGTAAATAAGTGTAATTCAATTGAGGAGATACGAATATGGAGCAGACATTGACACAACCGTACAAACACTACTTTCGGAAACGTTTCTTTCTATTCTTCATTCCATTGATGGTGGTCGGCATGTTATCCGAACCGATGATCATTCGGAATCCATTCGAAGAGCTCGAAGACTATGGGGCATTCGTATTATTCTTAGGAATTTATATCCTAGTACTCGGTGGATGGACAGCGTTTATGACGTCGATGATGTGGCGGATCAGACAATCCAAGTTGAAACAGTGATGACATATCCACCGTCTTTCCCATTGGAGGCTTTGAAAGAGCTATTTACATCCGTTCTAAAAGTAACCCTATTCGAGTACTCCTAAAGTGAGGTATGCAGAAGATATTATCAGGGCTGAATCATCACTTGTCTTTATGAAAGTGGAATGATGGTTTTTAAGGGGGAGCGTTGCGATGAGCCACTTCGCCAAGAAGCGTTAGACGCTCACGCATGAGCCCGGATCACCATTCCTTCTCCCATGCCCCGTCTTCAGAGACTCCCCAATCCTCGAAACGATACTTGATGAGCCAATGGACATGCATCACTTCTACACCCTTGGATAGCTCTGAGACGACGCCAGCATGACCTGCCGGCATACAATGAGAAGCGCATCTATCGTCTCATGCGTATCCATGAGATCCGTTCGGTCATCCGCCAGAAGCGAAAACGGCACAAAAAGTCGTCACCACAACATGTGGCAGAGAACGTATTAAACCGTGAATTCACAGTTAAAAAGCCGAATGAGAAATGGGTAACGGATGTGACAGAATTTAAATATGGCCTATCTAAGAAGGCCTATCTAAGTGTGATTCGTGATCTTTATGACGGATCCATTATTAGCTATGTGCTGGGACACTCTAATAATAATCAACTGGTATTTAAAACGCTTGACCAGGCAATCGTACGATTGCATCAAGAACACCCACTGATTCATAGTGATCGTGGATTCCAATACACCTCTAAGGCGTTCAAGCGTAAATTAGAGGCGGCAGGAATGACTCAAAGTATGTCACGGGTTGGTCGCTGTATTGATAATGGACCAATGGAATCTTTTTTCGGCACGTTAAAATGTGAAAAGTATTATTTACATAAGTATCAGACCTTTGAAGAACTTAACATTGCCATAAATGAGTACATCTATTTTTATAATCACGAAAGATACCAAAAACGATTAAACGGCCTCAGCCCTAAAGAATATAGAGCGAAAGCCGCTTAAATCACTTTTATTATTTCCACTGTCTACTTGACGGGGGGCAGTTCAGATTATTTTTTAATAATTTATTAAACTCAAAAGGGCACTAAACGTTTCGTTCTCTGCCATGATGTATACCCCTAATCCAACAAAGACTATAGGGATAATCCATCTTCCGTATTTCTCCAAAACTTCAGAAACATGTCTGAAGGAAGCTAAACGATATCCTACAAAACACCAGACAGCAACCATTATAAAGAAGATAATAACCGTAATTACCAGTTCATTCACACTTAAAGTTGTAAAATAAGGCACATAGATGCCGATATTGTCCCCGCCATTAGCGAATGTGATGAAGGCTACACTCATAAATAGTTTGTTAAATCTCCCTGAGTTTAAACTGGAGAGGATCGCACCTTCATCTTCATCTTCACCCTTAATAAACAGTTTAATCCCTAAATAGATCGGAATTAAACCAAGCAATCCAACCCATTTTTCTGGAATCAACATGACGCCAAAAGTTCCCAAAAGACTGATCAAAACCAGCAAGGCAAAACCTAAGTATTGCCCAATGACTATATCTTTAGGGTAGATCCGGTTACTCTTTGTCTGCGCGTTCATCTTTAAACCGCCAGTCGCTCTAGCCTGTGCATTTGCCTGAGAGAACAGCAGCATCAAAACAAAAATATCATCAATATTGGTTACTAAGAAAGCCCCAATTGCGGAAATAATAGTCAAAGCCACTTTTATCAACTCCATGGTAAGTTATTAAAACATTCACACGTATGTTTGAATGTTATGAATAGGTTCTCCCCTGCTTAGTGTAAATATACGGGAAGTAGCTCCCCTATCCAGTGAAGAGCAAAATATAGCAATATCCCTACAAAAAAGAAAAGAATAACGACTCTGTCTTCAGTGGCACTAACAACAGGCAGCAAGTCAACGGTAGATATGTATAGAAATATTCCTGCTGTAATGGAAAGAGCTATCGCGAGGATGCTGCTATCTACCATAAAAAATTGTGTTAGAGACACGGCTGCGATCGCGCCTGTTATCGTTGATAGACCCAATAAGAAAGATGCTCCTATCGCCTTCTTCTTGCTTTCAAAGCTTGCAAATACGATGGAAGAAATCGTTAAACCATCCGGAATTTTATGTATTAATACAGCAATCAATACAACAAATCCTATTCTCTCGTCTATTTTGAAACTGGCTACAATAGAGACACCATCAAAAAACGTGTGAACCAGCATGCCCAATAAAGCACTAAAGGTTGTGCTTTGAGAATGAGAATGTTTATGAGTCTCTTCTCCGAAATGAAAATGGGGTGCAAGAAACTGCTGGAACAAAAAGATCAAACCAAATCCAATAACAATATATAGGGCACTGGATTCCTGAATTTCTAATGCTTCTGGTATTAAATCCATAATCGCAATAGCGAAAAGTATCCCGGCGCTCAGCGCCATTAAGCCATTTAAGCCCCTTCTAGACCAATTTTTTTTAAGAAAGATCACAAAGCCACCCAGGACATTTGCGAAAGCCGCAGTTAGGACGTAAAACAAAATGTCCATTAATTCCCCCACTCCATTAAATGAAAAGTTTAACCTGCACTTATGAAAAGTGCCGGTCTGCTGCATTCACATTATTTCTTTTTATTCAGCATGTGAATGGCGTGCCCCATCACACCTTCCGCCGCTTCCATCAATGGCTCAGGCAACGTTGGATGGGCATGGATTGTAAGGCTTAGATCTTCGGCAGTTGCTCCAGATTCAATGGCAAAAACTGCTTCAGCAATAAGCGACGATACTTCTGGTCCTACCATCTGTGCGCCTAACACCCTTTTGCTGTTCTTCTCGGCTACAATCTGCACAAAGCCATCTGCATCTGAAACAGATAATGCCCTTCCGTTCGCTTGGAATGGAAAACGGCTGGAAACCGTTTCGTATCCCTGTTCTTTTGCTTCTTTCTCTGTTAATCCTGTGTAGGCAACTTCAGGATCACTGAAGATAACAAAAGGCATGGCTTGAAAATCAATGATGCTGTTTTGTCCGCTAATCACTTCTGCAGCTACTTTTCCTTCGTAGCTAGCTTTATGGGCAAGGAGGTATCCGCCAGCACAGTCACCTATTGCATAAACATGCTCCACGTTTGTCTGGCATTTCTCATTTATCTTAATAAAACCACGCTCGTCTAATTCTACTCCGATATTTTCCAACCCAATTTTCCCTGTGTTCGGCTTTCTTCCTATAGAAACTAAGCAATAATCTCCGTTAACCACTTCTTCCTTGCCATCAACCTGTACACGAACTTTTACTTCATCCCCTGTGTTTTCTCCGCCTTGGACCAGAGCATTGGTTACAACTGTGATACCTAGTTCTTTTAGATGCCGTTTTACCACATTTGTAAGCATAGGATCGGTACCTGGAAGAATCGTGTTGGACCCTTCGAGAATGGTCACTTTTGATCCGAATTTGGCATAAGCAGTGCCCAGCTCCAAACCAATATAACCACCGCCTACCACAACTAAATGTTTTGGTACTTCCTGCAGCACCAATGCCTCAGTGGAAGAAATGATTCTTTTTTATCAAATGGCATACTTTTTAGTTCGAAAGGCAAAGATCCTATCGCAAGGATTAAATCTTTGTAGGAATATACTTGTTCTTCGTTATTCATTTTGATTTTAGCCGTATAGGGTTTAGTAAGATAGGCTTCTCCACTGATTACCTCTACTCCATTGCCTTTCAGTAAGGTCTTAACCCCGCTGGTTAACTTATTCACGATGCCGTCTTTCCACTTTACTACTTCCGGCATATCTACTTGAACTTCACCAGAAACCTTGATGCCCATTGCACTGGCGTGTTGAATATGTTTTACCCGCTCAGACGCACTAATAAGAGCTTTTGATGGGATACACCCCCGGTTAAGGCAAACGCCCCCTAGTTCTGCTTTATCTACCAGAACCACTTTTTTCCCCAACTGGGCCGCCCGTATGGCCGCCACATAACCTCCAGATCCTGCTCCTATTACTAACAAATCGACATCTTTTGTCATTTTAGCTTCCTCCTCCGGTGATTTCAGAATGAAATAAACGAACGGTCTTTCACGAAAAAACAGAACCGTTTTCGTGCAATATGTAATCCTAAAACTGCTGTGAACCAACCTGTAACGTATACCCGTTTTTAATCATTTTTAATGTAACTAACCCCCAAATTTCTATACATGGTAAGAAAAAGGGCTTTCCAGACAACCAGAAAGCCCTTTTCCCTTTTATTCCTTGACCCGCATAAGCCGCATACTATTTAACGCTACCAGAAGAGTTGCCCCCATGTCTGAAAGGATGGCAATCCAAAGTGTTAACCAGCCCGGTATGACCAATAGCAAGGCAATAAATTTAATGGCAATTGCAAAGGTGATGTTAGCTTTGATGATATTTAGGGATTTACGGCTTAGTTTCACAGTGAATGGAAGTTTTCTTAAATCATCTCCCATTAAAGCAACGTCTGCCGTTTCCAGTGCTGTATCTGTACCAGCTCCACCCATTGCAATCCCAACTGTTGAGGCCGCCAATGCAGGTGCATCATTGACCCCATCTCCTACCATTGCTACGTTGCCATACTCGGATCTCAATTGTTTAATATAGTTTAATTTGTCCTCTGGCATCAGTTCTGCCTGAATATCCGATACGCCAACATGGCCGCCGATCGCATTCGCGGTACCTTGGTTATCGCCTGTAAGCATAATGGTCTTTTTGATGCCAAGTTGATGCAATTTCTGAATAACGTCTTTACTTGATTCACGTACTTCATCCGCTACCGCAATCACAGCAAGTATTTCTTTTTCGGTTCCAATAATCATGGCTGTCTTACCTTGATTTTGAAGAGTAGTAACATTTTGCTCTAAGTCTTTATCGAAATCATTAGTCAATAATTCCTTAAAGAGTTTCGGGCTACCGATGTAATAAGTCGTCCCGTTTACGATACCCTTTATACCCTTTCCTGTGATAGAAGAGAAATCCTCTACCTGTACGTCAGAATAATTAATGTTCTCCGCTTCTGCTTTTTTCATGATGGCTGAAGCAAGAGGATGCTGGGAACGATATTCTAATGCAGTAATGATGGACAGCAATTCTTTTTCATTTGCCTGCTTGTTCAACACATTAAAATCAGTTACCACTGGGACACCTTTTGTTAGTGTGCCCGTTTTATCAAATGCAATGGCCTTTAAGGCACCCATTTCTTCTAGATAAATACCGCCTTTTATAAGAACGCCCTTTTTCGCTGCATTCCCGATTGCTGAAACAATGGAAATCGGAGTCGATATAACCAACGCACAAGGACAGCCGACAACAAGAACAGCTAATCCTTGATAAATCCATGTTTCCCAACTGCCATCAAAGAATAATGGAGGGACTATAGCAACTAATGCTGCAATGATCATAATAATCGGTGTGTAATATTTTGCGAATTTATCAACAAATGCTTGCGAAGGAGCACGTTCCCCTTGTGCTTCCTCTACAAGATGAATAATTTTAGAAATTGTTGTATCTTCTACAAGTTTCGTTATTTCTACTTCAAGTAATCCTTCTTCATTTAAGGTACCTGCAAACACTTCATCATCAACCGTTTTCGCAACAGGAACAGACTCGCCCGTAATGGCCGCCTGGTTAACAGCCGAATAGCCGCTTACTACAGTCCCGTCCATGGCAATCTTCTGGCCGGGTTTCACGATCATAATATCACCAATGGCAATGTCATCCACATGGATCATCATTTCTTGCCCATTTCGTCTAACGAGTGCCTCTTTTGGTGCAATATCCATTAATGAACGAATCGATTGTCTTGCTTTATCCATAGAGAATTGTTCAAGAGCTTCACTAATCGCAAAGAGAATGACAACAATGGCCACTTCTCCCCATTCCCCAATGATAGCGCCACCTATAACAGCCACTGTCATAAGGGTTTTCATATCAAATTCAAAACGTAGTAAGTTTTGCAAACCAACTTTAAAAAGTGATAATCCTCCGATAAACATGGATGCTAAAAACAATAAGGTAGTAACAATGTTCTCTTCTCCATTCACATACGAGGAAAGATAACCAAAGGCAATCAATAAGGAAGCATAAAGTAGAGTACTATGCTTTTTATAAAACGGCACTTTATCTTCTTTCGTATCTTCTTTTACCTCTTGTGATGCTTGGCGAGCAGATTTTTCAGGTGTCACTTTGAGATTCTCAAATGCACCTGCTTTTTCTAGTTCTTCTATCGTTGCATTACCATAAACAACAATTTTAGATGCACCAAAATTTACTTTTGCATCCTCAACTCCAGATAGCTGTTTTACATTTTTTTCGAATTTACCCGCGCAGTTTGCGCAAGTAAAACCTTGTACACGATAGGCCTTCATTTCTTGTTCAGATGTTATTGCCTTTTGATCAGACATTGACATTCACTTCTTTCTTATGTTCTAGTACAATCATCATTATTTGTCTAATATGTTCATCGTCTAACGAATAAAACGCTAGTTTTCCTTCTTTTCTATATCTTACAATCCCCTGTTTATGAAGGGTCCTTAAATGATGAGAAGCATTTGCCACCGTAATACCAATAATATTTGCTATATCACACACACATAACTCTTCATCTTGACACAAAGCATAGGTAATCTTTGCCCTATTTTCATCCGCAATTGCTTTTAACATTTGGGCAACACTAACAATATCGATTGTTTTTAAATCACCTTGTATTCGATTGACCTTTTCCTCGTCATAACAAAAAATTTCACAAGTATCTTTCTTATTCACATTATCACCCCATTGATATTCAAGTGTTAACTTGAATATAGTATATACCTTTCCTTGGTTAATATTCAAGTGAATATTTGAATGAAAAACATAAAATGATTTTTCTAATAGTAATTCCCGTTAACGAAGGTTAAACAGATAATTTTGTTCGTTTTTTCACATTATGATAAAAGGGCTATTCCAAGCCCTTTTTATTTGTTTCTAATGTCCAGAAACTCATCTTTTTATCAACTTTTAAATTACTGTATAGACGAACGAAAAATAATTAGTTGCATAATTCGTTATATGTGGCTTCGCTAATCTCGTCATATCCATAGTCACAAAAATATTCGTATGATTCCACTTTCTTCTTGCATCTTCTGTCACAAGTGAATGACAATGATCTTCGACATTTTAAACTCATCTATGACCACGCAGCTGCTCTCGAACCTAAATTTACTACACTTTACGCTTGTGACCCTATTATCAATCGATCGGTGATCCAGTCTTTCAACAACTTCCCCCTCAAAAACGTGAGGCTGCTCTCTTGGCGAGGCTAAGCGACGACCCGGAATTCGTATTGTTTTACACGAGTACACATTCCTGGGTGTGTTGATGCAATGTTCGTTCAGTTTTGGAGGTATCGGACATACTCAAATCTCATTGAACCCATATAGCAATACGTTAAAAGAACTGTTAGAAGAGTCCCGGTTGTTGGAAGAGTCCTTGATGAGTTTATCGAGCCCTTCTTAACCTTACGCTCGTACCGCCTAATCTCGATAATTACCTCTCCTGATCAATCTAGATTTTTGTATACAAAAAAATGATATATGGTCATATATAATCAAAAGCGACGACAATACTTTGAGATGTGTATATTTCTAAAGGGACAGAGTGCTTTCTAGACAATCGATTCGACTCCACTTTGATGGATATATAAAAGAGTGTATACATTTCGACGTCGAAACGTGTACACTCTCTTTTGTTGTCGAGTCATGGCATGTCGTGACTCAATCATGTATATTGTTGTATGTACATCGCATCATCTGCGACCAAAATCAGTGTCTCTAGTGAGTCCCCGTCTGTCGGATAAGCAGCTTCTCCAATTGAAGCATCGAGCGTCACCGGCACATCTCCGATTGAGAGCTCGTATTTAAATGTCGCTTTCTTGAAGTCCAAAGGATAAGGCTAAAGGATCACGAACTCATCTCCGCCGATGCGACCGAGTACTCTTTCGCATACAACTGCTTAATTTCCCACTCTAACGCAGAACGGAAGTTCATCCCTTTTCGCGCATGTTCGACCGCAAAATTAATGTGATCACCTAGTCCAAGGAGAGCCATGTTGTTGACCGTATTCCCTACTTCAGTTTCATAAAATTGGAGAATATCGCCGGCCAATTCGATGTCCTTCACATCGATTCGTTGTAGAAGTGCTTCCAGCTCATGCACAGATGCCTGTTGTTCTAGTACAAACTTTTGTGTGATTTTGACATCTCTCAAGGTGTCTCCCTCTCGAATACCGAACCAATGCCACTTCCAGTCACTATTTCTTCAACATTATTATCATTTTCAATCAAAACGACATTATTGTTAAAAACTTTCACAACTTTCATATTAGATCCCTCTCTTTTAGGTGTTTGTCCACACAAAAAGGCATAACCTAAAAAAAGCGGTACACTCAGAAAAACGTGTGCAAGCTCTTAGGTTATGCCTGAATAAACAATTACGTTCCATCGACTACAAGATAGCATGTGACCGAAAGCGCTATCAACGACTTTTTTCGTAGTTCGACGTTTTGATCAATTTATCTGAATTGAGCCCTGTTTTATGCACAGTTTAAGCATGCATGTTAAGCACTCGTTTGAATGTGGCTGCCTAATGAAACTTCCGCTTTCCATGTCCATCTTTCAGGATAAAATGCGATTTTCAGCAGCGACAGATACCGCTAGCTCTTGATTCTTGATAAACTTAATGAGAAATGAGATGACTTATAATGATTAAAATAATCGACAATCAGAAACTCGAATTACAATACAAAAAGGGATTTGGAGCATGGACATATCACATTAGACTTCCTGGAACAGCCGGTATTAAAGGGAAATGGGGATACCTAAAAGTATCTGGGACCATTGATGATTTTGAAATAAAAAACATTAATTTAGCTCCAAGAAAAAATGAAGACAAGATTATCTCCATCAATCATGAAATCAGAGATGCGATTGGTAAAAGTGGTGGGGATATGGTGATGGTCACTTTATATCTGCATGATTAGCTGACTAAACAGATAAGTAGATTGAATTCCTAGGTTAGACAAAAAATCCGAAAATCCCTCCTCTGACGGTTAATCTTATGTTTTTATCCTATTTATAGGGTTTACTGAACCGATATAATCTTTCGTGACATCATTTATTTAGGGGAAAGAACCTGGAGGACGCTTATTTCTCCAGCACCTCGTTAAAGATTTTCATTGAACATCTGCAGCTGGTTGTGCTTTTTGTTTATAACACTGCCGTTAAAACCCTTAACTGCTCTTCACTAGCTTCATAAAAGCCGTTCGTAAAAGTACACTTATACAAACAAAAATGGGAGAAGATATGCTTCGAACTACCTCTTCTCTCTTCATATCAAAGAATTTTCACGTAACATAACGTAAATTAGGCGCTGCTTGAGATTATAGTAAAATGGATTCCTTAATAATTCATACTGACCCATTTAAAGTTTGTCTTTATTTTATTCTTTTGCCTAATTCATTATCTTATAGCATATACCCTAGATCGGAAGCCGCCGTTGGATAGGCATAAATCATCTGCTTAAGGTCCTTTGTCGCCAAATCAAATTGTATAGCTGTCGCAAAATGATTGATTAATTCATCTGCTTCCTGGCTGATCAAATGGGCACCCAGTATTTTGTCGGTTTGTTCATCAACAATGACTTTCACCATCGCATATTTTTCGTTAGTGCGCTTGTAAGTGTACCAGTCTGATGTATCAATTTTATTCACTTTGATTTGATGACCTTTTTCCCTCGCCTGTTCTTCGGATAATCCTACAGAAGCCAGTTTTGGCAGTGTGAAAACTACTGTCGGCATCACTTTGTAATTAGGCGACCGGTGATTTCCTTTGAGCAGATTCGATGCCACCACATGCGACTCCATCGATGCAATCGGGGTTAACGGAAGGCCCGCTGTTGCTGCTGCATCCCCGGCTGCGTATACTCTTGGGTTGCTGCTGCTTTGAAGGTATTCATTGACGGAAACGCCTCTTTTTTCGCGTTCCACATTGCCTTTTTCCAGCTGCATATCTTCTAGGTCAGGCATTCGTCCTGCGCCATGTAGAACCAGGTCGCCTTCCCAGTGAACCGGCTGGCCGTTATTCGACCCGTTTACGATGTAAGAGGAACCCTTCTTTTCAATCGAATTTACCTCCGTATTGAGATGCAGATGAATACCAATCTCTTTCGATTTCTCCATCAGCAACCCGACCAGTTCAGAATCAAATTGCTCAAGTGGGCGATCTCCCCGGTGGATGATATGCACTTCTGACCCTGCCCGGGCAGCGATATGGGCAAACTCAAATGAGATGTATCCGCCGCCGATAAACACCATTTTCGCTGGAAGCTCATCCAATTCCAGGAATTCGTCGCTATACGTGAGATGTTCCGTCCCTTCAATAGGCAATGGGGCCGGTTTGGCTCCATTCGCAATCAGAATATGCTTTCCGGTTAAGACATCTTCGCCTACTTGAATTTTCTCTTCATTCAAAAAGGAAGCTCGCCCATGAAAAGTGTGAATCCCTGCTTTTTGAAAGTTCTCCACTCGGTTATCCGGCACGGTTCAGTAAAGGTGCGTTTAAAAGCCATCAATTCCGGCCAATTGATGCTGGAACCGGAGGTGATGCCGTTTCCTTTCATTCTGTCGATGCCGTCAATCATTTCAGCAGCTCCCACCAGCACTTTTTTCGGATCGCATCCCCTCCGTGCACAGGTGCCGCCGAAAGGCCGTGAATCAATTATTGCGACTTTCCATCCCGCGTTATTGCACTTAGAAGCTGCAACGGACCCACCTGAACCGGTTCCAATGACAATCAAATCGAATTCTTCTTCCATTTCTCTCATCCTCTCCATGTAAAAAAAGAAATCGCTTTTCCTTTTTCCCTTCTATAGTGCTAGTCCTACTATTCCACCGCCCGTCCTGTCAAAAACCATGTACCTTGTTCATGGTTCAGTTTGTTTTCCTTTCACCTGAAAACCTTTCAGAACGGAGATGGCTTTACATGTGTCATTTTTTCTGCCCAACTGGCTAAAATAATAAGCCTCTCAAAACAAAAGGGACAAATCAAATGCGATTTGTCCTTAAGCCCCTGTTATTCCAATCTTCTTTCGATTGAATTTCAGTTATTTTCTCAGCTGATTTCTTTCTGTCTCATTTTTCATTAAGAGACCTATCCCTTATCTCTTTGCTGGCGATATTATCCTGGCCGATTCGTTAGCCGGCACAGCAAGACAGTTTGCTGACATCCTTGTCCAACGTGATGGCGGCCAGTTTCAATCCTTCAGCCATTGTCAGGTATGGGGCCATCGTATTTTTCAGATCTTCTGCGGTCAAGCCGAACTGTACGGCCAGTGTGGCTCCGTAAATTACCTCTCCCGCATTTTCAGCCACGACATGTGCCCCGAGAATTTTTCTTGTTTGCTGATCGACCACCAGTTTAAAGACACCGCTTGTTTCACGGTTCACTAGAGCTCTTGGCACGTTTTCAAGCGGCAGCACGGAAGTTATCACTTCGTACCCTTTATTCCGGGCTTGTTGTTCCGTCAGCCCGACTGTTGCAATGGCTGGGGTAGTAAACGTCACGCCCGGAACAAACCGCAAATCTACTTTCTTATTTGCCGAACCCAGTGCGTTCTCAACTACAATCCCACCTTCATAAGCAGCCACATAGACAAACTGCGGGCCTAAGGTCACATCTCCCGCTGCATAGATGTCGGCGTTGCTGGTCTGCAGATAATCATTGACCGCTACTTCCCCTCGCGGGCCAATCTCAACCCCGGCCTTCTCTAAATGGAGGGAATCCGTATTCGGCCGTCTTCCAGTGGCAACCAGCACTTGATCCGCTTCAATTACCTGTTCCTGACCGTTCACTTCAATATGAATTTTTTTCATATCACCGCTCTGTTCGACCTTCTTGTAGGTGACTCCCTTGACGAATTTTAGGCCATGCTTGGTTAAGGCTTCATCGGCGGCTTCCGAGATTTCCGGATCGTATTCTTTCAGCAGCCGTTCACTCCGCTGCATCATCGTCACATCGGACCCTAAGTTATGAAACAGCTGGCCCAGTTCCATCGCAATGTAACCTGAACCGATAACGGCCAATTTTTTCGGCACTTCTGTTACCTCCAAAGCGGTGGTACTTGTTAAATAGTCTACTTCGCTAAGTCCCGGAATATCCGGAATGGACGGGGCTGCCCCTGTCGAAATCAAAAATTTCGCTGCGGTATAGGCCTGCCCATTCACTTCGACTGTTTTTTCGTCCCTAAAAGCGGCTTCTCCGCGGATTAGCTCAAATCCGTATTCCTCAATCAGACCGATGTATTTTTGCTGTCTCATCCCGTCGACAAGCTCGTCTTTTTGCCCGGTCAACGCAGCTAGATCAACCGGTCCGGCGTTTGTCTTCAAACCGACAAATGGGTTGTTGCTGGCCAAGTGATTGATTTCCCCCGCACGAAGCATCGTTTTGGAAGGAACGCAGCCAATGTTGACGCACGTGCCGCCAACAATGTCCCGTTCGACGACCGCCACTTTTGCCCCTTTTTCAACGGCTTTGATGGCAGCTGAAAAGGCAGCTCCACCCGAACCGATAATCAGCAAGTCATAATCAAGGGACGAATTGTTTGAAACAAACTCGTTTTCTTCGGCTTCCACCGTCGCTTCCCCCGCTTGATACCCCGACTCGTCGATTGCCTGTTTCGCCTTCTCCAGTTTCCCTTCAGCGATTTCAAACGTCGCTTGTTTGCGGCGGTAATCGACTTCAATTCCTTTTGCTCCTGCATTCGCAAGAGCAGCCGCAACATGTTCTTCACAACTTGTGCAGGTCATTCCCTGAACGTTTACGTGAACTTTTTTCATGTGAAAATTCCTCCTTTTATTCGACGGGTAGCCCTATGTCTGCAACCGCCGTCTTAATGGTATTCAAACTGGTTTTCGTCTCATCAAAAGTGACTGTCACTTCCGCCGTGCTTCCGTCAACTTGAATATCCGTTTTACCGGCACCTTCTACTTCGGCAATGGCATCTTCCACGACAGATGGCGGGCAGCAATCCATAAAAGCCGTAACCATGAATACACCTGTCCCTTCGGTTGCCACTTCCGCGTTTCCACCTTTCTGTGCGGCCGCAACACCCATTTCCACTTTACTCCCCGATTCTTCCGTTGGCGGTTGTTGAACTTCTTGCCCGTTACTGCAAGCACTGATCACCAACAAAAGAGATACGACCATCATAATCCCAATTAGCTGTTTTTTCATATAAATTCCTTCTCTTTTATATTCCGCCCTCGACTATGAATAAAAACAGAAACATGCCGAAAACAAGAAACGACGTAATCCATAAACCAATGACCGAACTTTTCCTTTTCCCTTTTCTTCCATACACCTTATAAAAGGAGTAAGCAAGGAGAAAAAGCGTTAAGACGCTAAACAACAACCGGTATTTTAATGAATAGAAGGCTAATGCTCCTGCAAGACCTGTCAGTCCAAGGGGAAGAAAAATCAGCGGACCTAGGCAACAGGCAGCCATAGCAAAAGCCGAGAATACAGCAGCTAACTGCGGCACTTTTTCCTTCATGATTTTATCCTCTTCAAGCTGCAGCAATCATGTATCGGCGCGCTTTCTTTCTTTGTTTTCTGTTTTGATTCTGGATCAATTTTTCGCCAGCCCTTGAAAAGAGCAAAAATGAATAGCAAACTCATCAAGATGAAAATAACATCTTTAAATTCCATGAAGTACGACCCCAGTGCAGTTCCTGCAAACAAGGGAAGGAGTAAAACCAAGTGGCAGGGACATGTGATTAATGCGACAAAAAACCAGCCTGAACTTTTTCAATGTGTTTTTCATTCCGTTTCACTTCTTATTTCTTCATCAGTGTTTCAATAATGGGGCATTCGTAGATATCCTTGTTTTCGGGACACCTTTCTTTAAGATCACTTAACATCCGTTCAATTCGCTGCAAATCTTCAATTTTCCGTTGAATGTCTTCTATCTTGAGCACAGTAAAATCATACATATCCCGACACTTTGCTTCATCGCGATCGACGACTCCAAGCAATTTATCAATCTCCTGTAGAGTAAATCCTAGTTCCTGCATCCGTTTAATGAAATTCAATCGATCAACCGTTTCCAAACCGTACATCCGGTAGCCTTTTTCAGTGCGATCAGGCTCTGGAAATAAGCCGAGACGTTCATAATATCGAATGGTCTCCTTGTTCACACCGCATTTGTCAGCCAGTTCTCCGATACGCATTTGCATGCCTCTCACCTCACTTGTCATATTCCCCTCTAGTCGAGTACAGGATCTATACTTGCTTGATTACATTCCTGTCTCTTTTGAGTTGCAAAGTTATGTGCAGGATTTTCCTCGATTTATACAGAATAAACCCTGTACCACGGTACAAGGTCAAGTATATTGATTCTTTTTAATTTTAATTCTTCAACAAAGTGGACCTAAATGGTCGATGTATAAAAAAATAAAGGAAGAGAAAATGTCTCTCGGCCATCTTCTTTTTTTCTTCTAATAACCGATTGTTATGGGAAGTATATTTATTTCAAAAGAATGAGCTTCTTAATAGATGAAAGAGGCGATTAGAGAAGACCTGTAGAAAAAGGTGAATATCCGATTTCTTCCATAAGTTCAGAGATTTCTTTTTACACTCGTATAGTCTGAACGAAGTTTAATAGTAGTGGAAATAAAAGCGTTCGTAAAAGTACACTTACACGAACGAAAGGAAAGAAGCTTATTCCATCACTTCTTTCCTTCAGATAAGCAATTATATGTAACTGGATTTAGTACAATTCATACATAGAAAAGAGCTTATCAATATAGAGAAGAAGCTTTTCGGGCTCCATCTCTTAACTCCAATTTTGTTCGAATTAACGTGCTTCTGCATTCTGAACAATTCCCCTGCCGATACGGACAATCTGCAAAGACGTGAGCCATAGGACCAGTGCAGACCCCAGGCCAACTACCGTCATGTATGCATTTGCTTCATATCCGCCAATCGAAATTCTCTCCGGAATAAAAATCCAGGCGACGAGAGCGATTGCACAAATCAGTCCCCCCGTCAGATGATAAACACGAACGCCGAAAAGTGAAGCCAATGGGAAAAAGTGCACACCAACAATCAACGCCACGATAATTGGAATGAGTTGCGTAATTTGTGTCGCGTTACAAACAAAGATGGCAATTGCGATGGCAATCCCTTCAGCAGCGAAAATAAGATTAAATGCATTGCGCTGTTTTTTTCCGGACTTTGAACCAGCGCTGGTGCCAGAAAACTTCCTTCCCGATCGCAGCAGCAGAAAGCCCGTTGTGCACAAAGCGATTCCGATTAATAGTGCAATGATAAGCAATGCTGTTTGCGTTCCTCCCGGCCATTGCAAACCCATAATGCCAGTGTATGCCCATAATGTGCCGAATATCGCCATGAAAAATACGCCGTTTGCTGTTCCAAATATGGCTGCTTCAGGCGGCATGCGCTTTTCTTCCATCATCTGAATGTCCTCCTCCGTATTGTTTCCTAAGCCTAACTTACATAAATTAGCAGGGATATTTCTCCCTTTTAATATTATATCAGAATTTTCTAATATCTCTTATCTTTTTTTATGTCAGAATAAATCTGCTCGTAAATATACCTTGACGAAAAAACTGGAGAAAAGAGACGCTTTGATTGGCCGCTTTTCTCCATTTTGTGTTCATACAACTTCCGATAAAACACATGATATGTAAACTAGATTTGTTTTGGATTTACGATTCAGATTCAACTTGTCCAGGTACTCCACGTGACTTTTTTCCTTTTATATTTCCATATATTGTAGTAATACCGAACGTATATACGTGACAGAAATCAAATTTTTTACATTTGGTAATAATATCACCCTGTTTATTGAAGCAGATTTCCCATGAGTGATCACTTGGTAAAATTCCAAGCATTTGATGACAGATTTATTTTCATTCCGCAAACCAGTACCGAGTATTGTGATTGACGAACGTCTGTTACAAAGAGCCGAAAAAGTGGTACTGTTCGATTATCACCGCCGAGATGTAGAATTTATCGACAATACGCTACTTGTCTATTTGGAGCCATATGCTTCTTCTACAGCAGAACTCGTGACCGAATTGATCGAATATCAGCCGAAACACGACAAAATTTTGATTCCGTGTTTCTCCATAATCTCTCTAGTCGTCAACTCACAACTTAGTTTGTCTCTCACCACTGCCCACTTCACTTCACTTCACTTCACTTCACTTCACTTGAATATACGTTTTTGCCCACGCAAAAACACCTCCGATGCCAGCACTTTTTTAAAGTGGACCACTGCGAAGGTGTTTTTATATTGTCTCAAAAATTTAGGTTAGCCCAAAGTTAGATTTTTTTATGTCCAATTGTTATGGGGCAGTTCACAAGAATTTGAGCTTTTTCATAGAATTAAATGATTTTTCTAAGGTGTTTAACTGTCTCTATCAACTTTTGTACAGCTAGCGATATATTTTATACGTCTTTTATTGGCGAGAGACGCCGCTTGATTTCGTTGATAGACAAGTAAAGCGTATAATTCCCGTATTCAAGAATCGAATTTAGAAAGAGATTCAGTTCTTCCTGAGATGTCACTTTTATTTTTAGGTGGTAACATCCTTCTCCTGATACACGATGGGCTTCCACTACTTCTTGGCGCTCGTTTAGAAATTGAATAAACTTCTCATGATTGGACGTTTTCATAATGCTTACAATATTGAAACCGATGAAGAAGATATTCGTTATTCATGATTCATCACACATGTGAAATATTTCGCTGAACGCTTTTATGCTGGAAAAATATTGAATGAAGAATCCGATCAACTATTTGAACAGATTGCGAACATCTACCCAAAGGCCATGAATGGTTCATTCAAAGTACGGGACTACCTTAAACAGTTGCACGGTGTGACAATTCCTAATGAGGAACTAGCTTATCTAGCCGTTCATATTCATCGACTGACAACTAATATGGATTTGAATAAACAATAACTTTCTTAATTACCTGGTTCTTTTTGACGAAGACCAGGTTTTTTCTATACTGAACAAAAAAATATCCATTTTTTATAATCGAGCAGCTATAGGCCGCATGACATATGTGTGTTTTTCACCACTGATTCGATTTCTTTAGATCGGCGTGACGGGCTCCTTTAATAACTTTTTCAGAAAAGATAAAAGGAAAGAACAACTTTGCTCTTTCCTACAATTTCAGTCAAGTGTTAATAATTATTTATACATCGCACGTCTTCATGCTTAGTTTTGGGATGACAGGGCTTCTGCGGTTCGGATTCCACTACAATCCAACGCCCTCGGCTGAATTGAATCCAAAGGACGATCGCCTTAAAGACGATGTCTAGACCGATGGCGATCCACACTCCTGCAATGCCCATCTGCATCTGAATCGCCAATACATATACTGCCCCAGTCCGGATCACCCACATACCGATCGTGGTCAGATACATTGGAAACTTCGTATTGTTTGCTCCTTGGAATCCACCGGTCAATACAAGGACAACTGCTAGGAAAGGCTGGAAGACCGCTGCTATTTTTAACGCGACATCGATGTCTTTGATGACTTGGGGATCGTCGGTGAAAAGTGAACCTGCCCATCCTCCGAAGAAGAATAAGACGACCCCGAATAAGGACATGAAGCCCATCGCCATGAACGTGCTCAATCTGGCATATTCTTTGGCGGTCTCGTGGTCTCCCGCTCCGATGTTGCGACCGACGAGAATGGTTGCTGCTGTCGCGAAACCATATGCCAACATATAAGAGAACACCTCTAGATTCCCTGCAATTTGATGCGCGGCGAAGGTGTTCGTCCCGAGTACCACGATGAATCCGAAATACACGATCTGTCCGGCTCTCATGACCAATCGCTCGATAGCCGCCGGGCTTCCAAGGTTCACGAGCTCCAACTGGTGTTCGAGATCCGGTCTCCAGAAATCTTTCCTGAAGGCGATCACTTCCGTCTTACGAATATAGTTCATCAATAAGAGCGTCCCGACGAGCCGGGCGATGACGGTCGCGAGTGCCGCTCCGACGAGACCAAGTTCGGGGATGATCCAAAAACCGAAAATCAACATATAGTCGAGCACAATATTGACGACATTGATGACGATGCTTACCTTCATCGGTGATTTTGTATCTCCCGCACCTCGTAAGATACTACTGAGCACAAACATCAATGCCATCACGATCGATGGGATCCCGACAATTTTGAAGTAGGTGCTACCAGCTTCTAAAACGTCATTCTCCACCCCCATCAACCTCAGGAGAGGCTC
Source organism: Exiguobacterium sp. s75 (assembly GCF_018617145.1). Taxonomy (GTDB): domain Bacteria; phylum Bacillota; class Bacilli; order Exiguobacteriales; family Exiguobacteriaceae; genus Exiguobacterium; species Exiguobacterium profundum. The sequence goes on from NZ_JACSJQ010000001.1 coordinate 878,647, forward strand.
AGCGAAAAATAGCGTCACGACCCCAAAGGTCACCCCGACCACGACAGATAGGACGATGGCCTGCTGCGCGATATGTCTCGCGCGCTCGATTCGTTCTGAGCCTAAGTTATTGGCGACATAAACGTTTACTGCCACACCGATTGCCATAAAGACAGCAAAGTAGATGGCGAGGATGGCATTCGTCACTCCTACCGCTGACACTTCTGCTAGGCCGATTCTTGAGACGAACAGCGTATCGACAAATCCGAGCAACGTTTGGAAAAAATTCTCGGCAATCGCTGGTAACGCGAGTAGAAGGATGAATTTCATCTTGGTTTTTCGATCACCATGAGTGTCCAGCCGCTCACTTTCTATCATCTGAGTCCTCTCCTTCGAAAATTATGCTTACAACGATTACAGGAAAGCGACCCAACGAGGAACCATGGGTCGCTCATGGTCAATCTGAGACACGAATGACGAAAGGATAGGTGTGCACAGTCCCATGGAACTGGAATTCGGCCCAGACCTTGTATAGGCCAGGTTTATGGAAGACCGTCTCAAATTCCGTCGTATCATGAGAAGAAGGATGCACATGGATAAACTGTTCTCCGGCTTCATCCAAGATGACGACATGACCAAGTGCTCCAAGGTATGGCTCCGGGTTACTTTCTTTGGTGTCATAGCTGAAGACAGTCGGGACATGCGCTTTTAAAGAGTCAATCGACAGCTCGACGGTATGACCTTCGATCGTTTTCGTCAGACGCTCATCCACTTTAAGTGACGATTCGATAGAGGAAGAGGACTGATGATCAATCTGTAAGTGAACCGGCTTCACTTGATATGCCAGTCCCTTAGGCTGAATATCCACGAAGAGTTTATACGCCCCTGCCTCAAGTTGGACGGGGTGCTCGAATCGACCCTCACCCTTTTTAAACGGATGGAGGTGTCGGTACTCAGTTAGGTCTTCGTTCACGAGAATCAAATGGAATTCCTTTTCATGGCTGACTTCGAGTTCCGGGGCTTGCTGATGTTGATCCTTTAACTCGATACTGATTTTCCCGAATTCATATTTAGCCTCTACAGACACTTCATTTCCCGTCAAGTTCTTCATATGATGATGTCCATGGTCTTTCACGTTTAACACTCCTTTGTGTAGTCCTTGATCGCACCGTCACTCGACCTCCATTACTTGCAGCAAGAACAGCCGATTTTAACGGTCGCCTCCGTTACCTCGTAGCCATTCTCTTGAATTGCGGTTTCAATCTCAGAAAGTGTGAGTTGGCTTTCATCGAACGTCACGTCCACCTCTCCCGCCGAAAGATTGACCTTCACTGATTCAATACCCGCTAACTTTCCAACGTGTCCTTCAATCTTATTGATACAAGATCCACAAGACATATTCGCTACCTGAAATGTTGATTTTTTCATTATATGTTCCTCCTGATTATTTAATTACCATACATGGGTAGGGTGTAAAAGTATCGATTTTTTTACACCCTCGCCACCTTATGTTCGTGTCCCTCATTGCGCGACACGCTTTCAACAGGTTCTGAGAGTGAGCTATCGTTGCTTATCGTAGCAATGTTAGAATCTCCTCTTTGTTGTTCTCGAAGCCAACAAAGTACTTCACTACTTTTCTCTTTCTGAGCATCCCTTTTTTGTAGAAGACAAACAGTGGTACGATTCGATTTCCTGATATCGCTACCATTTCTTGTTCAAGGTCAAGGTTCACACCCACATCTTTGTTCACATAAGAGACTGAGATTGTTTTTAAGTATTTTTTGGCATCCTGACAATCTGAACACGTCGGACGCGTGTAAAGTTCGAGCTGTAGATCTCTATCCATCCCAATTCCTCCTTTTATTTGATCATCGAAGGCTTAAATCGTTTCAAACGGAGTGCGTTCACCAGGACCGAGACTGAGCTTAAACTCATGGCCGCTCCAGCAAGTATCGGGTTCAATAAGGGCCCACCAAGAAGATAAACAATCCCCATCGCAAACGGGATACCCATGACATTATAGGCAAATGCCCAAAACAGGTTCTGTTTAATATTGCGGATGGTTGACTTGCTCAATTCGACAGCTGTAGGTACATCCATCAAATCGCTTCGCATCAAGACGATGTCTGCAGATTCGATCGCAACGTCAGTACCCGAACCGATCGCGATTCCGATGTCTGCTTGGGCCAAGGCTGGTGCGTCATTGATTCCATCACCGACCATTGCGACCTTCTTCCCTTCGGCCTGTAACTTCTTCACTTCGTTCGCTTTGTCTTCAGGTAACACTTCACTCAGTACCCGATCGATCCCGACCTGTCTCGCAATCGCCATGGCCGTACCTTTGTTGTCTCCGGTGATCATGGCTACTTCGATACCCATTCGTTGAAGTTTCTGAATGGCTTTACGACTGTTTTCTTTGACGGTGTCTGCGACAGCGATGATCCCTGCGATTTGTTGGTCAATCGCGATATACATCGGCGTCTTGCCTTGGTGTGCGAGTTTGTCTGAAGCGCCTTCAAGGACATCCAGTGAGATGCCGCGGTCTTTCATCAATTTTCTGTTTCCGGCAAGCAAGACTTTTCCGTCGATCAGTACTTCGATCCCGTGCCCTGGGATGGCTTCAAAACGATCGATATCCATGACACGCATCATTCTGTCCTCTGCCGCTCTTACGATTGCTTCGCCCAATGGATGTTCAGACCCTTTTTCAGCGGAAGCGGTCAAGCGTAACAACTCATCTTCTTGATGTCCATTCACTGTCACGATATCTGTCACTTTCGGTTTTCCTTCAGTGATCGTCCCTGTCTTGTCGAACACGATCGTCTGGACTTTATGGGTCGTCTCCAAGGCGCCGCCACTCTTGATCAACACACCATTCTCAGCACCTTTGCCCGTACCCACCATGATTGCTGTTGGTGTGGCCAAACCTAGTGCACAAGGGCAGGCGATGACCAGTACTGAAATCGTGATCGTCAAGGCGAAGAGGCCGGTCTGACCGCCTAAATACCATGCAATTCCTGAAAGGATCGCGACGACGATGACAATCGGTACAAAGTATCCGGAGATGATATCGGCCAGTTTTGCGATAGGAGCTCGAGAGCCCTGTGCATCCTCGACCAATTTGATGATTTGAGATAGCGCCGTATCCTTACCGACTTTCGTGGCTCGGTATTGGATGATCCCGTTCTTGTTGATGCTGGCACCGATGACTTGAGCACCCACATTTTTTTCAACAGGGATACTTTCACCGGTCAGCATGGATTCGTCTACAGACGTATTACCTGATAGAACCACGCCATCCACCGGAATCTTCTCACCAGGCTTTACGATAATCGTGTCGCCGACGATGACTTCGTCGATTGATACTTCTAACTCTTGTCCGTTGCGGACGACCTTTGCCGTCTTAGGTGCCAGTCCCATCAATTTTTCAATCGCTTCGGATGTTTTACCCATCGTCCGGACTTCAAGATATTTACCTAATGTGATCAGCGTGAGAATGACTGCGGCTGTCTCATAGTAGAGGCTATTCACGTATCCCTCATAACCTGAGAGGATAGCCATGGTAGCACCGACGCTATAGAAGAAGGCTGCGCTCGTCCCTAGTGCGACAAGTGAATCCATATTCGGATGCCCTCGGAACAATGTCTTAAATCCGACGGAGAAGAATTTCCATCCGAATAACATCACTGGGATGGTCATCATGAGCTGCAAGACAGCGAACAATTCTGGGTTCATCGTTGGATGCAATGCCATCGGTAGGGGTAGGCCGATCACATGCCCCATCGCCACATAGAGTAATGGAATCGTGAAAATCGCCGACCCTACAAATCGGTTCCACATCGATTGAATTTTTTTCAGTTTCTTTTCTTTCTCGGTATCTTGACTATCCGCTGATTCTTGGTCTTCTCTTGCCTCATATCCGGCGTTTGCCACCACTCGGATGACATCTGATACAGTCACCAGCTGAGGATCATATCGAATGACTAATTTTTCTGTCGACAAGTTCACATTCGACTCAGTCACACCCACCATTTTCCTCGTGGCCTTCTCAATCGTCTGCACACATGAGGCACAAGTCATCCCTGTGATGACAAATGATCTTTGCTCGGTCTCAGTTGAGGCCTTGTAGCCAGCCTTCTCGACGGTCGTCTGAATATCTAGCGGCGAGATTTTCGTCTCATCGTAATGAATGCTCAATTTCCCTGTCGCCAGGTTGACGTTGGAGGTCACTACGCCAGGCAATTTTTGGGTTGCTTTTTCAACTGTCTGAACGCAGGACGCACAGGTCATCCCTTCCACTGCAAATGTCTTACTCTCCATATCGTCTTACCTCCATTTTTATTGGGCCGATTCGACTTCGTATCCGACCTCGCCCACAACTTCTTTAAATTCATTCACACCTAGTCGTGATTCGTCGTACTTCACTTTTGCGATGCCTTTCTTCAAGTTGACCTTCGCACTTTCAATCCCATTCAGACCTTCAAGTGCTGACTCGACTTTGTTGACACAATGAGCGCACGACATACCTTTAATCGTTAAAATCGTTTTTTCATCTTGAATCTCCTCCTATTCAACACATTCATGACGTCATTTCAAACTCAATGTCTGGATCCACAGGAATGGTCCTGACATCTGCATTGACCTGGGGTACAAGTACATGGAATGTTTTCCACCGCTTCACCTTCCTTCATCTCAAGGATTTTTTTGAGATTCTCGATATCCTGTACACTTAGTGTCGCTTGTGTGATCATCGTTCCGATGGTGTTCCCGACATCCCTGTCACAGATATGATCGAGTAGATCATGTAACGTCTCTCTGATGACGTCGCCTTCAACGATGTTGGCAGAGTAGATGAATTTATTCCCCTCGGCCTCGGTTGAGAGCATCCCTTTTTTCACGAGCCTCCCTATGAATGTCTTCGTCGTCGCAGGCTTCCAGCTCATCTTCTTTTCCAATACCTCGATGATTTCTTTACTGGTCACGTGCTTTTGGGCCCAAACGACACGCATGACTTCCCATTCTGAATCCGTTATTTGTTTTTCGACATGTTCAGCCATTTGTCCAACCTCCAAATTTTAAGTTTACAATCGTAAACGTTTTATTTGTTTTTAGTTTACAATCGTAAACGTTTGCTGTCAACCATTATGTTTTCGGGTTCGATATTCAGTCGTCATTGGCTATATTCTTGTCTAGAAAACTCTTCAATGCCTCTACAGAGGGCTCGGGTGCTGTGGCTCAATCGAACTCTCCTATTTCTTAAAATCAAAAAAGTAGGATGTAATAAAACAAAGTAGGTGCTGCCTTTAAGGTTTTGTTGCTGAGTTCCTACAATCAACTTGATAATTCGATTGCTATTTTCGTATGGAGGCACCTTGGTTAATGAAAAAGTGTAAGAAGGGATACATTTCGACGACGAAATGTATCCCTTCTTACACTACAAGTTCCATTCAATGTTTGAACTCCCAAAAAAGCTCTCATCCAATTAATCTGAATATAGAAACTAAATGTATTGTATACAAAAAATAATCTAATGAGACCAAGGTGACATCATTCAGTATGTTACAAGAAGTAAAAAACATATTCAGTCTCCTATGGTTCAACGCTAAGTATCAACCAATTATTCGAGAAATTGATTTCGTTAAGCGATAAACAATTACCGGTCTCATGGGCAATTGAGAGGAAATATCAACTTATTTTCGAAGTGAATTTACTAAGCAACAAAATATAATCCACTAATCGATCATTGAAGTTCTATCTCTCTTTACGCTCACAAAGGAAATAGCGAACACCCCATCAATCTCTGCTTGCTCCTCTGTCACGACTTCTTCGATTTCGTACAGCATCCGGTTCTTGACCAGGTGCTTTCCTCATGTTGAGATAGGTTTCCACTAACCACTCTCCATCAATACAAAGCGATACGACGATAGTCTACTATCCATAAATTTTTGGTGACTATGCACAATGTACGCATTGATTTAGGGTTAGAGTGGATTCAGCGAATAACATCAAAGAAGGGGCCTATAACGTGTGAGCATCTGTTGCTGATTAGAGCGGCTTCCCGAATTCCGGGCGCCCTTCTTCATTCCACGTGAACACTTGTGCGCGTGTATGACGGTTCGGATCGTAGAGGGGATCCCCTTCGATTTCCGTATACGTCCGAGCATGGTAAATTAGGACATCCTCTCCCTTCTCGTTCACGGTAAAGCTATTGTGACCCGGTCCGAATTGATTCACGTCGGCATTCGTCTGGAACACCGGCCGGAACGATTTCGACCACGATGCCGGGTTTAACACATCAGCGTTCTCCGAGGCGCACAACATACCCATGCAGTAATTCTCATCGGTCGCACTCGCCGAATACGTGATGAAGATGTGGCCGTTTCGCTTCAATACAGCCGCCCCCTCATTGACGAGGAAACCACGTGTCTCCCAGTCATACTCAGGCTTCGTCAGCATGACTTGCGGCAATTTGATCGTCCATGGGTTTTCGAGTTCGGCGATGTATAAATTAGAGTTCCCCTCGATGGCCGGATCTTTTTGAGCCCACACCAAATAGTGAGTCCCTTTATGATCAAACACGGTTGCATCGAGTGCGAATGAATCCCACTCGGTCTGAATTTGGCCTTTTTCGGCCCATTCCCCTTCGAGCGGATTTGCCGATTCGTTCTCCAATACGAACATGCGGTGGTCGAACAGACCGTTGACGATGCCCCGCGACTTCGCGGCCGCAAAATAGAGGTACCACTTGCCGTGAATGTAATGCAGTTCAGGAGCCCAAATCAAGTCGCTCATCGGGCCTGTCTCGTGTTTGACCCATGCGATCACCGGCTCCGCCGTCCGAAGCGCTTGAAGCGACTTGGCGCGGCGTAACTCAATCAAGTCATACTCAGGCACCGACGCCGTGAAGTAGTAATAGCCATCCGTATGCAAGTAGACCCATGGGTCGGCCCGCTGTTCTAAAATCAAATGTCGATCCTCTACTTGGTTCATCTTACTACCTCCTCGTCACGTATCGGTCGGCCGAACACAGGACCGGCTTCATCCCAAATGAACGGTTGGACACGCGTATGTCGATTCGGGTCCCAAAGCGGGTCCCCGACAATTTCTTTATAGTTGCGGGCGTGGTAGACGAGTATGTCTGTCCCGTCTTCTAATGTCGTAAAACTGTTGTGGCCCGGTCCATACTGACTCGCCGCTTCATCGGTTCCAAAGACCGGTTCGGGATGCTTCGTCCAACTCGCCGCGTCCAATAAATCGCTCGTCACCGTAGCGCGCAGAAGGCCCATGCAGTAGTGATGGTCCGTCGCACTCGCAGAGAACGTGATGTAGATGTGGCCTTTCCGTTTCAAGACGGCCGGGCCCTCGTTCACGAGGAACCCAATCTTCTCCCAGTCATACTCCGGCGTCGCAATCATCGTCTGTTGCCCTGTGAGCGTCCACGGATTCTCCATCTCCGAGATGTAGAGGTTCGAGTTACCATCGATGGCCGGGTCTTTTTGGGCCCACACATAATAAAGGCGCCCCTCGTGCTCGAACGTCGTCGCATCAAGCGCGAACGATTCGCACCAAGTCCGGACCTGTCCTTTTTCGACCCATTCCCCTTCGAGCGGATTCGCCGAGCTGTTCTCGAGCACATACATCCGATGATCGAAGACGTGATCTTCTCGCGCGGCCGCGAAATAGAGGTACCATTTCCCTTGGATATGATGTAATTCCGGGGCCCAGATGTTCGCACTCATGATGCCCGTCTCACGTTTGGTCCAGACGACTCGTTCTTCCGCCTCGGTCAAAGCCGCGAGCGTCTTCGCCCGACGGAGCGGGATGCCCGTGAAGTCCGGCAACGAGGCCGTGAAGTAATAATAGCCATCTGTATGGCGCATGATCCATGGGTCCGCTCGTTGTTCCACTAGCGGATTCGTGATCGTCTCTCTCATAAAGAACGCTCCCCTATCTCAGATTCTGTTCGGTTCAAACTCATATGTTTTAACAGTGTGTGTCGTTCTCTCAAACGGTACGCCTCTCTCTTGCTACTCGCCAACAGGAGCGAGGAGACCCCGATCTCGTCCGGCCGCAGCGGTGCCTGTAACGCGTGGAAGATGTGTTCGAACTCTTGCCGCGTCGGCATCTGCTCGGCCCACGCCCGTAGCGCGCCCGGCGTGTCGGACCATTCAAGCATCATTGTTTTATAGGAATCGATGAGTTCCATCGTGGCGATGGCGACTTTCGTTCCATGGAGGACCGCCGGACGATGGTTGGCGATGAAGTCCATCTCCCAATAGTGGGACAAGTGATGCTCACCCCCGGAAGCTGGATGCGAATGACCGAAAATCAACATGGCGACTCCGGACAATAGTAACGACTCCATCAGTTGATCCAATCCGTCCGCGTCTCGTTTATAGATGGCAGGCAAGGCGTCCACACACGATTGTAACGCCTGTTCCGTCAGTGATGCGGCGCCCGGACAAAACGGTTCACCGCCGTCAAATGCTCCGAACCGCCAGTCCAACAAAGACGTGTATTTCCCGAGCATATTGCCGACCCCGGCCGCGATCAACGCGTCCGGCGCCTTCCGAATCACCTGACTCGGGACGAACACCGCAATCGGAGAAACAAGCTGGTACGTGATTTTCTTGCCTCTCACAATGAGAGGCGCCCCTTTTGACGTGAAGCCGTCCACTGACGGCGCGGTCGGCACCGAGATGAACGGTACTTTCGTTTTGGCCGCACAGAACCGGGTGACGTCATGAATCGTGCCGGCACCTAGCGCAATGAGCGCGTCGACGGTTTTATCTTGTTGAAGCAATACTTGTACGACCGAGCGCTCCTCCGCCAACACGTCGCCTTGCTCATCCGCTTGAAGCGAGACGAGCGACACATCAACTCCGATATCAATCAAGGCTTCTCGTAGCGGGAGAAACCCGACGCGCTCGGTATTCATGTCGGCGACGACGAGGAGACGGTTCCACTCTTTTTCGTGGACGAACGCAGCCAATTCGACCCAGACGTGTTCGGACGCGACCATCCGTTCAATCGTGATCGCGTGATGGGGGTTCCCGCAATCACAAGCTTGAACGTGTTCGTTAATCTGTTCGAGGTTCATCGGCTGACTCCTGTCTCGACGCGGTACGTCGTTTGCCAACGGTACGTGTCTCCCGCCTTCAAGCGAATCGACGGGAACGTTTCGTGGTGAAACGCATCAGGGAGGTGTTGCGGTTCCAGACAGACGCCGTAGTGACGTCTCGACGTCCCTTCACGCAATGAAGTCGTCTCGTTCATCTGATTGCCAGAATAGAGGATGATGGCCGGGGCCGTCGTCGAGATCGTCAACTCTCGCTGTGACTCTCGCTCATATAGTCTCGCTTCCCGTCGCTCCGCGAAGACGAACGGATGGTCATAGCCGTTGACCAATTCGTTTTGTGGATGGGTTGACTCGAGACCGTCCGCCAAGACACGACCAGACCGGAAATCAAACGCTGTCTGATCGACTTCAAGCAAGCGACCCGTCGGAATCAAATCATCCCGCAGCTCAGCGAACGTGTCGGCGGACAACGTAAGCTCATGGTTCAAGATGTCCCGCTCACCTCCGCTCAAGTTGAAATACGTATGGTTCGTCAAATCACACACCGTATCTTGATCAGAGGTCGCCTCGTATGTGATGGTGACGCCGTGGTCGGCCAGTTCGAACGTGGCGCGGACATCGAGTGTCCCGGGATATCCGTTCTCTCCGTCCGGACTGACGCAATGAAGCGTCACACGGTCGGACGTCCTCTGTTCGACCGTCCAGACGCGACGGTTCAACCCTTTTCCGCCATGAAGGTGATGGACACCTTCATTCGCAGGCACGTGATACGTCACGCCATCCAGGTCGAACGTACTCTGGTCGATCCGTCCGGCGACCCGTCCGATCGTCGCACCCAAATAATACGTGTCCTGCATGTACGCCTCGACTGTGTCGTACGACAAGACGATATTTTTCCAGCCGTCATCCTGAATCGAAAATTCTTGCAACGTCGCTCCGTAAGTCAATATGTTCAATCGATACACATCGTTCTCGAGCGTAATTGTCGACTCGTCAATCGCTGTTTCTAGTTGCCGCTTCATGACATCCACTCCTTTTTACCAAACGTTCACTGGGCAGTGCTTCGTCGCGAGTCGTGCCCGATACGAGACGTAACACCCACATTTCAAGCAAGTATCTTGTTGCTGGAACGGGCAAGCCGCGCAATGGGTGAGGCGTGCCTCATATTCCGTATCCGACACCTGCTCCATGACTTCCGCATCGATGGTCAACAGCCAGTCATGATCTGTCGTTTGCGGTGGACAGGTCCGACATCGCCGCGTCTTCGCCACTGTCATCTCAGCGGACCGCGATGGTGATGACGCTCATCGCTGGCACGTCGAGGACGAGCTTGCCGTCTTCCGTGACGGTCACGTCATGGTCCCGTGGTGAGACGAGGTCAGGTTGTTCGAACGTATTGTGGGCGTTCAAATGGTCTGCCGTTAAAATCCGGGCCGACACGACAGAGATGGCGCCGATTCCCCGTAAATCGATTTCGACCGTATCGCCTTGCTCGTGGTCGAGTTGGCAGAGGCTGATGTGGAGCACACCTTCCGCATTTCGCGAAGCGGTGGCGTTCACGGCCGGGATGGCTTCATCTTTGGCCACATAGTTACGTGTGTGCGCGGCGAGTTCGACGCGTTCGGCGTCTTGGTGGACGCTGTACATCTCGAACACATGGTATGTCGGCGTGAGGATGAATCGGTCTCCTTCTGTCAAAATCATCGCCTGCAACACGTTGACCATTTGAGCGATGTTCGCCATATGAACGCGGTCGTTATGGTTATGGAAGATGTTGAAGTGGACCGCAGCCACGAGTGCATCCCGAATCGAGTTTTGTTGATACAAGAAACCTGGGTTCGTCCCCGGCTCCACATCGAACCACGTGCCCCACTCGTCGACGATCAAGCCGACACGTTTTTCTGGGTCATACTGGTCCATGATCTGGCCGTGTTTCGTGATCAACTCGTCCATATGGAGGGCGCGCTTCAACGTGATGAACCATTCGTCCTCCGTGAAATCGAGAGCCGAGCCTTTGCCCAACCAGAAGTCACCTGGGATCGTGTAGTAATGGAGGCTGAGCCCGTCCATCATCGTCCCTGCTTCCCGCATCAGGACCTCTGTCCATTTATAGTCGTCAATGTTCGCCCCACCGGCGATTTTATAGAGTTTATTGCCGTCGTAGTTGCGGACGTACGTCTGGTAGCGGCGATACAGGTCCGCGTAATATTCAGGGCGCATGTTACCGCCGCAGCCCCAGTTCTCATTCCCGACGCCAAAGTACGTGAGTTCCCACGGCTCGGTCCGGCCGTTCTCTTGTCGCCAGTTCGACATCGGTGACTCGCCACCGAACGTCATGTACTCCACCCATTCCGACATTTCTTGCACCGTTCCGCTTCCGACGTTCCCACAGATGTACGGTTCACACTCGAGCAGCTCACAGAGGCGCATGAATTCATGCGTACCGAAGTGGTTGTTTTCGACGACCCCGCCCCAATGCGTGTTGACCATCCGTTTTCGGTTCTCGTTCGGACCGACCCCGTCCTTCCAGTGGTACTCGTCGGCAAAACAGCCGCCCGGCCAACGGAGGACCGGGATGTTCAATTTCTTCAAGGCGGCGAGCACATCGTTGCGAATGCCATCCGTGTTTGGAATCGGCGACTCAGGACCGACCCAGAGCCCTTCATAAATACAACGACCTAAATGCTCGGCGAAATGACCATAAATGTGCTTGCTGATCGTCCCTTTGGTTAAGTCGGCATTGACGATGAGCTGTGTCGTCCCTGTCGTCACGTGCGTCGGTTTGATGAGTTGGTTGTTCATTGTATCTCCTCCATGAAGAAGGGCCAACGAAGTGGCCCTTTAGATTATGGTCGATAGTAAAGTTCATTCCAACGTAGTTCGTTGTTAAATTGGACCGTCTCCGTCTTGGCATCGATGACAGCGATTTCAACGTCGAGCATTTCCGCGAAGTCCCGTAGTTGGTCGGTCGTCACTTCATACGAATAGCAGGTGTGGTGCGCCCCACCGGCTTGAATCCAGTTTTCGACCGCTTGCGCCATCGAAGGTTCTGTTTTCCAAAGAACGCGTGCGACCGGCAAGTTCGGCATCGCCTCTTCCGGCTGAATGCCTTCGACCGTGTTGACGAGGAGACGGAAGCGATGGCCGAGATCGATGATACTCGCGTTCAACGCCTTGCCGCTCTGTCCTTCAAAGACGATCCGGGCCGGTGCTTCCCGGTCGCCGATACCGAGCGGATGGACTTCGATTCTTGGTTGATCGGCCGCAATCGTCGGACAAATCTCCAACATGTGAGCGCCGAGCACCATCTCGTTGCCCGGCTCGAAGTGGTACGTGTAATCTTCCATGAACGAGGTCCGCTCGTTGTTCGACATGATTTTCATGAGACGGACCAATGCTGCCGTTTTCCAGTCACCTTCTCCGGCAAAGCCATAGCCTTGCTCCATCAAGCGTTGGACGGCGAGACCCGGTAACTGCTTCATGCCGTGCAAGTCTTCAAACGTCGTCGTGAAGGCGGTATATCCTCCTGCCTCGAGGAAGGCTTTCATACCGAGTTCAATCTGGCCTTGGTAACGGACCGAATCAAGGAACTCCTCTTCCGCCATCCCTTTATTCGTCAGTTCGTAACGAGACGCGTATTCGTCCATCAGCGCATCGAGATCTGTGTCGGTCACGGCGTCCATATATGCGACAAGATCACCGACACCATATCCGTCCACCGTCCAACCGAGGCGAATCTGCGCTTCGACTTTATCGCCTTCCGTCACGGCGACGTTGCGCATGTTGTCACCGAAACGAGCCACTTTTAACACTTTGCTTTCGGCCAACGCATGAGCGACTTTCATCCAGCTCGCCATCTTGCCGCGTGTCGTCTCGTCTTCCCAGTGCCCGACAAGCACTTTGCGTTTGACGTTCATCCGGCTCGTGATAAATCCGTGTTCCCGGTCGCCGTGCGCCGATTGGTTCAAGTTCATGAAGTCCATATCGATCGCATCCCAAGGGATGTCGCGATTGAACTGTGTACCGAAATGGAGCAACGGTTTTTGTAGGACGCGCATGCCACTGATCCACATCTTCGATGGCGAAAACGTGTGCATCCAGGTGATCACGCCCGCACATGAGTCGTCCGCATTCGCCTGAAGCATCATCTGACGGATCTCTTCTGCATTTTTGACGACTCCCTTGAAGACGATCCGGTCGCTGAAGACGTCGGCCGCATCAAGTCCAGCCACCATCTCTTTTGAATGATCCTCCACTTGACGAAGCACGTCTTCGCCGTAAAGCATTTGGCTTCCTGTCACGAACCAAAATTCATATGTTTTTGCTGTCAACATCCAAAGTCCCCCTAATGTGAGGGCGAAGTTCCGGTCATTTTTGGCCGTAGTATGCGTTCGCCCCATGTTTTCGCAAATAGTGTTTATCTAAGATGCTCTGTTTAATCGGTGTCAGGCCAGGGTTCAAGTTCAAGGCGTGAAGTCCCATCTTCGCGACTTCCTCGAGGACGACCGCATTGTGGACCGCCTCATTCGCGTCTTTGCCCCAGCAGAACGGTGCGTGATTGGCCACGAGCACGCCCGGTACGGCGACTGCTTCGAGCATTAACTCGTCAAGCGTCTCTAAAATGACGTGGCCGGTCTCGAGCTCATACGCCGTTGCGATCTCTTCGTCTGTCAATTCTCGAGTGCACGGAATCTCGCCATAAAAGTAATCGGCGTGTGTCGTTCCGAACGCCGGGATCGCCCGCTTCGCCTGTGCCCAGCTCGTCGCCCATGGCGAATGGGTATGCACGACCCCGCCAATCTCAGGGAGAGACCGATAGAGCGCGAGATGGGTCGGTGTGTCTGATGAGGGGCGAAGCTCGCCTTCGACGACGTTACCTTCCAAATCGACGACGACCATGTCTTCCACGGTCAATCGTTCGTAAGGGACACCGCTCGGCTTGATGACGACCAATCCGGCGTTCCGGTCGATGCCACTGACGTTGCCCCATGTGAAGGTGACCAAGCCGTGTTGCGGGAGGGCCAAGTTCGCTTCGAGCACGGCTTCCTTCAAATGACGGCTTACCATACCGGTTCCTCCTTCACGCGTGATGCTTCGGCTTTGATTTTTTTCAAGCGTTTCATCACATCGTTTTCACCGCGACCGAAGTAGTCGTATAGTTTCGTGTATTCGGCGAACAGAGCATCATACGTCGCGACGTTTTCCGGAATCGGCTTGTACGTCTCTTCTTTGACACGGCCCATCTTCGCTGCCGCTTCCGTGATCGTGGCGTAACCGCCTCGCTCCGCACCGGCCGCCACCGCCCCGAACATGGCCGACCCGAGGGCAGGCGTTTGCGAGGAGGCGGAGATTTTGATTTCCATGTTCAACACGTCCGCATAGATTTGCATCATGAGGGCGTTCTTCTCGGCGATTCCGCCGGCTGCATATACTTCATGCACAGGAACACCGCTGTTCCGGAACGCTTCCACAATCGTCCGTGTCCCATACGCCGTCGCTTCAATCAACGCCCGGTAAATGTCTTCTGGTTTCGTGAGCAATGTCGCTCCGAGTAGGGCACCCGTCAAATTCGTATCGACGAGCGTCGATCGGTTCCCGTTCCACCAGTCGAGGGCGATGAGACCGCTCTCCCCGACACGTTGACGGGCTGCTTTCTCCGTCAACAACTGATGGATGCCGATACCTTTCAAGGCGGCCTCTTCGACGTAATGTCCTGGGACACACGTCTCGGTGAACCATTCAAAATGGTCCCCGACACACGATTGGCCAGCTTCATAGCCCATCAATCCTGGGATGACACCGTCTTCGACGACACCGCACATGCCTGGGACGACTTGTTCGTCTTTACCGAGTAGGATATGGCACGTCGATGTGCCCATGACCATCAGCATCTTGCCCGGTTCGGCGATTCCGACAGCCGGTACCGCCACGTGGGCGTCGACGTTCGCGACCGCGACGGCCGTGCCTGGAAGGAGTCCGATTCGCGCGGCGAACGCCTCTGTCAGTTCACCCGCCTTGGACCCGATTGGTGCGATGTCGCGCGTTAGTTTCTCTTCGACAACGTTCTCTAGCCGCGGATCGAGCGCTTTAAAGAACTCGTTTGACGGGTAGCCGTCTTGTTTATGCCAAATGGCTTTATATCCAGCTGTGCAACTGTTCCGAACGACGCGACCTGTCATCTGGGAGACGACCCAATCCGTCGCTTCTAGAATCTGGTCCGCCGCTTCATAGATCGCTGGTGCTTCGTTCAGGATTTGCCACACTTTCGGGATCATCCACTCCGATGAGATTTTCCCGCCATAGCGTTTCAAGAAGTCTTCGCCCCGCTCCGCTGCGATGCGGTTCAACTCGTCCGCCTCGTCTTGCGCGGCGTGGTGCTTCCAAAGCTTCACGTAGCTGTGCGGGTTTTGTTGATGCTCCTCATGGAAACAAAGCGGGTTCAAGTGTTCGTCAATCGGTAAGATCGTGCAGGCTGTGAAATCGATGCCGAGTCCAACAACTTGGTCCGGCATGATCCCCGCCTCTTTCACGACGGCCGGGATCGTAAGTTCTAATACTTCTAAATAGTCTTGCGGATGTTGGAGTGCCCAATCATGCTCGAGACGGGTCACTCCGTCCGGTAAATATTCATCCATGACGCCATGTGTGTACGGTTTGACCGCGGTCGCCACTTCTCGACCTGTCGCTACGTCGACGAGGACCGCACGTCCTGATTGCGTCCCGTAGTCGACGCCGATTGTATAGTTGGCCATATTCATCACCCTACCTCCAAAAGAATGCGCTTACATATAGGATGAAAAAAATAAAGTGTGTGGGCACTCTTGTATTTTCATCCGTACAACTATTCAAATAACATGTCTGATTCGTACAGAAAACAAAAATATACAATCAAGTTGTACGTATAACTTATACCTTGATTGTATCAACTATTTTAAATTAATCAACTGTTTTCAACATTTTATCTGAACATTTTTGCGTCAGTTCTGAAAAAACTGTGACATTCATCTTTAAAGAGACTGCGATAAGTTGTACGGATATTTACAGTCGTTTGCCGATAAAAACGTGCCCTCGGTCAGACAATCCCGCGAACACGAGCGTCTCTCGCCAATTCTCCCAGTCCCAGCCCGGTAACATATGCCAAGTGATCCTTTCAGGACTGTAGAGTTTGATGGTCGTATCCGTCAGCTTCTCATAACGGCCTCGTTCGCCATACTCTGTCACGAAAGTCCCGTCCGCTAGAAGTTGAATCTTACTTGAAGGCAGGACGTCATGTTTCGTCCGGTCCATGTAGATCCACTCCCACTCCCCGACGAGTTCCTCCATCTCGATGGGCCGTTCTTCTTCCCCGGCATATCGTTGCGGAGATACGAGCGGCCAGCCCGATTCCGTCCAGATAATTTTGCGGATATGCAGTTCGTGCCAGTGCGGGTCCTGCTCACCTCTGACGTGATGGACGAGATAATCCTTGTCCCCGTCATGCAAGACGGAGTTATGACCGGGACCGACCCAACCTTCCCCAGCCCCGAACCGATAGCCCCCTAAAATCTTCATGCCGACTTGTTGGGAGTCGATTTCGAGGTCGGTCATGACGTTCCCATCAAAATCGACGTACGGTCCGGTGATCGAAGTCGAGCGGGCCACACGGATGTGATAGTCCTTGAATAGGGAGTCGTACGAGACGAACAAGTAATAATGGCGATCCGCCTCCCGATAGACGATATACGGTCCCTCGATTGCCCCTTCAACGCTTTGGTGACGTTTCGCAATCAACGTCTCCTCACTCCCCGGACGTTTCTTCCCGGTCTCCGGATCGATCGGGAACACGTACAGCCCACCGAAGAAGCTACCGTAGACGAGCCAAGGTTCTCCATGCGCATCGAACGTAATATTCGGATCGATCGCGTTCGGTCCTGACGTCCCAGCCTCGCTCTTCACGACGAGCCCGTGATCCTGCCACGGTCCGTCTATCGTTTCCGCACTGGCGACACCGATATAGGACTGCGTCTGCCCGAACTGTGAAGCCGCATAGTACATGACGTAACGACCACCCATGAACACAACTTCCGGTGCCCAAAGCCCCGGCGCCCCCGTCCATTCCACAGCCTCGTGCGGAAGTTCTTCAAACGCCAAGCCGACGTATTCCCAATGGATCAAATCCTTTGAGCGGCGCACTTGAATCCCCCCGTTGATTTGATGCCCGTGGGCTGCATCCGTCGAGAACACGTAATACCAGTCCCCGACTTTGATCGAGGCGGGATCGTGGGCGTTGTGCGTGCCCCACATCGTTTCGTTCGTCAATCGCTCTAGCAGATAACGTTCTTCTCGTTTCGGACCGTTCATTTTTTGCATGTTTCCGTTTCTCCTTTTATCGTTTTTTGCCCCATACGGCGGTGCCGTCCTCGCTCAGACCTGTGAAGATGATCGTCGGTTGCCAATTCTCCCAATCCCAAGCCGCACCGACTTGCGTCTCATACGTCTCTTGTCCGACTTCGACCTCGAGGACCGAGCCGTTCAATCGCCAAGACCCGTCCCCGTTTTCGAGCTTCCCGCCTCGTTCCAACGTCAACGTGCTCGAGGCTTGCTGTCCATCGTCGAATCGCGGGAACGTGATGACGTCCCAGTCCCCGACCAGATGGGCGTCGTCGACCTCGACGTCTCCTTCACCTGCATAGCGCTCGGGCGAGACGACCGGCCAACCGTCTTTCGTCCAATACACTTTTCGGACGTGCAACTGTGACCAATAGATGTCTTCACTCGGTCGCGCCTGATGCAACACGAATGTGTCAGTCCCGTCTTGTAAAAATGCCGAATGCCCGGTCCCGACGTATCCGTCATCTCCTTCGAAACGATACGAACCCACGATTTTCACGCCCGTATCAAATGACTCATCCGATTCGTCCCGTAAGTCGCGACCACGCGAGTCGACGTACGGTCCCACGATTGACTTCGAGCGACCGATCCGGACGTTGTACGTATCTTCTAACCAACCATACGACACCATCAAGTAGTAATAACCTGTCTCATCGTTATACAAGATTTCCGGTCCTTCGATGCCCATCGACATGTCTTTCCGTTTGGCGAGCAACGTTCCCTCTGACGATTCGTCCACTCGCTTCCCAGTGCCTGGATCAATCTCCGTCAAAAAGATCCCACCAAAGTACGACCCATACGCCATCCACCATTTGCCTGACGCATCTTGCGTCACATGAGGGTCAATCGCATTGGCGACACCCCCGTCCCCGTCTTTCGACGTCACGACGGCGCCCTCGTCTTCCCAAGGCCCTTCGATCGTTGACGCGGTCGCTAGCCCGATGTACGACGTGCGGCTCCCGACCCCTGATACGGAATAGTACAAGTGGAACCGATCTCCGATTTTTGTGATCGCCGGGGCCCAGAACGTATTCCCACCGGCCCAAGCGAACGCCTCTTCAGACACTTGATCGAACACACGGCCGACGAACTCCCAGTGAATGAGATCGGTCGATTTACGAATTTGAATACCGGGCGTCGGAGGACCACCCACCATGTAATCCGTCGAGAAAACGTAGTACGTGTCACCATCTTTAAAGATTGCCCCGTCATGCGTAAAGTTCGTCGTCCACTCGCTCTCTTTGTTGAGCACGTCTGGCGTCACATCTTCCACCTTTTGATCAAACGGCGCTTTCGGGAGTACCGACTCATCGATTGATGCACTCGTCGTCTGCCAGAAGAAAACACCTCCGACCGCGACAATGAGCAACGCCATCCAGACCATTATTTTTTTCATGTCAATCTCCTTCCTCCATCAAAAAGGCACCCGCCTAAAAAAGACGGGTGCCTCTGTCTTGTCACACCTCAGCCCTTCACACCAGAAATCGCAATCGACTCGATGATCTGTTTTTGGAAGATCATGAAGACGATTAACATCGGGAGTAACGCCACGACGGACGCGGCCATGATTAACGGATAATCACTTTGAATTGCATAAGATGCGTTAAAGTTCGCGATGACAAGTTGAAGCGTCTGTTTCTCCGGCGAGTTCAAATACAGAATCGGCCCGAGGTAGTCGTTCCAGATTGCCATGAACCAAAGAATCAATTGCGCGGCCACGGCCGGCTTGATCAATGGGAAGATAATCTTATAGAAGATTTGGAAGTACGAGCAGCCATCAATCTTGGCCGCCTCGATAATCGAGTTCGGGATGCTGTTCAAAAATTGGCGCAAGAAGAAAATCATGAAAATATTCCCGAACAGTCCAGGCACGATCAACGGTAACAGCGTATCCACCCAGCCGATGCTCGAGAACATCATGAACTGGGGAATCATGAGCACCGGGTAAGGGATCATGACAGAAGCGAACAAGAGCAGGAAGATTTTATTCTTGCCTCTGAAGTTCAACTTCGCGAAGGCGAACGCCGCCAAGCTCGACGTGAACGTTCCGACGATTGTGACGGATAACGCGACGATCAAACTGTTCGATATCCCGGACAACAGCGGGCCCATGCTCCAAATTTCCGTGTACTTGCTAAACGAAATATCGGTCGGGATCCATACCGGAGGGAGCGCGAACACATCCTCTTTTGATTTTAGCGACGTCGATACCATCCAGAGCAGCGGCGCGATCATGACGACCGCTCCGATGGACAGGAAGATAAAGATGAAGAAATCCGTGATTCGGTCCTTCTTCTTCACCGACATCGTTTCCACGTTCTCTTTTTTCCGTGAGAGAGCTAATTGCATGGTCATTCTCCTTTCCTATACACGAATCGCTCAATCAAGATCGAACGATGATTTTTCATTCATCCGGAATTGGAGCAACGTGACGATGAAAATGAAGAGCCCGAGGACGAGCGCCATCGCCGAAGCGTAACCGAGTTGGAAGTTCCCGAACGATTTTTGCCAAATGTAGAAGACCGCAGAGGCAGACGAGTACTCAGGACCCCCGGTTGGTGTCATGACGTTGATTTCCGTGAAGATTTGCGCTCCTCCGATGATGTTCGTCACGATGATGAAGAACGTGACCGGTTTGACCATCGGGAGCGTGATATGCCAAAAGCTTTGCCACGCGTTGGCTCCATCGAGTTTCGCTGCCTCATAAAATGATTTCGGGACACTTTGGAGCGCCGCCAAGTAAAGGAGCATCGTGTAGCCGAGCCCTTTCCAAATCGCCATGAGGATGAGCGCGGGTTTGACGGTATCGGTGTTTTGGAGCCAGTTCGGCCCGTCGATCCCGATCAAAGCCAGGAATTGGTTGACCAATCCGTAGTCCCCGTTATACGCCCATTGCCACAAAATCGAGACGGCGGCAATCGACGAGATGACGGGAATGTAGTAAATCACGCGGAACGTGTCCGTCCCAAAAATCTTTCGATTCAACGCGAGGGCAAGCAGAAGCGCGAGAACGATTCCGATTGGGATCCCAATCATCATAAAGAGCGTGTTGTACATTGATTTATAAAAATATTCATCTTGGAACAAGTTAACGAAGTTCTCAAACCCGATAAATTTCATTTGACCGAGGCCGTTCCAATTCGTGAAAGCGCCGTAAACAGAATACATCAACGGTACGAACGCGAAGAGGAAGAACCCAATGACCGGTGCCGCAACGAACAGGTAGGCGTACCGCTGTTCAGTTCGATATAACTTGGAAATCGATTTTGTCTTCATTATCCTTCCATCCTTTCAACGTCAGAGACGCAGGTGGCGAACATCGCCACCCCGTTTCGACTCTCTGATCAATTCGCCTGTTTCTCTTGTTCGATCGCCGCATCGAGCAATTTCTGCATCTTCGGCTGCGCCGTCTTCACATAGTCTTCGACCGACGTTTTACCGTCTAGGACAGGCTGGATGTTTTTGAAGAACTCGTCGTACCATTCTGCCGTGTATGTTTTCTCAGCCGGGAACCCGCGGCCATAATCGTTGATTAAATCAAGGAACTCTTGTTTGTTATCTGGTTTGATTGACGTATCAGCTGCCCAGTTGTCTGCGATTTCCATACTGTTCGGCAATTGGACTTGCGCGTCTACGAGCGCTTGTTGCCCTTCTTGGTCCGCAGACAAGTACATCGCCAACTCTGCCGCTTCTTCTTTATGTTTCGTCGTCGCCCCGACGCCGATCCCGAGTGACCCCACCCATCCTGACGCTTTACCGGTTGAACCGGCTGGCCATGGAAGTAAGTCGTACTCGAATTTCAACTGTTCTTTAAATGCTGCCATATCCCACGGTCCGACTGGGAAGAAGGCGAGCTGACCTTTCAGCCAACGTTGGTACGTGTCGAGCGTCTGTGTTTCGCCGATTGACGGTGTGATCCCGTGTTTCAACTGTTGATCGACGAAGAATTGCAACGCTTCGATGAACTTCGGATCATCGATTGTCACTTTCGTACCATCTTCATTGATCCAGTCCGCTCCATTACTCCAGACGAACGGTTGAAGGGCCCAGTTTACGTTGAAGCCAGTGCCGTACTGATCCATCTTCCCGTCACCGTTCGTGTCTTTCGTCAACTGTTTGGCTACGTCCACGAACTCATCCCATGTATATGGTTTGTCTTTATCCGGTAGCGGGATGCCCGCATCTTCGAACATCGTCTTGTTGTAGCCGAGTGCGAACGGACCTAAGTCTTTCGGTAGTCCGTAAATCGCGCCTTCTCCGAGCGTCTTCCCATCGAAACGATATTTGTCGACACCCTTCTCCCAAATGTCGTCCAACTTGACGTCTTCTGAAGTTTCAACCGCTTCAGTGATATCGAGTAGCACGCCCGAATTTACGTATGCTTTCACTTGGGCAGGATTATAGAAGAAGACGTCTGGGATTTTGCGACCTGCGATGGCCGATTTGAGTTTTGTATCGTACTGATCCGGGGCTGTCTGGACCATCGTTACTTTCACGTCTTTGTTGGCTTCTTCAAAACGTTTCACCGTCGCTTGGTAGGCTTTTAACTCTTGTGGATTTCCACGGAACATAAATGTCAATTCAACTTTCCCGTCAGCGCCTGCCTCGTCTCCCGAACAGCCGGCGAGCGCCAAAGAAGTTGTCATCAGGGCTGACATCGTTAACGCAAACATTTTTTTCGATTTACGATTCATTGTGAATTCCTCCATCAGTATATATTCATGTGCAAAAGATGACGAAGATGTACGTACATGTTGAATTAAATAAAAAAGCAAGCTGTATAATGAAGCCCACACGACACTATACATTCACTAGCCAAGAAACCAATTTAATTAGCAATGAAAGCGTTTTCTGTACAATTTGAGTCTATTACACACGTTCGGACATGTCAATTTGATTTTTATGTATTTTTATATTTCATCCGTACATATTCATAGAAAATTCAGGTGCTATTTTTGCTTATTCATAGTAAACAGGACATTTGTTTGTTAATATATATGTAAGATCATATCTTGTACGTATGAGTTGTTCGACGTACACGAGAGAAAGCAGGGACGCCAGATGGCACAACGCACAAAGTACAATATGGTTAAAGATCATATTCTTGAATGGATAAAAGATGGAACGGTAAGACCAGGTGAAAAAATTCCTTCTGAAAATGAATTGGTCCAATCATTTGGAGTGAGCCGTCATACGATTCGACAAGCTGTAGGAGAACTAGTGAACGAAGGTTATCTTTACCGTGAACAAGGCTCGGGCACGTATTGCTCCCCGGTCCTTCCGACCTCGGCTCCCCAGGCGATTGAACGTTTAGGCAACGGTAAAAACATCGGTGTCATCACGACCTACATGTCTGATTATATCTTCCCGTCTATCATCCGGGGGATTGAATCTCATTTGGCTTCAAAAGGATATACATTGACCTTATCTTGTACGGATAACAACGTCGAGAAAGAACGGCAATGCCTCGAGATGATGTTAGATCGTCAAATTGATGGGTTAATCGTCGAGCCGACGAAGAGCAGTAGCTATAATCCAAACATCAAATATTATTTAGAACTCGAACAACAGCATACGCCTTATTTGATGATTAACCAATACTATTCGCAGTTGACGCCCCCTTATTTGATCATGGATGACGAGAAGGGTGGGTTCTTGGCTGCCGAACATCTCATCAAACTTGGCCATGAGCGCATCATGGGACTTTTCAAAACAGATGACCTTCAAGGGGTCCATCGGATGCGCGGCTTTATACGCGCGTTCCGGGAATACAATCTCCCCCTAGAGCCAGAATTAATTATAACGTATACGACAGAAGAACTTGTGCCCTCTTTTTATGACGTGATTCATCAAGTGTTTGAGAACGCGGACGAACGGCCGAGTGCAATTGTCTGTTATAACGACCAACTCGCCCTTAACGTGTTGGACCAGTTGAGAAATCTACGCCTCTCTGTCCCGCAAGACGTCTCACTCGTCGGATATGACGACTCGGTGCTTGCCGTCGCGACAGAGGTTAAACTGACTTCGATCATCCACCCGAAGCAAGAATTGGGGCGTGCCGCAGCCGAGTGGATTATCGCGGCCGTCGAGAAAAAAGAGATGCCACCGTCACATACGTATGAACCCGAATTGATCGTCCGCAACTCGACTGCACCCTATAACCGTCTCGAATCTAAATTAGGCTGATTCTCTGCTAACTTCTTGGAGGTCCTCATGAATTTAAAACATGAACACAACAAGCTATTCCAAGCGCTCGAATTTGTCACCAGCCTGGTGCAACTGAACGTGGTCTTCTTACTGAGCATTCTGCCTGTCATCACGTTGTTCCCGGCCTTGTACGCTTTACATGCCGTCACAAGGCAATGGTCGATCAACCAAGATTACAGCGTGTTCCGCGCCTACTTCCGCTTCTTTAATGAAGGAGTGCGCCGTCATTATAAGCTCGGTATAGCCTGGACATTGTTTGTATTCGTCTTATTGATCGACTTTTTACTCATTCGGCAAATCCATACAGGGCAGACGATTCTCTTCGCAGGTCTGTTCGTGATTGGATTTGTCTTCATCTCCCTGTCGTTATTCCTATTTCCGATTTTGACGCACTACGATATGAAGACGATGGATGCCTTGAAGTTGGCGTTATTCAGCATCATACGATACGGCTATATTGTCGCGCTCGCGCTCTTGTTGTTCAAAGCACTCGGTATGCTCGCGTACCGGTCACCACTCTACTTGTTGTTCGGATTTTCGTTCATCGTTTTTCTAAAAACGAAACTATATCTCCACCAATTAAATCGTACTATAACGAATAATCATATCGATATCGACTCCACGTAATATTGATTTTTTCCATCTACTTTAACAAAGTAGATGGTTTTTTATTTGAGTCTAAGAAGAATAGTTTACTCATCTGTCAATTTCAATAAATATGACCAAATCACTTCTTTAGGTTGTTTAAGTTCTATTCAAAATGAATAATACAGTTCTTAGTTAGTGAGGAGGCAAAGCAATTGGGCTTTTCCGTTAATGACTTTATTGAGGATACTCCAGTTTTTGGCGACTTACATTATATTTTGCATTATGACAATGAATCAGAACGAAGAGACACTTTAGTCTTTTCGAAAACATAGTTCAGTCCTTCATTACTGAAAGAAGCTGATTTCATTAGACTACAACAAGCAACCCTTCGTATTCATAAGTAGGCTTTAGAAAAATGTGCTCCCTAATAAACTATGTATGTCTCTTCATTCCTTTATATGCTACTTATAGTTCCACACTTCAACATACTTGATCACCTCAAGTTGTTTCCTATCCAATTTTCCAACCGCTGTATAAGGCAACTCCTTCACAAACACGATTTCTCGTGGAAGCTGATAAGTTGTCAGTCGTTCGCGCAACCAGCTCACCAGTTCTTCTTCTGTCAATTTTTCATCATATAACTGTACGTATGCTTTCAAGATGTGACCGGCGTACACATCCTCTATCCCGACGACGGCGGCGTCCTCGACATTCGGATGGTCGCGCAAAACCGTCTCGACTTCCCCAGGATAAATATTGTTTCCTGCCGAGATGATCAAGTCGTCTGTTCGTCCACACAAAAAATAATAGCCGTTCTCATCCCGGTATCCGACATCACCCGTTTGAATCCAGCGGTTCTTCCTGCTTTGCATGGACCACTTATTTCGTATGCAAAATTCCCCGATGGCCCCTGGCTCGACTTCCGCTCCATCTTTCACTACCTTTAAGTCCCCTCCCGGAATCCTTCTCCCGAGCGTGTTCGCATCATAATGTAAATCTTCTGGTGTGGCGATCAGATTCAAGCCCGCTTCCGACGTCCCATAGAGATTGTATAAGACGCTCCCCAACTCGTTATGGACTTCACGAACTAAAACGGGATGAAGCTTCGCACCACCGGACGCGATACAAGCGAGAGAATGAAGTGATGTTGGATTGTGTCGTAACATTTTGTGGATCATGAGCGGGACGACCGTGACCACTTCTACCTTGTGTCGCCGAATGAGGTCACAGGCTCTCTGCACATCAAAGCTCTCTTGAATGACGACCTGTTTCCCTAGGGCTAGAAAAGATAAAAGGATGGCGATGCCGTAGCCATGGTAAATCGGGGTGGCAATATAGGCAGTGTTGAATGACGGCAACTGCAATCGGTTCATTAGAGCTGCGAATGGAGCCAGAAAGTGAAAGAGGGATGGTTTATGAGTCACTTGTTTCGGTTTTCCGGTAGTACCGCCGGTCAACAGCACGATCTTCCCGCTCGAGGCGGCCGGAAGCCTTCCTTTTTTATGTCGCTTCGAATCCGATAAACTATTGATTGATACCTTTTCCTCATGATAGCTGACAAGTGTCGAACGTTCGTAAGACGAGTTTTCAATTAAGTCTTTAAACTCATCATCGTAAATCAAAAAATCGAATGATTGTTCTTCTACGAGTCGGTTGAACTGCAGTTGACTCATCGATGAATGAAGCATGTAGATGTCTGCACCGAGTCGTGAAGCCGCAAACATCCCTTGTACGAAAGACGAGTGGTTGTGACAGAGAAACGCAACTTTTTGTCCCTTTTTAACCCCATACTGATTAGCGAAATGATAAGCGAGGTGTTCACAGCGTGACTTTAGCTCTAGATACGTCACTGTTTCTCGGCTATCCACTAAAGCCGTTTTTTGACTCCCTGCTCTTTCAGTCAATGTAAAAAGAAGCATCAAGTTGATTCCATTTTGACGGATTGCGACGAACAGACGGCCTAGATTCGATGGTGATAGAAACTGGAGCTGCGACAAGACTTTCAATAACTTAACCATTCTTATTGTCACGCTCCTTTCTCTTAAGGAATGCAGGGACCATCCAGTCTATCGGTCTTCTGAAAACAAGTGATGCTACTTGACCGAGGAACAACCACCACGGCTTATATACTGTTCCTTTCGTATACAAGGCATGTCCGATTAATTCTGCCACATGTACCGGTGACATGGCAGGTGAATGCTGATAAGCCAGCGTCGGTTTGATCATCGGAGTTTTTACTAGCGGTAGATATAGAGTCGTCGTGGATATATTTTTGATTGTGAGTTCCGGACCCGCGGAGCGAAACCACGTATCGAACGCGGCTTTTGATGCCTGATAGGCTGCCCAGTGAGGAAAAGGATGAAGTAACACATTGATGGTCGACACATTGACGATCTGCCCGTTCTTCTTTTCGAGCACCGGAATGAGCGACAAAATCAATTGTACGGGAGCAAAATAATTGATTGCCATCGTCCGAGTGAAGTCATGGTATCGATCGAGTGACTCAGTGATGGGACGATTGATGGAGATTCCAGCATTGCTGACGAGAACATCCAATCCGTCCGGTAGTTGATGGAGATACGCCAACAAACCATTCCGTTCCTCTTCAATTCGAAGATCTGCCAGGAACACGGTCACCGTGGCTGACCCCTTTTCGATTTCAGACTTCATGGCGTTCATGTCTGATTCTCTACGGGCAACGAGAATCAGATGCGCGGTTGTCTCCGCTAGTAAAAAAGCGAACGCCTGCCCGATTCCTGAGCTCGCTCCAGTAATCAATACCGTTTTCCGATCCAACGCTGACTTCATTTTCTGATGATCGAAGGAAGGAAATCGGAATAGGAGTCTCTCTAGTAACGTGTAGTCATACATATTGCCAGCACCTTTTTTGATTTTTACAATAGAACGATCACGAACTAAATAAATCTGTATGTTTAGAAGCAAAGTTACTGCTCTTGTATACATGTAATTCCAAATGATATATAACAATTTAACGAACAGAAAATGAAGTTCCCAAGATGAACGTCAGCCTTAATTACTTCAATGACTACAAAAAATCTAGCAAATCTAAATCTTCACTACATTTATAAAAGAAGTTTGGATCAATCATGGCTTTAATCATTTCAGATAGCTGATAGTACGAGGGATCATCAATCAAATTCATCAACTGGAATACATACCCTTTGTTAAATGCAACTCCATCATAACAATTATAGTCTTCGACCTCATTTGGAATAGAAACTGAATTCACGTACAACAATTCATCACTCCAATAATTAAGCCATTCCACTTCCTTAACTTTAGAAAAACCTGTTTCGTACATGAGATCCTCTCGTTCTTCAATCCTTCTAGATATTGATGCTTGGAATGGACCCCACTCTCGACAAATTCGATCAAATAACCGAATCCATTTGTCCTTTTCATTCAGAAAAGTTGTCTTGCTGATCACAAAAACGAAACCAACATTTCCTGGTAACCCATCTTTCAAATTATGAATGTTGAGATAACCTTTACTATTTTTTAATCGACAAATAAAGCTGTAAAAATCATCGTTGCCTTCTGTCCACATCTTCAGAAAGGTGTCATTCGAAAACTCAGTTCTAAGTGGTTCGTAAAATCCCATCTTTCCGATTTCAATCTGAAACGTTTCGAAGATATTTAGCATCTGTAATGCCCATTTTTCATTCTCTAAGTCGTGAAAAAAGTTAAAACTAAGCCTTACTTCTCTCATATATTTTCAACTCGCCCTATATTCATTTTTTAAATCCAAAAATGACAAACTACACTTCATCATTCAACAACAACATTATGAAAGATCTTGATTTTATACAACGAACAGCAGTATACACCTTCAACATGAAATGTATACTGCTGAATTAATATTTCATCATTCATTTCCTTATTTCTTACCATTCGCTTATCTAGTGAAATTATCGAGGATCGCCTGCCAGCCTAGTCGTTGCATTTCAACCGGATTCATCGATTCCGCATCAAACACCTCGACCACCTTCGTCTGATTACCTTCTGAAGAAAATGAAATTCTGACTCTCCGTTCATCCTCAAGGCGATACTGAATGAGCTCATTTACTTCAACTTCCTCATATACCCCTTCAAAATCAAAGGCCATGCTCTGATCTTTCGCTTCCATCCGACTACGAAACTTCCCATCGATCCGTAAATCATTTTCCGCTTCGGTCGTATGCCAATCGTCAGACGCATGATTCCATTGTTTGATGTGGTCAGGGTCTGTCCAGAGTTTCCAGACTGTGTCGATTGGTGCATCGACGAGAGCTGATATCGTCACTACATTTGATTCCATGATTCGTTTCCCCTTTATTCTACATTTTTAATCAATCACGAATACGCTGTATGCCCTATATGACGAACGCAACATGAGATTACTTCCCTATTGATTACGTCATCTCCTGCTCTCATTTCAACGATTGAAAGATACCCAAAACAAAAACCTTGAATGGCACTCAAAATCGAGTTCATTCAAGGTCTTTTCATTTCATCATTGAAACTTAACTCTTGGCAATCCCAAGCATAAATCCAGCGACGACAATCAACCCGATTCCCATGAAAACAAAGACGCGTTCTTTTGTCGTCTTCTCTTCTTTCAAGAGATAGATCCCACCAAGTGTCGCCACGACGACGTTCAATTGGGATAAGGCGAACGAAGTCGCAATCCCCACTTCTCCGCTTGAAACGAAAAGTCCGAAGTTCCCGATTCCCCAGGCGAGCCCGGCCAAGATATTTTTGAATGTACGTGGATCCAGTTTCTTGACGTCCTTTTCACGAAGACTGAACAGAAGTGCCGCGATGAACATCCCGACGGATTGTGGAAGAATCGCGGTGATCCCTTCTACTTCAAAATAGTTCGTCAAGACGGCATACGTGACGTAACCAATACTCGAAACGAATAGGACGAGTAATCCCTTTTTCAAAGCTCCGGCACTGTCCTGATCTTTCTTCTGTTGGTATGAAGTCATAGTCGCCCCGATGATAATCAAGACGAGCGCTGAAAACCCTAACCATAGCTCCGTCGATGTCTGCCAGTCCCCGAGTACGATGACCCCAAAGAGTGACGTCCCGACGAGTTGCATCCCCGTGCTGATTGGCATCGCTTTGGAGACGCTTAAGATTTGGAACGATTGGAACTGCAAATATTGACCGAGCGCCCAGAACGCCCCTGAGATAAATCCGGTCACGATGGCGAGTGTCGTGAACTCCGGTCGGAAGACGAGGGCAATCACTGTTGCCATGATCATCGCCCCGATGGTCGTTCCGATTAACTGCTGAATCGGTTTTCCTCCTACTTTCGACACGATGA
This sequence comes from Exiguobacterium sp. s75, assembly GCF_018617145.1. Classification (GTDB taxonomy): domain Bacteria; phylum Bacillota; class Bacilli; order Exiguobacteriales; family Exiguobacteriaceae; genus Exiguobacterium; species Exiguobacterium profundum. Next base: position 908,202 of record NZ_JACSJQ010000001.1, read on the forward strand.
GTGGAATACTTCCCCACATGAGTGCCGGTAAGAGTGCCAAAAGAATCATTTCCATGAAGCACACCTGCTTTCTTAATATAACGTCTAACATGAAATTCCCACGTCTCCAATTTTATAAACCTAAATTCAAAAAGGGAATTGCCATGTCGAATACTACGATGATATAATGATTTCGAACGGGGCATTAGCTCAGCTGGGAGAGCGCTACGCTGGCAGCGTAGAGGTCAGGGGTTCGAGCCCCCTATGCTCCATTAATTTGTCACATCTCGGATGAGGTGTGGCTTTTTTATTGGTATGGTGCGATTCAACCCCTTTCTGAACGGGTAATGATAGTTAGACTTTTTCATATAAGGGGGAATTTTGATGGAACGTACATCTGTAGAAGAAACATTGACGAGCGTGATCGAATGCATGCGAGCATGCAACCACTGCTTCTCAAAAAGTTTGCAAGAAGAGGATTTACACATGTTCACCGAATGCATCCGCCTGACTCGAGAATGCTCTGAAATCTGTACATTGGCTTTAAATGCCTTAGAAACAGATTCAGCCTTCTCAAAACCAATCGTCGCACTATGCGCCCAAGTCTGTGATACGTGTGCGGTTGAGTGCGGACGCCATCAGCACGACCATTGTCAAGCCTGTGCCAAAGCATGTGAGCGTTGTGCGGAAGCTTGCCGAACACTTGTTGCCGCTTAAGCACGACATTCGTCTAACTTTCTGTTAGACTTTTTTTATTGCTTATGAAAGAAGGTAAACTATGAACCATACCATTCTCGCACTTGACGTGGAGACCGCTAACCGTGATAGTCGCAGCATCTGTTCTGTCGGATGGAGCATCCTTCAAAATGGAGATGTGGTCGAAACCGACCAGCGACTCGTCAATCCGGAGGAAGACTTTGATATGGGTAACATCCGCGTCCATGGCATCCGTCCGAGTGACGTGTGGGATGCACCGGCATTACCGGAAGTACTTTCCTCTCTTTACCCGATTTTACGGGAAGTGGACCTCGTCATCGCACATAACGCTTCATTTGACATGGGTGCCTTGAGAAAGGCGATTGTGAAATATGATCTATTCGATTTCCCGACAATCGAGTACGGTTGCACCGTCAAACTGTCACGTAAACTGTATCCAGGACTCCCGAACCATAAGTTGAACACGATGGCAGAACACTTGAACGTGCCGTTTATTCATCATGATGCTGCGGAAGATGCTCGCGTATGCGCGCTACTTATGCGAGACATGATGCAAAAAACCGGCATCACAAGCCCAAAAGAATTACATCGCTATACGTTCGTGAAAACAGGAACGCTCGCATATTAAACCGGTCATGAAATCATGACCGGTTATTTTTTGAAAATCCATCTCTTCTGGACATAATAACTGACGAAAAAGAGAAAACTATCGACGACTACTTTTAGGATGACCTCGCCTTGTCTGAGCAAGAGAAACAAGAGATAAACAAGGAGTGCTGAAACGGCCATTTGAAGCACGACGAGACTAAAATATTTCGGAAGAGACCGCCGCGCCTTCGAATCGAAGACTACTTTTCGATTAACGAGATAATTGAAGAGAGAGGAAATGATTCGAGCGATGACCGTCGCGATGACGACGTGAGCCGTATCGAAGTATGGGGATAATAAATAAATAAAGAGCGCATACATCCCTACGTCGACAAGGAACGAGGCGACAGAGGATAACGAATACATCAAAAACATCCGATAAATTAAAATCGAGTCGAGAATCGGTCTAAAATGGGATGAATCATTTTCATTCTCATATACGGTCTGGATGGTCGTTTGTTGAATCGGTACCTGCAATCGTTTCGTGAACGTGAGCATATTCATCTCGAACTCATATCTATTTCCAGGAATGTCAATCAGTTGTCGCGCATATCGCATCGGGATGGCTCGAAGTCCCGTCTGCGTGTCTTTTAACTTCAGCCCGCTCCCAATCAACATCACGAGCCGTGTCGCCTGATTGCCGAATCGGCTCCGGAACGGAATCGCATCTCCGCTAAAATCTCGACATCCCATGATGAGATGATGTGGTTTATTCAACCCTTCCTCATAGACGCTGACGACATCTTGCGGCAAGTGCTGCCCGTCGGCATCGACCGTGATGACCCCCGTTTTATCCGGATATGTGTCCACCACATACCGTAACCCCGTCTTGATTGCTGCTCCCTTCCCTTGATTCTGTTCGTGCGTTAACACTTGGTCGACAAATGATGCAATCTTATCAAATGTGCCTACCGACGATTCGTTACTACCGTCATTGACCACAATGATGTTCGCAAACCCACTCGCCCTCAACTTCTCCACGAGTGTGACGAGTGCCTCATCAGGGTTATAGGCCGGAATCAAAATCGAATACGCTTGGCGTGTTTCCACTTCATGCATCTGCATCGCCACCCCTCCTTCAATTCCTCTATACCCGAAGCAATGAATTCTCATTCCCAATAAAAAAACATCAGCCCTAAGGCTGATGCATGTACTCACCCGATAAAGATCAAGTAAGACGAAACGAAATAGACAACGACAACGAGTAACGAAGGAATCACATAACGTACCTTCGACGTGACATTTTGTCTTAGCACACTATACATGACGAGGATCGATAGGATGGTGATTCCGACCGCAGATACGAGGTGTGACGTCGAGACATCTGCGAGAATCGATCCATTCCGATAGAAGACATCTGACATGGCGATAATCAACATGTTGAAGATATTCGAGCCGAGAATCGAACCGAATGCCAAGTTGACATTACGTAGTTTGAGCGCCATGAACACAGCGACCGCTTCCGGGAGTGACGTCGATGCCGCAATCAAGAAGCTACCGACAAAACTAGAACCGAGTCCTGTGACAACGGCAATTTGATCACCTGTGATGGAAAGGGCTGTTCCTGCCGCCATGATTACGATTGCAGCAATGATGAATCCAAAGACCGCACGTTTCAGCGTGATCTCTTCATATTTACCGACGACCACTTCTTCTTCGACTTCATGCTCCGCGATCGGCTCTGTCGGTTGTTTCCCGATATAGTAGATTCCGATACCGTATAGAATCGCAATCAAGAGCGCGTCGACTCCGATTCCGATAAACGTCATATCAACGCGAACGATCAAAGCAATCAACGTCGTGACGGTCAAGAGTAACCCAAGTCCGGCCGTGTACAGGTGGTCCCGACTCGCATAGTTGAACAATTGCTTCTGTCGGAAGTATAGGTCGAACATCGCTAAGATAAAGATATTGAATAGGTTACTCCCAAGCATGTTCCCGATGGCAATGTCGGGGTTGTCAATCATGACAGCCGATATACTCGTTGTCACTTCCGGGAGCGACGTCGCTCCTGCCAATAAAACTGTACCGACGAGCATCCCGCCCATTTTCGACTTTTCAGTCATGACGTCGGCGTACGTTGACAATTTGATGGCGGCGTAGACGGTGATGGCCGCGGCCAGTAAGAAATAAACAAATACCATTTTTTCCTCCTCCTTGGGTAAACAAAAAAGACCTTTTTATGGACGACAAAAACGCCCATAAAAAGGTCTTGCGGACTTGTAAAAGCTCGATGGACCGAGTGCGTATGCACTGTAATGACGACCCATCGACCACAACTGTGGTCGCTACTCCCCTTTTTATCTTCCTTTTGACTATAGCATGAAGAGAACTAGTTGACAATCGAGCGGCGCATGAGCGCGAGAAGCTCCTGTGGGTCGAGAGCCGTCCGATATGCGAGTTCTTGCATCCCCGCGAGCTTCTCGGGTAACAATGGCGTGATCCAACCCGCTTCGTGAAGTCGTTTTCGGAAGCACACAATCTCTTCGTCATCAATCGTCTCTCGCGCAACAATCTCTCTTAATTCATATGCCGTTTGACATAGTGGTGCCGATTCTTGCAACCATTCGTCCTCGATGAAATAAGTCAACATGGATTCGAGGAGTCTTGCCACTTTTCGATCTTTCGCATTCTTCTCACCGTAAAACAATAGATGGAGTTCTTGTTCATACAAGCCAATCAGGTCTGTCGAGCTCCGAAATGGTTCAAATGCTGACAGCAACTCATGGTAATACCACGATTGGTCCCGCATCGGCCGTTTAAAACGTTGCCACACCTTCATCCCTTCCATCTCAAGATCATAACGGATGGAGCGGAGATTATGTAGCTTGTCCGCCACGAGAAGTGCGACTTCATCAAATTGAAGTGACTGCACCTGTTGAAGTGTCATCCGTTTTCGCTGTTCCCACGACTCTTCACGATTTTTCTCCGAGACCGCGAGAACGAGCCTGTGAACGTCAGAACCGAATTTTGATAAGATTTCTTGTGGGTCTGTCTTCGTGTCCTCAACCAAATCATGAAGCAATCCTGCCGCCACCACTGCCGGTGCTTGATGATCGGACTCAAGAAGCATGGCGACCGAGAATGGATGTGACAAATATGGAATGGTTGAACCTTTTCGATACTGTCCTCCGTGACGAATAGACGAAAAACGCAGTGCTTCTTCAACGAGTGGATTCATGTCACAATCCTCCTTCTTCCGGATGAAAACTCTTCTATCCCTTACCCGGAATTAGGTATAAATAACCTAAATTCTGACCAGTTTTAGGTATATTGTCGCATCATTCTTCATAAATCATTTTTTTCGTCATTCCCCCATCGATGACAAGATTATGACCGTTCACAAAACTGTTTTGACGGTCAATCAAGTACTGCACAGCGCGGACGATATCTTCCGGTTCACCGACCCGTCCTGATGGGTGCTGCTCATGATCAATCTCGCGTAATGCCTCATCGGACGTATGAATCCATCCTGGACTGATTGCATTCACTGTCACGGGGCGATCGCCTAATGAGATGGCGAGTGAATGGGTCAATCCAACGATGCCTCCTTTAGATGCACCATATGCGTCCCAATGCGGCTCATTCTGGAAGGCACGTGTCGAGGCCATGTTGACGATTCTTCCGTACGACTCACCTTGATTCAGTTCTAAAAAGTATTTCGCACAACTAAATGTCCCGACTAAATTGACATCGATGACTCGCTTGAACGTGTCAATCTCAAGCTCATCAATCGGCTTGACTAGCGAGGCGATCCCTCCGTTATTGATCAACACATGGGCTCGACCAAATTCGTTGTGAATATCGTCAAACACACGCTTAAGTTCAGACGTGTCTCCAAGGTCTACTTGATAAAAGCGTAACCCTTCGATATCCGGATCATCTCCAATGTCTAGCCCGATCACTTCATACTGATTTACGAAAGCTTGTGCAATCGCATAACCAATTCCTTGACTAGCTCCTGTTACAATCATCACCTCTGTCATCATTCATCCCTCCTAAAAGACTGTATACCCAAATCTCGATTAGTCGGACCATAGTTTTCGATTCGAAGTCGTGATCACACTCGCTCCCGCATCAAGTGCCGCCTGGACTTCCTCCTTTGTTTCAATCAGCCCACCTGCGAAAACGGGTATCCCCGTCTTCTCCTTCACACGTTGAATATACTTCGGCACAATGCCTGGCAGTACTTCAATATAGTCTGGTTTTGAACGTTCAATGTGTTTGATACTTTTCTCTAATGAGGTGGAATCAATCAAAAATAAACGCTGCACAGTGACCACATCATTTTGCTTTGCCTTGACGATGACGTTTCCTTTTGTCGAGATGATGCCGAACGGTTTTAACGTCTGACAGACATACTCCGTCGCATACTCGTCGGCCTTCATACCTTGTATCAAATCCATATGGATGAACACTTTTTTATCATGCTTCTTCAATAATTTGGAGATGGAGTCTAATCGGCTCATATGAATCTCTAGTAACACCCCTAATTCGAAATCACTCGATAAAAACCGCTCTAAATCCCGCATGTCCCGTATCGCCGGTAAGATGGATTGACCATTGATCATCAACTATTCCCCCTGTCTCTTTCTCATTATGCAGATAGCGTATTTTTAAAATCAAGGTTTACTCATTCAATATATCGGGAAAATAAAATCAACTTGTGCAGAGGGGGATTTGAGTATGGTCAATGAAGTGACTGTAAAAGTCGAAACACCGACTCCAGAACAACACCAAGCGTTACGCGTGAAGGCGGGGATGCCACGACGTTCTGATCGAGGCACGGTGAAAGGACTTCAAAATACGCTTTTTGGGATTTGTTTATACTTAGATGATGAGATTGTCGGAATGGGACGTGTCGTCGGTGACGGCGGAATGGTATTCCATTTAGTAGATATCGTCGTAGACCCGGAGTGCCAGGGTCTTGGACTCGGAAAATTAATCATGGAGCATTTGATGGACTGGATCTTACAAGAAGCGGATGAAACGGCCATCATTAGTTTAATCGCAGACATTCCAGCCGATGGGTTGTATCGACAGTTCGGTTTTGATTACTCACGACCTGAATCCGTCGGAATGGAGTATCAATGGAATCAAAGAGAAAGCTAATTGGCGTCATGAGAGGAGATGACGTATGGATGGATTAAATATCATCGTGTTGCTCGGATTGGCGCTCACCCTCATCTCTGTCCTCAGTCTCCTGATTGAAAGATTATTTTTCCCGAGTATTTTAGCGTTTATCGCAATCGGGGTCGGGGTCGGTTTTTTCTGGGATGGGAATGAAGTCTTTAAAGTCGCGGGAGAGATTGGAATCATTCTTTTGTTTTTCCTACTCGGTCTAAAGTTTCCACTACGTGAACTTTGGAAGCGCATGCGAAAAGTATGGAAGGCGGGAATACTCGATATCATTCTGTCATTCGGGGTATCGTTCGGGATTGCATTAGCATTTGGTCTCGACTTCCCTCGCGCCTTTTTAATCGGGGCCGTCTTATATGCGACGAGCTCCTCCATCTCTGCGAAGCTGCTTGAGCGGCATTCCGAAAAACATGAAGATATTAAAGAGTTTGTGCTCGCATTACTGATCTTTGAGGATATTTTTGCCCCACTCCTCTTGACGGTCGCCCCTTTCATCATCCAAGAAGAACCGGTTGCGATGTCCGATATCGGAAAAGTGTTCGCAGGATTTCTTATATTTGGCGTACTCTTGTTCATCGGTTCGAGCTTCGTATCCAAGCAACAAAAATTTTCGAAGCACTTACTGCGACAAGATGACGCGAGCATCGGTCTGATTGGACTCATTCTCTTTTTCGCAGGAATCGGCATGGTGTTTGGATTATCTGAGATTTTAGGGGCATTCATCGCCGGGATCATGCTCGCAGATTTCCACGATGTGAGACCGCTGAAGCGTTTGACCGTACCCGTCCGAGATTTATTCTTGCCGATCTTTTTCATCTCGTTCGGTATCTCGATCAACCTCGAGAAAGGCGTCATCGTAAATGCACTCTTCTTCGTCTTGATTGTGTGGGGAGTATTATCCAAATGGATTGTCGGACGCGTCGGGGGCAGAATCTATGGCTTGACGCGTGTTCAGGCGAATGAAGCCGGGTTCTCACTCGCGCCACGAGGGGAGTTCTCTATTTTATTCACCGCCCTTTCGAACGGGGCCATCAACTTGTTTGTCGGTCTCTATATTTTCGTGTCAGCCATTGTCGGAATCATTCTGTTCCGTTTCTCAGAGTACTTGGCAGAAAAAACGGAGAAAACCCTCACGAAAGTCTTACCTGACAAGAAAAAAGAAGAATGAATTGGCGGACCCATACGCTGGGTCCGCCTGTTTTGTGCGTTAGTCTTTCGCTAGTTTGTTGTGCCGTTTTTTACGCCATACAATATAGATGATGACGCCGATGAACAGTAGCCCATAGATTGCATAAGAATAGGCATCGAGGTATGAGAGGATATCTTGCCAGTTCTCTCCGACTTTCATCCCGATGAGGATGAGAATGGTATTCCATAAGGCTGTTCCAGCCGTACTGAGCAGTAGAAATTTCACGAATGGCATGTTTGACATCCCTGCAGGAATCGAGATCAGGCTTCGAACGACCGGCATCAAACGTCCAAAGAAGACCATCCAGCCCCCGTACCGGTCGAACCAGGCATCCGCTTTCTTTACGTCATTCAGGTCCAGTCGTAACCACTTCCCATATTTTTTCGTCCATTTTTCGATCTGCTCGACATCAAACAATAGTCCGAGGCCGTATAATAGCACCGCTCCTAATATAGCTCCGACTGTCGATGCCACGATGACGAGCGTGATGGACAAGTTCGTCTTTACAGCAAAAAAACCACCAAAGAGTAAGACGACTTCAGAAGGGATCGGTGGAAACACATTTTCAATAAAAATCATGAATGCAATCCCTATGTAGCCGTACTGTTCAATCACAGAAATCATCCAGTCACTCATGTCTCTTCCTCCATTCTCCCCCACTATACCCGTCCATTTCGCTATATAATCGTAAGGACATGCTACACTCAAAGAAAGGAGCTGATTGAAATGGAAGAAACAGTACGGTGTCCTTGGTGCGGGACGGATCCACTTTACGTCCGTTACCATGACGAGGAATGGGGAAAGCCCGTTCACGATGACCAGAAGCACTTTGAATGTCTGACACTCGAGAGTGCGCAAGCAGGACTCAGTTGGATCACCATCTTGAGAAAACGTGAAAATTATCGGTTGGCTTATGCCGACTTTGAGGTGCATCGAGTTGCCAGCTTTACGGATGAGGATGTGGAGAGACTCCTCGCCGATAGCGGGATCGTGCGAAATCGACGAAAAATCGAGGCGTCGATCAATAATGCGAAGCAGTTCATCAAACTACAGGATGAGTTTGGCTCATTTGATTCGTACATCTGGTCATTCGTCAACGATGCACCAATCCTGAATGCATGGAATCGTCTTGAAGATGTTCCTGCGACGACGGAACTTTCTGAACGATTGAGTAAAGATCTGAAACGACGCGGCTTTAAGTTTTTAGGACCGACAACGGTTTATGCTCATCTACAAGCGACGGGTCTTGTCAATGACCACCTCACCTCTTGCACGTTCCGATAACTTAAGACCAGCTCTCAAAAATATCTTTACATTTCCCCACTTGTTGTGACAATATTTTGACAAAGTGATACTTTATCACCGAAAGCGTTTTCATTTTTTTATTTTTCGGGGGGATGTTGATGAACGGAATTTTAGTGTCCATTGTCGTGTACATGGCACTGATGGTCTTGCTTGGGATCATCGCGTATCGGAGAACAAGCAGTATCGGAGATTATATGTTAGGTGGTCGGGCACTTGGTCCCGGGGTCGCCGCTTTATCTGCCGGTGCATCAGACATGAGTGGATGGCTCTTAATGGGATTGCCTGGTGCCATGTATGCGTCAGGGATTTCAAGCGGTTGGATTGTCATCGGGTTGACAATCGGCGCCTATTTGAACTGGTTATTGGTCGCACCGAGATTACGCATTTATTCATACATATCGGATGATGCGATCACAATTCCAGACTTCTTTGAGAAACGCTTTAAAGACACAAAAGGCGTGTTGCGTTCATTTTCAGCTGCTGTCACGTTAATCTTTTTCACACTGTATGCGACAAGTGGATTCGTTGCCGGCGGTCGCCTATTCAATGCCGTCTTCGACATTGAATTTGTAACGGGAGTGATCATTCTCGCTTCTATCATTATTCTGTACACATTCATCGGTGGATTTCTAGCAGTCAGCTGGACAGATTTTGTTCAAGGATTGATCATGCTGTTCGCCCTTATTTTTGTACCTGCCATCGCCATTATGGCAACTGATGGGGTGTCAAACGCTTTAGACACGGTACGAAATATTGATGAAGCATTACTTGACCCCTGGACAGGACAATCACTCATCGGAATCATTTCGCTATTTGCGTGGGGACTTGGCTATTTCGGTCAGCCACACATCATCGTCCGTTTTATGGCAATCGAAAAGCTCGAGGACATTAAGACGGCACGTCGAATCGGGATCTCATGGATGGTCTTCACCGTTGTCGGGGCGATGGCGACCGGGTTGTTCGGTCTCGCCTATTACACACAACAAGACCTCACAATCGATAATCCGGAGAACGTCTTTATCAACCTATCTGACTTATTATTCCCGGATTTGGTGACTGGTGTATTGTTGGCTGCTCTTCTTGCCGCCATCATGTCGACCATCTCCTCTCAATTGCTCGTCTCGTCGAGTGCCGCGACGACAGACTTTTATCAGAAGTTCTTCCGTAAGGAGGCGGGTGACCGTGAACTCGTCATGGTTGGTCGGATTACGGTCATTCTCGTATCCGTCATTTCAATCATTCTTGCACTCGATGCAGACGACACCATCTTAAACCTTGTCGGTTATGCTTGGGCAGGGTTTGGTTCATCATTTGGTCCGCTCATCTTGTTCAGTCTGTTTTGGAAACGAACGACGCGTCAAGGCGCGCTTGCTGGAATGTTGACTGGAGCCTTTGTCGTCATTCTATGGAAGAACTATGCCGCTTATCTTTTCGGAACGTTTGGGACATTGTATGAAATGATTCCAGCATTCTTCCTGTCGGCACTTGCCATCTATATCGTGAGTTTGGTGACACCGCCACCAAATGAGGTCATTCAACGTGAGTTTGACCAAATGCAAGACATGGTCAAAGAACATATCAAATAATTCTCATGACAGGTCAAAAACGACCTGTCTTTATTTATTTAGGCAGGATTTTTCTTAATTATCGACGAATTTTAGGGTTATCGTACGAATCTGTCGTGAAAAGGAGAATCGGGATGAAACCAATCAAGATCGTCTCTCGTCTTACCTTCCTGTCTAGCTTTGTTTTATTAATTGCTTGTGGTACGACTCCGGCAACGAATCAAGAAATACCAGAAGAAGTCGAAGAACCGATTGTCGAGGTACCTGAAGAAATGCCGCCTGCCGAACCGGAACCGATTGTCACGACGGCCTCCCTCTATGCAATCGGCGACATCCTTCTACATGATTCGGTATACAACGCAGCTCGTACTGATGAAGGGTATGAATTTGATACTGCATTCGAACAGATCTCTCCAATATTGAGTCGCGCCGATTTATCAATCGCCAACCAAGAGAGCATGATTGGCGGGAGTGAGATCGGGCTTTCGAGCTACCCGGCATTTAACAGTCCTTTTGAAATTGGAGATGCCTTACAACGGGCAGGAATCGATTTGGTCACGACAGCGAATAATCATACGCTCGACCGTGGCGTCCGAGCCATTGAAAGTTCGATCGACCATTGGAACGCAATCGGAATGCCTTATACAGGCTCCTTCCTATCTGCTGAGGACAAGGCGAATATTCGTACGTTGACGGCCAACGATATTTCTTTTTCCTTCCTCGCATACACGTATGGGACGAATGGAGTCGTACCGAAAGAACCCTATCATGTGAACTATATCGACCTCGCACAGATGCAACCAGAGATTGAGAAGGCGGAACAGTCGACTGACATGACGGTCGTCTCCCTCCATTTCGGTACGGAATACGAGCCGTTACCGAATGAGAGTCAAACTGAGCTCGCCCAATCGTTAGCAGACCTCGGAGTCGACATCATCATCGGTCACCACCCTCACGTGCTGCAACCCCCGACCATGCTAGAAGGAGTTCATGGCAATCAAACATTTGTCATCTACTCGCTCGGTAATTTCCTTTCCGGACAACAAGGAGATGAACGAAACACGGGCGGCATCATCGGGATTGATGTGGTCAAGACAACCGAAGATGACCAATCGACTATTGAATTGAAAAATCCGATGTTCTATCCAACCTTTACGCAAAAATCATCTGACGGACATTATGAGGTCGTCCCGTTAAAGGCTGCTCGTCCTGAACTTCTTATCCCTGTTAGCGACCATATGTCGCAATGGTTACCCCAACTCAAAATCGAACAATGACGACCACGAAATCACTCGTGGTCTTTTTATTTTCAAAAAAGTGTTGCCACACGACATCTTATCCCTTACACTGAATTGTATATTTATAAACAAATATTAATAATTATTCATAAGGGGTGTTCATATTTTGAAACAGAAACTCGTATTGGCTTACTCAGGTGGTCTTGACACATCGGTTGCGATTAAATGGTTGGACGAACAAGGTTATGATGTCATCGCCGTCTGTTTGAACGTCGGGGAAGGGAAAGACTTAGAAAAGATTCAACAAAAAGCGATGAAAGTTGGAGCGAAAAAATCAATCGTCATCGATGCGGTCGACGAGTTCGTCAACGAGTTCGCTCGCTATTCGATGCAGGCCCATACATTATATGAAGGCGTATATCCACTCGTTTCGGCACTATCACGCCCCCTCATCTCGAAAAAATTGGTCGAGGTCGCACAGGCCGAAGGTGCCGTCGCTGTGGCTCATGGATGTACCGGGAAAGGAAATGACCAAGTGCGTTTTGAAGTGTCCATTCATGCACTCGATCCTTCACTCGAAATCGTCGCACCGGTTCGGGAATGGAAATGGTCACGTGAGGAAGAAATCGCGTATGCGGCAAAACATCAAATTCCGATTCCAATCGTTCAAGAAGAGCCATTCTCAATCGATCAGAACATCTGGGGACGCGCCATCGAATGCGGCATCTTAGAAGATCCTTGGGCAGCACCTCCGGCAAGCGCATATGAGTTAACAGCAGCACTTGAGGACACACCGCATGAACCGACTTATCTTGAGATTGAATTCAAGAACGGAGTGCCGGTCGCTATTGACGGGAAGAGCCAATCGTTCACCGATATCTTAAAAGAGCTCAATATCGTCGCGGGTGCCCACGGCGTCGGGAAGATTGACCACATCGAGAACCGGGTCGTCGGTATCAAATCACGTGAGGTGTATGAGGCACCTGGCGCCATGACATTAATCACTGCACATAAAGCTCTTGAAGCCTTGACACTCGTTCGTGAAGTGGCGCATTTCAAACCGATTGTCGAACAAAAATTGACGGAAACGATCTACAACGGACTTTGGTATTCACCGCTCACAAAAGCACTTCTTGCCTTTATCGATGAGACACAAGCGACCGTCACAGGAACGGTTCGCATGAAACTGTTTAAAGGACAAGCCATCGTCGACGGACGGAAGTCGCCAATCTCGCTTTATGATGAGGAACTTGCGACCTATACGTCAGCAGATACGTTCGATCAGCAAGCAGCTGTCGGATTCATCAAGTTGTGGGGTTTGCCAACAAAAGTTCAATCAGAGGTGTTGATGGAAAAGGGAGCGTTCGTCAATGAGTAAATTATGGGGAGGCCGTTTCGAGAAGACGGCGAGCGATTGGGTCGATGCATTCGGTGCATCGATTGAATTTGACGCTCAACTCGTCCTTGAGGATTTAGAGGGTAGCATGGCACACGTGACGATGTTAGGTGACCAAGGCATCCTCTTAAAAGAAGAAGTCACTCAAATCCTTGATGGATTACAACAACTTAAGCAAAAAGCACTCGCGGATGAATTAAAATTCGAGGTGTATCACGAAGATATTCATATGAACTTAGAAGCTCTGCTTCATGAAGCGATTGGACCGGTCGCAGGGAAGATGCATACGGCACGTAGTCGAAACGATCAAGTCGCGACGGACATGCATCTTTACTTGAAAGAACGTGTGAAAGAAGTGATTCAATTGATTGAATCGCTTCAACATGAATTGCATGCACATGCTTCAGAAAACGTAGAGACGATTATGCCTGGCTACACGCACCTCCAGCGTGCACAACCGATTTCACTGGCCCATCATTTGCTCGCCTATTTCTGGATGCTGGAGCGGGACAAGGAGCGGTTTACGGACAGCTTGAAACGGATTGATTGGTCCCCTCTTGGCGCAGGAGCCTTAGCAGGGACAACGTTTCCGATCGACCGTTCCCGTTCAGCTGAATTACTTGGATTCAATCGGGTTTACCCGAACAGCCTCGATGCCGTTAGCGATCGTGACTTCATACTCGAGTTTCTTTCAAATGCATCAATGCTTATGATGCACCTCTCCCGCTTCTGTGAAGAATTGATTCTTTGGGCAAGCGAAGAGTATCGCTTCATTACAGTGTCCGATACGTTCTCTACCGGTTCGAGCATGATGCCACAAAAGAAAAACCCTGACATGGCCGAACTCGTCCGTGGAAAGTCGGGTCGAGTGATTGGAAACTTGATGGGCTTGTTGACGCTCATGAAAGGACTTCCGCTCGCTTACAACAAAGATTTACAGGAAGATAAAGAAGGAATGTTTGACACGGTCAAGACCGTTCAAGGCTCACTCAGTATCATGGCGGGGATGATGAATGAATTGACGTTCCATCCTGACGTCATGAAACAAGCGACCGAGCGTGATTTTTCTAACGCTACAGAACTCGCTGATTATTTGACGGCAAAAGGAGTACCGTTCCGTGAAGCTCACGAAGTGACGGGTAAACTCGTCAAATATTGCGTGGATGAGCGATTGTATTTACGCGAGCTTCCAATCACGGTGTTCCAAACGTACTCTGAATTGATTCAAGAGGATGTGTATCATGCCTTGACCCCTGAACAGGCAGTCGCACGTCGAAACAGTTACGGTGGCACTGGATTCGATGCCGTCCGTGAACAATTGAATGAAGCTTCGGCATGTATTAGCACGATGACCTATTCATAACAAATACGCGCCCTCGTCAATAAACGAGGACGCGTATTTTTGTTCATCCATTCAATATAAAAATTATATAAATCAGTACTCGTCGTCTAGTTCCCCCTCTTAATGATAACAAGAATCCTGTTCAACAAACAGACTACACTTTAATGTGTTCACGTACGATAATGGTCTCAATACGATATAAATAGGAGGCATTCACATGAAATCTTCTGTTCAGTTGGACCCAGGTCCGTTCTTTCATGGAACGAAAGCAGAACTTGTTGTTGGAGATCTTTTAGAAGTTGGCCATATGTCGAATCATCGCCATGAGCCGCTACGTCACCTTTATTTTACGGCGACTTTGGATGCTGCAAAATGGGGGGCTGAATTAGCAAAAGGAAACGGTCCTGAGCAAATTTATATCGTGGATCCGGTTGGAAATTTTGAAAATGATCCAAATTTAACGGATCAACGATTCACTGGAAATCCTACTCGATCCTATCGGACAATCGAACCGCTCCTCGTAGTAGGCGTTTTAAAATCATGGGAACGTCACTCAGAAGAGATGATTGAAAAGATGCGTTCATCGATTGAGGAATTACGTCTAACCGGAAACGATCACATCATTGATTAAGTTTGAAAAGCGAAAAACTACTTGTCATCCCTATTCGAACATGTTAACTTTTATATTGTTAACGTTAACTGAAAAGGGGTTTACATATGAAAATTCAAGATATGACTCAAATCGCCTTCGGCGCGGCACTCATCGCAAGTATTGGTTTCATCGAAATACCGATTGGACCCGTTCCAATCACCCTTCAAACACTCGCCATCATGACCATCGCCGGTGTATTCGGTGCAAGGAAAGGATTTTTGGCAGTTATCGTGTATCTCTTGCTCGGCTTGATTGGACTTCCAGTACTGAGTGGTCAAGGAGGTCTCGCACCGTTTGTAGGACCAACTGTCGGATATTTAATCGCCTTTCCGATTGCAGCACTCTTCATAGGCTGGTTCAGTGAACGCTATCGCTCCATCCCTGCATTGATTGGCTATAACTTTTTATTCGGTCTAGGGCTCGTCTACTTACTCGGAAGTATGGGACTCGAGATCGTTCTCGGTATGTCGTTCATTGATGCGCTCAAAGTAAATATTCCATTCTTCTTTGGTGACGCTTTGAAAGCAGTACTTGCTGCCATATTAGCCGTGAAAATTTCTCAGAACGTTCAAGTCCGTCGTTCCCTCGCTTCGTAAAGGTTCGAACGTTTCACCCGTTTCCATCTGTGGAATAACTGTAGTATGAAAGGGGGTGTCCCGATGAGCGACTCGACGTTTAAAAAACGCTTACAGAAAGCGACCCACTTTTACCAACGCTCTGACAAAGGGCAGCGTCAAGGAATCGATAAGTCGTCTCATGAGAAACGTGACACAGATGCGTTTGAGCGAAGACTCCGTGAGGCTAAAGCGAAAGTTGGCGAGATTCAAGAAAACATTGACCATATTGCTAGACGTTAAAACCCCGTCCGAAGACGGGGTTTATTTTTTGCGTGGTCGAATGAGAAGGGTGACGATGAACAGAAGCGCTAATGTGACGAGAAGTGCAAGTGATGCCGTATTCCACCCGATCAAATTCAACCCTACACTGATGGCGACCGTGATATAAAATCCACCTAGCGCTTTTTTGACGTGCTGCGAGCTGAAACGTTGTAGCTGTTTCGCCCCAAAGGGCGATCCGATCATGGCACCCGCAATCAGAGCAAGACCGTGCAGATAATTCGTTTCAGCACCTGCCACCGTATAACTGATGACACCGGATAAGACGATGAGAAGCGCTGCCGTAATACTCGTTCCGACCGCACGCTTCATCTCTGTGTTCAACAACTTGACCTGAAGAGGAGTCAAGACGAATCCACCGCTTACTCCCATCAACGAGGAGATGAACCCCGCGAACACACCGATGATCCCAAGGCGTGGTACAGAGTCCGTTCCGACGCTTCCTTCCACATGCTGTTTCGAACGAAAGAAAGAAACCGCAAAATATGTGAGTAATGCGATATAGACGAGTGAGATGATCAGTGTCGCCCCATCGACTCCTTCTAAATAAAAGACAAGCGGTGTGGCAATCCAGGTCCCGACAATCCCGAACAAACCGATCCATAAGGCGTGTGACACGTTCACGTTACGCAAACGGATATGCGAGATCGTTCCTGCCGTCGTTGATCCGAGCGTCAACATCAGGCTAAGGGCAATCGCCGCACTCGCTTCATACCCGAAGACAAGGAGAAGTGGTGTCAGTAAGATTCCACCACCAATTCCAAAGAATCCACTCAAGATTCCGATTAACGTTCCTAAAAGGAGAAACTGTAATACTTGTAAAACGTCCATGTTGTACCCTTCTTTCATTGGTCTCGTCTGCAATCATATCAAAAAGGGGCGTCGAATGCGCCCCTTTGCTTACAATGACCGTTCTAGAAACTCGAATATTTGTTGACGATATTCATTCTGGAATGACTGGTACGATCCGACATGACCTTCGTTATCAGTCACCCATAGTTCGACGCGTTCTTGTGCTTCAGCCAATTTTTTACTTTCAGAAACAGGAATCGCATCATCGTCTTTACTGTGGATCAATAAGATAGGAGCCTCAATCGACTTGATATCCTGAATAGGAGATACGACATCGGCATCGAGACCGGTGAACCAAGGGGTCACAGTCATGATGACGGGCGTGAACGGAACGTTCGGCAAGTCACTCCATACCGGAAGATTTGTCTCGAGATAATTTCGTAAATCACTAAACGGACTGTCGGCGATGACTGCAGCAACTTCGACATCATCAGCTGTAGAGAGTGCTGTCGCCGCTCCCATTGAAATTCCGTACAAGACAACTGGTCCTTCTGAACGACCTTTCGCATATTGGATGGCCGCTTTTAAATCGGATTGTTCTTTAGCGCCGACCGTGACTCGGTCACCCTCTGATATCCCTGAACCGCGAAAATCGAACGTTAAAAATTGGTATCCTTGTTCATGAAATTCTGGAATCAACTCTTTCAACGGTAAATCTTCCTGTTCACGGTTCTTCCCATATCCGTGGGCAAAGACGATGGTCGCACGCGGCGTAGGATGAGGAATCCACCATCCGTATAAGTCATATCCTTCCTCCGATTCGATTGTCACATTCTCGTACTTCAAACCAAGTGATTTCGGGGTGTATGTCAATGTTTCCCGCTCCGGTGACGTCAACTGGTCCCCAATATGAGCCGAGATTCCTCCGATAGCCAAACCGGCAACGAGTAAAATGATGAGTATCGCAATACTCAATAGTTTCATCCAACGATTCATCCGTAACTTCCCCTCGATTCTATTTACTCTATCTCAACCAGCTACGAAGCGCGATGAGCGCATGTTGGACTGGTTCCCATGTGCTAGACGGAATGAGATAACATGTCGCTTCATGGATAGAAAATGTTCGCACATCCTTTTGTTTGACGATGTTCTCGCCGATTGCGCCAAACGGATCGCTGTTCACATCGACATGTTCAAATGTACGCCACTTTCGCTCCCCTCGTTCTATAACGGCACAACCGAATGATTTGGTCGGGCCATCAATTCCGTACTCGGCATAATGCCAGAGTGTCGTCGCATCGAGCGGAGACCCAAGGTGAAGGATTCGTGCGTTTCGCTCAATCATTCGCTCGATAGGTGAACCTGGACCGAACCCGACATCGATGGTATGACCGGACACGATGGCTTCAGCCCCATCGCCCCAGGCGGCAACAGACCACATCGGATGGGAACTACGATATACGTGCGGATAGCTTCGGAACAGTTCCGGCACACGTCCCATGCCACGTGTCGCTGTTTTATCAGCTTCGTACGGAGGCATCTCCGCGCGAATCGTCTGCCACCATTCCACGGGGACAGGTGGCGCTTCCCATTCAGCTGGGTCTGAATTGTCTCCGGTCTGGGTCGCCATCATGATCAACCCAGATGGACCGACCACTTCCTGAATCGCTTCAATGACGGTCTGCGCCCCTCCACATACCCAACCGAGTTTTGAGAGCGACGAATGGACAAACAACGCCTCTCCCGAGCGAACGCCGGCTTCTTTTAACTTTTCGATGAGACTCGACTTCGTCACCATCTTTTTCACAACCATCACTCCACAATCAGCTGGATCGACGACCCGCTTCTAGATTTTTTCACTTCAATCCGTGCATCGACACGGTCTTTCAATTCTTGGACATGACTGATGACGCCGACGAGCCGACCGGTCGCCTGTAAAGACATCAATAATTCAATCGCCTGGTCTAGAGATTCGGCATCGAGCGTACCGAATCCTTCATCGATGAGCATCGTTTCAAGACTGATGCCCCCACTCAGCTGTTGGACCACCTCCGCAAGTCCAAGAGCGAGTGACAACGACGCCTTAAACCCTTCACCGCCAGATAAATTTTGTACACGACGCGATTGTCCGGTATAGGCATCAAAGACGAGAAGCTCAAGACCAGATTTGGCATTCCCTTTCGCCGTCTCGACTTTCCGCTCAAGCCGGAACTGACCGCTCGTCATCTGATCCAAATGAATGTTGGCCGCATGAAGGATCTGATCAAAAAAGGCGGTTTGAACATATGTCTCAAACGTCATTTTCTGTGGGTTGATTCCCTTCCCCGTATCCGCAATCAATTTGATTGTCTCTAATTTCTGCTCTTCTTGCGCCGTCTGTTCGCGAAGGGTATTCCATTCCGAGATGACGTGTCTATGTCGAGACAAGGCATCTTGGGCTGTGATCAGCTGTTTCGACGCCTGCTCACTGCATTCAGCCACTTCCTTCACTTTCATCTCCATCTCATGCAGGTCTGGTCGCTCCTGATTCTTCAGTTTTTCTTCAATCATCTGTTTATGGTGTCGGAGTCGAACACCTTCTTCCTCCTCACGTTGCAACTGTTCACGAATCATTGTCCGTTTGTCGATTTGATTGGCGTATGATTCATAGCGTTCACGCGTCAGATGTGATGCTTCTAGCTGATTGACCCAAATGGTCTGCTGGGCATCATACTGCTTCGATGCTTCAGTCAACTGTTCACGGATCAATGACAGTCGTTCTTCCTCTTTCCAAAGTGCTTTTTTCACCGTCTCAAACTCAAGGTCGTACGCTTCGACTTGTTTCATCAACATCGAGATGCGGTGCTCAAGGTCGGCTCGCTCGCGCTGCAACGCATCGAATGTCGTTTCTTCACTTTGACCGAGTGCGTACAGACTTTGTTGCGTCATTTCAAGTTCGGATACGACACGCTCCCGCTCTTCGAACTGTTGACGTTGCTCTTGCTCTAACTGTCGGATTTCTGCTGACAGTTGGCGAAGTGTCCGTTCGTTCTCTTGATGCATTCGTTCTTCCCGCTGCAATAGCTCTGCACGTGTTCGCCACTTATTGAGTTCTTCTGTGACATCGCCATTGAATTGAATGTCTTTGGAAGCTTGATCTAGTTCTTGTCGGACTGCTTCAAGTTGTTGATGAAGCGAACGATAATCCGCCCGCGCTTCGATTAAGCGTGTGGACAAATCATCAAGACGTGCCACGGCCGCATCCCGCTCCGCGATGTTCGTAACGGTTTCTTCGTGTTGTGGGATATCATGATGACGAGAACCGCATACCGGGCATGGCTCACCGTCTACAAGCGTCTCGCTCAGTTGTTTCGCTAGTATTAATTGTTCTTGCTGTGTAAACGTGGTGACCACTTCTTGTTGGGTCACGTACTGTCGTTGAACGTCTTTGCCCGTTCGTTCACATTCGTCGAGTTGTTTCGATAACTCACGTGCCTTTGTTTCAAGAGAGGCCAGATGCACCAATCGGTCGACGTGACGCTCGGCGTCGACTGCTCGTTCGCTAGGTTCAGACTTTATGCTGTCGACCAATCGCCGTTCTCTTTCTTGAAGTTCTTGTAACCGAGATTCTTTTGAAAACATGGCCAATTCTTTTGCACGATTCATCAATCGGTCACGAAGGGTCACGAGTGTGGCGCGCTCCTTGATTCTTGGCATCATCTCATCGACAATCCTTAGTCGCTCTTTACGAGAGATCACTTCTTCTTTGTCCGTTTCAATCGTTGGTTGTCGCTCCACTAACTTCGATTGGGTGGATTGCAAGTGCTCTAATTTTGTCGAGGAGGTCTGTTGTTCAATCGACAACCGACGCACGAGTTGCTCTAGTTCCTGTAACCGTTCAAAGACTGGACGAATGTTTGCCGCCACCTCTAAATTTGTTAGCAGTTCACGTGTCTCGTTTCGAATCGATTCCCCGTTTAAAAAGATTGCAAGTGCTCGATCGGTCTCTTCTCGTTCCTTGAATAGGGTGATGAGCGCTTTTGCTTTCTCAAGTGCATCTCTTGCCTCTTCAAGTGCTGTCGCATACGTTTGTTTCTGGGCTAAGGCCGTTTCACACGTTGCAATCAGATGTTCTTCACGCTCATCGAGCCAACGTTGAATCTCCTCGATGGACTGGGTCGACACCTCTTCGATTGCTTCATCTTCGAGCTCTAATAACTTGAGTCGTGTCCGCTCGACCGCCCATTCCACTTGTTTTCGATACGCGCTATAGCGTTCACCCCACTTTTCCTGGAACGTACGATATGCCTCAGTTTTGAAAATGGATTGGAGGATTTGTTGTTTTTCATTCGAGTTCGAGTCGAGTAATTGTCTAAATTGGTTTTGAGGGAGCAACAAGATTTGACTGAACTGTTCATACGATAATTGTAAAATCGATTCGATTCGTTCTTGTATCTCGTTCACCTTCGTCGCCAGCGGCTTCCAACCGTCCTCCCATTCATAGAGGATGGCCTCGTGCGGAATTGGCGTCTTATTTTTCGGATGAGGTTGTTGCGGCTGTCTTACGATCCGATAGCGGTCACCTCGAATCGTGAACGAAAAATCTACTTCCGTCTTCAACTCAGGTTGTGCATACTGGCTTCTGAAGTCACTAGCATTTCGAAGCGACCCACTCGCCCGACCATAAAGGGCGAACGTCATCGCATCAAAAATGGTCGTCTTCCCGGCGCCCGTCCGACCGCTTACGACAAACATCGAGCGACCAACCAACTGGGTGAAGTCAATCGTTTCACGTTCTGCATACGGTCCAAAAGCTTGAATCATCAATTCAACCGGTCTCATTAGACATCACCTTCTTCTATCATTTGCTTCACGGCATCTGAGGCAGTGCGATCATGTACGGCCTCAAAAAATTGGAGATATACCTCTTCTACTGACTGTCTTTCGAGCGTCTCGCGTTCAAACGTGGATGTCTGCTCCTGGCGACGTAACAGTTCCAATTCAAGATGAAGAATATTCGGATAGACAGTCCGAAGTTTCGCCATCGGATCATGAAGCGCCGTATCATCGGTCAATACAATTTTAAGGTAGTCATCTGTCTTTTGTTGCTGATAATAAGTTGGGGCAAGGAGTTCGTTCAATGTTCCGGTGAGTTGTCGCATATCCCGCTCTGGTGTCAAGGCACGGCGGCGACGTGTCCATTGACCGTTCCATTCCAGAACATCGACGGATTTTTCATGATTGACCTCGGAAAACGAATATTTCATGAGCGACCCACTATATGCAATTCTTTCTGATTGAATCGCATCACGATTATGTAGATGACCTAATGCCGTATACGAAAAAGGCTCATATAACCCTTTTGCGACCTGTCCTGCAGTGCCAACAGATAGTTGACGTTCTGAATCCGTCTCCAGTCCTCCCGCGACAAAACTGTGACCGATTGTAACCGCATCTTTTTCGATTGTACCGTATGCTTCAATGACTGCCTCCAGTGCATCGTGATGCGTTCGAATCGAGTCGATACCGAGAATATGCCGTACGCGAGCCGGCTCAAGGAATGGAATCGGATAAAATGGGATCCCTGCGACATCGAGGGGACCAGATGTCGGGTCGAGTTTCCCAACGATGTGAAGACCCACTTGTCTCAATAACTTCGAACTATATTCGAGACGTTCTGCCGAATCATGGTTTCCGGCGATGGCAACGACCGGGATTCCACGGTTCAAGACGAGCTCTCGCCACATCTCATCGAGTAAATCGACCGCATCGACGGGAGGGACGGCACGGTCATATAAATCCCCTGCGATGATGACCGCATCGGGTCGCTCTTCATCTACGATTTGTAAAAATGAATGGAACAAAATATTCCGTTGATCTTCTGTCATATGTCGACCGTGGACAATCTTTCCTAGATGCCAATCGGCCGTGTGAATCCATTTCATCACGTATCACCTCTCTTTCCTATTCTAGCATGAGTCCTTCGAATGATTCGACGTCTTGACACCCGTTTTTGAAACAGCGAAAGTAAGAGGAGAGGAGGACTTCCAACATGAAACCATCAACATGGCAAACTTTTTTTCAATTATTCAAAATCGCGAATCCTCCGAAAAGGCTATTTGTCGGAGCCATTCTCATCTCTCTCCTTCAAGCCGTCGCCTCACTGGCCATTCCGCTCATCTTGCAACGTGTGGTCGACCGGTGGAGCAGCGACTTATTGACACCAGAATGGATCATCTATTTCGTCATCGCATTTTTGATTCAAGTCATCACGAGTGCCGTTTCGATTTATTGGTTACATATCGTCGGGCAACGGGTCGTTGCCAATTTACGCACGACCTTGTGGGACCATCTCGTCAAACTGCCGATTCCATTCTATGACGGCATCAAGTCGGGGGAACTGGTGTCTCGGTTGAACAATGATACGACGACGCTTCAACAGTTGTTATCCGAACAAAGTGTCAGGTTGTTGACCTCCCTCGTCTCGGTCATCGGCGCCGTCGCCATCTTGTTCACACTCGATTGGCAAATGACACTCGTCATCTTGTTCTCTGTTCCGACCACACTCATCATTGTCATACCGCTCGGACGGAAGCTTCGGATTATCGCAAAAGAGACACAACAAGAACTCGGAAATCTTTCCGGCTTCTTCGCAGAACTGCTCGGTGAAATCCGCCTCGTCAAATCACAAGCGACGGAACAGATGGAAGTGAAAACCGGCAAAGCAAAAATCGAGACACTGTTCGATTACGGGGTGAAGGAAGGACGAATTCAAGCAATCCTTATTCCCCTTCTCAATGTGACCTTGACCGGGATGTTGATTGCCATCCTCGGGTTCGGCGCATATCGCGTCTCGACCGGAGCTTTATCAACGGGCGAACTACTCGCCTTCATGCTCTATCTCTTCCAAATCATCACGCCCCTCATCACGATGAGTGAATTCTTGACGAGACTTCAAAAGGCGCGTGGAGCTACGGAACGGATTGCTGAATTGCTCGAAGTCAGTCCCGAACCATACAGCACACATGAAGAAACGATTCATCAGACAGCACTCTCATTCGAAGACGTTGCTTTCCATTATGGCACTGAACCCGTCATCCAAGGATTGACACTTCAAGTGTCACCGGGGGCGACAACCGCCATCGTCGGACGGAGTGGTGCCGGGAAAACGACACTTTTCTCACTTGTCGAACAGTTCTATTTACCGACGGCAGGAACGATTCGATATGGAAATCGAGAGATTCAAACATACGGGCGTGACACTTGGCGTCAAGTCATCGGATATGTCGCTCAAGATTCCCCCGTCCTCTCAGGATCTGTACGGACAAACATTGTGTACGGACTTCGACATGAAGCGAGCGATGATGAAATCAAAGAGGCCTGTGAAATGGCCAACGCATGGTCGTTCATTGAAACGATGCCAGAACAGCTCGATACGGAGATTGGTGAGCGAGGCATCCGTTTGTCTGGCGGGCAGCGGCAACGACTTGCTATCGCGCGTGCGTTGTTACGAAATCCACAGATTCTATTGCTCGACGAGGCAACATCAAGTCTAGATTCCGAATCAGAACGTGTGGTCCAAGAAGCGTTAGACCGCCTGATGGTCGGACGAACGACGCTTGTGATTGCCCACCGGCTCTCGACTGTCAGACATGCCGACCAGATTGTCGTCTTAGAAGACGGACAAATCAGCGGAATCGGGAAACACGAGCAACTTTTAACAGAGAACGCACTATATCAGCGACTCGTTTCACAACAATTATTAGGGGGACAAGCGACATGAAAACAATCGGATTTATCGGGCTCGGGGTCATGGGCCAATCGATGGTACGTAATTTGATGAAACACGGATTTGAAGTGCAAGCATACACACGGACGAAAGAGAAGGCAGCTGCATTGTTAGAGGAAGGTGTGACATGGTGTGATTCGGTACAGGACGTTTGCCGAGATGCCGATGCCGTCATCACCATCGTCGGCTATCCGTCCGATGTCGAATCCATCTATTTTGGCGAAGGGAACATTCTTGATTCGGCAGAACCAGGTACATTATTGATTGACATGACGACGTCCTCACCGAAACTGGCTGAACGAATTGCCGAGACTGCCATTGAGCGGAGTCTCCTCCCACTTGACGCACCAGTAACAGGTGGCGATGTCGGAGCCAAAAATGGAACGCTGTCGATTTTAGTCGGTGGGGGTGAATTCGCATTCAATAAAGCGAAGCCTTTATTTGAAGCGATGGGACAATCGATTGAACGAATGGGGTACGCAGGGAGCGGTCAATATGCGAAACTTGCCAATCAAATCGCCATTGCCGGCATCATGATGGGGAATGCCGAAATGCTAGCGTTCAGTAAACGAGCTGGAATTGACCCAGAGGCGCTCGTTCGTACGATTCGTGGCGGGGCAGCCGGTAGCTGGACACTTGAAAACTTGGTTCCACGCATGATTGTGGAAGATTATGCCCCTGGCTTCTTCATCAAACACTTTATCAAAGACATGACCCTTGCCATCGAGAGTGCACACGAGCTACAAGTGACATTACCAGGTCTTGAGCTCGCACATCGCCTGTATTCGATTCTGGAAGAGAACGGGTACGGAGAAAATGGCACACAAGCACTGATCGAGTATTATCTCCATCAAGACGTTTGAAACCGGACGTTTGTGGAATTAGTAGGAATGAAGGAGGCGATTTTCGTGCCATGGAATATGAAAGACTATCCAGAATCACTGAAAAACTTCGATCCACTTGTAAAAAAGAAAGCCATTGATATCGCGAACGCATTACTCGCGCAAGGCTACTCTGAGACGAAAGCGATTCCCATTGCCACCGAGCAAGCGAAAAAATGGCATGCGGATGCGTCGGAAGAGGAAAAACAAGATTTTGAAGACGCCTCAAACCCTAAAAAGTCAGATCAGCATGGAACATAAAACAACCGGTCGGATTATCCGACCGGTTGTTTTGCTTGATAGGAGGCATTTAGCTCCAAATAGAGTCCAGAAATCGCCGTTTGAAGATACGGTGTGACAAAGATATAAGCCAGCCCTCCAGTAAGAAGGACGAGCGCATACCATCCGATAAAACTCGCAAAGAGCTTCAACATCGTCCGTTTGTGACCCTTCATCATCTGTCGGCTCTTTCTCATTGCCTGGAACGCTGATAGGTCAGGATTATCTCGCATAATGAACGGTACAATCCGATACGTCAAATAGAACCAGACACCAGGTACGATCAAGAAGAGCATCAACACGTTTAGACCTAAATAGAATACCGCATAATAGACCACGGCACGTGAATAGTCTTTAAGTGACCCGAACGATTCAATCAACAATCCGAACGTTGGCTTTTCATCTTTCGCCACCTGGAGAAACACCCAATTTTTCCCGAGCTCGATAGGTGCGAGAAGAACCGTCGCCCCGTAAAGAAGCGCCACCGATGTCAAAAGGACTTCGGGGTCGTTCGCCGAGAGATCAAGTCGGGTCGTGATCATCGCTTGAATGACCATGACAGTTAAGACAACGAGTAATGATATGCCCCACTTTCCTGATAGCATTCGTAGCGCATATTGTTTGTAAACGGAAGATTGCATGAATTCACCTACATTTATTGTTTTCTCTCATTATAGCAAAAAAACAGTCTTCCGACTGTTTTCCGCCTTGGCTCATCCAAGAAGTTGTTTGAACTTTCCTTCATCGAGCTGTCCATTCGTTCGTACGCCATTTCCTATGTGTACCATCGCTACGTCAAGACGTTCTCGAAGAATCGGTAACGTTTCCACCGTGATCCCTGCACCAGGCAAAATTGTGATCTCGGCCTGTTCCTTCAAGGCTATCAAGGTTTCGATTCCTTCTAGTGCAGTTTTGGCACCGCCTGAAGTAAGGAGAATATCTACTTCCGGATATTCATTCAACACGTCCATCGCTTCAAAGACATCACGTGATGCATCGAAGGCACGGTGGAACGTGAGCGTCATTTCCCCTTTGTGCTTGATGACTTCCCCTAAGATCCGCTCGTCAATCGCTCCATCCTGTGTCAAGGCACCGAATACGATTCCATCGACACCGAGCTCACGGCATAGACCGATATCCGCAAGCATAGTCTCGACATCATCCTCATTGAAATGGAACGAATGTGTATGGGGCCTTATCATCACATGCACCGGAATCGACACATGTTCGACCACATTTCGAATCGTTCCAAAACTTGGTGTGATGCCCCCGTTTTCCATATCCGCAATCAGTTCGAGTCGTTTTGCACCGAGTTGCTCAGCCTGAATAGCTTCCGTTAGTGTAGTGACAATCACTTCTACATTCATTCAATCGCTCCCTTTACGGTGCGAACTTCCAGTCCACACCATGTTCGGCTAAGACGCCTTTGAAATCTTGAGGCTCCGGAAAATCAGAGATAATCGCCGTCACCTTCGAAAAATCACAGACGCGATACCGTTTTTGTTGATTTAGTTGGGTATGGTCCGTTAGTAAGAACGTCTCGCGACTTTGTGACATCACCGACTGGGTAATACTGGCGAGGCCGAAAGCGTCACATGTTAAACCTAGTGATGCGTCGACCCCTTCGACGGACAAAATGGCAAGGTCGAACATGTATGTCTGTAGTTGCGTCAGGACCTGCTCACCTGTCGTCACGAGATGTTTCGGGTCGATTGTACCACCTAATAGCTGAATTTCGCCACCAAGCACACCTTTCGCCCGCTGTTCAAACAACGCCTTCGCCACCGTCAACGATGGCGTCACGACCGTCACATTGCGACCACGCAACCGGGATGCCACTTGCTCTGCCGCAACCCCGTGTCCTATATATAATAATGTATCATCTGGAATCAACTGAAATGCGGTATAGGCGATCCGACGAATTCCATCCATGTTCGCAATCACGATGGGCTGAAAGGACATGCTCTGATGAAGGACCGCTCCCCCGTATACACGTTTGATTCGATGCTCTTTTTCTAGCTCTTCTAAATAACGGCGAATCGACTCCCCAGATACGTTCAAGCGCTCGATCAACTCACTCGTCTTTACTTTGCCTTCTCGTTCGATCCATTCTACAATTTTCTGTTTACGCTCTTCACCGATTAAAGACACGTCCCTGCCTCCTCCACAATAATCTTTCCTTTTCTAGTGTAACGAACGCATGTAAATTTAACGTAAATTGAAAGTAAAGAACGAGCAAATCCAACATGTTTTTGTTTCTTTTTTGTGTAAATCAACGACAATACACAAAAAAGGCACGCCCTAAACGGACGTACCTGCATGCGTCATGATTTCGGCTTGTGTTGAAACAGTGGAACTTTTGGTTCTTTTCCAGCACGAATACGTTGCCAGTTGGTACGATGCTTAATAATAATGAACAATGCGAGTGGCACGATGACGATCAGCGGTAACCAATCTTTCGTCACGATGCTATAAGTCGTTGCTGTCACCAGTCCCACCACGGCGGCAGCCATCGAGGAGAGGGATACCATGCGCGAGGTGAGGAGCGTCACGATAAATGTACCGACGACGACAAAGAAGAACCAAGGGAAGGCTGCCAACAAAACTCCACCGCTCGTCGCAACCGATTTTCCACCTTTGAATTTCGCAAAGACTGGATAAGAGTGTCCAATCACTGCCGGGATTCCGGCAAGAAGCAGGCTCATCTCGCTTCCGAATAGTAGAGGCAGCAATGCAGCGACAAGACCTTTCCCCATGTCACCGAGCAAAACGAGGATTCCTGCCTTCTTACCTAATACGCGAAACGTGTTCGTCGTTCCTAGATTGCCGCTCCCATGTTCTCGAACGTCTACGCGATAGCCGAGCTTGCCGATGATGAGGGCAAACGGAATGGCACCAAGTAGATAACTAAAAATAATAATCATGATTTCTGTCACATATGGCATCGCAATTCCCCTTATTTCATAAATTCCGCAATATAGCGATCATATGGCTGATTCAATGCATGTACCTGTTTCGCATGCTCCATACCGATATAACGTAAATGCCATGGTTCGTACATATACCCGGTCTCATCCTCAAACTCTTTTTGGTAACGGATGATAAAACCATACTCGTGAGCATGATCGGCTAGCCATTTTCCTTCAACCGTTTCACCGAGACTTTGAGTCAGTTGATAGTTGACTGAGGCGCTCGATACGTCAATCGCAAGTCCTGTTTGATGTTCAGAATGACCTGGTGGTGCGGAATATTTCATGGCTTGCTCTTTGCCATCTCGTTCGACATAAGCATTGAAGAGATTGACTTGATAGGCGTATGAACGAAACGCACTCGTCCCTTTCAAATCAATTCCTGCTACTTTTGCACCTTTCATTAGACCTTCAATCGCCTGAGCAGCTTCTTTACGTAACATTCGACGTTCACCGACTGTCGAGTCGACAAAATCAATGTTCGCCTCTACCAAATCACTCGGCTGATAGTCGGCAGGCAATGCAATTTGCTTGTTTACAAGAATCAATTCATCTAATTCCAAATTGGCCACACCATCCGTTTCAATCGGTTGACTAGGTGCCACAGGTTCTTCCTCTACTGGTTCGGTCGGCTGTTCAGACTCGTCCGACGTCTCCTCCTCAGAAGGTGACTCGGTGACTGTCTCATCTTCACGATCCGAAGTCGGTTCATTTGGTTCTGTCTCTTGTTCATCTACTGTTGATGACTGTGTTGTTGGTTCTTTCGGTTCAACTTGCTCGTTTGTCGTACAACCGGCTAACATGAACGTCAAGGCGCCGCAAACCATCAAAATCGATGGATAACGCATGCGATCTTCCCCTTTCTAGATAACAAAAAGTACCGTCAAGATATGATACCACACTGACGGTACGAAGACAGAAGATTCTTAAACAGGGTTCATGACGTTCAAATACATTTCATGCCATTTCGGGAACTCTCGATCAAGTCGAATCGGTTTGAAGTCGCCTCGTTTGACGACGACATGCGTTGTAGTCGCTGTACCAACAAGTTCTCCATGTTGATTCGTCAACTCATAGCCATAAATCGTTCTGATTTTTGAATATTGATCGACCCATACACGAACATGAACCGTATCACCATACGTCACGCTACGCTTATAGTCCATGGATACATTTGTCACAGGAGAGACAAATCCCGCTTCTTCCATATCTTTATACTCGACACCTAGTTGTCGTAACAATTCCGTGCGCGCAATCTCTAAATAAACTAAATAGTTGGCATGATAGACGATGCCCATCATGTCCGTCTCTTGATACCTTACTGGGATTTGAACCGTGTGCATTGAATCATCCTTCTTTCCTAAGAAAAGTATATTATAACTTACTCTTAATATCTACTACTAATAATTGTTGGAGTGACACATTCTCATCCTCCGTCGACACTAAACGATAGGACTGACGAGCAATCGATTCATCGATAACAGATAGAGCGGTGCGCGCGTTCGCATGTTTGATGTCACCTAAACGAGTAGCCAATGCCTCAAGCGCATCCTCTTCCATCACATATCCGAACTGACTTGCGTAGTTTTTCGCGATGTCTACTAACTGTTCTTGCGTATAGTCAGCAAAATGAATCGTCCGTTTCATTCGGCTACTAAGACCAGGGTTGGATTCAATTAATCGGCGCATCGGACCTTCGTAACCGGCAAGGACGACCACAAGATTCTCGCCATGTTTCGGCATTTCATCAACGAGTGTATCGATTGCCTCCCGGCCATAGTCGTTCGCCCCGCCGTTCAAACTATAGGCCTCGTCAATTAGCAAGACGCCGCCAAGGGCGTCACGGATCGCCGCTTTCGTTTTTTGAGCTGTCTGTCCCACATAGCCACTAACTAAATCTGCACGACTGACGACATTGACATGGCCTCGCTTCAAATAACCTGTCCGTTTCAACATCTGTGCATATAAATAGGCAAATGTCGTTTTTCCGGTACCGCTGTTTCCGGTTAGTGTCACATGGAGCTGGACCGGCGCCGTCTTCAAACCGAGCGCCTTCCGCTTCTTTTGAATCTGGACGAGTGCTTCGATTTCAGCCAGTTGTGCTTTCGCTTCTTCCATGCCGACCAGGTCATCTAACGATGTCGGACTCGAGTCATCTTCTGGCTGATCAAAGTCTTCTTCAGTCAAGAGCGCCATCTCGTCTAACGGAGCGTCTGCACCGAAGCGGGAACCCTTCTTAAACATCGCATCAAGTAAAATGTTATGGACAGTCCGAGCATTTCCGAACGTCGAATCGACTCGTTCTCTGTCGATTCGAGCAAGAAGTGATCGCTTTGCCTCTTCCGTCAGCACGTAATTATTCTCTTGTGCCACTTTCTCACCGATGGCGACCAATTCTTCGTCACGGTAGTTCGGTAACTCATAGTGATTCGACTCAGGGAATCGTGATCGTAAACCAGGGTTAGCTAAGAGGAAATGGCGCATTTCTTCTGGATAACCAGCTAGAATGACGACGAACTTGCCTGCATATTCGCCACTCGTCATTGCGGCGACAAGCGTATCGATGGCCGCTTGTCCGTAATCACTACCACTCGCATCTTGACGCTTCAATGCATATGCCTCATCGATGAATAAGACACCACCTTCCGCCTCTTTCACCTTATTCATTACCTGTTCTTCCGTTTGTCCAACATAGGCACCGACAAGACTCGAACGATCTGCCTCGACAAGGTCTGGGCGTCCTAATAAGCCGAGTTCAAAGTAAATCTCAGCCATGAGTCTCGCTAATGTCGTCTTGCCGGTTCCTGGATTCCCTGTGAAGACGAGATGAAGGGATGGTTGATGTTTTGAAGAAAAGCCGGCTTTCTCTCGTTCTTTTTGGAAAAGGAGAAAGCGATACCACGCTTTTACACGTGCTTTGATGTCATCGAGCCCAATCATGTCTTCAAGTGACTCAATCGCGCTCGAGCGTGTCTCGCTCGGACGGTCTGGTAGTAGCTCACAAATCGTGTGTAGTCGTTCTTTCACAAGGGAAACGCGCTCCCCGAAACGATGAAACGCTTCACGACTAAAATAGTTCCCCTGCATGGATGCGAGCAAGGAGGCAGTATCATCTTCAAGAGATGCGACTTCTTGCATCGCTTCGATGATCGCTTCAAACAGGTTCTCCAGCTGTCCGCGCCATTCAGAATCACGCAAATCAGACTTCGCAGCCTCCACCTCATCATGGAGTTGGTCAAGTTGATCGAGTAACGCTGACGTTTTTGACTCGTACTCTGTTAAGATTTGAACCTTCATTGAGGCGTAATCGGCCTCTCGTAAGGTGGGCCAGTCAATTTGAAGCGCCTGTTTCGAACGACGCAACTGCTCATTCAGTTGAAACAGACGAAGCTCTGGAGGAAGTGCGTTCATCGCCTCCAACTCTTTTACCCAGCGGTTGAGTAACGGGTCCATCGTTTCCTTTTGTTTGAGCCGATGTGTTGCGAGCAGCCGCAAGGAACGAATTAATTCTTCTTGGTGCTGAGTCGCACGAGACCAATGTGCGTAAGATAACAATGCCGCCTCGTTTACTTTTTCTCCAGCTTCCCAGTTCGTCAAGTCCGTTTGAACTTGTTCCACTTGAATTTGTTTCATCTTGTTCTCCCTTTCAGACGACAAGGGAGCCGACATCATGTCTGCTCCCCATCGGATTATCTTGATTCAAACGATGTCATCCGAATCGAATGGAATAACTTTCCGTTATTCCGCGATTCTGCCGCGAGCAAGATTCGTTCATGCGCATCGACATAATATGTGACAGTCTCTTTATTTTCTTCTTCACTAAAAATCGATGGATAGTTTTCAATCCACTCTTCCGGAACGGTCTCAGCCGATTCTGATTTCACATACGCTTGCGCGGTACGTCCGACCAAATCGGTTTCGCCTTCACTTGAACCAAGCGTCCCGTCATCGAGCCATTTACGAATCTGTTCGTTCGTTGCACGTGACAAGAATGGATGAGGTGCGACTGCTCCGGAGTTCGTCTCCTGTCGAAGAACTTCTTCCCCGTCCGGATTGAACTCTAAGTAGGTCTCTCCATCCCATTCTGCTTTCGCGCCAACATTTGGACCCGTCACGACTTCAGATACAAAATGTCCGTCCTCATCATATGTGACAAGGTACTCTCGTTCTTCGAGCTCTTCGCCTTCTTTTGGAAGTTTGCGTTCTTGATATCCGATCACGACATTCGAGTAGAATGGTTCGACTTTCTCTTCCTCTTCCCCGCTCAAATCCATGAGCACATAGAAGTTATAAGCGAGTAATGCCCCGACAATGAGGATGCCGGCCAATATCACCCAGCTCAACCTTTTTTTTATCTGTTGTTTCATAGCCTATCCTCCTCGTTTCTTCACTTACTATCCTACACTAGCGAGAAGGACAAGCAAAATATTTTTGACCGAAAAAGGGCCTCATCTGAGACCCTTTCGAATTAACCTAGTTTATCTTCATCTTTCTTTTGCATCTCTAGCCATTTATCTCGTTCATCCGGTTCGTCGGTAAGATCCTTGAATAAGGCAATCATCATAAAGATGAGCACGAAGATGAATGGGAAGGCTGCGAGAATCGCAACAGCTTGTAGAGCATCTAATCCACCAGCATACAACAATACGGCTGCGATTGATGATTGGATGATTCCCCAAGTCATTTTAATCCCCATCGGCGGGATGAGCTTCCCGTTCGATGTAAGCATACCGAGGACGTATGTCGCAGAGTCAGCCGATGTAATAAAGAATGTCGAAATCAAGAAGATGGCGATTACACTGAGTAGCGTCCCAAAACCACCGAACGTTTCAAACAGTGCGAACAGCCCGACCTCAGTACCGATTTCGTTTACTTGATCAATTAAGCTATATCCTCCGAACAAATCAGCCCAGATGGCCGAACCGCCGAAGACGGAGAACCATAATAATCCGAATGATGTCGGGACAAGTAAGATTCCGATGATAAATTCCCGAATCGTACGCCCTTTCGATACACGTGCGATAAACGTTCCGACGAATGGTGACCAAGAAATCCACCAAGCCCAGTAGAAGATAGTCCAACCGTTCACCCATTCACGTTCAACGGGTTCAAATGCGGCTGTACGGAAACTCATGCTCGGGAGCTGCTGCAAATAAGTTCCGACCGTTTGTGTGAACAAGTCGAAAATGAAAGCTGTCGGTCCCGCAAACATCGTCGCTACAAGTAGGACAATTGCCAAGAAAATATTCGTATTACTTAAAATTCGAATTCCTTTGTCAAGACCTGTCGAAGCACTGATCATGTAGAGCACCGTTACGACGGCAATGATGATCAACTGTGTCACGAAAGCGTTCGGTACCCCAGGGATGAGGTAATGAAGGCCACCGGCAATTTGTTGAGCACCAAAACCAAGTGAAGTCGCTACCCCGAATGCCGTCGCAATGACCGCAAGGATATCGACCGTTTGCTTCACGGGTTGTTCGTAGCGGTTATGGACGAGCGAACCGATCGTCTCCCCAATCGTCGCGGGACGACCTTTTCTAAACGTCGAATATGCGATGGCGAGCGCAATCATTGCGTAAATCGCCCATGGATGGAAGCCCCAATGGAAAAATGCATAACGCATAGCAGTCCGTGCATCTCCTTCAGGTGTAGGTGAAGCGAATGGTGGTGAGTGGAAGTGGAGCAACGGTTCAGCCGCTCCCCAGAAGATGAGTCCAATTCCCATCCCGGCACTGAATAACATGGCAAACCATGATAAATAACTAAATTCTGGACGATCTGTATCCTTTCCAAGTCGAATCGAACCATATCTTGAAAAGATTAAAAAGATGGCAACCAGTAAAAACCCGGTGGCGCTCAAGAGATAGAACCAACCCATCCCGTTTGAGAGCCAGCCTTGTAACGTACTCGTCACGTTTAACAGACTGGCATTACCTAATAAACTCTCGGGGAAAAGTCCCCAAATCGTAAATAAGCCAGTTATGATTGCAGATACGACGAATACGGTCGTCACACGGCTTTTTCGTTCCATAAAATCACTCCTATTTAATTTTCTATTTTCATATACGTTTTCCACCCTAACATACTTTTGAAACAAGTCACAACCCTATGTGTACATAAATGTATTGTTTACCGTCCAATAGATAGGTGTCTTGTCATCAAGTTGTTTCTTTGGGCTCCAGTGAAACAATCAATGTTTCATCGACCACATAGTAAGGTCTTTTTGGCAACGTTTTTAAATAACCCCCCTCTCGTAAACGGGTCAAATCGAGTTGAAGCGCGTTCTGAAATGTTTGTAACGGTAATTTCTTCTCCTGGTCCATATACAGATCGAGTGCCCGTTGCACTTGATCCATTTCATAAATGACGTCGCGTTCATCTTCCGGTACGATATGAAACGTCTCTTTTGACATGAAGAAACGTTGTTTCGGGATTCCCGAAAGGTGATGTTTCAAGCGTTTGGTGTCGATTTCTTGCGAGTCATCCAGTAGGACGGTGCGATTCACACCTTTTGGCAGTGTCTGTTCATATTCGTGAATCGCCTGACGCAATTCTGAAAGGGTGATATCAATTTCTCGATCCGGTTCCACCTCTTTTTGTTGCGTCAATCGTTTCCACCAACTCTTTCCGAGCTTCTCTTCTTTATCCATAAGCGCACCCCTCCCTGTCTTCCTGTTCCCGAATCTTTTAAAACTTTCACCTTAAAATTGCATATTCATGAAAAAAACCTTCCTTTTTTCAAAGGAAGGTCATGGACTAGCACTTATTTCAATTTGTTACGGAGAACCATTTGCAGGATTCCACCGTGACGGTAGTAATCAATTTCAACTTCAGAGTCGAAACGAGCGATGACTTTGAACTCTGTCACCGTTCCGTTTTCATGTGTCGCTTTTGCGTTCAAGATATCGCGCGGACGTACAGACTCATCGACTTGAATATCAATTGCTTCTTCACCAGTCAATCCGAGTGATTCAGCCGATTCACCGTCTAAGAACTGAAGCGGGAGCACACCCATCATGACAAGGTTCGAACGGTGAATCCGCTCGAAACTTTGTGCGATGACCGCACGGATTCCAAGAAGATTCGTCCCTTTCGCTGCCCAGTCACGAGATGATCCCATTCCGTAATCATTTCCTGCAAGGACAACAAGACCTGTTCCCTGTTCCTTGTACTTCATAGCCGCATCATACATTGGCATGATTTCACCAGTTGGCCAGTACGTCGTAAAGCCACCTTCAGTTCCTGGAGCAACTTGGTTGCGGATACGAATGTTTGCGAACGTACCACGCATCATGACTTCATGGTTACCACGGCGAGAACCATATGAGTTGAAGTCGATTGGCTCTACCCCTTTAGAAAGGAGGTATTGACCGGCTGGTGTCGTCTTCGAGAATGATCCAGCTGGCGAGATGTGGTCGGTCGTAACCGAATCCGCAAACTTCCCGATGACACGTAAGCCATTCAATGCATGAACCTCGCCCGCTTCTGGTTCGAGTTGTTCGAAGAACGGTGGGTTTTGGATGTATGTCGACTCATCTGAGAAGTCATACAAGTTTCCTTCCGGAACATCGAGTGCGTTCCAACGCTCGTTACCAGTGAAGACCGTTTCGTACTCTTTACGGAATGCTTCTGGTGATACGACGTCTTGGACAACCATTTTGATTTCATCGTTTGATGGCCAGATGTCTTTGAAGTATACTTCATTTCCATCTTTGTCTGTACCGAACGAATCATTCATGATGTCGAAGTTGACTGACCCGGCAAGAGCGTAAGCGACGACGAGCGGTGGTGATGCCAAGAAGTTTGCCTTCACGAGCGGGTGAACGCGCCCTTCAAAGTTACGGTTACCAGAGAGGACTGACGACACGAGCAAGTCGTTTTCTGTGATCGTATCTTCGACTTCACGGTCAAGCGGACCAGAGTTTCCGATACATGTCGTACAGCCGTATCCGACCGTGTTGAAGCCAAGTTCGTCCAAGTAAGAAGTCAAACCAGCCTTATCCAAGTAGTCCGTTACGACTTTCGAACCTGGTGCGAGTGATGTCTTCACGTATTTCGGAACGGTTAAGCCACGTTCAACGGCTTTCTTCGCAACGAGTCCAGCACCGACCATGACGTATGGGTTCGACGTGTTCGTACAGCTTGTGATGGCTGCAATCGCAACATCTCCCGTACTCATGTCGACTGCGCCGTCCTCGTACTTGACTGTCGCCGTTTTGTCGAGTTCAGAACGGTCAAGTCCGAAGCCACTGTTTCCTGCAGGAGCACTCAAGCTATCGATGAACGATGTTTGAACGTCTGAGAGGTTGATTCGGTCTTGTGGACGTTTCGGACCCGCAAGTGAAGGCTGGACTTTCGACAAGTCGAGTGTCAACACTTTTGTGAACGTTGGATCAGCTTGATCTGGTGTATAGAAGAGATCATTCGCTTTAGAGTATTCTTCGACGAGTGAAATCAACTCCTCAGAGCGACCAGTCGTACGCATGTAGTTCAATGTTTCCGTATCGACCGGGAAGAATCCACATGTCGCACCATATTCAGGCGCCATGTTTGCAATCGTCGCACGGTCTGAAAGTGGCATCGTGTGGAGCGACGGTCCGAAGAATTCAACGAATTTCCCGACAACTTTTTCATGACGGAGCATCTCTGTCACGACGAGCGCCACATCTGTCGCTGTCACACCAGGGTTTACTTCACCGATGATTTTGACACCGACGACGTCTGGCACTGGGAAGTATGATGGTTGACCGAGCATGCTTGCTTCCGCCTCGATTCCGCCGACACCCCAGCCAAGAACACCGAGTCCGTTGATCATCGTTGTGTGCGAATCCGTTCCGACGAGTGAATCTGGATAAGCAACTGTACCTTCTGCATCATTCTTCTCGAGGACGACAGATGCCAAGTACTCCAAGTTTACTTGGTGAACAATCCCCGTTGCAGGTGGTACGGCACGATAGTTGTCAAATGCCGTCTGAGCCCAACGTAAGAACTTATAACGTTCTTCGTTACGTTCAAATTCGATGTCCATGTTTTTCATCAATGCGCCAGCGAAACCATATGCGTCTACTTGAACTGAGTGGTCGACGACGAGATCGACAGGAATTTCTGGGTTGATTTTGTTTGGGTCTCCACCGAGGTCTGCCATCGCTTTACGAAGTGAAGCAAGGTCTACGACCGTCGGTACACCCGTGAAGTCTTGAAGTACGACACGTGCCGGTTTGAACGGTACGTCAATGTCTTTCGAGACGTCGGCAGTGCCCCATTTTGCCAAGTTCTCGACATGTTCTTTCGTGATGGCACGCCCGTCTTGTTGACGGAGAACCGATTCAAGAAGAACGCGAATCGAATACGGAAGACGGCTGATGTCCGTCAATCCTTCTTCTTCCAATTTTTTCAAACGATAAAAATCATACGATTGCCCGTTCGCTTCGAACTTTGTCCGAGATGCGAAGGCGTCTAAAACATTCGTCTGTTCCATTGCAATTTCCCCCTTTTTGAAAGCGCCGACCACACGACAATGCGTAATCGCTTACTTTTCACATATTTATCATAATACAAGTATAGCGTGACGTAAAATACATTCCGTCACAAATTAGTCATAAGTAAAACTTATCAAAACTAAAATGACTTAATTCACAACAAAAAAACACCTCAGAAACGAGGTGTTTACATCTTATTCTTCCGTACCGATCTCTTCGTTGACGTCAAGTGCCTCAACAAGCGTCAAGTCATCTGCGTGACGCTCAGCGAACCGTTCATATGTGAACTCGTTCGCGAACAGGAAGACCGGACGTTCCCAACGGTCTGTAACGAGCATGTTCCGTGAATCTTGGAACGGTTTCAATGCCTTCAACTCTTTATCTTTGACCCAACGAGCAACGCTATATGAGACTGGTTCCATTCGAATATCGACGCCATATTCATTGTTTAAACGATATTCGAATACCTCGAATTGAAGTTGTCCGACCGCGCCGAGATAAATCTCGTTATATTCGTTGCGATACACTTGAATCGCCCCTTCTTGCGCAAGCTGTTCTACCCCTTTGTGGAAGTGTTTCGACTTGAGCGAGTTGACCGGCGAAACGCGCATGAACAATTCCGGTGGGAAAGTTGGCAGCGCCTCAAACGCAATCTTCTGCTTCGATGTGGTGATGGTATCTCCAATTTGATACGTCCCAGAATCATAGATCCCGATGACATCACCAGCAAACGCTTGGTCGACTGTTTCTCGATCGTTCGCCATCAATTGTGTCGATTGGCTCAATTTTATCTTTTTCCCAGTACGAGTGAGCGTCACATCCATCCCACGCTCAAACACACCTGAACAGATGCGTACAAAGGCGATGCGATCGCGGTGTGCCGGATTCATGTTCGCCTGAATCTTGAAGACGAATCCACTGAAGTCTTCTGATGTCGGATTGATTGGACCGACGTTCGACTTACGTGCCTCAGGAGCCGGAGACATCTCTAAATAGTGATTCAAGAACGCAGTCACCCCAAAGTCGACGAGCGCTGTTCCGAAAAATACCGGTGTCAATTTACCGCTCTGGATCGCCTCGACATTAATCTCGTTCCCCGCTCCATCGAGAAGGTCGATTTCATCGCGGAGGTTCATCAAGTTCTCTTCCGACAAATGATCGGCGAGAATCGGATCGTTCACTCCGTCCTCACCCAGTTGAAGTGTCGACTTCTCCCCACGGAACAAGTGGACCTCATTTTTCATTCGGTCGTAGACACCTTCAAACTGCATTCCACTTCCGATTGGCCATGTAATCGCGACAGAAGGCATGCCTAACACTTCTTCGAGCTCTTCCATCAATTCAAGCGGATCTTTTGCCTGACGATCCAACTTGTTCATAAATGTGAAGATTGGAATCCCACGCATCCGACAAACTTGGAATAGTTTTTTCGTCTGTGTTTCAATCCCTTTCGCAGCATCAATGACCATGACCGCGCTATCGACTGATGTCAACACGCGATACGTGTCTTCACCGAAGTCGTTGTGTCCTGGTGTATCCATGATCGATACAACCTTGTCTTGATAGATGAATTGCATGACAGACGATGTGACCGAGATCCCACGTTGTTTCTCGATTTCCATCCAGTCAGATTTTGCGTGTTTTGAGTTTTTGCGCGCCTTGACCGTACCTGCCTCGCGAATCGCACCACCGTGCAAAAGTAATTTTTCTGTTAATGTTGTTTTCCCCGCATCCGGGTGAGAGATAATGCCGAATATCCGACGTCTCTCGACTTCCTGTTTCAATTGGCTCATATAGGATAGACCTTTCCTTTCTCGTCTCAGTTCATGCTTATTCTCGTAGCAACGCTATCTATTCTAACGAAATCAATTCGGTTCGTCTATCCTAATGGGACGTACGCCTTTTGCAAATGGATTCTTTTTTGTATACTAACGATGAAAGCAAGTGAATGTATAGAACGGGGGAAAGACGATGCCAGAAAACTTGATGATGTATTTCATTGTATTCTGGGGATTCGTCATGATTGGACTCATGACGATTGGCGGGTACTTCATGTTTCGTAAGTTTTTAAAACGAATGCCAAAAGAAGATGGACGTTCCCTACTTGACATCGAAGAT
The DNA here is from genome assembly GCF_018617145.1 of Exiguobacterium sp. s75. Taxonomy (GTDB): domain Bacteria; phylum Bacillota; class Bacilli; order Exiguobacteriales; family Exiguobacteriaceae; genus Exiguobacterium; species Exiguobacterium profundum. The sequence continues at coordinate 948,557 of NZ_JACSJQ010000001.1, forward strand.
GATTATATAGAAAGAACGCGTCATCTCTGGACTCCGGAGACGCGGACGCTATTAGATCGTCTCGTCACACCGGTACCCGAGTTGTTCCGCGACGTGGCGATCCGAAAAATCGCAGGTAAAATCGGTCAATTCGCGCTTGAATCGCGTGCAAAAAAAATGACGACCGAACTTGTGGTAAAGGGTTACATCGCCGCAACACCGAAGCGCGATCACAAGTTCTTAAAGAAAGCGCTAACCGAAGAACAGATTGATTGGACGCCATACGAACACTATTTTCAGCAGTAGACTCTATCTCATTCAGATAGAGTTTTTTATTTGTCGAATTGTGCGATTCGCCTAATGGGTCAAAAGTACCTTTTCTCGAGCTTTATATTACATCGAAATAACGTTCACGAATTAGACAATATTGAAAACGCTTACAGTAAATTGGTATGACCAATATTAATATAACGTCTTTCATTTCGACACGAAAAAAAGGAATGACTGAATTGTTTTTCACAACGCATAATGGATTTATCTTACAGTCAAGGAGGGTCTATTATGCATGATGTAACACAAGTTTCACAAACAACAAGCCATCAATCTGCCCACATGATTACCGAACATGAGACATTTCATCGGTTAATGCAGGAAAAAAATCGCTTCATCGTTCCAGCTATCATCTTCTCACTCATCTTTTATTTCACACTCCCGATTCTGACGAGCTATACGACGATCTTGAATACACCACTCATCGGGGACATCACTTGGGCTTGGGCGTTCGCCTTTTCCCAGTTCATTATGACTTGGACACTTTGTGTACTTTATAGTCGACGTGCCCGTCGCTTTGACGCACTCGTCGAACAATTGAAAGACGAGGTGAGATCATGAATTGGACCGCGATCGCCCTCTTTATCGCCATTGTCGGACTCACGCTAGTGATTACATACTTTGCAGCAAGAAAAACAAAAACTGCCAGCGATTTTTATACGGCAGATGGTGGATTGACCGGATTTCAAAACGGTCTTGCCATTGCAGGCGACTATATGTCTGCCGCATCGTTTCTCGGAATTGCAGGTATGATCGCGCTTGCGGGATTCGATGGGTTTTTCTATTCAATCGGTTTCCTCGTTGCCTATCTCGTTGTCCTCTATCTCGTCGCCGAACCATTGCGAAATCTTGGGAAATATACGATGGCAGACATGATTGCGGCACGTTTTAACAAGCCTCGCGTACGTGGTGTCGCAGCGATGAATGCGATTGTCATCTCCATTTTTTACATGATTGCGCAACTCGTCGGAGCGGGTGCTTTGATTGAACTGTTACTCGGAATCCCTTATACGACAAGTGTCGTCGTCGTCGGAATCTTAATGACAGTCTACGTCGTTTTCGGTGGCATGACGGCCACTTCTTGGGTACAAATCACGAAAGCCGTACTTCTGATGATTGGGACGGCAATCATTTCATTTCTCGTGTTCGCTCGTTTTGATTTCTCCGTCACGACGATGTTTAATGAAGTCAGTAAAGCGACCCCACTCGGAAGTGACTTCTTGAACCCTGGGAACAAGTTCAAGCTACCGCTCGATACCATTTCATTAAACATGGCGCTCGTGCTCGGTACGGCAGGGCTCCCTCATATTCTGATTCGCTTCTTCACCGTCAAAGATGCACCGACTGCTCGGCAATCCGTCGTCTATGCGACATGGATCATCGGTGCATTTTATATCTTGACCATTTTCCTAGGTTTCGGTGCCGCAGCATTCGTCGGACGTGATGCCATTCTCGCCGCAAACCCTGCCGGCAACATGGCGGCCCCTCTTCTCGCGCAAGTGCTCGGTGGTGACCTCTTGTTCGCTTTCGTTGCCGCAATCGCGTTCGCGACAATTCTTGCCGTTGTCGCTGGACTCGTACTGTCAGCTGCTTCCGCCTTCGCCCATGACTTCTACGGACATATCATTCGTAATGGGGAAGCGACAGAAACTGAACAAGTGAAAGCCGCGCGAATCGCTTCAGTTGCGGTCGCCCTCGTCTCAATGGGACTAGCTTTTTTCGCCCAGTCGATGAACGTTGCGTTTCTTGTCTCGCTCGCCTTCGCCGTTGCGGCGAGTGCGAACTTACCTGTGATTCTCTTTACGATTTTCTGGAGACGCTTTAATACAGGTGGCGCCATTTGGGGAATGGTCGTCGGTTTGTTCTCCTCACTGATTCTAGTCGCACTCAGCCCGAACCTTTGGGCTCCGGACGGTTCGGCCATCTTTGTCGGTGAAGCCCTATTCCCACTATCCAATCCCGGGATTGTATCAATCCCCCTCGGTTTCATCGCTGCCGTGATTGGTACACTGGTCACGAAATCAGATGAAGCAGCAGGAAACTATGAACGCGTCCTCGTCAAGGCGAACACTGGAATCGACGCGGAGACCGAAGTCGCCGCTACGAAAGCAGACTAAATAAAAAATGGAGTGGCTCAACGCCACTCCATTTTTACGTGATTGCGATTCGTTTATATTTTTGATACATGGCGATTCGCCACGGGACAATCATCCCCCAAGCAATCAAATAAAACAATCCGCCGGTCGAGAAGATATCGACCTCATGACCGACCCAAACCTTCATTGCTGTACGGATGGCAAGGAGTGCGAACACGACCACGAAAAATGCTTTCGATCGTGAGAGATACACTTCGCCGTCCCGTTTTTCAAAGTTTGATGTCTTAATCAAAAACAGACTGAAGATGAGCCCGACCGCAAGGGCCTCAGCCACTTCGACCCATGATAAGCGAAACGCGGGAATCAAAAACTGAATCATCCCGGTCGTCATCGCAAGTGGTGGGATTAAAATTTTCTTCGCATTCGTCGGCTTTGCCGATGCTTTTACACGAACAAAGCTCGCTACGATACCCATTAACAACGCGACGAGAGTCGACCCCCATAACATTGACATCTCGGTCAACCCCTTAAAATCCGGTGAATCCGACAAGCTCGCTCATCCATGCAGCGAACCGATTCATTCCGTCAAAATATAATAGTACGCCGAACACCATCATCAAATAGCCTCCGACTTTTGCCACTTTTGCACTGTTGCGTGCTAAGTACTTGATCTTGCCAACGAATGCGACCATCACCAAAAATGGAATTGCAAATCCGATGACATACGCCAACATATAGCCGAGCCCTTGACTCGGGTTCGTGGCGGCTAGTGCGATCACACCAGCTAAAATCGGACCTGTGCACGGTGTCCAACCGGCCGCAAATCCAATACCAATTAAAACGGTACCAAAATAACCGCTCTTTCGTTCGCCGATATCCATTTTCTTTTCACGCATCATAAATTGCGGTTGCCATAAGCCCGCCAAAAAGACGCCGAACACGAAAATCAAAATGGCGCCGAACATGCGTAGACTGTCCTTGTATTGGATGAAGACGTCTGCGATCAACGAAGTCGACAACCCTAGCACGAGAAAGACAATCGAAAAACCGAATAAGAACGAAAATGTGTGGAACCAAGCTGTACGCTGTTTTAATCCTTCATTTTTTAACTCAGATACGGAAACCCCAGTGATATACGAGAGAAAGACCGGATACAACGGGAGCGTACATGGTGACAAGAACGATAAGACGCCCGCCCCAAATGCGAGCCATAATGTGACTTCCATGACGATTTCCACCTTTCACGACCATTATAGCGAAATCCTATTTAAATTGCTCGAATCTTTTCTTTCAAACCTCAACATCATTTTGTAATTTTTGAAATGGAAATGAAACTTGTCATCTGTAAACGGAGGTGCTAAGATTTGGATATTCCAGTTCACAAAATTCTAATTTACATGATGGGGGAACGAACGTGGCAGTCACCGCAGCAGATACACTACACCAGGCCATTGAACAAAAACGTGATGAACTGTATAAAATCGCGTCAAAGCATTCTTGGACCTCACCTGAAGTCATTTCAGTAAGCCAAGAACTTGACTCTCTAATCACTCGTCATGTCCTATCAAAGCATAATAAAGAGAAACTTCATTCTTGAAACTTGACGGCTCGTCACCTAGTGTGACGAGCTTTTTCCATGGAAAAAAGGACACCTGAATAGGTATCCTTTCCAAATCAAGACATCAGACGTTGTCCGGATTGCAATTCATACATCTTTTTGTACAGTCCGTCTTGTTTCAATAACTGTTGATGGTTGCCGCGTTCCACGATTTCACCGCGATGCAAGACTAATATCAAATCTGCATCTTGAATCGTCGACAGGCGGTGAGCGATTGCAATCGTCGTCCGACCCCGACGCATCCGATCGAGCGCAGTCTGTACACGCTCTTCTGTTTCGGTATCGATGGAGCTTGTCGCTTCATCGAGAATAAGCACCTTTGGATTACGTGCGACCGTACGGGCAAAAGCGAGCAATTGACGCTCCCCGCTTGAGAACGTCGCTCCACGCTCTCCGACGACATGGCCATAGCCAGCATCCAACTTTTCAATGAACGTATGCGCTTGGACGAATTCAGCAGCTTCACGCGCGCGCTCAGAATCGATGTCCGGATTGAACAGCTTCAAATTCTCTTCAATTGTTCCGGTGAATAAGAATGGGTCTTGTAGGACAAGCCCGACCTGATGACGAAGCTCTTGCTCCTCGAACTGTTCGAGCGGTTGCCCGTCAATCGTGATGCGACCAGATTCATATGGGTAAAAACGGGTCAACAAATTGATGATTGAACTTTTACCACTCCCAGTATGACCAACGAGCGCTACCGTCTCACCAGGTTTCGCCACGAACGAAATTTGTTTCAACACGTCAACTTCTCCGTCGTAACTGAACGTCACGTCTTCGAACCGAACTTCCCCATCAGTGATCCGCGCTTCACCAGGCATCCGTTTACCTGGAGCCGGTTCATCCGTATCTAAAATTTTGAAGACACGATCCGCCGATACGACGGCTTGTTGAAATTCGCTCAATCGTTGCATGATATCGAGTACAGGACGGAAAATACGTTCAATATAGCTGATGAAAGCATACACGACCCCTACCTGAACCTGTTCACTCATGGAGAGCACCCCATAATAGCCGAGCAGACCGATGATGGAGAAGGCAAGAAGGAGTTCGATGATTGGGCGTAGCAACATGCTATCGAGTTTTAAGTTCCGATATCGTGCCTCCTGATGCGCTTCGTTCGTCTCTTCGAACTGACGGATGAGACGCTCTTCTTGACGAAATTGTTGAATGATGCCCATCCCGTTGATGGATTCGTTCAACTGGGCGTTGAGTTGTGACAACAAATCCCGGACTTGTGCGAAATATTTCGTCGAGAAACGACGATACGCCCAAATGATGAGCCAAAAGAGAGGCAACAAGATGAGCCCCATCGTCGCGAGCGGCGGCTCTAAAATGTAGAGGAAAATATACGTCCCGATCAACTGAACAGCGGACTGAACGAACGTACTCATCACTCCGACATAGAGCTCTTTCACCGCCTCCGTATCGTTCGTAATACGCGATACAAGGACGCCCGCTGGTGTACGGTCAAAATAAGCGAGCCGCATCCCCATGACGTGGCGGAAAATATCCATCCGAATATTTTGAACAATCTTCAGCGCAATCTTTTGAAACGAAATCGATTGTAGATAATCAAACACGATTGCAGATACGTGAAGAACCATATAGACGGCGAAGAGAGCGATGACCCAGTTCGTTGGATAGACACCCGGTGTGACGAATTCATCGATGAACACTTTGATTAGAAACGGCCCTGCCAACTTTGCACCTGTCGCAATCAAGAGAAATACGAAGGCGACACTGAGCGGTTTACCATACCGTTTCGCGTAACTGAGCAGTCGCTTGATGACTTGCCATTCTTGGACATCATGTTTCATCGTGTCCACCCCCTTCTACAATCGCTTCAAGTTGCTGACGATCATATGTCTCTCGATACCAGCCTGTCTCCTGAAGCAATGCCTCATGACGACCTCGCTGAATGATATTTCCGTCCTCAATCACGAGAATCTCGTCAGCATGTTCCACGGCGGAAAGTCGATGGGCGACGATGACGCGCGCCTGGTCCGGATTGCCGACTCGAAAATGCTCGATAATCGACTCTTCCGTTTTCGCATCGACCGCAGATAACGCATCATCTAATATCAAGACGTCAGCCGCTGTCATGAGCGCCCGTGCGATGGAAATCCGCTGTTTCTGGCCACCTGATAATGTGACCCCGCGTTCACCGACGAGTGTCGCATAGCCTTCCGGAAGACGGACGATATCTTCATGCACCTCAGCGACCTTAGCCGCTTCGATGATTTCTTCCATGCTCGCATCGGGTCTTCCGAACGCGATATTGTTCGCAATCGAATCCGAGAACAAGAAGTGATCTTGCGGCACGACCGCAATCTTATCCATCAGAAGTGACTTTTTCACTTGGCGGATGTTGATCCCGCCGATTTTAATCTTTCCATCTTTCACGTCATACTCACGTGTCAACAGACGGACAATCGTTGTCTTCCCTGCACCTGTTCTGCCGACAATCCCGATGGTTTTTCCACGCTCAATCCGAAAATGAACATTGTGGAGCACAACGGTCTCGTCATAGGCGAAGTTTCGAATATCAACTTCCACCTCTGAATGAGAGAGCGTCGTCGCAGCCATGCGGTCGTCTTGAATCTCAGGTTTGACGGCGAGCATCCGCTCAATCCGGTCGTAAGACGCACGTCCACGCTCCACGATGTTGAACAACCATCCAAAGGCTAACATTGGCCATGTCAACAGTGCCAAATAAGCTGTGAAGCTGACGATCTGTCCAATCGTCAATTCTCCTTGTTCAATCAAGACGGCTCCATACCCGACCGAAAGGATATAAGACAATCCGACAATTCCGAAGATGGTCGGGTCGTATAAGGCATCAATCTTCGCGACTCGTACGTTTTTGGCCATGACTTCACTCGATAAATTCTCAAACGATTCCACGTCCCGACCGACTTCCCCCGTCGATTTTAAGACACGGACGCCACTGACACTTTCTTGCACTTTGTCATTCAATTCTGAAAATGCCGCTTGGGCGACCCCGAATCGGCTATGTAACATCTTTCCATATCGCGTCGTCAAAGCGACCATGATTGGTAACGGTAGTAAGGCAACGAGCGTCAATTTCCAACTGATTGTTGTAATCATCGTGATGATGACGAACGTCCCAAGTGTCACGCTATCGACGAGTGTTAAAATCCCCGCACCGGCCGTCATCGATACGGCTTGTACATCATTTGTCGCATGGGCCATCAAATCACCGACCCGTGACTTTTTATAAAATCGCTGATCAAGATCTGTGAAATGCCGATATAGTTGGCTACGAAGCATTCTTCCTAGACGAATCGATGCGCCGAAGATAAAATAGCGCCAAAAGAAGCGGGCGATATAGTTTCCAATTCCAACAGCGGCAAGTCCCCCTAATAATAGCCAGAGTGTGTCGGACGAAAGCGAACCACGGTTGATCTCATCGACAATCCGTCCGATGATGCGTGGTGGAATCAGTTCTAGACCAGCCACGAAGATCAGTAAGACGATGCCGAGCGCGTACGTCTTCCACTCAAGACGCAAAAACCAAGATAATTGTTTGAATACACGAATGTGAAACGCCCCCCTTTGTCTTTAGATGAAGATTATTTATTAATCGTAGCGAAAGTCTGTTCGATTGTCTAACAAAAAGAGGAAACAAAAAAGCACTTCGGGAACCGAAGTGCTTTCGTGATTGATTATGATTTCTTTTCGTTTTTCATCTGCACGTTCATGGCGCGCATCACTTGGTTGACTTTCTTCTGTGATGGCTTTTGACCCATCTGCATCATCAACGTACGAATCATATCTTCATTGATTGGCGGGTTCTGTTCAAGGTAGTTCATCATGTATTTACGCGCGATAAAGAATCCAATCGCGATACCCCCGATGAGTGCTGCCACGACAAGAAGAATCCAGAATAATGTACTCAAGGCTTTACCTCCTCTACCATATGAAACATCGTTTTTTACTATACACTAAATTGAACAACTTCGCTAGTCGTCCAGAAAAAAAGTGACGGCCAAACAATTGGCCGTCACAACAATCTAACTTGAGATTAAAGTGATTTTACTGCATTGACGACGTTGTCGACTGACATGCCGTACTCTTTCATGAGGAGGTCACCAGGTGCAGATGCTCCGAACTTGTCGATTCCGAGCACTTTACCACCGAATCCTACATATTTGTACCATCCAAGTGTCGCACCCGCTTCAAGTGATACACGTTTCGTGACTGAAGATGGAAGAACAGATTCTTTGTACTCTGCAGATTGCGCTTCGAAGAGTTCCCATGATGGCATCGAGACGACTGCCGCTTTCACACCTTCTGACGCGAGCTGTTCACGCGCTTCAACGAGAACGTGTACTTCAGAACCTGTACCGAGCAAGAGAACGTCTGCATCTTTCGATTCACCTGCAACGACGTAAGCTCCTTTTGCTGCCGTTTCAATAGATGTACCTTCGAGTTCTGGTAACGCTTGACGAGTCAAGACGAGAAGTGAAGGAGTCGTTTTCGATGTCACTGCTTGTTTCCAAGCTGCAATCGTTTCTTTGCCGTCAGCAGGACGAAGAACAGAGAGGTTCGGCATCGCGCGGAAGCTCATCAAATGTTCGACCGGCTCGTGCGTTGGGCCATCTTCACCGACTGCGATTGAGTCGTGCGTCAAGATAAACGTCGATGGAAGTCCCATAAGTGCTGCGAGACGGACTGCAGGACGGAGGTAATCCGAGAAGACGAAGAACGTCGCACCGTAAGGAAGGACACCACCGTGAAGGGCCATACCGTTCACAGCTGCAGCCATCGCGAACTCACGAACACCGAACCAGATGTTACGGCCAGCTGGATCTTCATCGAAGTCTGCCGCACCTTTGATCATCGAGTTGTTCGATCCGGCAAGGTCAGCCGACCCACCGAAGAGTGTCGGTACTGCTTTTGCGATTGCGTTTAACACTTCACCGCTCGTTTGACGTGTTGCTTTTTTCGAACCGATTTCGAATGTCGGCAACTCGCTATCCCAACCTTCAGGAAGCTCATTGTTCATCGCACGCTCGAACTGTGCTCCGAGCTCAGGGTGTGCCGCTTTATACGCTTCAACGAGTTCGTTCCAGTCTGACTCATATTTCGCACCAGGCTCGACAACTTTCTCGTTGAATAAGTCATATACTTCGTTTGGAACGTAGAATGACTCGCCTTCCCATTTGTAGAACTGTTTCGTCAATTCGATTTCAGCGTCTCCAAGTGGCGCACCGTGTGATGCCGATTTACCCGACTTGTTCGGTGAACCGAATCCGATGACCGTTTTGACTTCGATCAATGTCGGCTTCGACGTCTCTGCTTTCGCAGCATCAATCGCTTTTGCGATTGAATCGATGTCCGTTCCGTCTTCGACACGAATAACTTGCCATCCGTAAGCGTTGAATCGGTCTTCTACGCTTTCAGAGAATGACTTATGAAGGTCGCCATCGAGAGAGATGTCGTTTGAATCGTAAAGAACGACGAGTTTACCAAGTTTCAAGTGACCTGCAAGAGAAGCCGCCTCAGCAGATACACCTTCCATCAAGTCTCCATCACCGCAAATGCCGAACGTGTAGTGGTCAACGACGTTGAACTCGTCGCGGTTGTAAGTCGCTTCTAAGTGTTTCTCTGCCATGGCCATCCCGACAGCCATCGCAATCCCTTGTCCAAGTGGGCCCGTTGTCGCATCTACCCCAGCCGTGTGGCGGTACTCAGGGTGACCAGGTGTTTTCGAGTCCATTTGACGGAATGATTTCAAATCGTCCATCGACAAATCATAGCCAGACAAGTGAAGGAGCGAATACAAGAGCATCGATCCATGACCCGCTGAAAGCACGAAACGGTCACGGTTGAACCAGTTCGGGTTTTTCGGGTTGTGACGCATTTTATCTGTCCAAAGTGTAAACGCCATTGGGGCAGCGCCCATCGGCATCCCTGGGTGACCAGAGTTCGCTTTTTGGACCGCATCAATTGAGAGCGTCCGAATCGAGTTAATCGCTAATAATTCTTTAGTAGTTGTTTCCACTAATTTCATCCTCTCTGTGTTAAGAAGGTTTTCTACCCGTCATATTTTATCACACTCAATCGTGTGTCACAACTAATTAATTAGTATAACACATTTGATGAAATCGTTTCCTTCTATTGCATGAAATAATGTGTAATCCGTTCGTCTGATGCGTGTTCGTGTATAACAAAAATGCACATCCTATACGAAATAGGATGTGCATTCGGGATCACTCACCGCGATAACGTTTTTGGTCTTCTTTCAACTTCTCTGGGGTAACGTCGTTCCCATCTGGGTCGACGACTTTCATCCCCATCATTTGTGATTTGAACGATTGACGAAACGCCTTCAAATATTCTTGACGCAAGTCTTGTTGCTCGTTCATTTCGTCTTGAGACAGTCCTTCTGTCTTCGCTTTGTTGGCGAGGAAATTGATTCGCTCCAATTGTCCTGGTGCTAACATCTGACTCGCCCCCTCTCTAGTGAATTTGTTCTTATACTTTACAAAATCAAAGAGGAAGAATCAAGTTTCAGCTACTGACTGGTGCTCGAGATAACGTCGATTGACGGTCGCTTTCGAGACTTCATAACCAAATCCTCGAAGGGTCGCCGCAATCTCAGCAAACGTCAAGCCACGCTCGCGTAATTGAATAATCTCTTCAATCGGCACTTCGATTCGATGTCGCCCGCCTTGATCGTTATTTTGAATATTGCGCTGTGGGTTAAATCCGTTGGCGACGGCACGGCGCATCCCACGAGAAATTTTAGCGTTATGAATCTTACGCTGATACTCTTCGACAACACTGACAATCTCCAATACCATCTTCTCGGCATCGGAAACGACATAGTCCGACGTCGACTGCATCGTCAGCAATCGCACGTCATGCTTCATTAGAGTATGCAAGATCGCAATCTTGGCATTCCCTCGTCCTAAACGACTGTCATCCGTGACGAGAACAGCATCGAGCTGAGAAGTGGATACATGGTCAAGTAAATCAAGTAGCCCTTGCCGATTGACTTCATAACCGCTCTCTTGCTCTGTGATGACATCTATGACGTCGGCCCCTAATCCCGAAGCCAGCTGCTGTAATTCTTCGACTTGCCGACTGAGTGATGTCTCTTGGGTAGACTTGTTCGTCGATACCCGGCAATAGATGACGACTCGCATCGCACCACTCCCTTTCATTGCATTCATTTGTTACGATACACAGTTCAAGAATAGTTCGCAATGAAGAACAATCACTCAGCGGCATACCATTTCATTTTTCGTTCGTTATGCTCTTCACGCTCTGCCATGATCTGTGCTTCGAGCGATTCCGCTTCGACGTATGCGACCTCTTGTTCAATCGTCCGCTCTGACGTGACGACCGGATCGACAACTTTTGGTTCCCCTCGCATTTCACCAGCCAAATAAAAAGCGAACATCCCGACCAAGAGCATCCCGACTAAAATGATTCCGTTGAGTGTGTCTTTCATGATTGAATTGCCTCCCGTATAAGAATATATGTTCGTTAGAACGTTTGTTCGTTTATCTGTTCTCATCATAAAACAAGAACCCGTGTTCGGTCAACACAAAAAAACGAACGAATGTTTGTACGCTCATGTGTTCTTGTGTTACACTAGACACATAAAGAATAGGATGCGATTGCAGGTTATTCGATTATATCGAGGTGAACATAATGAAAAAAATGTCAGCGCGACAACAACAGATTCTTGATTTCATCAAAGACGAAGTACGGGCTAAAGGTTATCCGCCTTCTGTTCGTGAAATTGGAGAAGCCGTCGGTTTAGCATCTAGTTCGACCGTACACGGTCATCTAGATCGTTTAGAGAAACGCGGATTGATTCGTCGAGATAAGACGAAGCCTCGCGCGATTGAAATTTTGACTGACGATATGCCGACAATAGAAGAGCAGGAGTCCGTCATGTACGTACCGGTCATCGGGAAGGTCACTGCCGGGACGCCGATCACCGCCATCGAGAACGTGGAAGAACACTTCCCGCTCCCGGCACATATCGTCGGGTCAGATAATGTATACATGTTGTCTGTCTCTGGGGATTCGATGATCAACGCAGGCATCTTGGACGGGGACCGGGTGCTCGTGCGCCAACAGAGCACGGCCGACAATGGAGAGATTGTCGTCGCCATGACGGAAGAAGGCGAAGCGACCGTGAAGCGGATTTACAAGGAAGCTTCAAAGGTCCGCCTTCAACCGGAGAACGACGAGTTAGAAGCGATGTATTTTGACAACGTCTCGATTTTAGGAAAGGTTATCGGTGTATACCGTACGATTCATTAATGGCTAGTGGCAAGACCCATACCCGAACGAATCTCGTGGCAACCGGAGCACTCGCGGTTGCCACGCCTTTTCTTGAGATCGATGTTCCATTCTCTTTGATCATCGGCGCCATTATCGGTACACTTTGGCTCTCCCCGGACCTCGATTTAAAATCAGACGCCTATTATCGATGGGGACCACTCAAATTGATCTGGCTCCCTTACGTAAAGCTTATGCCGCACCGTTCGCTCTTCTCGCACCTACCTGCTTTGAGTGATGTGATTCGGATTGCATATATCGGGTTCCCGCTCGTGCTGATCTTGCCCTTCACGGCATACGAAGAGGCAATCCGCTCATGGGTGGACATTCATGGCATGTCTTTCTTTTTAGGGCTCGTGTTTGCGACGACACTGCATACGACGCTCGACTATACTTCAACGTTTTTCAAAAAAGCGTTTTAACCAACAAAGGACCACCTTCGTGAAGTACAGAAGGTGGTCCTTTGTTTTAATTGGAATGATAACGTGTTATAGGGTATCCATTTTATGAATGAAATGCTTAAACTAATACGACCCGATCTTTCCTGCACGCAAATTATCGAGATGAGTTGGAAGAAATCCGATATTGTCAAACTATGAAGGAGGAGAACTTGATGGTAAAAGCATTAAATGAGCTGATGGACTTTATCGAACAGCACTTAACGGAAGAACTTTTAGATTCAGAGATCACAAAAATCACCGGACTATCTGCTCATCATTTTAAGAGAATGTTTTCGTATATGTCAGGAATGACACTTCACACTTATATACGAAATCGACGGTTTTCTATCGCAAATGAAAAATTGGTTCATGGTTCAAGCGTAACAGAAATCGCATATCTCTATGGATATCAATCGGTCGAAGGGTTTTCCAGAGCGTTTCGAGATTGGTCTGGTCATTTGCCTTCTGAAGTTATGAAGAATCACATTCAAAAGTCGTTCCCTCGCTTCACGTTTTATATCGATATAAAAGGAGGAACATTAATGGAGTTCAAGTTAGAAGAAAAAGAAGCTTTTCAAATCGTTGGAGTTTCAAAGCGTGTCCCTATTCAATTCGAGGGAGTCAACGAAGAAATCATGGAACTCGCGAAGTCGATTACGGAACAGCAACGGGCTCACATGCATGAATTGGGCAATTTATATCCGCATCGTGCCTTGAACGTATCGTTCAACTTTGAAGACGGTCACTTAGAAGAAGAAGGTTATTTGACACATATGATCGGTTTTGCCACGACAAGAGAAATTAAGTATGACGATGTCGAAGTGATCTCAATCCCAAAAAGTTTATGGGCAATCTTCCCGAACACTGGACCATTCCCAAGCACTCTACAAGAGACGATGGCAAGAACCTATGCAGAATGGTTACCTTCTTCGGGATACGCACTTCAAGACTTACCAAGCATTTCATTTAGCAAAATAGAAACAGGATATGACAACGTATATAGCGAGGTTTGGGTCCCTGTGAAGGTTAGAGAAGAGCCGGAATCATAAAGATATCTCCGCTATTATGATTTATCAAAAAGAGTATGGACAACCCAAATTGAGGGATGCTCCATACTCTTTAATGTATCTCTTCTATTTAGTAGAGCGTCATGTACTGATCGCGTTCCCACTCTGTTACTTGCATACGGAACATATCCCACTCGATTTCTTTCAACTCGAGGAAGTGTTCACCGATATGCTCACCAAGTGAGTCCATCACGACTTTGTCCGCACGAAGGACTTCGAGTGCGTCGAAGAGTGTGGCCGGGAGATCGTCGATTCCGTTTGCTACACGCTCTGGCTTGTCCATCACGTAGATGTTGCTATCGATTGGTTTAGGTGCATTCAAATCTTTTTCGACCCCGTCAAGACCTGAAGCCAAGAGGGCAGCAAGTGCAAGGTACGGGTTCGCCGCCGGGTCAACCGAACGTACTTCGATACGAGTCGAGAGACCACGTGCCGCTGGTACACGTACGAGTGGCGAACGGTTACGTGCGCTCCATGCAACATAGCAAGGTGCTTCGTAGCCTGGTACGAGACGCTTGTATGAGTTGACAGTCGGGTTACATACTGCCGTGAAGGCACGAGCGTGCTCCAAGATACCGGCTGTGAACGCGCGAGCTGTGTCTGAAAGTTCCATGTCGCCGTTTGGATCGTAGAAGACGTTTGTGTCGCCTTTGAAGAGTGACATGTTCGCGTGCATCCCTGAACCGTTTACACCGAATAGCGGCTTCGGCATGAACGTCGCGTGAAGACCATACTTCGCTGCAATCGTCTTAACGACGAGTTTGAACGTTTGGATGTTATCTGCCGTCGTGACAGCATCTGCGTATTTGAAATCGATTTCGTGTTGTCCTGGTGCTACTTCGTGGTGTGATGCTTCGATTTCAAAGCCCATGTTTTCAAGTTCGATGACGATCTCTTTACGGCAGTTCTCACCGAGGTCAACTGGTGCCAAGTCGAAGTATCCACCTTGGTCGTTGAGTTCAAGAGTCGGGCGACCTGATGCGTCTTTTTTGAACAAGAAGAACTCTGGCTCTGGTCCAACGTTGAACGCTGTGAAACCAAGTTTTTGCATCTTCTCAAGGTTACGCTTGAGTGTACCGCGCGGGTCACCGCTGAACGGTGTGCCGTCTGGGTTATAAATATCGCAAATTAAGCGAGCAACTTTTCCGCTGCCATCTGTCCACGGGAAGACAACCCACGTGTTGAGGTCTGGATACAAGTACATGTCTGATTCCTCGATGCGGACGAATCCTTCGATTGACGATCCGTCAAACATCATCTTGTTATCAAGTGCTTTGTCCAATTGACTGATCGGCACCTCGACGTTTTTGATTGTTCCGAGGATGTCCGTGAATTGAAGACGAATAAAGCGTACGTCTTCCTCTTGTGCGATGCGTTTAATGTCTTCTTTTGTGAACGTTTTTCTGGCCATGGTAAAATGTCCCCTCTCACATTGCGTAATGGTTGATGTGTGCGGCGTTATCGATAGAAACGTGAAAGCTCACCTTGAATGAGCGACGTCTTATTGAAACGACCGGCTTCTTGAAGCTGTGTTTTCAACAAATGATGTAACTCTTTTTCCGAAACCTTCGGTGCTTCACTGACCGGTGCGGTCGGAGCAGATGCTTCCGCTTCTTTTTCACCTTCTTGCTCTAACATGTGGCGAATCGCCGCCAAGTTAAAGCCTTGATCAATGTAATCCTTGATTGCGAGTAGACGTTCGACATCATTAAAGGAATAAAGTCGTCGTTTCGATTCCGTCCGACTAGGCGAAATCAGACCCTGTTCTTCGTAATACCGAATCTGTCTACCTGTCAGTTGCGTCAAATCTTGGACGATTCCAATCGGAAACAACGGGTTGGAGCGACGAAATTGATCGGCCATCCTTCCCCCTCCTTTTCTGTCTCACAATGTGAGAATAATATATGACAACAATCCTGTCAATAGATGTTAATAAAGTTAACATGACAGATTAGTTACAAATGTGTCGGCTGATTTTGGTCATTGAATTTGACCAATCCTTTACCGTGTAATTGGCTCAACGCCAACATGAGCGCGACTTTTACGTGAGCATACGTCAGACCACCTTGGACGTACGCCGTGTACGGCGCCCGAAGCGGACCATCGGCAGACAGCTCGATGGAAGAACCCTGAATGAACGTCCCAGCTGCCATGATGACGTCATCTTCATAACCCGGCATATAGGCCGGCACCGGTAACGCATGGGCATTAACCGGCGATGCCATTTGGATGCTCTGACAAAACGCAATCATCTTGTCGCGGTCACGGAACGTCACCGACTGAATCAAGTCCGTTCGTGGAGTCGTATAGTGGGGATCTGTCTCGAATCCGATCAAAGACAATAGACTTGCCGTCAAATGGGCCCCTTTTAATGCCTGTGCGACTGTATGAGGTGCCATATAGAAGCCTTGATACATCTCTTGAAGCGAGTAGAGTGATGGTCCGGCTTCACTTCCGATACCTGGGGTCGTCATCCGGAACGAACACCGTTCAATCAACTCTTTCGTACCAGCGATATAACCGCCCGTCTTCGCCAATCCACCGCCTGGGTTCTTGATGAGGGAACCAGCCATCAAGTCAGCCCCGACGTGCGTCGGTTCGATCGTCTCGACAAACTCACCGTAACAGTTGTCTACGAACACATACACATGCGGATGTTCCGCTTTAATCCGTTCGATGGCCACTTTGATTTCATCGACTGGAATACTGCGACGATTCGCATACCCTTTCGATCGCTGAATCCCAACGAGTTTCGTCTCAGGACGAATCCGTTCGAGGACGCGGTCGATGTCGATTTCACGTTCCTCTTTTAACTCGACAGTATCGTAATGGACACCGAGTTCTTTCAACGAACCGCGACCATCGCCACGGATGCCGACGATTTCTTCAAGCGTGTCATACGGCTTCCCCGTGATATAGAGCAGCTCATCACCTGGTAGAAGGACACCGAACAAGGCAATCCCAATTGCATGGGTACCGGAGATGATCTGCGGTCGGCATAGCGCGAGCTCGGCTCCGAACACATCCGCATAAATGGATTCGAGCGTGTCCCGGCCGATATCGTCATACCCATATCCCGTCGTCGGATTAAAATGAAAATCTGATACTTTATGCTTTTTAAACGATTCTAAGACGCGATACTGGTTGAATTCGGCCGTCTCGTCAATCCTTTCGAAAAACGGTTTGACCCGTGCCTCCGCTTTTTTTACGAACGGCGCGAGCGCATCATAATGTTCAATCTTTTCTTGCCACATACTTACACCTCAAATTGTTTTAGCGTCGCATATAGACGCGTGTCTTCTCTCATATAACCTACTAATTCGACAGAACCGTCATCTAAAAAGCTCTCTTCAAGACGATACATCGCCTCTTTGGCCGGGTGGTAATGTTCAAACGCCGTCACCGGGAGGATGACATGGACTCTTGTCAAAATGTCCGCAATCTTATCCTCGAGTGCTCCTGTCAACGTCACGATATCTTCCGATGCGATTGCCGAGATCAACAGTGGTCCGCCGACGAAGTCTTTCGTGAGACGGTCTTTCTTATTATATACCTCGAGCTGAGGTACCTCACTCGCACCGAGTTCTTCCAATACCGCATTCGTCGTATCGATTTGATTCAGGTAGTGCGGGTTCGATGCATCGATGACGTGGAGGATCAAGTCGGCACCGACGACTTCTTCCAAAGTCGAACGAAACGCCGCAACGAGTTTCGTCGGCAAGTCACGGATAAATCCGACCGTATCGGTGATCAGCACCTTCCCGCCTCGCGGAAGTTCGAGCTCGCGCGTCAACGGGTCGAGCGTCGCGAACAGTTCATCCTGCTCGTACGTGTCGGCATCAGTCAATCGGTTAAAGATTGTCGACTTCCCAGCATTCGTATACCCGACGAGCGCGACTTGGAATACGCGATTTTCTTTCCGGCGTTCTCGGTAACGTCCACGGTGTGCGACTGTCCCCTCGAGCTGTTTCGTGATTTCATCGATGCGTCGCTTGATGTGACGACGGTCCGATTCAAGCTTCGTTTCACCAGGACCACGCGTCCCGATTCCACCACCGAGTCGCGAGAGCTGCGTCCCCTGACCGATGAGACGTGGTAGCAAATAGTTCATCTGTGCGAGTTCGACCTGCAATTTCCCTTCCCGCGATTGCGCACGGCTCGCAAAGATGTCCAAGATGAGCTGGGTGCGATCGATCAATTTCATTTCATCCGGGTCGTTCAAGGCGATGCGAATGTTCTTCGACTGTGCCGGTGTCAATTCGGCGTTGAAAATCAATAAGTCCGGCTCGAACTGTTCGACGAGCATCGCGAGTTCCTCGATTTTCCCTTTCCCGATAAAGGTACGACGGTCGATTTGTTGACGCTTTTGGTCGAGTCTGGCAACGACTTCGCCTTGCGCCGTGTCCACGAGTTCGACGAGCTCGCCCATCGACTGTTCATATGTCCAATCATCGATGTCAGGCAACTGACAACCGACGATGACAACTTTTTCACGTTCAATCATGTAATCCCTCATTCCATAAAGTCTCACCTTCCATCTTACCACGAATCAGCGTATAGAGAACGTCCGTTTGTGGTAGGATAAAGGAAGAAGGAGGCTCGACCATGACGAAACGAAGAAAAGACTACCCGCTCCCGGAATTTATTGAAACCTACCTCTATCATCTCGGCGCCAGCGGTCGTCAACCCTCGACGCTTAAGCGATATCGCTACGACTTGATTGACGTGCATAAATACTTTCACGACCACAATGTCGAACTGAACGAACCGACGGACTGGTTAGACGTTCCGCTCGAATCGTGGAAGACATTCGTGAATGACTTCTTAATCGAAGAGAAGCACTATCAACAGGCGACCGTCGCAAGAATCGTCACGGTCATCAATAGCCTGACCCAATTTTTAAATCCGCTTCGTAAAAAGATGCTTGCCTATTCCCAACCGGCACATACGTTGACAGTCGACCAAGTCGCACTCCAATCTGAATTCGACCGACTCGTTCAAACGATTCGTTCGACGAGAGGACTGAGTGAGAATCAGCTCCAAGCTCATCCTTATCTCGTCAATCGGAACGAACTGATTGTGACGCTTTTCTATAAATATGGATTGCGTGTCCATCACATTATTCGTTTGCGAATGAGCGACTTGCATCTGGTCGATCACACCTTCGACGTGTACGATCGTCTCGGAAACCGTTTCACGTTGAAGCTGTCACAGGAAGATCAATCGTTGCTCATGAATTACCTGGCTGATATCCCGACCCCGGTACGACCACGTTGGTATTCAGAAGACCCGGTCTTCGTCTCATTCGATTTTGCCCGGATGACGTTCCGCTGGGTGTATGCGAAGAATCAACCGAAGCAATTGACGATCGTCATGATCACAAAGATGATGCGGCAGTTGAACGAACGAAGTGGACTCGCGCGCTCCGTCACGCCATCGATGCTTCGAAACGCCCATGTGTTGAAGACATATGCGGTCGATCTGACACCATCCGAGCGGATGAATATCACCTGTATGCATAAGGAATCTTCCCTCCGCCGGTATGAACAGGCGTATGAAGAGTTCGGAACTGAGTTATTTGAGTCAGACGAAAGACCCGCCCTCTCGTGAAGGGCGGGTCTTGGTCTGTACGATTTCAGGTTATCCAATGGTACGAAGACAACTTGATCCTTACCATCTATAGTCAATCGATTTCTAACCTTGAGGTTTATATAACTTCTCGACACTCATTAATGTGTTGTTCTCAAAAGTCGCCTTATAGATATCCGGCATGTCGAGTTCTTTCCAAAATTCATATCCATACTGTTCATCAAAGTAATTCAACATGAGAACCATAATATTTCCATGTGTGCCGAGCACCACTTTTTTCCCTTCGTATGTACTGAGCAGTGATATGAGAGCCTCTACCCCTCTAGATTGAGCCTGATCGTTCGACTCTCCCCCTTCCCATGCGAACGCAGGATTTTCCCAAACGGTCTCCATCGCGCTTGTAAAGTCTTTAGCCGGTTCTGAAGTCAAGGTTCGCTCTCTCAAATCATCCGACACTACAACGTCCTGTCCAAGATAATCCGCGATGCCTTTTACGGTTTGAACGGCTCGTTTATATGGACTCGAAGTCACGATATCGATCCCCTCATCGATTAGAAGGTTTGTAATTTCAGCAACATCATGCATTCCTTTCTCAGATAACGGTCTGGCGAATTCGTCTGGTGTATAGGTAGAATGTGCATGTCTGACAAAATATATGGTTGTCATTCAGTAGTCCCCTTTTAAAATGTCTCGTCGTTGTTTACATACGATGTCCAGCCTCATCAAAAGCTTTAGAATGATGGTTTAGCTGCAAAAATTCATGTTTCAACAACCCGTAGACGACATGATCGACGTAACGGTCATACAGCCACTCCGCATCTCGAATGACCCCTTCTTTCTTAAAGCCGAATCGTTCCGGAAGTGCCCGACTCTTCACATTCTCTGTCGCGACTCGGATCTCAATTTTATTTAGTTTCAAATCTTGAAACCCATACTCGATGATGGTCTCGAGCGCTTGACTCATGATGCCTTCCCCTTGAAACTCTTGTCCGAGCCAGTATCCGATTGTGCCACATTGGATACCACGAGCGATTTCGTTAAATCCAATTGTTCCGGCCAGTGCTCCTTTATACATCAAAGCGAACGATTTTGGGTGCCCGCCCGTTTCAATCAACCCTTTAATTCGTCCCTCTATGTTCTGCTTCGAGTCTTCCACCGTCTCAATATAGTCGAGCCAACCAAGCCACTCTCGCAAATAAGGCTTCGATGCAATCGTGAGCTTAAATAACTCGTCCGCATCGTCTGTGTTGAACATTCTCAGTGTGACATCATCATTTAGTTTATATTCAAGCATATAGTCCCATCCTTATCATTCATTATTTTTTCAATTCACTTTCGTAAAGTAACCCACGTAATTGCTTTTTACCCACTACCATCAAAGCTTGTTGAACATTCCACTCTTCTATTATGACAATTTCACCCATATGATAAGTTTACAGAATTAATCAAATTTTGTATAATTATTTTAATATCATTTTATGAAGAGGTGAAAATGTGTAAAAACGATTCGTCTAACCTACCAAATTAAATAGATTCGGAGGAGATTTGTGATGAAATCGTTTTACACACTGCTCGTTAGCCAATGGCTCGCAAACATTGGCGATGTCCTATACATCGTCGCGCTCATTGCCTTGCTGTATCAACAAACTGGGTCCGCTCTCATGGCGGCCAGTTTCCCGATTGCCGTGACTGCCGGTATGACGCTCAGCGGACTCTTTTTCGCCCGCATCCTCAACCACTACTCGCTCGGGAAAACGCTCGTCCTGTCACAACTGATGAAGACGATCACCCTTGTTCTCGTTCTCTTCACGGATTCGATTCTTGTTCTCGGCCTCGTCATGTGGATTGCATTTCTCGATGGATTCGCACGTCCGATTCAAGCCTCATTCATCCCAAGTTTGGCGACGAATCGTCAACAAGCGAACAGCCTAGTTCAAGGTTCCAACCAGTTCATCCAACTCGCGATGTGGCCGCTCGGGACGATGCTCGTCTCTCTCTCGTCTAGCGCCTTTGCATTAATCGTTTCACTCGTTCTCTTCAGCCTTTCAACGGTTGTGACGATTTACTTCTATCAATCGCTTACGGAAGACATCGTCGATGATGGAACGGAGGAATCGATTACCTTACGCGATAGTCTTACTTATGTAAGAACGTCACCATTCGCTCGTCGTGTGACTTGGTTTGTGACGTATGAATCATTTGTCAGCACGCTTTGGATTTCAGCGTTGCTTCTCGTCTATCTCGAGCGACATCTGCAAGTCGATACAGGCTGGTGGGGAACGCTTAACGCATCATTTTTGATTAGTATGATCGCGGCGAGTGCTTATCTTTATCGGTCTCGTCGAGCACCCTCGCTACCGTCGACTGCCGTCTTATCCATTGTTGCCGCTCTGTTGTTCGGCGTGACCGAGCATCTCGCGTTTGCGATTTTGGCGTTAGTGATTCAAGGCGCAGCCACACAAATCCGCATCATTCAGACGAACACCGTCATTCAAGAACAGATCTCGACTACACAACTTCCTTATGTGTACAGTGTGCAACAAACGGGATATGCCCTCGCATTCAGTATGGGAAGCTTATTGTTCGGTCTTCTTGCGGATGGGCTCCCGATTGATTCGGTATACCTTCTCGGTGCATTCTTGACCCTTCCGTTAATCTGGATTGGACGATTGACCGAACAGTCCATTTTGACCGCATCATCTGTATAAACAAGAGGCGCCTTCTCTAAGAGAGGGCGCCTTTATGTATAGAACTTTCCACCGAAATATATGGTTGGACTTCCTTTTCGATTACAATCGAGTGAAATCACAGATGCAACGGTCGGTTCCGAAAGAGTGATGATTTCTAAAACTGAGTTCAGGCCGCAAATACGATAGTGCGTGAACGGTGTTGAATCGTCATGTATCAACTCCCAAAACGAGAAACGCGTTCGTGTCAAGAAATCCAAATACCCGGATTGCTCGAATCGTTTGATTTGCGAACCTTCGAACTCATCTGACGGTTCATCGATGATTCCATCCGCAAATGACTCTTGAATGACCTCCATATAGACGACATCTTCAAAGCGTAGTTTTACATTGATCACTTCTCGCCGGGAATGAACCCCGCCCACTTCGACTCGTTCACGGAATGTCGTGTTTCGCTTTCTCTGGTGATCGAGTAATTTCACTTGAAAGGTGAGGCGACTCGATTCTAAATCATGCTGAAAATCAAACACATGTATCATCCCATGATAGAAGAATAGATCCTCAAACTCCATTGTCACTCCTCCTTTTCGTCACTTTCGTATTGAAATACTCCGACGCCATAGCCTCGCCTAACATCTCCTAAAATGAAAAGTGAAAGTATACACGCTTCAGTCTCAATCAAAAATCGAAATTCTTCTAATTCTTCTCTTGTCTCAATCATTGTAACCAATTGCAGGAAATCACTTTCAGATACATTTGAAAGATTGCATGTCACTATATAGTCATTCGACCATATCCTTCTCCCATGATGTTCGATACTGTACTCACACTTTGTCTGATCTGCCCATTCCTTGAAATCAGATAGAAATCGATTGTTCCTCAAAATTGTCTGAAACGAAGTGACATCTGATATACATAATAGTTGAGATAAGAACGCCGCTGCCGACTTCACTTTTGGTAACCCAAATTCCCTCCAGTTGCTATCCGACGGTAGGTTAAATAGATTTTCTTTCTTTAGAGAAAACGAATCAGGGTCATGAAACTCGCGACTGTAAGCACTTAGAAAATCAACTGTCGAAATGCGTCGTTTATCGAGATTGATCCGTGTCTGTGTTGAATAGATCTCACGACTATACGGATCATACAATAAGAAAAGTTTTTCCCCTATGTAAACGCCTAACGGCAAGGTCAAATCAATGTACCGAAGTCGTCCTAATTGTGAACTCGTGACCATCACGTCAAGTTCACAATAATCTGTGACTCGATATGAACCGGCTGGCAATCGACTTAAATAGCCATGTTTCAATGTGAACAAATCCATCGTCTGAAATGACTGAACATGTAAATGTTCGACGTTTGTTTCATCAAAGTTCAAACCAGATTCTCCTTTCTTGTAACGAATGAAGTAAATTGAACTAAATAATGTCGTATACTGAAAGAAATACATGATTGGAGTGATTCTCATGTCGAAGCTTTCACACGAAGAAACCCTCGAATTACTTCATACCCTCGAGTCTCGTTTCACTGAAAACGTTGAACGTCATTCTGACGTCGTCTGGTCAGACATATTGGAGCGTATTCAAATTGATCAGGATAAGTTGACCTCACTCGCCTTGATGGAAGAGACCGGCGGAGAACCGGACGTGATTCGACTCCCTAACGGAGACCTCGCTTTTTGCGACTGTTCAGCCGAGAGTCCGAGCGGTCGACGAAGTCTCTGCTATGACGAACCAGCTCTTGAGGCACGTAAGAAGAACAAACCCGCCGGAAGCGCGGTCGCCCTATCTGAACAGATGGGCATAACCCTTCTCGATGAAGAAACATACCGACACTTACAAACGCTCGGTGCATTCGATTTGAAGACGTCAAGTTGGATTCAGACACCGGACACCATTCGTCAAAAAGGTGGCGCCCTGTTCTGCGACCGTCGCTATGATCACATCTTCGTCTACCACAATGGTGCAGATTCCTATTATGCCGCTCGAGGTTTTAGAGGAATGATCACGATTTAAGCAAGGCATTGCGCCTTGCTTTTTTTTTATTGCAATAACCAACTAAAGACTTTCGGAATATATATGATGAAAAATAAGCTGACAGGAATCACTGCGAAAAGCCTTAATATCCACGTATATTTACCCTTGAACTTCCTGAAGTAGAACAACAACGCATCAAACGCAATCGCATTTACTGTCAAATTCGGTTCTTCTATACCGTTCTCAATCCATTGTATGAAAAAATCTTCCATCCAGGAAAGGGTTCGAGAGCGAACGACTCGTTGAAACTCGGTGTAAGGTTGTATTTCAGCCTCACAAACCAGGCTCCTATATAGACAAAGATGAATAAGAACGCGTAACAAATCAGTACAACGTTCCACAATTTCCCTTTCCATCTCTCACTCCGAAAGTACAAGACGCCAATCAAAATCAGGACACTAAATATCACATTTATTATGAATGGTGGTGAAATCGTCAGAATCGAAAACGTCTCTCGATCTAATACCATTCCCACTTGAAAGATCCCTTGCTGAAACATAGCCTTTCCTCTTTTCTAATATGTACTGATTCAATCAAAATACGGTAATTGAAATATTAAGAAATACGCTATATTTCAATTTACTTCATTTGTGCTCTATTTGAATATACTCGATTTCATAGACCAATCCACTAAAAAACTGCAGACAGATTGTCTGCAGTCCTCGTTTATGCATGTAATGTCACATTTAACTCTTCCGCGACCGTCTTGAACGCTTCGAGTGCCCGTTCGAGGTCGTCTCGTGTATGCTCCGCTGTGACGATGGTCCGGATGCGTGCTTTCCCACGCTCGACCGTCGGGAAGGCGATACTCTGTGCGAATACGCCATGTTCCTTCAACTTGTCTGAGAATGAATGCGCAAGCGTCTCTTCGCCGAGCATGACCGGTGTGATCGGTGTCGTCGCATGTCCGATATCGAAACCGAGGTCACGTAGACCGTTCTTGAAGAACTCCGTGTTCGCCCATAGCTTGTCGAACAGCTCTTCTTCCTCTTTCATCACACGGATCGCTTCACGGTTCGCCGCCACGACTGCCGGTGGATGTGATGTCGAGAAGAGGAACGGGCGACCTTTGTGGATCAAGTAATCCCGAATATCTTGTGAACAGGCGACATAGCCACCTAAGACACCGATTGCTTTTGAGAGCGTCCCGACCTGTAGCGCGACGCGACCGTCCAATCCGAAGTGGTTGACCGTTCCACGTCCGTTCTTCCCGAGGACGCCGGATGCATGCGCATCATCGACCATGACCGCAGCGTCATACTTCTCTGCGAGTTCGACGATGGCCGGAAGCGGTGCGATGTTCCCGTCCATCGAGAAGACGCCGTCCGTCACGACGAGACGTGTGCGATAGTCCTGCGTCTCTTTCAACGCCTTCTCCAAGTCTTCGAGGTCGACGTGTTTATAGATACGTCGAGCCGCTTTCGTGAGGCGAATCCCATCGATGATTGACGCATGGTTGAGGGCGTCACTGATGACGACATCCTCCGGTCCAAGAAGTGCAGACAATACTCCGAGGTTCGTCGCGAATCCTGATTGGAAGACGAGTGAGGCCTCCGTATGTTTGAACTCCGCGAGTTCACGCTCGAACGCTTCGTGCATCTCGAACGTCCCGGCAATCGTACGGACTGATCCCGTTCCTGCACCGTAATGTTCGACCGCTTCAATCGCCGCCTGCTTCAGACGCGGGTGATTCGCGAGTCCGAGATAGTTGTTTGATGACAGCTGAACGAGTGACTTCCCATCGATTGTCACTTCATTCCCTTGTGCCGATTCGAGCGGGACGAGCTTACGGAACGTCCCTTGTTCTTTCATCTCATTGATTGCTT
Source organism: Exiguobacterium sp. s75 (assembly GCF_018617145.1). Classification (GTDB taxonomy): domain Bacteria; phylum Bacillota; class Bacilli; order Exiguobacteriales; family Exiguobacteriaceae; genus Exiguobacterium; species Exiguobacterium profundum. Next base: position 974,550 of record NZ_JACSJQ010000001.1, read on the forward strand.
CTGTAATATGTTCAAATGCCATGTTGTTTCCCCCTTTAAGGTATTAAGACGACCTTTCCACATTTCCCTGCCCGCATGAGTTCGAACCCTTTTTCGAACTCTTCGAGCTTGAAGACGTGTGTGATGATCGGTTCGACGTCCAACTGACCCGTCGCAAGCATCGTCGAGACTTGACTCCACGTTTCATACATCTTGCGGCCCGTGATTCCTTGGACGCGGACCCCTTTAAAGACGACGTCCCGTGTGAGGTCGATGGCGACCGGACGAGCCGGAAGTGACAAGACGTTGACGTCCCCACCTGCCGTGACCATCTTAAACGCTTGATCGATGGCAATCGGGTGTCCGCTCATCTCACAGACGACATCGATTCCGTCTCCGTCGGTCTCACGCTCAATCAACTCGAGCGGATTCTCTTCTAAACTGTTGATGACGACATCTGCCCCCATCGCTTCGGCGAGTTTTAAACGATATGGATTGACGTCAATCGCATAGACACGACTCGCCCCTGCTGCTTTGGCGACACCGACCGCCATGAGTCCGATTGGGCCACAACCGACGATGGCGACCGATTTGGCTGACACGTCACTCGCCAACACCGTATGGACCGCATTCCCGAGTGGTTCTTGAATCGAAGCGAGTTTCGCTGGCATCGACTCCGGGTTCACCCATAGATTCTCTTCAGGCATGACGACATATTCTGCGAAACATCCTTGCGTGTCCACCCCGATGATTTTTGTGTTTTTACAGATGTGGTACTGACCGCGCAAACATTGCTTACATTGATGACAGACGATATGTGTTTCAGCAGACACCGCCTGTCCGACTTTGATCCGTTTCGTCCCTTCGCCGAGCGCAACGACCTCCCCCGAAAACTCATGACCGAATACGTACGGTGGTTTGACGCGACTTTGTGACCATTCATCCCATTCATAGATATGGACATCGGTCCCGCAAATCGATGTCGCTTTAACTTGAATGAGTACTTCTCCAGGTCCTGGTGTCGGAACTGGTACGTCGACCAGTTTTGCCCCAAACCCGGCCGTGTGTTTTTGAATCGCTTTCATTACTGGTGTCGTTGATTCCGTCTCTTTGGTTGACACAAGTTGTTCCATTGAAAACGTCCCCCTCTTGTTTCTCATGATCGAACGATACGTTCTTTATCATCTTGTCATAAAATGACGAAACTGAGAAGATAGAACGTCCGATTAACACAAAAAAAGAGGAGCCATCCGCGCCGATGGCTCCTCTTCACAAGAATAGGACCTATGTCCCGACCGCTCATCGTGGCTCAATGATGAGCTTGATGGCAGTACGTTCCTCTCCGTCAATCATAATATCGGTAAAGGCCGGAATGCAAATCAAATCGAGACCGCTAGGCGCGACGAAGCCTCGGGCAATCGCGACGGCTTTGATGGACTGATTCAGTGCACCTGCCCCGATCGCCTGTATCTCACACGTTCCTTTTTCACGTAGCACACCCGCTAAAGCACCCGCAACGGAGTTAGGGTTCGATTTTGCCGAAACTTTGAGTACGTCCATTCTTGTTTCCCCCTCGGGTAGGTTGTTCAATCAAACCAGACGGTCTGATCATCTAGGTGTATTCGTTCGATTTTTGTCGCTCGTTTCGTCTGATCATCGATTGTAATGAAAACTCCATTAAGTTGTTCCCGTCCCTCGGCAACTTCAAACCGAACTGGGAGTTGTGTCATAAATTTTTTTAAAACAACGGATGCATCCATGCCGATTACCCCGTCAAGTGGACCGGTCATCCCGACGTCGGTGATGTACGCTGTTCCGTTCGGCAAGACACGTTCATCTGCCGTCTGTACGTGCGTATGCGTCCCGACTACGGCTTGAGCGCGACCGTCGAGATGATAGCCCATGGCGATCTTCTCGCTTGTCGCCTCAGCATGGACATCCACAAAGATCGCATCGACCTCATCCCGTACTTCCTCGACAAGACGGTCGACGGTACGGAACGGACAGTCAAGAGACGGCAAGAAGACATTTCCCATGACGTTAATCACGGCCAGTTTCTTCCCGTTTTGTTTCAATTTCATCATGCCGACACCAGGTGTCCCGTCCGGATAGTTGGCCGGACGGACGATGCGGTCGGCGTCGTCGATCCACTCAAAGATATCACGATTGTCCCACGTGTGGTTTCCCATCGTCACCCCATGAAAGCCGAGCTCTAAAAATTGTTGGTAAATCTTTTTCGTGAGACCACGACCGTTTGCCGCGTTCTCACCGTTGACGAGCATGAACGTCGGGTTATATTTGTCTTTCAAGCGTCCGATTTGTTTAGTCAATATATCACGACCGGGTTTCCCGACCACATCACCGATAAATAAAATTTTCATATAAAGTCCTCCCTCAAACAGAAAAAGCGGAGAAATTCTCCGCTTCGTTTACTTCGCATAATCGACGGAACGTGTTTCACGAATGACCGTCACTTTGATTTGTCCAGGATAATCGAGTTCATCCTCGATTCGCTTACAAATATCGCGTGCCATCTTACCGGCGACGACATCGTCAACGACATCAGGGCGAACGATAATTCGAACTTCACGTCCTGCTTGAATCGCATACGATTTCTCGACACCTTCGAACGACTCACAGATTGATTCGAGTCGCTCAAGACGACGGATGTAGCTTTCAAGCGTCTCTTGACGAGCTCCAGGACGCGCTGCTGACAAGGCATCAGCCGCTGCCACAAGTACAGCAATCGTCGATGTCGCCTCGACGTCCCCGTGGTGGGAAGCGATCGAATTGATGACGACCGGATGTTCTTTGTATTTCGTCGCAAGTTCTACACCGATTTCAACGTGACTACCTTCGACTTCATGGTCGATCGCTTTCCCGATATCGTGTAAGAGTCCTGCCCGTTTGGCGAGCGTGACGTCTTCACCAAGTTCAGCTGCCATCATCCCGGCAAGGTGTGCCACCTCAACCGAGTGAGACAAGACGTTCTGACCATAACTCGTACGATAACGCATGCGACCGAGCGTCTTGACAAGGTCTGGATGGAGTCCGTGAATGCCGGCTTCAAACGTAGCTTCCTCGCCGTATTCACGAATGCGTTCATCCACTTCACGGCGAGACTTCTCTACCATTTCTTCAATTCGAGCCGGATGAATCCGACCGTCTTGAACGAGTTTTTCAAGCGTCATCTTCGCGATTTCACGACGAACCGGGTCGAACCCTGACAAGATGACGGCTTCTGGTGTGTCATCGATGATGAGGTCAATCCCAGTCAACGTTTCGAGCGTCCGGATGTTACGTCCTTCGCGCCCGATGATACGACCCTTCATCTCATCACTAGGTAAGTTGACAACGGATACCGTCGTCTCGGCGACATGTTCAGCTGCATATCGTTGCATCGTGAGAGATAAGAGGTGTTTCGCTTTTTTATCCGCTTCTTGTTTTGCTTTTTGCTCGATTTCTTTTTGAAGGAGAGCAGCATCGTGAAGCGCTTCCTGCTTCGCTTCGTCCATGATGATGGTACGTGCTTCATCTTTCGAGAGGGATGCCACGCGTACAAGTTCTCGGCGTGCCTCTTCGTATAACTCCTCCACTTTGCTTTCGAGCATTTCTGCTTCACGCTTGCGTTTTTCGAGTCCTCGTTCCTGTTCATCTAGCGAGTCCTCTTTCCGCTCGAGCATGTCTGCTTTGCGGTCAAGAAGCTCTTCTTTTTGAACGAGGCGATTCTCTTTCACTTTCTGTTCTTCGCGACGTTCACGCAATTCTTGTTCCGTCTCATTACGAAGTTGAATCATCTCTTCTTTTACTTCAAGCCGTGCTTCTTTTTGCATCGCTTCCGATTGTTGTTTTGCTTGCTCTACAATCTTAGTCGCTTCCGTCTCGGCACCTTGAATCTTCGCTTCGGCGATCGATTTACGCACAAAAAAACCTGCAACAAAAGCTATCGGCAAAAGGAGGATCAGAATAAGCCAGTATAGCCATTCCATCATGTTCACCTCCCTTTCGCAAGGTTATTTTATTTTTTTAATAAGTGAGATACACGGGCAAGCCCGCGCATAACTTTATTGTACTTATTTAATAGGGAGAATGCAATGCACGGACAGGATAGAACTACCAATTGCCTAAAAAATTATACTAAAAAAATCTCACTCGAAAGAATTCGAGTGAGACGATGTGCTTATTCGTCATCGAGAAGTGAGAGGACTTCGTCGTCTTCGCCTTCGACCGTGACCGTTTTTTCTCCATTCAATCCGTAGTGATCTCGAATCTGTTGTTCGACCTCAGCTGCGATTGCTGGATTTTCTTTCATGTATTGCTTGGCGTTTTCACGGCCTTGACCAAGACGTTCTTCATTGAACGAGTACCAAGCTCCGCTCTTTTGAACGATGTCGAGGTCTGCACCGATATCGATGAGTTCCCCTTCACGCGAGATCCCCTCACCATACATAATATCAACTTCCGCTGTTTTGAACGGAGGTGCAATCTTGTTTTTTACAATCTTGATCTTCGTACGGTTCCCGACCATATCTTGACCTTGTTTGAGCGTCTCCGCACGACGAACTTCAAGACGTACAGAAGAGTAGAATTTCAAGGCACGGCCCCCTGGAGTCGTTTCCGGGTTACCGAACATGATCCCAATCTTCTCACGGATTTGGTTGATGAAGATGACAATCGTTTTCGACTTGTTCGTCGCACCAGACAACTTACGAAGTGCTTGAGACATCAAACGAGCTTGAAGACCGACGTGCGAGTCTCCCATTTCCCCTTCGATTTCGGCTTTCGGTACGAGTGCCGCAACCGAGTCGACGACGAGGATATCAACTGCTCCCGAGCGAACGAGCGCTTCAGCGATTTCGAGCGCTTGCTCCCCAGTATCCGGCTGTGAAAGGAGCAACTCATCGATGTTGACCCCAAGATTTTTAGCATACTTCGGATCGAGTGCGTGCTCGGCATCAACGAATGCTGCTTGACCGCCACGCTTTTGGACTTCTGCAATCGCATGAAGGGCAACCGTCGTCTTACCTGAAGATTCTGGTCCGTATACTTCGATGACACGACCGCGTGGATATCCACCCGCACCGAGCGCGACGTCGAGGGCGATTGACCCTGAAGGGATGACCGATACTTGTTGGTCTGTATTTTCACCAAGGCGCATGATTGAGCCTTTACCGAATTGTTTTTCAATCTGGCGCAATGCCATTTCTAACGCTTGTTTACGATCACTCATAGATAAATGAGCCTCCTTTAATTGATACTCTTATTATACGTGAACACTGTACGATACACAAGTTTTTTACGAACATTTATTCGCCTTTTTTGATTCGTTGAATGAGGGCCCATAATCCGTCCTTCGCGGCTCGCATGCGGATGATATTCCGTTCTTGATGGGGATACGTCCGCTCGATGACTTCTATTCCGTTTGGTGTCTTCACTCCGATATAGACCGTACCGATCGGACGACCCGAATTCGATGTCGGTCCTGCCTCTCCCGTGAAAGAGAGGGCGTAGTCGGCATGGGTGGTCTTTGACAATCCGTCCACCATCTCATAGGCAACTTCTTTTGAGACGACTGAGTGCTGTTCAATTGTATCAAGCGAGACCCCTAAATACCTATTTTTTAGCTCATCCGAATAGGTCACGACTCCACCTAGAAAGACGACTGAAGCGCCAGGTGTTGATGTAACCATCGATTGTACCTCACCGCCGGTCAACGACTCAGCAACAGCGAATGTTCGATTCAATCTAGACAATGTTTGGACAAGGTGTGATGCAATCGTCTCATCGTCAGAGCCAAAGTAGTACGAACCGACCCGTTTCAGGATTTCAGTCTTCACTTTTTCAATCATCTGACGCGCGGTCACCTCGTCCGTCGCACGGGCACTGATCCGAAGTCTTGCCTCTCCCGTCTCGGCGTAGGGGGCAACGGTCGGATTCGAACCATCCAATAAGTCCTTCACGGCATCATCGAGAGCGGATTCTCCAATCTCATAAAACCGTAATGATTCTGAGACGAGCGTCGCTCCTGATAGTTTCTTAGGAAACGTCGCCTCGACCAATGCTTTCATCTCACGTGGCACACCCGGTAAAAGCAACCACGTCGTATCTCCGGCAATCCACATGCCCGGGGCAAGCCCGACCGGATTTGGTAATACGTCTGCTCCGCTGAGCACGTCGGCTTGGCGAGCGTCCCCATCGTTCATCAATCGATTTCGTGACACGAGGAAACGTTGAATCGTCTCATACGCTTCCTCATCTCGCACAATCGGACGTTCGAGTAAGTCGGAAAGGACCGCCTTTGTGACATCATCCGCCGTCGGACCGAGTCCACCCGTGACGATGACAAAGTCGGAACGACGACGGGCGATTTCAAACGTCTCTCGCATTCGTACCGCGTTATCCCCGACAACTTGATGATACAAGACCGGCACACCGTACTTCGACAGTTGTTCTGATATGTAACTCGCATTCGTATTAACGATTTCCCCTAAGAGCAACTCGCTTCCTACCGCAATGATTTCGGCTCGTTTCATCTCATTTCCTCCTCAACTTCAAAAAAAAGACGAGCTAGATCAACCAACTCGTCTCTGTCGACTTACATCGACTTCACAATAATCTTATAGTTTTGTGCGAAATATTCGGCACCTGAGTAAATTGTAAGTACGAGCGCCAACCACATCGCCCATTCGCCAAACGGGATCCCGACATAGCTAAAGATCGGGTTACCGAACAGTAAGAAGATGATGGCAAAGAGCTGCACCCACGTCTTCGCTTTTCCAGATTTCCCGGCCGCGACGACAATCCCTTCATCGGCAGCGACGAGACGTAAGCCTGTAACCGCAAATTCACGTGATAGAATCACGACGACGACCCACGCCGCGACGAGATCCATCTCAACGAGCAACACAAGGGCCGCCGTGACGAGCAGTTTATCTGCGAGCGGGTCCATAAATTTACCAAAGTTCGTGACTAAGTTATGCTTACGAGCCAAATGTCCGTCTAACCAGTCTGTAATGGCCGCAATCGTAAAAATCACACCAGCGATAAATTGGTGCATCGGGATATCAGCGCCTAAAAAAGTGATGTTTCCCCAATCAAAATCAACAGCGAGTAAGACGACGAATACGGGAATCAAGACCACGCGTAGCATCGTCAATCGGTTAGGTAGGTTCATATAGAACGCCTCCTCTTAGAAGGAGAGTCGACTTATTCGGCGTCGACTCTCTTTACAAAAATATTTTGTGTGACCGGAGACTCTTGAAGCTCGAGCTCACGACCGTTGACGACGATTTTCTCAACGCCTGCGATGAGTCCGATTCGAATACGCAATGTGTCCGTCTCGGCATCTTCAATGACAATCGGATTCTGTTTCGACTGGTTCGGATACTCCGGTGCGAGAAAGGCTCCTTCTAACGACGTATCACGAACACCCACGTAAGAGGCAGGTGACTCCTTCACATAAATCTCGGTCGACAGTTTCTCGTTCGTCGCGAGTTCATAAGTGATATCTGCCCCATTCGACTCCTTCACCGCAATCGGACCAGATTCCGCTGGCGGTTCTTCTTCGGTCGGCTCCTCTTCAGTCGGTTCCTCCTCGACCGGTTCATCAGCCGGGACATCCTCATTCTGGTCGACTGTGACACCAGAACTTGGCGGTTCGGCAGGACTTGCATCCTGACCACCGAAGTCGATGCTTCTCACTGCGAAATAAATCGCGGTGATGAGCAAGAAGACCGTGAGAACGAGGAGAACTTTCGGAACCCATCTCGAGACCCGACTTGTCGACTCGGAAGCCTTCGAATACGTTTTCTTCCGAGAGAGTTGAACAGACGGCTGTGCCTCGATGACCGGTAAATCTTTTGCATATGTCTCGTATAATTCATCCACATCAAGGCCGAGCGACTCCGCATACGTCTTAATGAACGCCCGTGCATAAAAAGAGCCAGGGAGATTTTTGTAATCACCTTCCTCGATTGCGATGATATAGCGCTTTTGAATCTTCGTCGTCTGCTGGATTTGGTCGAGCGTCAATCCGCTCTCCTCACGCTTTTGTTTCAAAAAAGTCCCTAGTTCTGTCACAGGGGTCCACACCTTCCATTCACATAATTATTCAAACCATTCTGACTCACGATGCGTTTCTTGTGGGATGATGATCGTCTCATCCGGATTGTTTCTCAATTCAATAATATAATCAAAGTCTTCATACACGCAATCGGTGTTTCGGACGTACAGGTCAGGGTGTTCGATGACTTTCACGGCCGGCAACCGCATGACTTCACGAATGAGCTGGCGATGTCGTTCATCCATCGTTCGGGTAGAGACGGCACCATCAATTATGTATACGTGATCGCCTTCCCGTTCCTCTTCAAATAATGAGGTCCGAACGGTCTGTTTCATCAGTGTCGAGGAAAGAAACAACCATCGTTTGTTCGCACACACACTAGCTGCTACGATGGACTCCGTCTTTCCGACGCGTGGATTTCCACGAACACCGATTAACAAATGGCGTTCTTCCTTCATCAGTTCCGCAACGAAATCGACGAGAATGCCCAAATCTTCACGGACGAAGCGAAACGTTTTTTTGTCATCACTATCATGGTCGATATAACGACCGTGACGGATTGCAATCCGGTCTCGTAACTTCGGACGACGCAACTTGATGACGGCAATGGCTTCCATCCGCTTTAAAATATGCTCGAGTCGATGCACATGATCGGCGGCTGGTGCTTTGAGCAACATCCCCCGTCGCTGCAAATCGACCCCATTGATGGTGACGATGGAGATTTGAAGCATCCCCATGAGAGACGCGATGTCTCCCAGGATACCCGGTCGATTCTGACACAATTCATATTCGAGATACCACTCTTCGAATTTATGTTCCATCCCCAACCATCCTTTCGAGCGAGTTCGCTACCTTGCCTATTTTAAATTATTTTAGAAGAATTGAAAAGAACAGGTTTATTTACATGGATTGGATCATTGCCAACCGCCGTCGATGCGTAACACCGTGCCCGTTATATACGAGGCGTCCGGTGAACACAAGAAACGGATCGTGTTGGCCACGTCCTTTGCCGCACCGAGACGTCCTAGTGGAATGTCATCGAGCACGGATTGTTTCGACTCTTCTACCGTATCATTCATTGGCGTATCAATCCACCCCGGTGTCACCGCATTGATTCGAACATTGAACGGGCCGGCTTCTCGAGCGAACGCTTTGACGAAGCCGAGCTGTGCCGCTTTGACGGTTGAATAAAACACCTCAGCCGCCGCACCGACCTCTCCCCATACACTCGAGACGATCACGATATCCAGATGATGATTGTAAGGCTTCCTTGCTACGACGGACTGGATGAGTCGGATCATCGCTCGAACATGTACATCATATAGCCGGTCGAGCTCGTCCATTGACTGGTCGACGACGAGACCATGGAGCGCATGTCCGGCCACGTATACCATTCGATCGACATCCGGCATATCCTGTACCCATGACTCAACAGCTTCACGGTCCGTTAGGTCACAAGGGCGCAGTGTTGCCGATAGATTTTCATCATCAATCAAATGACGAAGTCTTTCACGACCATCGTTCGCATGCAAAATTAGTTCATCTTCACGAAAAGCGAGCGAGACGGCACGTCCGATGGCACCGCTCGCTCCAACAATCAATGTCTTCATGGTTTTTTGACGACGCACACCGTTCGTTGTTCACGGCGGAACAAGCGCTCGTATGCTTCGTATAGTTCATCGAGCGTGATGGCATCAATCAAAGTCGGGATTTCAAACAAGTTCCCATCATTGAGCGCATAACGGGAGAACTGATTGGCGATGAACTCAGGTGAGTTCAATGCTTTCAAGAACTGTCCTTGCATCATGCGTTTCTTCCGGTCGAGCGTCTCTTGACTCAACTGAAGTGGACGTTCTAACGCCTCCGTCACACGGCTGACAAACGCGTCCACTTCCGACGTCTCCATCGACAAGGCGGCAAAAGCGAACGTCTCCTCTGACGTATAGTCAAACGAGAAGGCATCGTCAATCAATCCTTCAGCATAAAGTTCTGTATAAAGAGGTGCTGTCGTGTCGAAGAGCGCATGCATGAGTAGTTCTACTGTCAATTCTTGCTTCAGACCCGCTTCCCCAGCTTGCGGTATGTCCTTATACCCAATCATGACTTTCGGTACAGAGACGTCCATCTCGATGACCCGTTCTGACAGACGAACCGTGGTCGGCTCATCTACTGTCTCGCGAGCACTCAATCGTGGCGTTTCAAAAGATTTAGCTGCTTGATTATCTCGAATCAAGGCAAGCATCTCATCCGGTTCGATATTCCCGACGACGAACAATGCCATGTTGCTCGGATGATAGAACGCTTGATGACAGGTGTACAAGTCTTCCGCCGTGATCTTTGAAATCGATTCGATCGTACCTGCGATATCAATCTTGACGGGATGTGTCTCGTACATCGCCTCAATTAAACCAAAATACAAACGCCACCCCGGATTGTCTTGGTACATTTGAATTTCTTGACCAATGATTCCTTTCTCTTTCTCGACCGACTCTTTCGTGAAATAAGGGGTCTGGACGAAATCGAGCAGCGTCTGTACGTTTTCCGAGATCTTGGACGTGGCACCGAACAAATAAGCCGTCCGTGTGAAGGAAGTGAAAGCGTTCGCTGACGCTCCTTGACGACCGAATTGTTGGAAGACGTCACCATCTTCTTTCTCGAACATCTTATGTTCTAAGAAATGTGCGATACCATCGGGAACCTCGATCCAGTCTTCTAGTTTGAAGCGTCGATCAATCGATCCATATTTAGTCGTGAACGTCGCGAATGTTTTTTCATATCCAGTCTTTTTCAACAAGTAAACGGAGAGGCCATTGTCGAGAACGTGATGATGTAACGTCTCTCCGACGTTAGGAAAGTCTAATTTCATGCTTCTCCTCCTTTCAAGCAATAAACCGCTTCGAGTTCCATTTCTTTCGCAAGCGCGACGACATGATCTCGTGTCGTGTTTTCAATGATTGCCATCTCTTCTTCTAACGAGAACGGACGAACGTCTGCTCCACTCATCCAAGCAATCAATTGACGTGGACTGTCTCCAAGTTGTCGACGTTGATGGAACAACAACTCTTTCGTCTGTTGCAACGTCTCATCCTCAAACTCGCCCGCTTGTAAAGCGTTCAATTGCTCTTCGATGATCTGTTCGGTTTTTTGCTGGTTCGACGCATCGATGCCGGCATAGACGAACAACTTCCGACTGAGGGAACTATATTGTGAGGCGGCATAGTACGCCAGGCTCTCTTTTTCACGCACGTTCATGAACAGTTTCGAGTGAGGGAATCCACCGAACAGTCCATTCACGACTTGCATACGAATCGCCGCCTCCGTTCTTGGGTCGACATTGAGTGAATAAGCGAGATGGAGCTTGCTTTGTTTAATGTATTGGTGTTCTTCCAAACGCTTGAACTCTCCTCGACTCGCTTCTGGTAACAGGCGTGGTCGACGTGTCCCAAGGGATTCCAATGGATTGAAAGCCTGTTCGACTTGCTCACGATTGACATCCCCGACAACATAGATGTCCACACGGTCATGTTGAATCATCGATTGATATGCCGCATACAATGATTTTGGTGTGACATGGTCGAGTTGCTCAAGCGTACCGAGTGACGGAATCGCAAGTTCTCCTCCGAGCATTTCTTGTAGACGCTGTTGGGCGAAACGCATTTTGTCATCATAGACCGATTCGATACGCTGACGTTGCAATCGACGTTCCTGCTCGACGATGAGTGGCTGAAACGCCCCATCGTATGCGTTCGGACGGAGGAGAACGTCTTCGAGTAACTCGATTGCCTGACTCAATACGTCTTCTCCGACAAGATGATCGTTGACGACTTCGAGTTGGAATTGGATGACGTGCTCCTTTCCGATCTTAGATGCACCAGCATATAAGTTTGTGTCATACAACTCCTCTAGCGGTGTGTGAAATAACTCAATGGACGGATACGTCGCCGTCGATTTCTCCATGATGAACGGGAGCAATGCCCGATCTGCGACCGTCTCCGCCGATAATGGAGCGGCGAATGACACGAGACAAGTCGTCGTTTTAAATTTCTTGGTCGGATAGACCGAGTAGTGCAATTGATGTTGGAACTGAACGATACCTTTCATCTGCCGATCACTCCTTTTTTCGTTTTGGTTGAAACACGGCAGCGCCGCGCGCATATTCTTGATCCGGCACCCCTGCCACGACGTTCGCGTAACGGGCAACCGTAAATAAATAATCACTCAAGCGGTTAAAGTAAGGCAATTGCCGGTCGGCGACTCCGAGAGCCGCTAAGTCACGCTCGACCCGTCGACAAACGGTACGAGCCACATGTAAGCTAGCTGCGGCAACGCTGCCGCCAGGAAGGATGAAGCGCACAAGTTCCGGACAGGACTCCTCCCACTCATCCATCCATCGTTCTAGTTCCGTCACGATCGACAAATCGACCATTTTTGGCGGTGCCTCAGCATACATCAGCTCCGATCCGAGGTCGAACAAGTCGTGCTGAATCTTCGTCAGCTGTATTCGGAGCGTCTCATCCTCTTGATGCGCGATGGCGAGTCCAATCTGACTATTCAACTCATCGAGATGACCCATCGCTTCAATCTGAGGATGGGATTTCTCGACACGACTACCGATTAATGATGTTTCACCCTTGTCGCCCGTTCGTGTATAACGTTTCATTCGACTCCCCCCTTAAAATGCCACAAATGGTGACTCAAGCGAGTCACCATTACGAGTTGTGTGGTTGTTCAAATGGTAAGTAAATCTCGAAGGTGGTTCCGACCCCGAGTGTACTCGATACGCTCACTTTTCCGTGATGGGCATCGACCACATTCTTCACGATCGCGAGTCCGATGCCTGTCCCTGTCTTCGAACCACTGGTCCGGGCTTTATCGGCTTTATAGAATCGCTCGAAAACGAACGGCAAATCCTCTTTTGGAATTCCGTGACCTGTATCCGTCAACTGAATCCGTAGCCCGTCCGTCTCTTCTGTGGCCTCAATCCGAATTTCTCCAGAATCGGTATGCGCGATAGCATTGCCAATCAAGTTGGTGAACACTTGCTCGAGACGATCGCCATCCGCCTCGATGAGACGGTGCGGGGCGTCGGTCTGTAAACGAATCTCTTTTTCAGATGCCATCTGATTGAACTTTCGCATGACTCGGGGCAAGAAATCACCGATATCAAACGAAGTGAAATGCATCGTCTCTTTACCCGATTCGATGCGTGCCAAATCCAACAAATCATTGACGAGTCTTGCCAAGCGGAGCGATTCATCGTAGATGATAGAGGCGAACTCTTTCGTCGCCTCGTCACTCTCAGTGATGCCATCGATGATTGCCTCTGAATACCCTTGAAGCGTCACGAGCGGTGTCCGGAGTTCATGGCTAATGTTCGTCACAAAATCGGTCCGCATCTTATCGAGTCGATGACTTTCTGACGTATCCCGGATAACAACGACAGCACCCTCGAAATCGTCTTCTCCGACGAGTGGTGTGACTGTCAGTGTATAGTACCGCTCATCCTGTTTCACTTCGATCGTCTTTTCAGACGTCCCCTCCATCACTTCCTCATAAAGAGACAATACGACTTCATGTGGTTGCCCATCTTGAAGTAATGGACTCGCTTGCGGGTTCGTGACAATCACGTTTGCATGACGATCGAGTGTGATGACACCGTCTGCCATCGAACGAAGAATCGACGCAAGTTGCAGCCGTTCCCGGTCAAGGGCATTCACATATTTCGAAAGCTGACTGCTCATTGCGTTGAAAGAAGCAGCGAGTTCGCCAATCTCATCCCGTGTCTTCGTCTCCAAACGTAAATCAAATTGCCCCTCTCCCGTCTTATTGACTGCATCCCGCATCGCTCGGAGCGGTGCCGTGATTCGTGTCGACAAGAAGAAAGCGAAGACGGTCGTGACGATGATGGCCGAAGCGACGGTCCAAAGAATGATGGTCCGTGCTCCCGCGTTCGCACTCGAGATCGCATCGAGCGGTTCGAGCAGGTAGAGCGTATACTGTCCTGTCGATAAGGAGAAGGTCGTCCGATACGCTAGCGCGGCCTGGTCGTCAAAAGATGAGAAATTCCCGATGGCCGTCTCACCGACCGCCTGATAAGTTTCCCAATCCTGTCGTTCAAGTTCTACCATCAAGCCATCCACTTGATTTCCAAAATTCGATCGGGTCGTCCCGTTCTCTAAGATATAGTTAGCCCCGTACACTTCGATGATTTGATCAATCGTCTGGGACGTGTCACCTTCATTCAACAAAACCGATTGGACCTGTCCACCGAGCTTGGCAAGATGGCCTCGTTCCTGGTCGATATGAAAGGAATTAAAAAATTCAAGCATCAACACCGAGACGATGAATAAGATGACACTGACCAAAACGAGAATCGTCAGCCACAGTTTCGTGACGATGCTGTTTCGACGAATCATCATTCACTGGCAGCTTCGAACTTGTACCCGACACCCCATACGGTCGTGATCATATGCGCCGCGTCCGGTGAGACACGATTCAATTTCTCACGAAGACGTTTCACATGCGTATCGACGGTCCGAAGGTCTCCGAAAAATTCGTAGTTCCATACTTCTTTTAACAACTGCTCTCGTGAAAAGACTTTATCCACCTGTTTTGCGAGGAAGAACAATAACTCATATTCTTTTGGTGTGAGGGCGATTTCCTCGCCGTCCACCGTGACGCGGTGTGCATCATTATCGATTGTCAGATGTGGGAAGACGATCAAATCCTTCGACTTCTCACTCGTGTGCATGAACTTCGTCGAACCAGAGCGGCGAAGCAATGCTTTGACGCGGAGCACGACTTCACGCGGACTGAACGGCTTGACGATATAATCATCCGCTCCGACTTCAAATCCTTGGACACGATCGATTTCTTCGCCTTTCGCCGTAAGCATGATGACCGGAGTCGCTTTCGTCTTCCGGAGTTCTGTACATACTTCAACCCCATCCATCTTTGGCATCATCAAATCAAGCAAAATCACGTCGTATTCGTTATCAAGGGCAAGCGCAAGCGCCTCTTCACCATTGACCGCTTCTTCAATCTCATACTGTTCACGTTCTAAGTACATTTTCAAAAGTCGGCGAATTCTCTCCTCGTCGTCGACTACTAAAATCTTCGTTTTCTCAGCCATACCTAAAACCCTCCTAAGACCCATTACGAGTTGTAGCGAATGTTGCACAATTGTGAACATTCCACTCTCTGCCATAACTATACCACTCTATTATTTCGCTTCACAACGATGATTTGATGGACCAAATGAAAAAGAAGTCACAATTGTGACTTCTTTTACGTCAGGCATATGAATGCAGACCGGCAATGACCAGGTTGACGAAGACGAGGTTGAACATGATGACAGCAAATCCACCAACACATAACCAGGCCGCTTTCGTCCCTGTCCAGCCACGCTGAATGCGCATATGCAAGTAGTAAATATAAATCAGCATCGTGATGAGAGCCCAAACTTCTTTCGGGTCCCATCCCCAGAAACGGTTCCAGGCAATCTGTGCCCAAATCATCGCAAAGATCAGACCACCAAGGATAAAGACCGGTAATCCAATCGCGACCGAGCGATAGCTGATTTCATCAGCAAGGTCGAGATCGACTTTTTTCGCAAGGGGTTGGAGCGCTTCAGCGACGCGTTTACGCAAGATGACAAAGCGGAGCAACACATAGATTACAATTCCGCCGATGACCGACCAGATGAGCGTGTTCAACTTGAGTGTATTGATCCAGTTCGGGAGTTCGAGTGACAAGCCACTCGCGCCAGATAAGAGTTGTGCCCCTTCTGGGACGAACAAGATCGGCATGAAATATTCATACGTCTCCGCTTGACCGCGATCGTTCGTGAACTCGACGACACCTCCGGCACCGATCCCCTTGAATAACATCGAGACGATGATGAAGCCGAGCGTGCACATGAGGACAAACATCGTCACTTCGAGCCACGTCCGTGACTTAGACTGTTCTTTCATCGATGTTTCGTTCAATAAGAAAATGAGGCCCGATGCAAAACTAATGGCCAAAATCCCTTGTCCGAGCGCAGCCGTCGTAACGTGAATTTTCAACCATACACTGTTGAGTGCCGGGATGAGCGGTGCGACCTCACTTGAGAACATTGAGGCGAAGGCGATGACGAGTAACGCCACCGGCATTGCGAACAAGCCGAGTACATCATTTTTATAAATTCCATATACGACGAGGAACCCAAGTACCATCATCATACCGAAGAACGTCGTATATTCGTACAAGTTTGACACCGGCGCATAGCCGACAGCTGCCCAGCGCATAAAGAAATATGTCATTTGAGCGACAAAGCCGATGATTGCCAAGATAAAGGCGTATTTCCCATAGGCAACACGGTTGACGTTTCGATCTTTACGCATACCGCTGACGGCAATCGTAAAGAGAACCGTCGAGATTGCGTAAAGGAAGAACGCGATAAACAGCATTCGGCTGCTCCATTCAATCCATTCCATCAAGATTCCCCTCTTTCATCTGTTAACTCGTTCTCCGACTTCTCTGTGAATCTCGCCTGGTCTTCCCACATCGGTAAACCACTTTGTTCTAATAGCGGCGACACTTCACGACGGAGCGAGGACGGGTTTTTATTCGTAAAACCGGCGACAAGCACCCCTTCTTCATGACGACGGATCCAAACACGACGGTGTGGCCAGTACATGCCCATCGCAATACCGATCATAAAGATCGTAGCACCGACAATCAAAATCGGATAGGTGGAGTCACTCTTCACACGTAACCCACTCGTGCTCGCCATCTCTGTACCTGCAAACTGGATATCGTAGCGGTTCTCTTCATCAGCAACATTCAGACGAATGCCGATCAAATTCGACTCCGTTTCTCCTTCAGGTGATTCAACGTTGAAGAAGAAGGCAGGATTCAGTGCACGTGGAGATTTCGTATTCGGTTGCCCATCTTTCACTTCAAAGTCTGGATACAAATCTTTCAATGTGACGGTGACCCCATCGAGCTCATAAGACTTCTCCGGATTCTCCAAATCAACTTTGAACGGACCATATTCGTCGCCGGTTTCTTTATCTGCCAACATGAACGACATCGACAAGAACTCTGGACGACTTGAATATTGTTCCTGATACACTTCAAATTTATCGAACTTAAACGGGTGGTTGACTTTCGTCGAACCGACATCGACTTGTTCGAGTTGCGGCGATCCGTCCTCGTTCGTTCCCGTCTTTTTGAATAACGTCAACTCTGTCTCATAATTTTTCGGAACGGCTCCTGCTTTTTCAATGGCGGCCGCAAACTTCGCGTCCTCTTCATTGTTCTCAGGGTCGTACAATTCAAGAATGAACTGGTCGTTCCGTAAGTAGTACTCGCCGTCAGTCGCCTCTAGCGACACCGTTTCGCCTTCACGCACCCATTCGAGCGTATCCGTATGGAATGCAGGGAACACTCGCAGCATCGCCCCTAGGAAGAAGATGACAAGTCCGAGGTGGTTGACGTACGGACCCCAACGACCAAACCGGTGTTTCTCTGCTAACAGAGCATCGCCGTCCCGTTTGACGGTATATCGTTTCTTTTTAAGTGCGACTGCGATCTCGTCAATTTGAGCCTCCGTCCCATCACCTTGTCCGAAGAGACGTTGCCCCTTCATAAAACGTTCTGTCCGTCTGACCGGTTGTTTTTTAAGCGCCTTATAGAGCGGAACCCCACGGTCAATCGACACGACGACGAGTGAGAGCGTCAACATGACAATTAGACCGATGTACCACCACGATGTGTATAGGTTATGGAATCCGAGGGCGTAATAAATAGAACCCGGTGTTCCATACTCCTCCATATAATATTGCTCAGGCGGTAATTGTTGTGGGATGTACATCTCTTGAGGAAAGATTGTTCCGATTGCCGAACCGACAATAATCAATGCAATTAACCACAACCCCACTTTGACCGATGCAAAGAAGTTCCACACACGGTCAATGATCGATTTCGGACGACGCTTCGACCGCAAATCAGCGCCTTCGTATTTCATATCTAGCATCTGTGCGTCCCCCGTTCGCTTACAATGACTTCTCGGCTAGCTCCATCAATTTCTCTTTCGTGAGTTCACCTTCATACTTTTCAATTACGTTCCCTTCACCATCGATGACGAATGTGACGGGTAGGTTATAAATGCCATACGCTCCCTCGACTTCGCTCTGGGTATCCATCAAAATCGGATAGTCGAGCCCGACACCAAGGTCGTTGATGAAATTATCGACACGAAGCGGTGTCTCTCCGACGTTCACGGCCCAAAAATCGACACCCATGTCTTGAAGTGTCGCATAGTTTTCTTGTACGACCGGCATCTCTTTCTTACACGGTTCACAGAACGTACCCCAGAAGTTCAAGAGCATCCCTTTCCCTTCATAGTTGTCTCGCTCATACAAGGTCGAACCGTCGAGTGTGACGAGCTTGAAGTTCGGTGCCTCGTCGCCCGCCTCGATGCGTCCATCGTTACCCGCTTGGTCGAATGTTTGCATGATCGTAACCGCTCCCGCGAAGAGAACGACCGTCATGATCATCATCCGCCAAAATGACCTCTTTTTCTTTTTTGCGACCGCTTGTTCCATCCGGTCGTTTTTTTGTTGATCTTTTGTCATCGTTTTCACACCATCCTTCAGTTGCTATTGTACTGAAAAAACATTAAAAACGCACATTAACAGACTTTTTTCATTTTTTTGTCACACAATTTACACAATCAAAAAAATCATCCTATTTCAGGACGATTTTTTGTTGTTATTTTTTCTTCTTTTTGCCTCGTGGTTTCGGTGGAACGGTAGGGTTCGCAAGTTCCCGAAGCTTACTGATTTCTTTATGTGAAAGTTCACGCCAGTCGCCGGTATTGAGACCGTCGAGCGTCAAGAAACCGAACTGTTCACGCTTCAGTTTGATGACCTCTGAACCAATGGCTTCCACCATCCGACGGATTTGACGATTGTGACCTTCCGAGATGACGATTTCGAGGATGGCTGTGTTCTTCTTCTGGTCTACAGATTTCATCTTCACTTTCGCACTTCCCGTTTTGAATCCGTCATCGAGTTCGACACCAGACTCAAGCTGTTTGATGGCCAAGTAAGATGGGATGTTCTTCACTTTTGCCACATAGCGCTTTTGAATTTTATATTTCGGGTGTGTCATCATGTTCGAGAACTCACCATCGTTCGTCAAGATGATGAGACCCGTCGTGTTGTAGTCAAGACGACCGACCGGGAATACCCGTGCTCCTGGTGGGACGAGGTCTGTGATGACTTTACGTCCTTTGTCGTCATCGACCGTCGATACGTAGCCACTCGGTTTATAAAGCAAATAGTAGACGTGCTCTTCTTGTTCGATTTTGACGCCATCGACTTCAATCTCTGACTTCGGTCCAACTTTCGTCCCGAGTTCACGGACGACTTTTCCGTTCACGCGGACGCGACCATCCAATATCATTTCTTCCGCTTTCCGACGCGAGGCGACCCCCGCTTGTGCGATTACTTTTTGCAAACGTTCCATATGATTAATCCTTCTCCAATCTTTCTTCTTGCTTCGGTGATTCTTGACCGAAGAACAAATCGCCTTCGTCTGTCAGTTCATCCTCAAATGTTAATGGTGGCAATTCTTCGAGCGAGTTGAACCCGAAATGGTCGAGGAAGTGCTCTGTCGTACGATACAGCTTGGCACGACCAATCGTCTTCGCGCGGCCAGCCGATTCGATCAATCCTTTTGATAACAACGTATGGATGACCCGTTCGACTTTGACCCCGCGAATCTCTTCGATATCCGCTCGTGTGACCGGCTGTTTGTAGGCGATGATAACAAGCGTCTCCATCGCTGCACGTGAGAGCGCCTGCTCTGCCATCGTCCCGACATATTTCTGAATGTACGGGGAGACGTCCGGAACGGTCACGAGTTTGTAGACACCTGCCGATTCCATGAGCTGAAACGGTCGGTTCGATGACTTGAACGATGCCTCCAGCTTACTGAGCTGTTCTCGTGCCGCAGCTTCTGAGATATCGAGCGTCTCGGCGAGCGCGCGTACTTCCATCCCTTCATCACCGACGACGAACAGCAATCCTTCAATAATCGTCTCATAAGACAGCAACCGCTTCATCCCCTTTCTTTGACGCTTCAATGAATGAGATTTGAATATCTTGGTCGAGTTGTTTTGTTACGACGATCCGTAGCTTGATCAGCTCAAGAAGCGCCATAAACGTCACGACGAGATCCGAGACGTTCGGTCGCTCAACAAAAAAGGCGAAAAACGATGTTTGTCTCGTCGACGATACGTGTTCATGAAGACGCGTCATCTGCTCTTCAAGCGTACGCTCTTCCCGCTTGATCGTCTTTTTGCGTCGTTCTTTCCAACGTTTCCGTTCAATCATCTTCGAATAGGCGTGGAGAAGATCCGAGAAGTTGA
Source organism: Exiguobacterium sp. s75 (assembly GCF_018617145.1). Lineage (GTDB taxonomy): Bacteria > Bacillota > Bacilli > Exiguobacteriales > Exiguobacteriaceae > Exiguobacterium > Exiguobacterium profundum. The sequence continues at coordinate 995,012 of NZ_JACSJQ010000001.1, forward strand.
GTGGTCCGTCATACTTAGACACCTCTTCAGACATATAAGTCGTCAAATCTTCACCCGGTCGCGTATACAATTCAAGCCGGTGTTCTTCTTGTTCACGCATGAAGACGACCGCTTCTTTATATGCTTTGTATTCAATCAATTGACGAATGAGACCTTCACGCGTCGGTTCCTCACTGAAGTCTGGAACCTCTTCATCCTCGACCGAAACTGGCGGTAACAATTGTTTGCTCTTCAATTGGAGCAGCGTCGCCGCCATGACCAAGTATTCACTGGCCACATCGAGTTCAAATTTTTGCATCGTGCGAATATAGCCGACATACTGGTCAGTGACTTCTGCCACGGAAATGTCGACGATATCAATCTCCATTTTTCCAATCAAATGGAGCAACAGGTCGAGTGGACCTTCGAACGTATCAATTTTAACGTTATAGGCTTCCATAGAGACACCTGCCATTTTACATTTTTGCGCTTTAGTATAACATGTTTTATAACACCGTGGACACGAAAGGAGAAAATTGATTCATGACCCCTTTTATTCATTATACGTTGCTTTTTGAATGTCATGCCGATTATTTCGAATGTCATGAGGTATTAGAAGAGGCGTGGCAGGCAAACGGACGTCGTCATCACGGCTATGCGGCACTCATCCAATACGCCGTCATCCACTATCATTTACGACGAGACAATCTCATCGGCGCGAAAAAGAGCTTGCGACTCTTACGCCAAAAGATCGACATCGCTTCCCCTTATTTAAATGAACTCGGTCTTGACGTCGACTCCTTCGTCGCGCAACTTGATGAATGGCCGCTTCGCGCGAAGCTCCCATTACAACAGAATGTTCGTGACACGGTCGAATCATTGAAATCGACGTTTCCTGCAACGGACCTGTCGTTCGAGGAACTCGTTCATAAGCATCTTCACCGTGATCGGAGTGAGGTCATCACGGAACGAGAGCTGGCACTTTTAAAAAGGCAACGTGCAAGAAGTTGACGTCAAGATTTAAGAAGTCTCCTTTTCATGATCAATGATGATTTTTTAACTTCTTAAACGCCATCACCCAACTCTCGAGATCGCTCCGATCATGTAAATATTCAGAAGGGGTTTCAAGTAAATCCATGCCAACTATCGTTTGTAAGCAGGACCAAACCACCTCGTCAGAAGCTGTCCAATCAAATCCATCTATATTTTCATACTGTTCCATCCACTGTTGTGCCCAATCAGAGATTTCTTCTCGCGTTCGTTCTTGCCTGAGCACTTGCTCCAATCGATTGATCAGTTCATCGATTGTTACTCGATTCATGAATCCACCTCATTTAAAGGGTTTGTGATTTACTCCATGCAATATGTAAAACCCCCGTAGTCACAATCGTGATTACGGGGGGTTTTTATCGTCAGACGACTAATTGATTCCATTTATCCAATAAATCGCCCGTCTTGCCTGTACCGGTTAGCGTCAAATCAAGTGGAAGGACGTTTCTCACCTCGTCTAGAAGCTCGTAAGAACGTTTCTCGCCACGGAATGATGGCGACAAGGCGATATGGTCGATGACCATTCTCGTCCCTTGTTGCTCCATACCAATGATACCAACGAAGTCTTCACCGACTTTCCACAAATAGAGGAACTTCGATTCCTCCTCGTCATACGATCGGACGAGTTCAAGCAAGCTTAGCGGTGATTTGTCACTGCATGAGAATGCGAGTAGACCCATCGCCGTCTTTTCATAAGAACGTTTATATTTGACCAGCATCGCTGGGTTCACCACCTTTAGTCATTCAAGTTTCACGATGTGAAGACGTGAGAGACATGGTTCATTGTGCCATACCCTTCAGGCAAAAATCAATTCTCGTCCCAAACCTTCACTTCTGCCATCTTCGTTCCTTGACGAAGTTTGACGGCATGTTCAAGACCAGATGTCACTTTACCGAAAACTGTATGGACGCCATCCAAATGCGGTTGTGGCTCATGGACGATGAAGAACTGTGAAGACCCTGTGTTACGTCCTGCGTGTGCCATCGAGAGTGATCCCGCTTCGTGTTTGTGTGGGAATGAAGTCGATGTCTCACATGGAATCGTATAACCAGCGCCACCCATTCCAGTACCATCCGGGCAACCGCCTTGGCTGACGAATCCAGGAATGACACGGTGGAATGTTAATCCGTTGTAGAACCCGCTGTTCGCAAGTTTTTCGAAGTTTTCGACCGTGATCGGTGCCTCGTTGTGGAATAAATCAAATTCAATCATTTCGCCATTTTCAAGTTTCATAGAACCTTTTTTCATGTTTCAAGCAACCCCTTTTTCATAATATGTATCCTGTTGTTTGACACTCACATTACCCATCTTATCAAAAAAACACGTCTGTCTCCACTTTTTTGTGGAAACAGACGTTCTGCCTTATTGAATCACTGCGTGAACGAGTGGACGTGCCTCTGGTTTCGTTGCACCGATCGTATACGCATGGTCTAAACGTTCGACAGCCGAAGACATGTCTTCCATGTTCGAGCGGAGCACAGCAATCACATCGCCCGCCTCGACACGGTCGCCAACTTTCTTCTCGAGCGTAATGCCCGCCGCGAAGTCGATCTTGTCTTCTTTTGTCGCGCGCCCTGCACCGAGAAGCATCGCTGCGACACCGACTTCGTCTGCGATGATCGACTCAACATAACCTGCTTCTTTTGCGACGAATGTCGTCTCGTATGAAGCTTGTGGTAATTTCGTCACGTCATCGACGAGTGATGCGTCGCCACCTTGCGCTTCGACGAACTTACGGAACACCTCGAGGGCGTGACCGTCAGCAATTCGTTTTTCAAGGTCTGCATATGCTTCGTCAAACGTTGGATAGAAATCACCAAGGACAGCCATATGACCTGCAATCGTGAGCGCGATTGTTTTCAAATCTTCGACTTCTTTACCTGAAAGAACTTCAATTGCTTCTTTTACTTCGTTCGCGTTTCCGATTTCAAAGCCGAGCGGTTGGTCCATGTCTGTGATGACAGCGACCGTCTTACGACCGACGTTCTTCCCGATTGCGACCATCTCTTCCGCGAGGGCTTTCGCATCATCAAACGATTTCATGAACGCGCCAGAACCTGTCTTGACGTCAAGAACGATACTGTCCGCTCCAGCTGCAATCTTCTTCGACATGATTGAACTTGCGATGAGCGGGATCGATTCGACCGTAGCCGTGACGTCGCGGAGCGCGTACAAGCGCTTATCCGCAGGCGTCAAGTTCCCTGTCTGCCCGATGATCGACATTTTGATATCGTTTACTTGTTTCGTGAACTGCTCTTCCGTCAATTCTACGTTGAACCCTGGGAATGATTCGAGCTTATCGATCGTACCACCTGTGTGACCGAGACCGCGACCACTCATCTTCGCGACGGGGATGCCGATCGACGCGACGAGTGGTGCCACGATCAAGCTGATCTTGTCCCCGACGCCGCCCGTTGAGTGCTTGTCGACTTTTTTCCCTTCGATGTTGGAAAGATCGATTGTATCTCCCGACTTTACCATTTCCATCGTCAAGGCAGCCGTCTCGTTTTCAGTCATCCCGTTGAAGTAGATGGCCATCGATAAGGCCGACATTTGATAGTCAGGGATTGATTCGTTCGTGAAACCTTCGACAACGAAGCGAATCTCCTCTTCGTTCAATTCTCCACCGTTACGTTTCTTTAAAATCAAATCGACCATACGCATAACTGTCGTCCTCCTAAATTAAGTTACTTACATGCTTTTAATCGTGCCACGTACGAGAGAGAGGAAGTCTTGACGAACGCGCTCTGTCGTTTCGATGACTTCTTCATGGTTGAGTGGTTGATCTAAAATCCCAGCCGCCATGTTTGAGACACACGAAATCCCGAGGACACGCATATCCGAATGACGCGCGACGATGACTTCTGGAACGGTCGACATCCCGACGACGTCTCCCCCAAGAAGACGGGCCATTTTGACTTCAGCCGGTGTTTCGTAGGTAGGACCTGTGTTTCCGAAGTAAACCCCTTTCTGTACAGAAAGTCCAAGGTCTGACGCGACGCGTTCGGTCAATTTCACGAGCTCTTTATCGTACGCTTCTGACATGTCAGGGAAACGTGTTCCGAATTCACTCGCGTTCTTACCGATGAGCGGGCTCGTACCGAAGAAGTTGATATGATCTGTGATGATCATCAAGTCGCCTGGGTTGAATGACTCGTTACACGCTCCTGCCGCGTTTGTGACGATGAGAGTCTCGACACCGATCAATTTAAGGACACGTACAGGGAACGTCACTTGTTCCATCGAGTATCCTTCATAGAAGTGGAACCGTCCTTGCATGGCGACGACTCGTTTCCCTTCGAGCTCACCGAACACGAGTTGACCCGCATGTCCTTCGACAGTCGATACCGGGAAGTGTGGAATCTCCTCATAAGGAATCGCTACCGGGTTCTCAATCTCGTCCGCGAGGACTCCAAGTCCCGAACCTAGAATGAGTCCGATTTCTGGTGTACCGCCCATACGCTCCTGCAAAAACGCTTTTGTTTCGTTCCAATTTACCATGAATATTGCCTCCTCAAATTTCGTTTAAGAAACTCTTTCCGTGTGATGGTGCCGCGACGTCAAAGTTGTCAGCGACGGTCGCCCCGATGTCCGCGAATGTTCCGCGAATACCCAAATCGACTGCCTTCGCTCCCTTGTGATGAACGATGAGCGGAACGTATTCACGCGTGTGGTCTGTCCCAGCATGAACAGGATCATTTCCGTGGTCAGCCGTGATGATGAGTAGGTCATCTTCACGAAGACGCTCCATCACTTCCGGTAGGCGAGCGTCGTACTCTTCAAGCGCGACCGCATAGCCTTCCGGGTCACGGCGATGACCGAATAATGCGTCGAAGTCAACTAAATTCAAGAAGCAGAGTCCTTCGAAATCTTCCTCGAGCGACTCGACCAATTTGTCCATGCCGTCCATGTTCGATTTCGTGCGGACCGCTTTTGTCACGCCTTCACCATCGTATATGTCGCTGATCTTCCCTAATGCGATGACGTCTTTCCCAGCTTCCTCGAGCGTGTTCATGACGGTCTTGCCGAATGGTTTCAGTGCGTAGTCGTGACGGTTCGCCGTACGTACCCATGCTCCTGGTGTCCCAAGGAACGGGCGAGCAATGATTCGTCCGAGCATGTACGGGTCTTCACGTGTGATTTCACGTGCGTATTCGCAGATGCGATACAATTCATCAATCGGCACAATCTCTTCGTGTGCTGCGATTTGAAGGACTGAATCCGCTGATGTATAGACAATCAATGCGCCCGTCTCGACATGTTCTTCACCGAGTTCATCCAAGATGGCCGTACCTGATGCCGGCTTATTTCCGATGATTTTTCGACCACTGAACTCTTCTAGACGATGAATCAAATCGTCCGGGAACTCTTCAAAGACACGGAACGGCGTCTCGATATGAAGACCCATGATTTCCCAGTGCCCTGTCATCGTGTCTTTACCAGCCGAAATTTCTTCCATACGACCATACGCGCTCGGCGTCTCCGACACGTCGATTCCTTGAATCGGTTTAATGTTCGCGAGTCCGAGTTTCCCCATGTTCGGCATGTGCAATCCGTTATGTTCACGAGCGATATGTCCGAGCGTATCCGCCCCTTTGTCACCGAACTGTTCAGCATCCGGTGCTTCACCGATACCGACCGAGTCCATGACCACTAAAAAAATACGTTTAAACTTCTTCACAAAAAATTCCTCCTTTTCAATGTCTAGGCACGAGGGTGATGCTTGCGATACACATCATGTAGACGCGACTTATTGACGTGTGTATACACTTGCGTCGTCGCTAAATCCGCATGACCGAGCATTTGTTGAATGGCACGTAAGTCTGCGCCGTTCTCGAGTAAGTGTGTCGCAAAGGAATGACGGAGAACGTGAGGTGTGATCTCCTTATCAATTCCGGCAAGCTTGGCACGTCGTTTGATCATCTTCCAAAATCCTTGACGACTGAGCCGTCCTCCTCGGCCGTTTAAAAAGAGCGCTTCGGTCTCTCTGCCGCCAAGTCCGTTACGAGCTTGTTGAATATATCGCTCAACAAACCCTTGCGCGACCGACGAAACCGGAATGATTCGTGCGCGCTCGCCTTTCCCTTCACATTGTAGATACCCCAATTCGAACTGCAAATCATCCAAATCAAGACCTAAAAGTTCACTGACCCGCATTCCGGTCCCGTATAGCAACTCGAGCATCGCACGGTCCCGTAGTGAGAGCGGGTCGGATGTCGGGACGCTATCTAAGAGACGCTCGACTTCCTGTTGCGACCACGTGTCCGGAAGTTGCTTTTCTGCTTTCGGTGTCTCTAGATACAGAGATGGATCGGTTGTCGTGACCCCCGTCATTTTGAGATGATGATGGAACATCCGGATTGAACTGACAGCTCGTCTCAAAGAGGACGAAGCACGTCCCGCCTGTGACAGTTCTTCGATATGCTTTACGATATGAGAACGTGTCACGTCGTTCCAATCTTCCACGCCCAACTGGTTTAAGGTCGATGCGTATTGCGTCAAATCGCTCGCATACGCCTGTCTCGTGTTGGCGGACATCCGCTTTTCAACCGTCATGTACTGAAGAAATGACTCGATATGCGAACGCATCATACCCTCCTCCTTCCTCGTTTCACCTGAATACGCTTACAGCATATCATTTATGTAAACCGTTGTGAAGATGTCTGACCTCATTTTTTATTCACTTTTTTGTGAACGTTTACGTGTCGAAGATACATCTCAGAATTCTTATTTTTCTGGCATGTTTAAATGAAAAGCGATATACTACAAGCGACTTAAATATATGAGCGATCTATCACACATTGAAAAAGGACAGATGACCTGTTGGGGTCGTCTGTCCTTTCTGCATTAACCGTTGATGACTGCTTTATGACCTTCAAGCGTGACGCCTTTTGCTTGGCATACTTTACAGATGCCGTGAAACGTCAAGCGATGGTCTTTAATCAAAAATTCGTATTTACTCTCGACTTTTTTCTCAACATCGACGAGCAAGTCTTCCATGATTTCCTCGACCGATCCGCATTCGACACAGACGAGATGGTGGTGCGAATGATTCGCTCCTTCTGGGCGCAAGTCAAAGCGTGCGACCCCGTCACCGAAGTTGACTTTGTCGACAACACCGAGTTCAGTCAATAACTCAAGTGTGCGATATACCGTGGCGAGTCCAATCTCTGGTGCGATGCTCTTGACGAGCATAAAGACGTTCTCGGCACTCAAATGGTCACTCTCATTCTCAAGTAAGATGCGAACCGTCGATTCACGTTGCGGTGTCAATTTATATCCTTTGGCGCTCAATTGCTGTTTAATTCGTTCAATTCGCGTTTCCATAAGGCGCCCCCTCTTTACATAGTTCACTACACAAAGCATACCGAAGTTTTAATCAATTTTCAATTTAAAATCATTACTATGTAAGTTTACCATATAAAATTTCAGATTAGAATTATTTTAATCTAGACAATTGCCACCATTGAATCGCCATGATTGTCTTCGCATCGGTGATGACACCTCTGTCTAACAAATCAACCGCCTCTTCAAAAGAATATCGTTCCACATTTAAAAACTCATCTTCGTCAAGGTTCATCTCGCCCGCTGATAATCCTTTCGCGACAAACACATCGACTCGCTCACTGCAAAAACCCGGGGCTCCGTAGAAAGAAAAAATCTTTTCGAGCGACTCCGCCGTATATCCGGTCTCTTCAGCCAACTCACGTTCGGCACTCGATACCGGTTCTTCCCCTTTTTCAAGTTTGCCTGCTGGGATTTCAAGCGACATCGATTCAAACGCTTTTCGATACTGCTCTACCATGACGATGTTGTCCGATTCATCGATGACGAGCACAGCGACGGCTCCATTGTGATAGACGAGTTCTCGCACAGACGTGTTTCCATTCGGAAGGGAGACGACATGCTTTTCCACATCGAAAATCTTGCCTTTATAGATGACTTCCCGCTCAATCGTTTTTTCTTCCATATGATTACTCCTCACTTTTCGATATACTCTGATTATGAGTCAAACCTACATTTCGAACAAGGAGGAATCCAAATGAGTGAACTCGGACTCGGAACGATGACGATTTTGAAACAGGGGGAAAAAGAGGCGAAGAATATCTTAGAAACAGCTATTCAATCGGGAATTCGCCATATCGATACGGCAGACGTCTATGAACGCCAAGCTGTCGAGCGTGTGATTGGGGAAACGTTGGGTCAAGAGCGACAACACTTATTTTTGGCGAGTAAAGGTGGGAATGAACTAACTGAGGAGGGCATGCGTTGGAATCCTGATCCGTCCTATTTAGAGCAAGCATTGCACGGATCGCTCGAGCGATTGAAAACCGATTATCTGGATTTATATTATATACATGGCGGCACGCTCGAGGATGACCTCGACGCAACGATCGAATGGGCACAAAAACAAAAACGAGACGGTCTGATTCGACAAATCGGACTCTCGTCGATTCGACCGAACGTCATCAACCATTGGGTCAAATCCGGTGCACTCGATGTTCTCATGACGCCGTATTCACTACTCGACCGCCGGGCAGAGACGCTCGACGTCTCGATCCCCATCGTTGGCCGAGGGGTTCTTGCCAAAGGCCTATTAACGGATGAATGGGAGACGCGTCTTGGAGATAAGGGATTTGAGGCGTGGCGAAAAGAGGACCTCGCAAGTGAATTGGCGATGATGCCGACACCGATTCAAGCCTATGCACTCGAAGCTGCAAAACGGTTCTGTGACGTCGTCTTACCAGGCGCCTCTTCAGTCAAGCAATTGAACGAAACGATTCGTTCATTTGAGACCAAAACCGATGATGAAGTGCTTGATCGCTTACTCGCTCGTTTACCGGTTCACCCATACACAAAACACGTGACCTGATCCGCTCAGGTCACGTGTTTTTCGTTGCGTGCTTGAATCTGTTCGATCGCCCAATCCGCCCATCCGGCATAGTTCTCCATCATTCGGATCGCATACTCGCTCGTCAGCAAATAGCCAAGTGTATCCTCGTCCGATTGATGTTCTTCTTGAAATAGTCGAATCTGTTGTGCGACCTGCTCATGGTGTGCCTTTGTCTCTTCGATATATCGGACCGCTTCTTCAACCGGCAACAATTGAAGCAGACTGACACGCAGGAGGTTTTCATCCTTCATTTTCGGTTGGAACGACGTTGGTTGACGTAACCAATTGATTAACTCCTCACGTCCTTGATCCGTGATGGAGTAGATTTTTTTGTCTGGCAACTCCTGTTGTGAGACATGTTCCGCCGAAACGAGTGCTTCTTCTTCCATCTTTAACAGTTCCCGATAAATCTGTGTATGATGGGCGTTCCAAAAATGAATCATCTGTGCCTTGAACGTCGCGTTCAAGGCATACCCGGTCGCAGGCTGATGGGTCAATAACCCGAGCAATGCGTGACGTAACGCCATATCCATCACCTTTTCCTTCTCATGCTATTTTTATTAGTGTATCACATTCTCAAACGGTTTCGAGAATGCCAATCTGTTGACGACCCGTTAAAAACCCGACAAAATAGATAGAAGAAAGGAGAGTTGTCTATGCAACCGATTCATTCATCACAACAATTTGACGAAGCCACAAAAGATCACGGAATGGTGGTCTTCACTACATCATGGTGCCCGGACTGTAAACGTCTAGACATGTATGTCGATGAGCTCGTCAAAGACTATCCACAATTTAACTGGCACGTCGTCGACCGCGACGAACTCCCAGAACTATCTGATGCGCAAGAAGTTCGCGGCATCCCTTCACTTCTTTATTATAAAGACGGGGTAAAACAAGAACACCTCCACTCGGCGAACGCCAAGACGGAGATGCAAATCCGTTCATTCCTCGATACGATCCAAGCATGACCTGATTCCTGCAGCCCATTCGACTGCAGGAATTTTTGCACACACCTCTGTCATCCTCAATTATACTGTAAGAAATAACCAAATAAGAAAGGGGAATGAACATGATGCTTATACGCCTCTTCACCCCACTCTGTTTCACCATCATGATGTTGGTCGGCTGCATACAACCATCTACCTCACCATCCATACAATCTGATGAAGAAACGGCAATCATCAAAAGTGCAGTGACCTATCTCAACAGTATGGATTGGCTACCTGCCGATGAAAACGGGAGACAAGCTACGATTCAATCCATCATAGTCGATAATCGTTATGACTTAATTGATTCACGTTTTGAAGGAACACGTGCCTGGCTCGTCACGTTCCCCCCTGATCCACAGCGCACGGTCGAGATTCCACAAGTACTCGTTGAACCGAAATCGAACGACGTGATTGGCCATCTTTTAAGCGAATAACGGTTCGAACCCCCAACTACTTGTAATGCCGAACATACCGCGAGTCAATCGAGCGCTTCATATAATATGGAATCCGACCATGCCATGTAAACCATCCATAGGTCAGCAAGGCGCGCCCTGGTGTCGTTAGTAAGATATTCATCGATTGACGTCTCCGAAATGGTCGACTTGTTTCCTTAAGTAACCGTTTGCCGACATAGCGCCCTGACCTAACAGCATCGACGCCTCCATTTAAGGAGGATGCCATATCTCCTGTTACATATATATTTGTAAAATGATGATGACGTAAATATTTGTCTACCTCTATAAAACTCTCAGGTTTTGCAAGCCCTGATTCGGCCCACCATCCCACGGGAACAACCCCCGTCGCATCCAATAAGAGCCCTTCCGATGCGTCTGCATGATACGCCTGTTTGACGACCATGACCCCTGTTCTGACTAACAATCGCTCGATGTGCTTTCTAGTATGGACCGAGACGTCTGGTAATATCTCTTTTGCATACAGCGTCACATTCTTTGTACGAGCACACGTGAACGCCAATTCTACGCCGGCCTTCCCGCCTCCGACGATGGTCACTTGTGAACTCGATTCGATTTGGTCGAGTAAAGCTTGTGACATCGGTTTAAGTGGCGTGCCGATTCCCCGACTTTTCGCACCGGTGGCTAAAACGAGTTGATCGTATTCAAACATTCCGTTTTCTGTTTGAACCGTCTGCTGAATCGGGTCAATCGAGAGCACCCGCTTTGCGACCGGCTCTAGTTGAGGTGATCGGACCGTAGCTGAATCCATGAGCCCGGCAATCACTTGTGGAAACGCACCTGTATAAATCGTCTGGCAGTCTCCGATGAAGCGAACATCATAATGTTTGCATATCTCCTCAATACGATCGAGAATTTCTAGCTGTCCGTGTCCAAGTCCGGCCAACACCAACTTCGGTTTCATCGCAAAATCCTCCGTGCCTCAATGAATCGTTGTGTGATTGTCATGACTTCAAGCAATAAAAAGATAAGAGCAATCCCGCCGACCCAGTTCGGGAAGAGAATCATCAACGTGAACAAAATGAAACACTCTGTTCGCTCGATAATTCCTGGCTGATAGTAAAACGTCTTCTCTGAGCGCTTTGAACTACTCGCACCGACAGCTAGGAACAGTGTCATGGCGATCACAAATGAAGCAATCAGAATGAGAAAAATAGGCATATATTCCGGGTAACGAAGGGCAAGGGCAATCACGACCGACAATTCGACGAATCGGTCCAAGACGAGGTCAAGCACCGTTCCAAACCCACTCGTTTTCGACTTTCGAGCCATCGTCCCATCTAAAACATCAAACAAGCCAGATAGCCACAGTAAGATGACGGCAGTCCAGTGCATATCATTATAGATAAAGATTCCGGTCGAGATTCCGATGATTCCTCCAAGTACTGTCACTTCGTTCGGCGTGAAATTCCATTTGAGCAATCGATTCGCTCCACGCTCGATGACCGGTTGAACGTAACGACTTCCGTATGTATCGAGCATACTATTCCTCCTTTCGTTTAATTCGATAAATCATTCCAGTTTGGTACGTTTCACACGTCGGTAACATGACGGATCGTCCATCCTTGAACTGATATTCCCCGAAACATTGACCGAATCGATAAATTTTCTTCATCAACTGAACCGACACACCAGTCGCTTCGGATACCTCCACTTCAGACAACGGTCGCAGTTCTCCATCGAGCATGACAAAGTCACCGAATCCAGGGGCCGTATCGTATAACTCCGCAACCGTCCCCGTACGTGTCACCTTGCCTTCATCAATCAGCGTCACCTGGTCTGCCATGAGCATCGCTTCTTCCCGATCATGAGTGACCAATACCGCCGTCAAGTTGAGTTCTTTCACTAAGTCCCGGATAAAACGCTGCAAGTCGAGCTTGAGTTTCGGATCAAGGTTTGTAAAGGGTTCATCTAATAACAGTAGTTCTGGTTCAGCCGCTAAAGCTCGGGCAAGACTGACCCGTTGTTGTTCGCCACCAGACAGTTCATGTATCTCGGCATCATATCGGTCACCGAGTTGAACGACTCGTAACCAATGTTCCGCCTGCTTACGAGAACGTTCTCGGGTCACGAGCGTGACATTCTCTCCGACTGTCAAATGTGGGAACAATAATGCCGTTTGCGATAGCATCGTCACGCGCCGTTTATGCGCAGGGATAGGGATTAAAGAACGGTGATTCCATTTCACGTCGCCGCTGTCAGTCGACTCAAGACCTGCGATGATTCGTAGAATCGTCGATTTCCCTGAACCACTCACACCGATGATTGCGTGAATGTCGTGAGGTTTAACCTCGAAGTCGACACCATTTAGTATTTGTTTCGTTCCAAATTGTTTATATAGATTTTGTACATTCAAACTCATTGAAGACGTCCTTTCAGCATACGCACCATATACCGATCCCATCCTGAGAGCAGAAAATAGAGGAGAACGGGGAATAGGATGAGCATCCATGTGTTCGAGAGAGCGAGACCACGATTGTTTCCCGCATAAGATTGATACAATTCTGTCGTCACGGTCGAAATCAATCCTGCACCAATCAATTGAATCAGCGCGAATTGACTGAGCAAAATGACGGTCGTGAACAACGCGATGGTCCGCATCAATCTAGAAAAGAGCGGATACAGCACGTACATGACTCGCCGTCTCGATGGCAGAATCCGAGCTTGTTCCAAAAGTGGTCGACCGATGACCGCCATTCCGTTGTAGGCGAGGCGGATTGAATAGGGAATCGTCACGACGAGCAGGGCAAGGGTGACGCCGACATACGTCCCAATCAGACCAGCTTCCGCCAAGATCAGATAGAGGCCAAACAATGTTGCCAGCATCGGAATGAACAATGGTAAAAAGACGAGCCATTCGATGACATGTTTCCATCTAGAATCTGTCCACAATAGCCACCAGGCACACATCATCGAGAGCCATACATTGATCCCAGATAAAATCACAATCAATCCTATCGTATGAACGATTGCCATGTTGTTCTCGATTTCAAATGTCGGGACTACGAAGAAGAGGCTGATAAACGGTATGAACGTCAAACAGATGAGAATCCCTTGTCGAATCATCGTCTCACCCCACGTTCAATTCGTCGTCGTATGGATGCGGTCAATACGTAAGAAAGGAATACGCCGATTCCGACAAGACATGTCCAGACGAGGGCGACCGCATAAGGCTCTGTCGCCTCCAAATAGAGTCCAGTCGACAGTCGTTCATACGCGAGGACACCGATGAGTTTCGGGTAAGTCACGCCGAGCAATGCCGGGACCTCGTATGCGAACGAGATAAAGGCGATTAGTATCCATGCCGAATCGAGTAATGGTTTCATCAGAAACGGCAACTCCCCATGTTTGAACTGGTCAAACGGAGAGAGTTGGAGCGTCTTGGCCATCTCGACGTAACCCCGATTCAATTGCTCATATGTCCCGAGCATCATTAAAAAGACGAACGGTGTCTCCTTCCATATATAGGTCAGGATGACCGTGACATAGTTTCGTTCGTTCGCCTCAATCCATCCGATGCCGTTCGTTCCGGTGAACAATAACCAAAACAGGTATGCAGCGGCAATGTGAGGGACAAACATCGGAAGTCGGAGTACAGATGATAGGAAACGCCAACCTTTTTGGACGACCGTTCTTGCAAGCCACGTCCCGATTACAAGCGATAGACCAGTCGATACGCTGACGACATAAAGCGTCGTGACGAAACTATCGCGCCACGTCTCATTTGTTAAAAGCGAGCCCCAATCCGTTCCCGTTGACTCTATGGCGAGAAAGACGAGGGCAGTGAGCGGAAGAAGCGACACCATGATCGTCACTGCGACACTACTTCGTAACACGTGGCCACTCCTCGCGGACGGTGTCAATCACGTTCGGTCCATAATCCGGGATCGAACGTTCGAGCAACTGCTCCGAATCTGGGTACGTGACACCCTCCCCTAATTCTTCAAACGCTCGTTGGTCATTCACGTCAAGCTTCGTTAAGTCGAGTGATGTGCCGTCTCCCCAATATTCTGGTCCCTGTTTGACAAGCTGTGCTTCAGGAGACAACAGTTCTTGAAGAAGGACTAACGCCCCATCTGGATTCGGGGCATTGAATGGGACTGCTAAAAAGTGTGTCGAGGCAATGGAGTGATCGAGGACGAGCGCGCGTGTCTCTTTCGGGAAGATCCCTTCCGTCACTTCCGCCTCGGCTCGACGTTCGTTGAATCCCATCGTCATCCAAACTTCTCCCGATGCATAGAGCTGATCGAGTTGTTCGAGCGTCTTTGGATACGTTTGTCCGTCTTTCCACAAATTCGGAGACCACGCTTTCAAGTCATCCCAGAACGAATCCTCAATGGTCGCTTTTTGGTCCAACTCGTCACCGTATCGTGCATACAATAGATGGCGGACGAAGGCATTCCCGGTGAAATCTGTGACTTCAGGATACGTGAATCGACCTGGATTGTCTTCAGTCCAGCGACGTAATTCTTCAAACGATTGAGGAGGATTGTCCACTTTCGAAGCATCGTAATGCATGATGAATTGTACATTCCCCCATGCGAGCTCCAAGTCCTCTGTCGGGGTGCCGGCATCTGATTGCTGGGCCGTTTCGTTTAATAACTCGGCGTTCGGGACACGTTCCATCAGTCCGTCTCGAAGAAGACCAGCCTCTTTCGCATTTCGGAAATTATCGCCATTGATCCAGACGGCATCAATCGTCCCGACTTGTCTGTCCGCTTTTTTATCGAGTGATAATTGTCGGATGAATTCGGCCGTATCCATTGCGACACGGTTCAATTCGACATTGTAAGATTCCTCGAGGCGAGGTGCCACGTAGTCATCGATGTAGCTATTGATGCCCTCGTCCCCACCCCACATATATAGGTTGACGGTCGACCCTTCTGCCGTTGTTGCTGCTTTTTCAAACGAGTCCGAAAACTCAACTGCCTGTTCACTCCCACACGCTGCCACGAATGTGAGCATGACAGTTGCGAGCAGTACTCTCCATTTCCTCATCTTAATCCCCCTTTTTACTTTTTCTCAAATCCCCTTTTTGCGAGTATTTCGAACATGGTTGGACAGATTGCATACACATTCGCCCCTACGTTCATCCACCACGGCGCATTGATTTCACGTTTTCGCTTACGACTTCCTCTGACAATCGCATCAGCCAATCGTTTCGGGTCAAGCATGATCCTTTGAACACTTTCAGCATATGTACCACTTTTATCAGCTCGATTAAAGAACGGCGTTGCAATCGGTCCTGGATTGACCGTCATGACGTGAATGCCACGGGGCTTCAACTCTAGCCTGAGCGCGTTCGAAAACTGTAAAAGTGCCGCCTTTGACCCTGCGTAGACGGCTGACTTAGGTGTCGGTACTTTCGCAGCCTGTGAACAGATGTTGACGATGGTACCCTCTCGCTCCATCACTCGGGCGACATCTCGCGATAACAGCATCGGTGCGAGAGCGTTCACACGCATCGTTTCTTCTATCACATCCGTCGACTGATCGGTCACAAAATCAAATTCGGCCATGCCTGCATTGTTGACCCATACGTCAAATTTCCCGAACCGTTCGTTCACATCATGAACGAGAGCGGTTGACTTTGCGACATCCGCGCACATCCAATCCCCTTCACATGTTGCGGCAATCTTTTTTAACCGTTCTTCATTTCTTCCAATCAACAATACGTTGTATCCATATTCATAAAAAGAATGCGCCAATGCGGCACCGAGCCCGCTTGACGCACCAGTAATGACTACTCTTTTCACGACATCACTTCTTTCTTCGTATAAATCCATTTTTGATCATCTCGACGTCTCTCGATGTCGCCACGTTCCTCGAGTAAACTGAGTCGTGCAAACACTTCACTGAAGACGAGCGGCATCCCACGTCGCATCTTTCGTCCATATAACTTCATTGACCAATCAAAAACGCTAAGTCCATCTTCCCATTCGGCAAGCAATTGTTCACTGCGCTCATACCGTTGGCGAATTCGACTCTCGATTAAATCATTCGGATGGTGAATCGGTTCACCGTGTCCACTGACGACGAGCTTTAAATCAATCCCACGTAATTTTTTAAGCGAATCGATATAGAGAATGACGGGTGATGCAAATCCTTCGTCATCATACGGCTGTTCGATGAGCGGATTTGGTTCGACCTTGTCGATGAGGTGATCTCCGGCAATCAAGACTCCTCCGGGACCAATCAACCCGAGCTGGTCACTGGCGTGTCCAGGTAAATGGATTGTCTGCCACGCCCCATCCGAGGTCAATGCTTGCCCGTCCCCGAACGTCATCGTGACAGTCGTCGGACCAATCCAGCGAAGCGCTTCGCGATAGTCTGGTAATTTTTCCACGAGTGGAGCCGGGGCCCCGAAAGAGATGGCCAATTCATGTAAAAAGTGATTACCACGCTTCAAAAAGTTTGGGGTTTGCTCTAAGTATCGAACGAGCTTTTCATGCCCGTACACGGGGATGGATGCGTCGCGAAGACGCCATGCTTGTCCGGCATGATCAGCATGATGATGTGTCAAAAATAAAAAGTCGATATCCGCCAACGAGAGTTCAAGCTCTTCAAGTTGACGGTTCAACGAGGTCCACGCCTCTTCTGTGTCTGGTCCACAATCGACCATGAAGAAGCGGTTCATATGTTCAACGATATATACGTTCACGTTCCCGACTTCGAACGGTGTCGGGATATCGAGTCTTGCCAGTTGGCTAGAAATCCAGTCCGCCACGTCATCACCACCCCTTCTTCCTGTCTTTCTCCATTATACCCGTCTGAAAGATGCGTTTTCAATCAAACAAAAAAGAGGGAGATGTCTCTCCCTCATGAATGATCCATATTATAGGTTGATGACCGTCACTTTATCACGTGTCATCGTCTCAAGGCTACGTCCGATTCCTTGAACGCCGAGTCCCGATTGCTTGACACCGATGAATGGGAAGTGGTCTGGACCGCGTTCTGTCCGTCCGTTCACTTGGACCGTACCGACTTCTAACTTATCAGCGACCGTGAAGGCGCTATTGACGTTTTGTGTGAAGACGCTCGCCTGAAGACCAAACTCCGATTCATTCGTGAGTGTGATCATCTCGTCGAGTGATTTCACACGGATGACCGGGAGGACCGGTCCGAACGGTTCTTCCCATGCGACACGCATATCTGTCGTCACATGATCAAGCAATGTCGGGTGAAGCAAGTTTCCTTCACGCTTATTACCGTAAACGACCGTTGCTTTTTTAGTGACGGCGTCGTCAATCAAACCCTGTACATAATCCGTCGTCTTCGCATCAACTAAAGGAACGATGAAGCTGTTCTCTTCCGGTGAACCGACTGAAAGTTTTGCGACACGTTCTCTCAACATATCGACGAGCTCATCCGCTTGATTTTCAAGGACGAAGACGCGCTTGATTGCTGTACAACGTTGACCTGAATATGAGAACGCTCCGCTGACAATTTGGTCAGCTGCTAACGTCAAGTCTGCATCCTCTAAAACGAGGGCTGGGTCTTTCCCGCCGAGTTCGAGTACGACCGGTACCATCGACGCTTGTTGTGACAAATGTTGACCCGTACCCGTTCCACCTGTGAACGTGATCATGTCGATCCCTGGATGTGATGTCAAGTAGTCACCGATGACCGAACCGCGACCTGTCACGAGGTTCAACAGACCTTTTGGAAGACCGGCATCGTGAAGAGCCTCGACCATCTTGATCCCACTGATTGCACCTTGCGTTGCTGGTTTGAAGACTACCGCATTTCCTGTGACGAGCGCCGGCGCAATCTTAGCAGCTGCCAAGTTTACCGGGTAGTTGAACGGTGAAATCGCGAGGACGACACCGAGCGCTTCTTTCTTGATGATGGCCATCTTGTTTTTCGAGCCACCTGGGAATGAATCGCCTTGCATGAAGCCGCCATTGAAGCGAATTCCTTCTTCTGCCGTATAACGAATGATTTCCGCCGTCCGCACGACTTCCTTCTTCGCGTCGTTCAAGTTTTTCCCGACTTCTTGCATGATGATTTGACCAATCTCATCCACGCGTTCTTCGAGTTTTTCTGCCCATGCGTACAACAATTCAGCGCGCTTGTTGACCGGAAGCGCCGCCCATTCTTGTTGTGCACGTTTTGCGCCATGGATGGCTTCATCGACTTCATCGCGTGACATCGCTTGAACGCGACCTACGACTTCGTCTTTATATGGTGAAACGAGTTCAATCGTTTCGTTGCTTGAAGATTCCTGCCATTGACCATTCAATAAATATGGATATGTGTTCATACTCAACATCTCTATCTGCCTCCTGAGTAAGCTGTAATATCTCGTTGCCAACCCCATTGTATGCAGATTTTTTTCCATTGGACAACTATAACGATTCAGTTTATGAGATGTAAACGGTTACTATGAAACTTTTTGTGAATTCTGATGAGAGTTGACACTATTTTTACTGTAGATTTATCGATCGGATACCGATAGTAAAGATGAGAGTACGTGAAATAGGAGGGACTACCATTGAGCACTGATCATAATATTTTACTTGAAGCAGGAACGAACGAACTTGAAATCGTGATTTTCCAAGCTGGACCGTTCTTGTTCGGCATCAATGTCATGAAAGTACGTGAAATTATCACGATGCTTCCATTGACGCCACTCCCAGGTACACCGGAAGCCATCATGGGGTTAATCGAGTTGCGCGGTGAGGTCATGACCGTGATCGATCTTCCGATGGTCATCAGCCATCCACGTGAAGTCGGAAGTGATGATCGTTTGATTGTCTGCGAGTTCAACGGTGAGAAGTCGGTTCTTCGGGTCGACCAGGTAACCGAGATTAAACGCATCTCTTGGGAGCAGATTGACACGCCGTCCGATCTCGCACGTGGCGTTCAAGGCATCACGAACGGTGTTGTCAAAACAGGTGACCAGATGATCATCTTGCTCGACTACGAGCGAATCGCGCTCGAATTGTCACGTAAAGACATCATGGCTCGCGAATCTGTGAAGCGACTCGGTGCTCGTGAGCGCTCGAACAAGAATATTTGGATTGCTGAAGATTCAGAGATGCTCCGCACACTGATTCTCGACACGTTGGATGACGCGGGATACTTCAATACAACAGTCTTCAATAACGGGAAAGAGGCACTCGATGCGTTTGAACAAGAAGACGTCGAATGCGACCTCCTCATCACCGACATTGAGATGCCACAGATGGATGGACTTCATTTGACGAAGCGCCTCCGTGAGATGGACCGCTATGCAACGCTTCCAATCATCATCTTCTCGTCACTCATCTCGGATGACTTGAAACATAAAGGGGAAGCCGTCGGTGCGAACGCTCAAATCACGAAACCGGAAATCGGAATGTTGATTGCGACGCTTGATGAATTTGTAGGATAATAAAAAAGTTTGCGACATCTCGGTCGCAAACTTTTTTATGTGAATTGTTCGAAATGCGTATTCCACTCGCTTAAAAATCGCTTACTATGCGATTCGATGGTTGCCAACGTTTCGTTCGCTCCGTCTAGATGTGCGTTTTCTCCAGCCACTTCGAGGTCGTGGAAAAGAAGGGCCGTCTGTTCTAGACCAACTGAATAGGAGGCCCCTTTTAATAAATGGGCGAGTTGCTCGACACGAGAATAGTCTTTCGCCTCGACTGCCGATTGCAGTTCAGGATACTTCGCCTCCAACTGCTGGATATATGTGGTTGCAATTTTATTTAAAAAATCCATGTTTCCGTTTGCGATTTGGTGGAGCTCTGCTAGTTTTTCTTCATTGAACAGAGCGTCTTCGGGCATTCTAGTCAATGTAACCCCTCCTCAATAAACGATATTCCAATCGTTCATACTCACTGTAACACGTTTTCGGGAGAAAACAAAAAATCTCCTGCTTTGGATTGCACTCTTCATTTTGGCTACCTATAATAAGATTGAGTTAAGGTAGGAGGAAGATGCATGCTGACGATTTACCGTACTGACGCATCAGGCCATGTGGGTGAAATCGAAGACTTTGATAAAGGAAGCTGGATTCAACTCGTGAATCCGACAAAAGATGAGGCCGATCAAGTCATCGAGGCGTCCGGCATTCCAGAAGACTTTGTATATGACCCACTTGATATTGAAGAGAAACCACGTTTTGAAAAAGATGATGAAGGACTTCTCATGATCATCGACGTTCCGTATGTGGAGGAAGATGATACAGGTCGCACGTATAATACCATCCCGCTCGGTATCATCGTGACCGGACGACATTTCATCACCGTCTGCTCGCGAGATCTCGACGTGTTGAATTTGTTCGCTAACGGAAAGGCAAGACTGTTCCGAACGAACTACCGAAGTCGCTTCGTCTTTCAGATTTTACATCGGGTGAGTATGACGTATTTGCGTTTCTTGCGCCAAATCGACCGAAGAATGGACGAACTCGAGCAAGAGTTGCAGCGTTCGATGCGAAACCAAGAGATTTTCCAGTTGATGAACCTTCAAAAATCTCTCGTCTACTTCATGACCTCTTTAAAAGCGAACGATAGCGTCTTAGACCGCATCGTCAAGACACCGAGTTTGGAGAAGCATGAAGAGGACGAAGAACTACTCGAAGACGTTTTTGTCGAACACCGTCAAGCGATGGAAATGGCATCGATTTATAACGACATCATCAGCATCAAGATGGAAGCATTCGGATCCATCATTTCGAACAACGTCAACTTCGTCATGAAATTCTTGGCATCCATCACGATTGTCCTCAGTATCCCGACAATGATATCTGGAATTTTCGGGATGAACGTTCAAGTTCCATGGGAAGGACAACCGTTCGGATTCATCATGGCCATCACGATGATGATTGGATTTTCCGGTCTCGCCTTCTATATCCTTTGGCGAAAGCGATATTTCTAGCAAAAAAGAGCCTGACGCACGTTGCGTCAGGCTCTCTTCATGTGATTTTGACCGTGACGAGACACAGGTCGTCTTCAATCTCAATCTTTGGCACAAGCTGTTCAGCGACGTGACGACTATAGTCCAAACCGTATGTGGAAACGTCCTTCTCTAGCCAGCGAATCCCATCATCGATATCTTTGCTGTAACACTCCATGAGTCCATCCGTATACATGTGAAGCGTCATATTCGGTGTGATGTCAATCTCTTTCGACTCATAATTCGGTTCCTCGAACATACCGACTGGTACCCCTGTCGTCTCAAGACGACAGTTTCCTTCTTCTGACGTCACGATCACAGGGGGATGGCCTGCATTCACATATTCGATTCGACGCTTTGTCGTGTCGATGTAGCAATAGACCGCCGTGAAGTAGCTGTGCATATCGTCACCAGAGAAGAGGAACGTCATCTGACGGTTCAACTCCGTCATGACGTCTACCGGGTACTGCACGTTCCCGACAAGCCCCGGTAGGATGGAACGGATCCCCATCGTGATGAGCGCCGATGAGACCCCGTGTCCCATGACATCAAAGATGATGACCCCGTATCGGTCCGGAGCGACCTGAAACCATGCGTACATGTCCCCAGCCAATTTTTTAGAAGGCAGATAGAGCGCCCGAACATCAATCTCTTCATTACTGATTTGTGGCGTAAGCGCGCTTTGTTGAATCTTCTGGGCGAGGTCCAAATCATACTGAAGACGGGCCTCATAAATTTTCCGTTCATCAACAGCCGCCTTATAACGGAGAGCAGAACGGATTCTTGCAAGTAATTCTGTTATTTTGATCGGTTTGGTCGTGTAATCTGACGCCTCCGCGTCGAGCCCCTCGGCAATCTGCTTCTCTTCCGTTCGTCCGGATACCATGATGACCGGCAACTCTTCAAAGTCAGCCATCTGCCGAATCCGCTTGCACGTCTCGATTCCTGAAATTCCAGGCATTTCGACATCCAACAGGACGAGATCATACAGCGATGCAGCTTGTGGGGCCATCAGTAAGTCGAGCGCTTCTTCCCCGCTCGAGACCGATACCGTCTCATAGTCGTGCTGGTGAAGCAGTTGCTCGAGTACGAGCGTATTGACCGGTTCATCGTCCACAATCAAAATCGCCATGACTATCCCTTCCTTCTTTACGTATTAATCTATATCGTATTGTACCATATCTTTTCATTCACACACGACATAACCGTCTGTTCATTCTAGTTGAAGAACCTGTCCATTGTTTGGCATACTGAAGAAAGAAAGTGAGGGGTTCATATGGTCTGGATATTTGCCGTCAGCGGTTTAATCATCTTACTCGTCCTCATCGCATCCATCGTCGTCATCCAAAAAGGATACGCCTATAAAGACAATAAAGATGACATCGTCCTCGACTATGACGAAATCAATCGTCGCATTGAAGACGACAAGAAAAGAGACAAGACTGACAAGAAAGAAGGGCCGCTCTAATGCGCGACCCTTTTTTATTTGAATTCAAATCGGAGTGTACCCTTCTCTAAATACAATGAGGCATTGAACGTCTTGTCTCCTTTTTTGAACGTATGGACGTTCGATTGCCCTCCATTGATCATTTGCTTCAACTCATCTTTGACGAGTCCGACGCCGAGCACCTGTTTGGATACGGTGAAGCGACATCCTTCACGATATCCACTACAGCCGATGAACTTCGGATGTTCGACGAGCCCTTTTCCACAATTCGGACAGATACCAAATGATGCCTTCGGTCGAGTCGTTCCTTTCTTTCCATAACGCTTCGCTTCAATCGTATAGCCCTCAGGATTAGCCGCTTCTACTCGCGATTTCGCTTCTTCGACCAAATGAACGGACATCTTCTTCGCTTGTTCAATAAATTCAGCAGCGGAGGCCGATGCTTGACCGATTTCATGGAGACGTTTCTCCCATTTCGCTGTCATGACGGGCGAGGCCAAAATACTGTCTCCGAGGACATCGATCAACAGGCGCCCTTTGTCTGTAGGAACGAGCTCTTTTTTCTGAAGTTGGACATAGCCTCGCTTTTTCAATCCATCGATGATGTTGGCACGTGTCGCCTCGGTCCCAAGACCCTCTACTTCTTTCATGATATGAATCAGCTCTTCGTCATCAAGTTGTTTCCCTGCGACTTTCATCGCCATAATGAGCGCGCCCTCCGTATATCGCTTCGGTGGCTCTGTCTGTTTCGACAACACTTCAACTTTCTTCTCTTTTAATTCTTCACCGACCGTCAGCACAGGAAGCTCGACATCTTTTGATTTCATCTCCACGACTTGTCGATAGCCAGGACTCACAACGACAGTTCCTTTCGCGCGATACAAGTCGCCTCCATCAATCAAATCGACCGTTGTCTTCTCGAGCATCGCTGCGGGTGCAAAGGCCGCAAGGAAACGTCGATTGATCAAATCATATAGCTTCGCCTCATCCCCACCGAGTCGAGTGACGTCACCACACGCCTCCGTCGGGATGATCGCGTAGTGGTCACTGACTTTCTTGGCATTGACATAGCGTCGATTTTTCGACGGGTCCTCAGTCAACAGGTCACGAAGTCCTGCATAGGCGTCGGACTTTAGCAGTCTTGCCTTTGTCTGTGGAAATAACGTCGCCTCATCGGGTGTGACAAATCCTGAATCGGTCCGAGGATAACTGATCCACCCTTTCGTATATAACTTTTGAGCGATATCAAGCGTCTTTTTCGCCCCGAATCCGAATCGTTTCCCTGCCTCTGCCTGAAGTCCGGATAGACTGAACCAAAATGGGGGTTGCTCGATTTTTTCTTCCTTATCGATTGTCTTCACAATCGCGGTTCCAGATGCACGTTTGACGACCGCATCGGCTTCCTCACGCGTTTTGAGCTTCGTTGTCTTTCCAAACGTATACTTCGCTTTGAACGTGCCTCGACCTTTTGCAAGTGTCGCCTCGACTTCGAAGTATGGTTCTGGCACGAATTGTTTGATTTCTCGTTCGCGATTGACGATTAAGGCAAGAGTCGGGGTTTGCACACGACCGAGCGAGAATACGTCTTCAATCCCAATTGTCTTCAACAACGTCGTATAGGCACGAGACGCATTCATCCCAACGAGCCAGTCCGCACAGGCGCGGCTCATCGCCTCATGGTAGTATGGAATCGTCTGTTCACCAGGCAACAGTTGCGAGAATCCACGATCGACTGCTTGCTCCGTCAAACTCGAGATCCATAGTCGAGCAAGCGGTTTTTTGTTACCTGCGAGTCGAAGGATCAGACGAACGATTGCTTCCCCTTCCCTTTCGGCATCCGATGCGATGATGACATCAGTAATCGAGCGATCATGGAGCCATTTTTTGATGGCATAGAACGGTTTCGACTTCCCTTTTGAAATACGATAATCAAATCGTTCTGGGACAATCGGAAGTGCCTCGTACTTCCACGACTTCCATTCCGGACGATAGTGCGACGGTTCTTGAAGTTCACAAAGGTGACCGACCGCCCATACGACAATCGCCCCCTCAGGGAAACGGGGACAAGGTGAGATTTCAATCTCGTCTTTTCGCTTTTTTGATGGGTAGGGAGCAGCCAACTTTTGAGCTTGTGATGGCTTTTCCGCAATGATTAGTCTCATAAGAACTCCTTACTTTGCCTCCTACATAATGGCAAGACGTACATGATTAGCTAGCTTCTACTATGTATTTTACTATATCAAGTCAAAGATGGACACATCGAGAGGGGAGCATTTGTTTGCTATTTCTGAATCATGTCTTGCCTCGTGGCTGTTTTCCGATATTATTAACAGAGAAGTACAACTGTGAAGGAGTGTCGCCATGTCTTATCTCATCTTGTTCGCTGCTGTCTTTTTCTTATCGACGAGCGTCCTCTTCGTCAAATGGACGTCGGCACCTGCCGAGACTGCCGCATTTTACCGAATGCTGTTCACGTGTCTCATGTTGTTACCGTTTGTCGATTTCAAATCACTGATCACCACTCGCCTTATGACACGATATGCTCTACTCCTAAGCGGAACGTTACTGGCGTTTCACTTTTGGCTTTGGTTTTTGTCACTCGATTACACGACGGTTGCCAGCTCCACACTGTTTGTCACGTCGAGTCCAATTTTTGTGTTGATCGGGAATGCACTCATCTTTAAAAAGAATCCGACTCGAAAAGGACTTGCCTTCGCGCTCGTCGCTGTCCTTGGGGGCATGCTCGTCGCTGCGGGGGACGTTCAACTCGGCCGTGAAGCCCTCTTCGGAGACCTACTCGCCTTGATTGCCGCCCTATTGATTGCAGGGTATTGGCTCGTTGGACAGCATGTACGAGCTTCGATGAACACGAATACATATTCTTTTAGCGTATATCTCGTTGCGACGGTCGTGCTTTGCTTCATGTTGCTCGTTCGCGGCACGACATTCACTGCCTTTGAATCAATCAACTGGTGGTACTTCCTCGCGCTCGCTTTCTTCCCGACAATCCTCGGGCACAATCTGTTCAACTATGCGCTTGCCCGTGTCAGTGCGACCGTCGTCAGTATCACGATTCTTGGAGAGGCGTTGTGGGGAATGCTGTTTGGATACGCCTTCTTCGGAGAGCGACTTGGACCGTTCCAATGGATCGGAGCCGTCGTCCTCCTCGGTGGGATATACTTGTTCCTAAAAGAAGACGCCCGCTCGACACGAGCGGACGTTTGATTATAAGTTTGTCGCTTTTGGATTTACATCATGTGCTTCTTTATCTTCTTCTGAAGAACGGAATAATAATTTACGGTCCCAGAATGCCAAAGCAACAGCCGTCAAAAATGTCATCGCATCAGCGATTGGGAATGCCAACCATACGCCGAACACTCCGAGGAACGACGGGAGAATAAAGACGAGCGGTATCGTGTAAAGCGTCTGACGTGAAAGGGACAAGAACATGGCGACTCGCGCTTTCCCGAGGGACTGATAGATTCCATTGACGAGCATCTGAACACTCGGAAGGAAGGAAACGGCGAACAAAATGTGAATCGCCGTCACACCGCCAGCAATGAGCGCCTCATCCGTCGAGAACCAGCCCATGAGTGTTTGCGGGAATAGCTGCAGAATCAACCAAATGATGACAGCAATCGCAATCCCGGCCCGCATCGCCGTCCAAATGGTTTCACGCATTCGGTCGAATCGCTCTGCACCGTAGTTATATCCAACGATTGGTTGCATCCCTTGGACGATTCCCATGATTGGCATACCGACGAGCGCCATGAACTTGTTGATAATGGCGAAAATGGCCAATTCTTCGGTCCCGCCGTACGTACCGAGCATCACGTTGACACCAACGAATAAAATGGATTGGGACACCATCATAATGAACGAAGACGAACCGATTGCCATGATTTCTTTTATCTCATCGAATCGAATCCGGAACTGACGCCACTTGAAGCGCAGTTCCGTTTTTGGTTTTCGGGCGAAGAAGAAGCGCAGCATCAATACGGAACCGATGACTTGGGCGAGTGCCGTCGAAGTCGCTGCCCCGTACATGCCCCAGTCGAACGTGAAAATGAAGAGCGGGGTCGTCACGAGGTTGACGAGAACGGTCGTCAGCATGACCTTCATTTGATAAGGTGCCTGTCCTTCAGCACGAACCATCGCACTCGAAGCGAGTGTGAACATGAAGAATGGTGAGCTGATCAAGACAACTGATAAGTACTGTCGGCTGAGATCCATGATTTCGGTCGTCGCACCGAACACTTTTAAAATGTCATCTAACATAAAGAAAGCAGAACTGACCGCAAGTGCCGCAAACAGACCGACGAGGACAAGTACGTTCAAGAATGTAACGGCTGCACCGGCATCGTCACCGCGTCCGAGCTTCCTCGAACTGATAGACGCCCCACCCAGTCCCACGGCACTCGACACGGCCATTAAAATCATTTGAATCGGGAACGCAATCCCGATGGCAGCGACTGCCGATGCACCGATCCCTCGGGCGACAAAAATCGTATCAATGATATTGTAGAGCGCCGTCACGAGCATCCCAATCATCGCCGGAAGCGATAACTTGAAGAGGAGTCTGCCGATGGGCTCAGTCCGTAATTGCTCCGTATTTTGGTTCATTCTTCCATCCCTCCGTCTCTACTTCTTAGGGTAGCAGGATTGAACGGAACGGGCGACTATGTTGGCTCGGTGGATGTGTCAAACGAGCGAACGAGCACGCACACCTTTTCGCTTACGCATAATGTAATCGGTCGCGACTGGCCGATCCACTTTTACACGAATCGTCATCATCGCTTGGTTAGCAGACTCGAGGAGGTGACCGTCCACATCCTCCATCGTATCAATGACTTGTGAAAAACGAACAAATCCGGGTCCGAAAAATTCAACCTCTTCACCGATTGAAAAGTGATTCCGCTGCTCAAGCGTTGCCATACCCGTCACAGGGTCGTATGAGATGACACGAGCTACAAACGCAAATTGCGGAATCGAACGAGGTTTCCCGAACAATTGCTCTTTTTCAGTCGGGATCCCGTAATAGAACCCGGTCGCGAGCTCACGTTGGGCCGCTTTCCAAATTTCTTCTTCCCATGCAGGGTCGAAGACGAAATGCTCTGGGTCTTCACAGTACGCATCAATCACTTGACGATAGACGTTACACACCGTCGCGACGTAATGAATCGATTTCATTCGTCCCTCAATCTTCAAACTATCGACTCCTGCCTCCACCAAGTCAGGAATGTGGCGGACCATCGATAAATCAACTGAACTCATCGAGAACGGCTCTTCGTCACGCGCTTCCATTTCTTCTGTTAGAAGATCACCTTCTTCAAAGAAACCATATTTCCAGCGGCATGATTGGGCACATCCCCCACGGTTGGCATCTCGTAATGTCATGTGATTTGATAACGTGCATCGACCGGAATAGGAGATACACATCGCCCCATGGACGAACGTCTCAATTTCGACATCGACTTCCTGTTTCATTTTGACGATTTCATCCATCGATACCTCACGAGCCAAGACGATTCGTTCGAGCCCTTCTTCCTTCCAGAAACGAAGGGTCTCGTAGTTTGTCGCCGAAGCTTGGGTCGACAAATGGACGGGCAACCCTTCTGCTTCCGTGAGACACATCTCAATCATCGCTGGATCCGAGACGATGACTGCATCGATTCCGATATCTCGAAGTGTTCGGAAGAAGTCACCTGCCCCCTCGATATCGCCTTCATGCGTCACCATGTTCGCAGCGACGTATACTTTCGCGCCGTACGCATGTGCGAAGGCTACCCCTTCACGCATCTCGTCATAACTGAAATTACCGGCACGTGAACGTAACCCGAACTGCTGTCCGCCGATATAGACCGCATCGGCACCATAATGGATGGCCATCTTTAATTTCTCTAAGTTTCCTGCTGGCGCTAATAATTCTGGACGTCGTTTCATCTTGATCCCTCACTTAATCTCTTCTGGTTTTCGTAACCACAGTCCCGTACCGAGACGGAACGTTTCCGGTTGAAGCTCGTGAAGACGATGTTCCATCTCTACACGATCAAATCGACCGTTCAACAAATTCGTCCGGGCATAAGTAAACAACTGAACGATTTCAACAAACTGGTCCCCGGCGTGCCATCCGTCTAGCTTCCACGTGTGAAGTCCATTTTTGACTAACGTCGGAAGCTGACCCATGAGCGTCAAATCCTCAGAGAATATATGGGTGCCGTTCTCGTCCTCATAGATGGGATAACGACTGGTCGTATCTGCCGGTTCGCTCATATAAAATTCGCGTTGTTTTGCTTCTTCAACCGGTCTTCCGAGTTCGTTAAAGTAATTCGTCACGAGTGGGCGTTTAGAGTGATGGATGCATGTCGGACCATATACTTGTACTTCAACAGGAAGTCCGATTTGCTGCTGGATCAAAACGAGTTCATCGATTGTCACTTCGCGGGCGACGACCGCTCCAATCGCTTCGCGTTTCCCCCAAAATTGGATCTGTTTGGCGGATGTGACGAGCGTTTGGGCATCATACCAATACGGAATCTTTGCCTGTCGAATCAAGCGAATGGCGCCGGGGTCTCCAGCGGTGACATCATCGACTCCTATCGTTTTCAGCGTTTGCAAATAATCTTTTAACTCTTCAATGTGGTCATTGTGCATCAGGTTGTTGACGGCTACCGTCACTTCTTTCCCATACCGATGGGCAAGTTGTGTGACTTCTCTCACAGCATCGATTGTCCAGTCACCTTTTTGTCTCAACCCAAACCTTGAATTTCCGATATATAGTCGGTCCGCGCCGGCTTTGATTAACGCTTCTGCCTGATCAACGCTTTGCGCCGTAGTGACGAGCTGAATCATCATATTTGTTCTACTCCCTACTTTGTGAGTCTAATCACATTTTCTTGCTATACTTTAGCATATGTTTCAATGTGCGAACGGAGCAGGATTTTAACAACTCGTGAAGAATTCAGTAACAATGTATGACTTTTCATCAAAGGAGTGGATCATGTTGTCAAAGACAGCTTTAATCACCGGCGCCTCGATGGGCATCGGTCTAGACTTGGCCGTACTCGCCGCTCGCGACGGCTACGACTGTATTTTAGTATCTCGGAACGAACCACGATTGCATGAACTAAAAAAAGTACTTGAGACACGTTATCGCATCAACGTACATGTCTTTGCACTAGATTTAGCAAAACATGACGCAGCAGTCCGATTGACGACGATGATCGCCGAAGCTGGCCTCACTGTCGACTTTTTAATCAACAATGCCGGGTTCGGCACGTCCGGCGCATTCGCCGACCTCGATGCCGAGACGGAGGCCGACGAGGTCCGATTGAATGTCAATACGTTGACCGAACTGACGAAAGCCTATTTGCCTGGCATGCTCGAACGTGACCACGGATATGTGTTGAACGTTGCGTCCGTCGCTGCCTTCCAACCTGGTCCATATATGGCCGTCTATTATGCGACGAAAGCCTATGTCCTTTCATTCACTGAAGCGATTCATGCCGAAGTGAAAGGTAGCGGTGTGCATGTGAGTGTATTATGCCCTGGCCCGACGGATACAAATTTCTTTAATCGTGCCGGGAGTGAATTGTCATTCTCGAAAATGCCATCTCATCTCGTCGCCTTCTTCGGATACAAAGGGGTGTTGAATAACAAGCGTGTGATCATCCCTGGACTCTCGAACCAGCTGTTGGTCGGGGTCGCCAAATTGATGCCGAGAGCTCTCAGTTTAGAAGTACTACGCCGCGTCCAGAAACCGGCTGATGGAACACCTGCTGAATCGACCACATGAAAAGGAGCGACCGCATCGGGTCGCTCCTTTTATGGTTCAGAGTGTAAGCGAGAGACGTTTACAAGCCGATATAGAAACACACCTGCCGGAATCATGGTCATCAGCGCTGTGGCGATGACGACTCCCCACGCCATGATGGCATCGAGCGTCAGGTCTCCCGATGTGAGCTGGTCCATGATACTCAGTTGTTCTACTGAGAGCACAATCATCAGTGCTGGCCACACGCTCGCCGCAAAGATACTGATCATGGCAAAACGGGCTCTCGTGTAACGTTTTGCCAATAGAATCAGATTTAACAAGATAAACAATAATCCTACGAGTAAAAACATGCCGACTTCAGTGAGATTGATATATGCACCCATCCGTCGTTCACCTCACTCAAAATGATTTGACTATTGTATATTTACCCGAATTGACGAAGGAATATGCGCTCAAACAAGGGACGGATTAAAATGAGGAAGACAACGTTCGATAGCCCATGTGCCAAGTCAAACGGGACGCTGAGTAGAAGTAGCTTCCAAAAGTCAGCTCCAATCACTTCTATGAACGCCAGATTTGTCGTCCATCCATATAAAAATCCAGAGAAAAAACCGAGCGTAAGGAAAAGGATACCTGACTTCATCCATATCGTTCGAAAACTGCTTACGAGCGTCACGACAAGGAGCCACCCCAAAAATTGATAGAAGACGAACGGTCCGATCCCGAGCAACAGACCCGACAAGATGGGTACGAAGAGTGCCAAGACCGCAGCAGCATTCAACCCAATACATAATGCGGTCAGCATCAAAATAGCTGTCGTCGGCTGTACGTTCGGAATCGTCATAAAGAGCCAACGCCCGATGACTGCGAGTGCCAAGAGCTGCACGAGCGGTTGAATCGGGAGGTCAGATTTCTCAAATCGATACAGAACCAGGATGGCAATCAGAATGGCGAGGACGTATGTGACCATAGAGTACTCCGTTCTTGAAAGATTGAGCGCTCACCTTGAAAGACCACGCGACCACTTGCAAGGTAAATCACGTCCGTCGCTTGGTCGACTAACGCCAAATCATGGGTCGCACAAAGCACGCGTGCTGATTCTGACTTTTTCAAGACCGCTTCAAGGAACGTCGTTCGCTCCCCATTCGTTAAATCCACCGTCGGTTCATCGAGCAAAAGGACGCTTGCCGGGTCGTTCAGGACGGCTTGAAGTTGTGCAATCCTCCGATTCGATTCTTTCGGAAACGGACCGTACTCCGTTTCGGCAGGAAGATAGGCAGCTCGCTCCCCCCGCTTCACCCGTCCACGAAGAGGGCGTCTGCTCCTTGCTAAAAGTTCGAGCAACGTCGATTTTCCACTTCCGTTCGTCCCGATACAGACGGTGAGACCCGGTTCAGTCATTTGGACGGTCACTTCTTCAATGGCATAAGTCGCCTGAAGCGGGTGTCGATAGGATACATCGGTCGCATCAATCCTCGGTATCGTCTCCGATTGTCGGAAAGTGATTTGTATGTCTTCAGACGACTCTCGCGCCCGTTCCGTATAACCGATTTGAACACCGAGATCGGTTATACGACGGAATAGCATCTCTAGATGTTCTCGACGGAATTGATCGAGGTGGCGGAACGGTTCGATAAGTACAATTGCTTCGGGCTGATTTGATAGAGCATAAGCGACTTGTACAATCTGTTGTTCTCCGCTTGAACAGGCGTCAAACGCTTTTGGATATAGTGCATCGATTTGTAAGAGTGAGGCAAGTTCCGCTCCCCGAAGCGGGTCAACACCGGATAATAAATGACCAACTTTTCCTGAGAATGGTTGATTCATTCTGATGACTTGAGGACGATACCGTTCGATATATGCCTCGAACGAACCGTCAACGGTAGAAAGCCATTGCATCACGAACACCTCCTTTTGTGATGTATGGATAGATGAGCCATGGAATGATGGTCCATTCGATTGATACATAACCAATCAAGCCAATCGCAAGGAGTTGCAGAACATCCTCGGCCCGGAAGCGACGCATCGGCTCGACTGCAAATTTTGGCTCATGCCTTTGGCTCTTAATGCCATTCTCGATCGCTTCTTGCCAGGCTCCTTTCGGGTGACTTCTGAGCGACTGACGTACCGCCCGTTCCATCGAAGGAATAAGTGCCCACGCCCCGTACAAGAGGGAAGTTGAACGGGGCCATTTGGAGAGGAGTGGCAGCAATCGTTCCAATCGAACAATACGAGAAATCCACAGCATGCCAAGTAAAAAAGTAGCCAACCTCAACAGCTGACGCCATATGTAAGAGAGCGATAACTCCCACCCGAACAATGCAGGGAAGACCGAAACGACAGTAAACGCAATCAATACGATGAGCATCGTCCACGGAAACCGACGTTCAAGCATGAGCAACAGGACAAGACCGACGACCAATACCGTGACATCTTGGATATACGTCAGGATGAATAGATGGCTGAATAGAAAGAAAAGGAGCGTGACAGGATGTCGCCGCTCCCAATCTGCCTCATTCGAAGAAAGCAATCGCATCTTCTTCAAACCGCCACTGAATGACGTCCGTCGATTCTACTTCTTTAGCACCGGCCCCTTCATCTCCGGGCGCACCATTAAAAGCAAATACCCAGCCTGACGATTGTCCTTCTGATTTTTCTTCGACGCCTTCGATTGCCGTCACGTACGACATGTCTCCGCTTCCTGTCACTTCGAGGTCAAGCCCTGTCGCTTTCAATGCGTCGAGCACGGTCGCATCATCTTCCAAACAGACGCTCTTCTCTTGATAGAGCGTCTCCTCCGTCGCCGCATTGTATACGGAAATGGTCGGACTTACATCGCACGCCTCTTGTTGGGCTTCTTCTCCGCCACATCCGACAAGAAGTGCGGTCGCTAATAGGGAAAAACTCAAATACGGTTTGATCATTCTGTCAAATCCTCTCGTTGATGTATCGAATAATTATATAGTATCGTAAAACGTTCGCCTGAACTTCGTCCTTCCCGTGTCAGTCCGACGAGTTGGATGCTGTTTGCGAGGACTGGTTCGCGCTGGAGCCAGAACTTGACCAGTTCATTGTCCCGATTGATCATGAGCATCGATTCGTTTTCGAACGTGTACATGTCATACAGCCCATCATAGGAAAGTTGTAACACTGGGGCAGAAACGACGTCAGTATACTCATCCCATGAAGGACCTCGTAACGTCGACAGCATGTGGTCGAATTCGACAAGCTTTTCAAAAAAGGCCTGTCCAGATTCTTTACGCAGTTCATCGACTTGTTCATACGAAAGTTGTCCTGAGCCGTATGTTACACGGATCTGTTGGAACGATTCGGCTCGTTCCACCATGAGTAAGTACTCAATGGATTGAACGTTCCCTTCTCGGTCGATCTGTAGTTTCCCACGATCTAATTTAATCGATTCACTATTGATTCGTTGTAACAATTTTTCAGTCATGTCATCAAACGATTCATCCGTGACCGAAACGGCGCCGATTTGTTGCGATTCGGAACGAAACCCGGATTGATCGAATAACGGGACAAAAAGCAAGACAAGAAAAAAGAAGAACCCTAACAGTGCCCCATACCATTTATACCGGCTGTTCTGTTTCGGAAAGAACAAAAAAGACAATAGAAAGCCAATCGGAATGTGAAAACCGCCGATGGGGAAAGACACGATTCCAAGCAGTGAATAAAATAAGAACTTTGGAAAAAAGTTCGCTTCCGGCTCTTTTAATTGATTCAATCGAATCCCTAATAGAACGCTGATTACTAAAAAGGCTGCCCATACATAGAGTTGAATGGTCACATCACTCCCCCACTGTATATTCTAAAAAGTCCGTCGCAACGAGACTCGATGGAAAATCCGACACAACTTCTTGAACAAATTCTTCCTCTCGTCCGACATAGCGTGCTGAGATGTGTGTCACAATCAGCTTGCCGACGGCGCACGCATTCGCTAGCGCGGTCGCTTCACGTGTCGTCGAGTGACCATACTTCCGAGCGAGCGCTTGTTCCGCCTCCATAAACGTCGCCTCGTGAACGAGGAGGTCTGCTCCATCCGCCAACTTCTGCGCGTTCTCACACGGGATTGTATCTCCTAAAATCGCTACGATTTTTCCCGGAATCGGTTCAGTGACGTATTCTTTAGAGTCATACCATTTTCCTTCAAATTCAAATCGGTCTGATTCTTTGATGGTTCGATAAATCGGTCCACTTGGAATACCGAGTTCTCTTACAAGATCGACGCGTAGCATGCCCGGTTTTTCTGGACCATCGATTCGGAAACCGAATGAAGGGAACCGATGCTCTAATTTTCGCACAGTGACGAGATGGTCGTCTTGTATGAATGTGTCCCCGTCCGAGTACTCGATCACGGTCAGCTCGTATCCTAGATGTGAGCCTGTGACACGCAACGTAGCTTCAAGCCATTTTTTCAATCCTTTTGGTCCATAGACGGTCAAGGGGGCGGTTCCATCGAGTGCCGAACGAGTCGATAAGAATCCAGGCAATCCGAATACATGGTCACCATGAAGATGCGTCACCCATACCGCTGTCACTTTTCTCGGTTTGATTTTCGTATAGAGCATTTGGTGTTGCGTGCCCTCGCCACAATCAATCAGCCAGGTCACGTTCGATAAATCGAGAGCTAGCCCCGATACGTTGCGCTGTTTCGAAGGCATCCCCGACCCAGTTCCTAAAAACTGTAACTTCATAAATATTTAATTCCTTTCTTCAAGCCGTTCCATGCTATACTTGACGTAATCGCTGAAAAGGATGTGATTTGTGATGACAAAGGCAGAACAACCCGAATCGATTTATGAGACGATTCGAGAACGCGCAGCTTTGATGAATCGCTTGCACCAACAGGAACAAGGCACCTCTATCCGCATTCACGACATAGCGATCGAACTTCATTGCACAGACGAGTTGATTTTAGAATCACTGGAGTTCGCAGCATAACGAGTACGAACACATACGAAGAGCCGACGAATGGTCGGCTCTTTTTTATTGCTTAGGTGATGCGACTTCTTCAACGATTGTCACGACATATTCGACGAGTTTATACAACTCTTCAAGTGGCATCCGTTCGTTCGTCGTATGAATCTCTTCATAGCCGACCGCCAAGTTGACTGTCGGGATTCCCCCACCGGCGATGACGTTCGCATCCGAACCGCCCCCTGAGTGTAAGATTCGAGTCGGACGTCCGATTGTCTGAGCCGCACGTTTCGCCACCTCAACGACTTCGTCCCCTTCCTCAAACTTGAATCCAGGATACATGATGTCGATGTCCACTTCGGCACGACCACCGAACGACTCAGCGACCTCGATGTACGCTTGTTTCATCGTTTCCGCCTGTTTCTCCATCTTCTCATGGATGAGGGAACGGGCCTCAGCAAGAACTTCGACATAGTCACACACGATGTTTGTCGCGCGACCCCCTTCGAAACGTCCGATGTTGGCTGTCGTCTCTTCATCGATACGACCGAGCGGCATCTTCGCGATGGCTTTCGCTGCGATTTGAATCGCCGAGATTCCTTTTTCAGGTGCGACACCAGCATGAGCCGTCTTCCCGTAAATCTTCGCGTTCACTTTTGCTTGAGTCGGAGCGGCGACAATGATGTCTCCAACTGGTCCATCCGAATCAAGGGCAAAACCGAACTTCGCATCGATTTTCGATAAATCCAATACTTTCGCACCGACGAGACCTGATTCTTCCCCGACAGTGATCACGAACTGGATTTGACCATGTGGAATTTGTTTTTCTTTCAATTCACGCACGAGTTCGATCATCGCAGTGAGGCCGGTCTTGTCGTCTGCTCCGAGAATCGTCGTACCATCCGTGACGACATATCCGTCTTTGATGCTCGTCTTGATTCCTTTACCTGGAGTAACCGTATCCATGTGAGCCGTAAAGTAAATCGGATCAACATTGTCTTTCGTTGCAGGCAACGTGATGATCAAGTTGTTACCAGAGTGTGCCGTCTTCGTTGATGCGTCGTCCTCGTAGACGTCGCAGCCAAGCTCTGTGAATACACCTTTCAAATGTTCACAGATGATCGCTTCTTCCTTCGTTTCTGAATCGATGCCGACCAATCCTAAAAATGTGTCGAGCACGCGTGTCTCGTTTACCATAAACAACATCCCTCCATCCAAACATTTCTTGACCATTATATCAAACTCCCCTGGATTGCACGAATCTTTTCCATTCTGTACAATGATGGCAAACACGTATATGGAGGCAGACCATGAAGAAAAAACAGAAAAGACGACAACGCATCATTCAAATCGGCGTCGTCGTCATCGTCTCAATCTTTTTAATCAGCACGTTTCTCTCGAGCATGACCATGTTCTTTTAAGAGCAAGATGTATCGCTCTTTCAAGATCAAGTAACTTTTTACATCAGATAAAATATTTAATAAGGATGAGCGTACCTCGAATTCCTCACGCGTCGTGGGGAGAGGTACGTTTTTTCGATAATGCTCAATCATCTCTTCAAGCTCCTGTAGAAAGACGGATGCATCGGCCTGCTCGTTCACATGGTCCCCGACTCGACGTAAGAACGTCGCGACCGGTTTCGCTTCATTGACGACCATCGTGATTTCTCTGGCGTTATCCGCGACTCGTTTGAGAATATCATACTGCCGTTCACGCATCCGGAAGTATAGATAGTCCATGTCTTCATTCCGCTTTCCGATTGAGTTTCCCATACGGCGAAGGGCTAAATCTTTCCCCTCTTTCAGATAGTCCCGTGTCTTGATGAGCATCATCGAGTGGTTGTTATAGACGCCCGTCTCGACACATGCCGCCACGTCATAAAACAGTACTGCGAGCGAGCGGTCGATATTCTCTTTAATCCGTACAATCTCACGGTCAAGCGTCGGCATGTACATGTTGACGACAAGCCCGACACCGACACCGATCGCAATGAGCAATAGCTCATTGATAAATAACTCCAGTGTAAACTGTGCCTCGGTGTAGAGGTGGGTCAAAATGACGACACTCGTAATGAGCCCGTCTTGCAGTTTCAATTGTTGTACGAGTGGAATGAAAATGACAAAATAAAGTGTGAGCGTCACCGGTGAATAGCCGAGTAGCGTGAACATCGCCGCACCCATTCCGATGGCGAGAAGACTTGCCATGACTCGTTCATAGGAGGCGCGAATCGATTTTTTACGCGTCTCTTGAATACTTAAAATGGCGATAATGGCTGCAAATACAAAATAATCGAGATGAATTGTTTCGGAAATGAGCATCGCGATACCTGCTGCGACCGCGGTCTTTAACGTCCGCGTTCCAATTTTCATACTAATTTCCCCCTTCTCCATCAAATTGTTGACTAAATCAACTCGTTTGGCAATTCAAAAGTTTGGAAGTGATTTGATTGAAACGAAAGAAAAGACTTAAGGTTTGGCCGATGATTGCGACACTTAGTCTCGCCATCGCAGCCTTTTTATGGATTCAATCTTCCCGTGAAGACACCTATACCGTCGAAACGGTGACGAATGGCGACCGTGTCACGAGGTCGTTCGAATCTCTCGCAGAAGCAAAACGATACATGACGGCCGGTAAGAACCGGACATTGTTCTCGCCCTCTGGAGAAGTACTCGATTTTACAGGTACCGGAGTCGTCGTCACTCCGAGTGATGCTATCACAAACTTATATAAAGATGCATCATTTAAAACACGACAATCCTATGTCGCTGGTGGCACGAGACTTCAACTAATTGAGCGCGGAGACGATCATCTTAAAGTACGTATCTCCGGGGCGGATGTGTATGTCAAACCGGATCAAATGGCGTTATTTCCTGAAGCAGTTGTGAAGAGACGTGGATTTTACGAGATTCGAGAAGGTGACGTCTACCATACGGTGGAAGCGAACGCCAATCTCGCCGGTACGTTCCTTGTAGGTCCAACAGAAAAAAACTCGGATGACCGTTTTTACACAGAACGTGTCCAAGACGTCTTCGATTCTCCTTATCAATTTGCATCGATTCGCAAGTCGTCCCCATATTCGGCTGACGAGTTTGATCAATATTTAAAATCCATCGATTCACCACTCGCTGGGGAAGGCAAGTCTTTTAAACGGGCAGAAGATACGTATAACATTAATGCCTTATTCCTGCTGGCGGTTGCCGGGCATGAGTCCCGATTTGGAACGTCCGATATCGCTCGGGACAAGCGGAACCTATTTGGGTTCCGCGCGACAGATGACGACCCGAGCGGGAATGCGACATCCTTTAAAACAATTGACGCCAGCGTACAAGCTGCTGCTGAATTGTTTGCGACTAAATATGTCACTGGGCCATATGCTCGTGGCGATTATCCTGGGAACAAGCAGGAAGGCATCAATATCTTCTATGCCTCCGATCCATACTGGGGTGAGAAAGTTGCCGGTACGATGTACACGATCGACCGTGAACTCGGTTTGAAGTACTTGAAAAAAATTCAATGAAAAGTAGCCCGGCTCATACGAGTCGGGCTGCTTGACGCTTCATTCGATTATAACTTCCATCTCTTGCTCATACAATTCGATGAGTCGATTGTTGTCGAGCACATGCTCACTTGACTGTTCGTAGCGGTCTGTGACGAGCGGAATCAAATCTTCCCACACGACCCATTTCACGTATTGATCGCGATAATAATCATGATTGAGCTCATACACGCTCATCTCTTTTGCCTCTGCATATCGTCTTTGAGACTCGACCACCGTCGCATCCGGTCCTTTTTCAATCCGTTCATCGACTTCGTCACCCGTTACTACGATTCCATATTCGCTTTTCGCATGCTCCAACCATGCACGTTCAAAATCAGCTTGGTCTTTTGCACGGATTATAAGTTCCTTCACATCGATGGTTTCACCACTCTTCTTCATCTCCACGTACATTCGTTCTGCCAACTTTCGTTCGAAATCGTTATTGATTTGCGGAGCCAAATCGTTTTGAAACGTCTCAAGGATTTTCTTCAGTTCTTCGACCGTCGACTCAGAATAAACCTTTGTCTCAGTTTGGGTGAACATCTTATTTTCGACCTGTTCAGACATTTTCTTTGAATCAGATTGATCGATGAGCACAAACATTCCGACAATGATAAGTACGAATATGGTCAGCCCTGTAACGCGCTTCATGTTCCATCATCTCCTATTTTAAATTCACGTCATGGTTTTGAGTATCAATCGTTACATCATGTATATACTTCTCAAGTGAAAAGAATGATTCAACATCGAATGACATTTTGTTGAAGGAGTTTTACATCATAAGACGAATACGTAAAATGAACGACCATTCATTTTTGAGGGGGAATTAAGATGAAAACGATTTGGATTACCGGGGGATCGTCCGGCATGGGGAAAGCGATGGCATTAAAATTTAAACAGGAAGGATGGAACGTCGCTATCAGCGGTCGAAACGAGGAACGACTAGTAGAAGCGATGAACGATTTGAATTCAATCGATGCAGGTCAGGCGATGAGTGTGCAACATGACGTTCGTGACTATGAAGGATGCGCGAAAGCACTGGCTGACATCGTATCCGCTTATGGACCAGTACACGCACTCGTCAACAATGCTGCCGGAAATTTTGTGTGTCCGACTCTTGATTTATCTCCTAATGGTTGGGCAAGTGTCATCGACATCGTCTTGAACGGGACATTCAACTGCACCCATGTTCTCGGGAAACATTGGGAAGCAGATGAAATCCGTGGCGGCTCCATCATCAACATGGTCGCTTCCTATGCGTGGCAGGCAGGTCCTGGTGTCGCACCGAGTGCGGCAGCGAAAGCAGGGGTCTTGAACTTGACGCGAACACTCGCGGTTGAATGGGGCTATCAATTCGGCGCGCGGGTCA
Organism: Exiguobacterium sp. s75; assembly: GCF_018617145.1. GTDB lineage: Bacteria > Bacillota > Bacilli > Exiguobacteriales > Exiguobacteriaceae > Exiguobacterium > Exiguobacterium profundum. Next base: position 1,035,348 of record NZ_JACSJQ010000001.1, read on the forward strand.
ATGCCATCAGTCCTGGACCGATTGAACGGACAGGCGGCGCTGAAAAGCTCGTCTCCCACGTAAAAGAAGTGGAGCGTATTCGCCGTAATGTCCCACTTGGACGTTTTGGGACACCGGAAGAGATTGCGGACCTCGCTTACTGGATGGCATCAGACGAGATGCGCTATTTAAACGGGGATTGCATCTCTCTTGACGGTGGTCATTGGTTGAACAAGCATCCATTCTAATCAAAAGGACGACCGAATTTACTCGGTCGTCCTTTTATATGTCCACCCCATCCCATTCTTCATGAAACTGTTCTAGAAACTGCTGCATGAAAGCATGACGTGACATCGCTAGTTGTTTTGCTTTTGAGGTATGCATCATCGACGCCAGCTTCAACAGCTTGTCATGAAAATGTTGAATGGCACTCTCTTCCGACAAATCGAGCGGAGTTTTGCGAGAACCCGCGAACTGGAACGTTCGCGCAATCCCGATGGCCCCCATCGCATCAAGACGGTCGGCGTCTTGCAAGATTTCGCTTTCCCGGGTCGTCGGGGTCTTGTCTTTTGAGAAGGAGACCTCATCAATCACCGCCATCACCAATTCCACTTGCTCTTCAGTGATGTCAATTGAGGACAGATGCTGTTTGACGAGACCGTTCGGACGACCGAGCTTATGATCTTCCACGTCGTGTAAATATGCCGAGAGGAGGAGAACCGTCCGATTGACCGGTTCATCCTCCATTAAACGTTCCACTAGTCGGACGACACGCGTAATGTGGGCGACGTCATGACCCGACGCGTCATTTGCATGAATCGTTCCGATGAACTCTCGCGTCGCTTGAATCACGTCCATGCTTAAATCTCGATCGTCGTATTCGGTTCAATCAAGAGACCTCGACGGTGCAATTGGTCACAAAACGCCTGAGCATCTTGTTTAATCGGCGGGAACGTATCAAAGTGGATCGGAACGACACGTTTCGCTTGAAGCCACTGCGCCGCATCTAATGCGTCTGTTGGCCCCATCGTGAAGTTGTCTCCGATTGGAAGGAACGCGACATCGATTTCAAACCGTTCACCGTACATCTTCATATCGGAGAAGAGACTCGTGTCTCCAGCGTGGTAGAGCGTCAGTTCGTTCGTCTCGATGATGAATCCGGCAGGCATCCCCATATAGACCGGTGTATCCCCCATGTCAAAGCTCGAACTGTGGAACGCTTGGGTCATCGTGACACGCCCGAACGGAAAGGCATGACCTCCCCCGATGTTCATCCCGTGAACAGAGAAGCCTTTTTTCTCGTAATACGATGCGAGTTCATGTGTCGCCACAATCGTCGCACCCGACGATTTCGCAATCAATTCGACATCCTCGATATGATCGAAATGAGCATGTGTGAGCAACAAATAGTCCGGACGTAGTGTAGAAGGGTCTATTTCCGTATGAGGGTTACTCGTCAAAAATGGATCGATCAACACGTTTACGCCATCAATCTCAAATCCTACAGTCGCATGTCCATAATAGGTGATTTTCACGTGTATTCATCCTTCCTTCGTAAGTTCAGATTACAACACTTTCTCCAAGAAACGTTTCGCCCGGTCGGTTTGCGGATTCAACAACAGGTCAGCCGGTTTTCCTTCTTCCATGAGAATCCCTTCATCCAGGAAGAGGACGCGGTCTGCCACTTCACGGGCGAAGCCCATTTCGTGTGTGACGACGACCATCGTCATCCCAGTCTCAGCCAACCCTTTCATAACGTCGAGTACTTCATTGACCATCTCAGGGTCAAGTGCCGATGTCGGTTCATCGAACAACATGACGTTCGGTTCCATCGCCAAGGCACGCGCGATGGCGACACGCTGTTTTTGTCCACCCGAGAGTTGGCTCGGATAGGCATCGATTTTTTCAGAAAGGCCGACACGTTCGAGTAATTTCTTCGCACGTTCCAGCGCTTCCGCCTTGCTGACTTTTAAGACGTTGATTGGTGCATACGTCAAATTGTCCAATACGCTCATATGAGGGAACAAGTTGAACTGTTGGAATACCATCCCAATGTTTTGACGCGCCTTCGCGACGTTCGCCCCTTTTTTCGTGAGCTCGAATCCGTCGACACTGACCGTCCCGCTCGTTGGAATCTCAAGCATGTTCAAGCAGCGTAGAAAAGTCGATTTACCAGACCCGGACGGTCCGATGACAGCAACCACTTCACCACGTTCGATCGTCGTCGTGATTCCTTTTAAAACTTCTAAGTCACCAAATTGTTTGTGTAGGTCTTTTACTTCGATCATCTTCCATCACTCTTTCTTAACCGTTTTTCTAGACGTTGTCCAAGATACGTCAAGATCATCACTATCGTAAAGTATATCACACCGGCGAATAGAAGCGGTTCGAAGTAGATTGCCTTCTGCCCACCGACGATTTGCGCACGACGCATGATATCGAGCACCCCAACCGTCGAGACGAGTGCAGACTCTTTCGTTAATGTGATCATCTCGTTCACAAGAGCAGGCAAGATGTTCTTGAACGCCTGTGGCAAGATGATGGAACGTAACTGTTTGACATATGGGACACCAAGAGCATCCGAAGCCTCCCACTGTCCTTTATCTACTGCTTGGATACCCGCTCGAATAATCTCTGAAATATACGCCCCCGAGTTGAGCGAGAATGCGATGACCGCTGACTGGTACGGTGTCGTGATGTATCCCGTCAGTTGCGGCAATCCGAAGTGGATGATGGCGAGTTGCAAAATGAGTGGTGTCCCACGGAACACCGCCGTATAAGCATGTCCGATAAAGTTAATCAGACGATTCGGGACAATTTTTAATGTAGCGACAACAATCCCAAGTGAGATCCCAATCAATGCCGAGACGATCACCACTTGGAACATGACTGGAATCCCCTCAAGTATATAAGGGATCGAATCATAAATCCGGCTAAAATCCATAGTGAGTTCCTCCTAAAAAAGGGCTGACCGATTCATCTTCAGTCAGCCTCGTACGATTCATTATTCGGCTGGCGCAGCCTCTTCTTCAAACCATTTCTGTGCTAACTCTTCGATTTCTCCACTGTCGATCATCTTCTTCAACTCTTCGTTGAATTGATCGCGGAGTTCATCATCTTTACGGAAGGCAGCAGCAGAACCTGCTTCTTCTTCGTCCACAATTTCAAATGTCGTCAATTCACTATCTTGCTCGAGGTATTTTTTCGCGACCGTATCTTCGATGACCATCGCGTCAATACGTCCTGTCTTGATTTCTTGAATGATCTCAGGAATCTTGTTCAACGAGACGATCTCAGCATCTGTGATTTGATCTTGTGCAATCCCTTCTTGAATCGAACCGAGCTGGACTCCGATCTTTTTCCCCTTCAAGTCTTCAAGTGATTGAAGCGAATCATCTTTTGACAAGATAAAGTTCACCGCTGTGAAATAAATATCTGAGAAATCGGCATTTTCTTTACGCTCTTCTGTCGGAGTCATCCCCGCCATTACGAAGTCGACTCGACCTGCATTGAGGGCTCCAAGTAAGCTTCCGAAATCCATATCTTCAATTTTCAATTCATATCCCATGTTCTCTGCCACTTTTTTGGCGATATCGATATCAAATCCGACAATCTCGTCGCCATTCGCTGTATCGACGAACTCATATGGGAAGTAATCGGCACTTGTACCCATGACGATGACTTTGTCATCCTCACCATCGGTCGATGTCGATCCTCCTTCGTTCACGTCTGCCCCACACGCGACTGAGAACGCGGCCAGTCCTGCTAAACATAATGCTAGAAAACCTTTTTTCATCTTCATCTCCCTTTCATAGTTGAATGATAATTATCAGAACATTAAAAAAATTATGACATATGTGTGAACGTAGCTCAACTGTTCTATGACACATCAGTTGTCCGACTTGTGTCTTCAACCACTATATACACATAATTATTACTTGTAAAGTATATTCATGCAAATTATATAAAAAAGAAGGTCACATTCGCTCGAAAGCGAAATATGTGACCGTTCCATTGTCGCGTGACCCATACGGTTGCACCTGTTTGACCGAAGTCATCGGGATGGCACTATACACATGTGGATAACGTTCTCCATCCTCATCCAATTCATAATGTAGCAGCTGACCAAGTCGGTTGACGTGTAACGATACGAGAACGACCGCTTCACCCGAATACGACTTTTTGACGACCTTTCCAATCTGTTGCGGCGTACAACATTTGATTGTCCCTTCAGATTGAAGTGACGGTTCATTGATTTCACCGCGTGACAGGGCAATCATATATTCTGCCTCCGTCATGATTTTGATGACTGGTTCCATATACCCTGCCCCTTTTCACAAAAACGCAAAGGCAGTGCCTTTGCGCCGATGCTTGATTATGCGAAGTAGATGTCGAACAATGTTTGCAATTGGTCGACGAGCTCTTCAGCAGTCGATGACTCGATTTCACTACGCTCTACCATCGTCACGATGTTGCCATCCTCAAGAAGTGCGATTGACGGTGAAGACGGTGCATATCCTTCAAAATACTCACGTGCACGATCTGTCGCTTCACGGTCTTGACCAGCAAACACGGTCACGAAATGGTCAGGCTTCACACCTTCGATCTTGTTGACGTATGCGGCAGCTGGACGAGCAATCCCGCCTGCACACCCACAAACCGAGTTGACGAGGACGAGTGTCTTCCCTTCTTTTTTCAGTGCTCCGTCTACTTCTTCCGGTGTCGTGAGCTCTGTGTATCCTGCAGCACGTACTTCGTTACGCGCTTGTTCGACTACATCTTGAAAATATAATTGAAAATCCATGTTGTTTCCCCTTTCGACATTTCGTCTGTACTCCCTTATTTTACGTCTTGTTCCACCTCGAGGACAAGTCTATCGCTCAATTCACGTTCTAAGAACGGGTCTGCCCCTAACATCTGTTTGAAAGCAAGGTAACGTGCCTTCGTCTCTGCGCTCGCCTGACGGTTCGTCAAGTAGGCACGAATCATGATATTTTTCGGCGTATGCTCGAGGTCGATGAATTCGAGCAGCTGGGTATCATACCCGACAAGTCCGAGCAGTTCAGCCCGAATGGAATCGGTCGCGAGTGAGGCGAACCGTTCTTTGATCAAGCCATGTTGGAGCATCACGTCTAAATTCGACGCTTGAATTTGACGATTCAATTCCTTTTGACAACACGGAACGCTCAAGATGACTTTCGCGCCCCAGCGGACGGCACGTGCCAACGCCATGTCTGTCGCCACATCACATGCATGAAGGGTCACGACCATATCAACAGCTGTTTCCCCTTCATATTCATTAATGTCTCCGACTAAAAATTCGAGCCGTTCATATCCAAGATCTTTCGCAATCGATGCACACTCTTCAATGACCTCTTTCTTCAAATCGAGCCCTGTGATATGGACGTCATATCCTTTCATCTCATGAAGGAAATGATAGAGCGCGAACGTCAAATACGACTTCCCTGATCCGAAATCCAAGATTCGAACGGTACGGTCTGCCGGCAAGTATTTCAGTGAATCCTCAATGAACTCGAGGAAACGATTGATTTGTTTGAACTTGTCATACTTTTGACGCTTCACTTTTCCGTCCGTTGACTGAATGCCGAGTCGAATGAGAAACGGAACTGGCTCGTCGAGTGGAAGCACGTACTGTTTTTCCCGATTGTGGCTCAGTTGAACTTCTTTTTGAGCCGTCTGCTTTTCTTTCAATGTCACTTTGAACTTTTTCGATAATTGGAACTGGAGGTCGGAATCTTTTAACTGAAACTGTCCTTGTCGGAACGTTTCGAGAAGCTCATTCACTTCCGTGACAGCCTCATCTGGTGTCAAGTTTTTATGGTTCATCACCCGCTCATACTGATACTCGAACTGGATATGATACGCATTTCGTAGCATGACCGGTTTCAATTTGACCCGTCTGAGATCGCTAGATTTTTGACGGGGTTGACTGATGGTCGCCGACACGAGATGATTTGATTGTAAGACGTCTGCGAGACGCTCTTGTAACGCTTTATATTCCAATGGATTCAATCCTTTTTTAGAAATTTTGAAACATATCGTTTCACCTGTCCGTACATACTATTACACGAAGACGACGTTACGTCAAAGGAGGATACACATATGTTTAAAAAGATTTTATCATCAATCGGAATCGGTGCCGCAAAAGTCGACACACGTTTGAATGAAAGCCACTGTACACCGGGTGGAGAACTCACTGGAGTCGTCCATATCGAAGGTGGTTCGGTCGAACAATCCGTCGACAGTATCTATCTCTTCTTCAATACGTTGTATAAACATGAGGTGAACGATAAGTCGACATACTCGACGTTCACCATCGAAAAAATCTTATTGAATGAAGCACCGTTTATGATTGGTCCTGGAGAAGTGAAAGAAATTCCGTTCACAGTCAACGTCCCGTTCAATACGCCACTCTCTGTGAGCCAATCAAAATCATGGATTGAAACGGGCCTTGATATCGCCCAAGCCGTCGATCCAAAAGATGAAGATGCGATCACCGTACAACCGAATGCAGCTCAACAAGTCATATTAGATGCGATGGACGAGCTCGGATTCCGTTTGAAGAAAGCCGACACGGAGATGCTCCCGGCACGTCATCGTTCGGGACGTCTTCCGATTGCCCAAGAACTCGAGTATTCAGCGAACGGTTCGCGATTCGGTCGCCAGTTAGACGAGGTAGAAGTTGTGATTCTACAAGACGAGGATGCCATCGAATTGCTCATTCAAGTCGACCGCAGTGTCCACGACCTCGGAAGTCTCTTTGCTGACTTGACGGGAACGGACGAGTCGACTCATCGTGTACGCTATGACGCTGCACGTTTATCAGTAGCTGAAGTTCGTCGCGACATCGAATCGATGATTGAACAATCGATTTGAGGAAATCACTGACACGCCATTTCTATGAATGGCGTGTTTTTCTGAGGTATTGAATTTAAGCATCCATTTTTTTACAATGAACATATGGAATAAACCCTTTTCTGGAGGTGACTACATCTTGTTTGCTTTAATAATGATTGGGAGCCTTGGTCTTGCAACGCTTGCCTTACCGATTCTAGAGACCAGTCTTTCTGATTCACTCGCCTATTTCACGCTTGGTGGACTCGAGGTGCTGATTGGTTTGATTGCCATGTGTCTCATGCGCAATCCGTCGACAAACGCCTTATCATTCATGAAGTTCATGCCCTATCTTGTACTATTGATTCATTTCCCTACCTCACTCCTTTTGCTTTGGATTTCTTCGGTCAGACGTGATGGGGTTTCTGCATTTTCATTAAACTATATTTTTATATACTGGATGTTCCTTCTCGTGTTCGTCGTAGTCAGCAGATTGACGTACCGTGTCCATCAAAGACGATTCGAAGGTGCATGATTAGAAAGGATGATTCTACATTGGATCTACTTCAATTTCTTTACGACCGAGCAATTCCACTCACACTATTCACGACACTCGGCCTATTCAGTCTCATGTTTGCGTTCGCACTATATAAATCCAAACCACGACTCTCCAAAGGACTCGTCACAATAGGCATGTCCTTGTCGTTTCTTCTCTTACTGATCTCAGCCGCAAGCTTCGTCTTCACGGTATTCCTTGGCTATAACTCATAAGAAATGGAGGCACCCCACTGGGAGCGCCTCCATTTTTTAATCAATATACGGTATATGTGTTTGGGTCAATCGACTCGAGTGAGTGCTTGATCGCTTGTAAGAACTGACCTGCGACGAGACCGTCAAGGACACGATGGTCGACAGACATACAAAGGTTGACCATATCGCGTGCCGCGAACATCCCGTTTATCCAGACCGGACGCTTCACAATCGACTCGACCGATAGGATTGCCGCTTGTGGGTAATTCAAGATTGGTGCCGATTGAATCGAACCAAACGCACCTGTGTTGTTGATGGTGAATGTCCCACCACGCATCTCTTCAGCCTTCAAGCGGTTCTCACGCGCTCGCGTTGCCACGTCTTGAAGGGAAACGGCTAGTCCTTTAATATTCTTCTCATCCGCTTGGCGAATGACCGGTACGTAAAGGGCGTCGTTTGCCGCGACGGCTACCGAGAGATGGATGTCTTGGTGAACTTTGATGTGATCTCCTGCCCACTCCGAGTTCATCATCGGATACTTCTTCAATGCTTCGATGGCTGCCTTCATGAAGAACGGCATGAACGTCAATTTGACACCTTCCCGTTTCATGAACTCGTCTTTCAATTTCGCACGGGCTTCAACGAGGTTCGTCACATCCACTTCAATCATGAGCCATGCGTGTGGAGCCTCGTGTTTCGAGCGAACCATATTGTTCGCAATCGCTTGACGTACCCCGGCTGTCGGAATCGATTCATAACGGCCAGATGAAGTCGATGATGATGCGACCGGTTGTGACGGTTCAACGACAGGACGTGGTGCCTCAGTCGGAACGTCCAACTTCGTCTGTACCATCGTCTCTTGGACAGGCGCTTGTGTCGCTTGCTCAGAAGTCGATGCCGGACGTCCTTCTGATAAGTAACGAAGAATATCTTTCCGCGTGATCCGACCGCCTAGACCGCTTCCGCTCAGTTCATTCAAATCGATATCATTCTCGTTGGCGAGTCGGATGACAGCAGGAGAGTATCGACCGTTTCCACTTCGTTTTTTCGGTGCAGTGGCGACAGCTTGCTTAGAGACGGATTCTGCAGGTGGCGTTTCTGCAATCGGTTCTGTCTTCGTCTCAACTGCCGCTTCCTCCGCGCTCTCGACTTCCATCGTCAATACCGGTGTCCCGACGCTGACGGTCTCCCCTTCTGGAATGAGAAACTCTTTGACGACTCCTGCGCTAGTCGCCGGAATCTCTGCCGTCACTTTGTCCGTCATGACTTCCGCGAGTGGTTCATATTCTTCCACACGGTCTCCCGGTTTGACGAGATAGGTCGTGATCGTGCCTTCTGTCACACTTTCCCCAAGTTGGGGCATGGTAATCGTTTGTTCCATGGAGATGCCTCCTTAAAACGCTGCGAGCTGACGCGCCCGCTCGGCAATTTTTTCTGGGGATACGATAAAGAATTTTTCCATAGGTGGTGCATACGGCATTGCCGGCACATCGGGGCCAGCCAAACGCTCAATCGGCGCATCGAGTTCGAAAAGCGCCTTCTCCGCGATAATCGCCGCCACTTCTCCGATGATGCTTCCTTCTTTGTTGTCCTCCGTCACGAGTAACACTTTACCCGTCTTCTTGACCGATTCGATGATCGCTTCTTGGTCGAGCGGGTAGACGGTACGAAGATCGAGGATGTGCGTGCTGATTCCTTCTTCTTCGAGCGTTTTCGCAGCCTCTTGTGCCATATGCACGCAAAGACCGTACGTGATGATCGTGATATCGTCACCTTCCCGTTTGACAGCGGCCTTACCAATTTCAACCGTGTATTCGTCCGTCGGCAATTCCGCCTTCAAAAGACGATAGGCACGCTTATGTTCAAAGAAAAGAACAGGGTCGTTCGAACGGATTGCTGCTTTCAACAATCCCTTCGCATCGACAGGGTCAGATGGAATGACGACTTTAAGACCTGGCGTCGAACTGAACATCGCCTCGACTGATTGCGAGTGATAGAGAGCCCCGTGAATACCCCCACCGAAAGGAGCACGGATGACCATCGGACATGTCCAATCGTTGTTTGAACGGTATCGAATTTTTGCCGCTTCTGAAACGATTTGGTTCACTGCTGGCATGATAAAGTCTGCGAATTGCATTTCTGCGATCGGTCGCATGCCGTACATGGCAGCCCCGACTCCGACTCCGGCAATCGCACTCTCAGCGAGCGGTGCGTCGATGACACGATCCTCTCCATATTTTTCAATCAACCCTTGTGTGGCACGGAATACACCACCACGAACGCCGACATCTTCCCCGACGACGAAGACGTTTTCGTCGCGCTCCATTTCCTCATGAATCGCTTCATTGATCGCTTCGATAAACGTTTTCATCATTTTTCCTCCTCATAGACGTAATCCAGTGCAGATTCAGGCGATGCATACGGTGCTTTGTCCGCATATGTCGTCGCTTCATTCACTTCAGCATCGATTTGTGCATCGATTTCAGCAAGTGTATCCGCCGTTGCGATTCCGTCGTTCACAAGTCGTTGACGGAACAATTGAATGCCGTCCCGCTCTTTTAACCCTGCCAATTCTTCTGCTGAACGGTATGCTTTGTCATCATCATCTGATGAGTGTGGCACGAGACGTTCAACTTCTGCTTCGATTAGCGTCGGTCCTTCTCCGCGAAGTGCACGTTCACGCGCTTCCTTCACGACCGCATAGACAGCGATCGGGTCTGTCCCGTCGACTGTCACACCTGGCATGCCATATCCTTTCGCTCGATCTGACACGCGCTCGCATGCCAACTGTTTTGTAAGTGGAACCGAGATTGCATACTTGTTGTTCTCACAGAACAAGATGACCGGCAACTTATGGACACCTGCAAAGTTTGCGCCTTCATGGAAGTCTCCTTGGTTCGAAGACCCTTCTCCGAACGAAACGAACGTGACGAGTTCTTCTTTTTTCATCTTCGCCGCAAGTGCGATCCCGACTGCATGAGGGACTTGTGTCGTGACCGGAGACGAACCCGTCACGATGCGATGTTCTTTCGATCCGAAGTGACCAGGCATCTGACGACCACCTGAGTTCGGATCTTCCGCTTTCGCGAATGCCGATAGCATCAAGTCTCTTGACGTTTGACCAAAGTGAAGGACGACCGCCACATCACGATAGTAAGGTAGGACATAATCAATCCCTTTCTCGAGGGCGAACGCCGCACCAACTTGCGCCGCTTCTTGTCCTTGACATGAGACGACGAATGGGATTTTCCCGGCGCGGTTCAACTTCCACATCCGTTCATCAATTTTACGGGCACGAACCATCGTTTCGTACATCGCCAATAAATCTTGTTTTGTTAAACCAAGCTCTTCATATGAGTTTACAGTCATTTGTTCCATCCTTGTTCCTCCTTAGGCGTGAATCGGTAATCCATCGACGGCAAGAGCCGCTTCTTGGAAGGCTTCGCTCAGTGCAGGATGCGGGTGCACAAGTTGTCCCATCTCCCAAGCCGTCGCGTTCAAGACGAGCGCGAGTCCACCTTCTGTGATGAGTTCGGTCGCTTTCGGTCCGACGATATGAACACCGAGAAGGTCGTCTGTTTCTTTGTCCGAAACGAGTTTGACGAATCCGTCGGCTTGTCCTTCAATTCTTGCTTTTCCGAGCCCATTGAAACGGTACGTTCCTGTCTTGACGTCATGTCCAGCCTCTTTTGCCGCTTCTTCTGTCAAACCGACCGAAGCGACTTCAGGGACACTGTATACACAGCGTGGAATGAGCGCGTAATCGAGCGGTGTCGGCTCAAGACCAAGAATCGTTTCGACCGCTTTCACACCTTCTGCCGACGCGACGTGGGCGAGTTGCAACTTCCCGATGCAATCCCCGATTGCGAAGATATGACGTTCCTTCGTCCGATACTGGCTATCGACTTGAATGATGCCGTTCTCTACGACGATTGACGTGTTTTGAAGACCTAAGTCTTCCGTATTGGCAACTCGGCCAACCGAGACGAGGACACAGTCTACTTGTAACATCTCTTCCCCGACAGCAATCTCCACTGCATTTTCGTGAATCAATGTTCGTTCAGCGTCGACCGTCACGCTCTTCTTCACACGGACTCCGCGCTTTTTTAAAAGACGCTCCACTTCACGGGAGACTGCCTTGTCCTCGAGTGGGAGTAATCGATCTCCTACTTCGATCAATGTCACGTTCACATCTAAATCGACGAGCATGGACGCCCATTCGACTCCAATGACCCCTCCACCGACAATCGCAATCGATTCAGGAAGTGTTTCAAAATTGAGGAGGTCGTCTGAATTCAAAATCCGCTTGTGATCGAACGGCAATCCAGGAAGTTCACGAGGAATCGACCCTGTCGCGATAATCAATTGATTCGGCAAAATCAGTTCTGATTCACCGCTTTCATCTTCAACGGATACAGTCCCTGGTTGAGGTGAGAAGATGCTTGGTCCAAGGATCGAGGCTTTTCCGCGAAACACTTCGATTTTCCCTTGTTTCATCAAATGCTCGATTCCCTTTTCAAGACCAGCCACAAGATCACGTTTATATGTTTGAGCCCGTTCCATATTGAACGTCACATCTCCCGTCTCCACGCCATACGTCGTACTTTGCTTCGCCGTTTGATAGACATGTGCAGCTTTTAAAAGTGCCTTCGTCGGGATGCAACCTCTATGTAAGCAGGTGCCGCCTAACTTTCTCGCCTCGACGATTGCGACAGATTTATCAGCCTGGGCCGCCTTGATTGCAGCCACATATCCTCCTGGTCCTCCACCGATGACGACAACATCAAATTCTCGTGCCATGTGTATCCCCCTCATAAACTCGTGCGGTCTCTTCTTTCTCGATGACGCGAAGTGCACCTTCAGCCAACGCTTTAAGCTCATCTTCACCCGGATATACGTGTACCGGCGCGAGATAAGTGACACGCTCCTTGATTTTTTCAGTCAGCCACTCGGAATATGCAATCCCGCCCGTCAGTAAGATGGCATCCACACGACCGCATAATGTCGCGCCGTGTTTTGAAATCTCTTGAGCGACACGATAAGCCATCGTCTCATACAACAGCCTCGCCTCATCATCACCTGATTCGACCCGCTGCTCAATCTCAATGGCATCGAATGTACCGAGATGAGCAAACAGGCCGCCCTGACCGACAATTTTCTTTTTCATTTCCGATTCTTTATACCTGGTACTATAACATAGTTCTACTACCTGTCCAACAGGAATCGAGCCTGCCCGCTCCGGCGCGAGCGGTCCATCTCCGTCAAGACCATTATTCACGTCGATGACTCGACCTGCCGCATGGGCACCGACTGTGATTCCCCCACCAAGATGCGCAACGATAAGATTCAGCTCATTGTAATCGCTTCCATTTTCGGCCGCGAATCGTTTCGCGACAGCCTTTTGATTGAGGGCATGGAAAATGCTACGACGATTGATTTCTGGCATGCCGGTCTTACGGGCCAACTCGTCCATCTCATCGACGACGACCGGATCCACTATGAAACTAGGAATCCCTTCAGCCCCACCGATTTTCGAAGCGATCAGACCACCGAGATTCGATGCATGCATCCCGAAACGTCCGCTCGTCAAATCTTCACGCATGAGATCGTTGACTGTATACGTTCCTGACGTCATTGGTGCAAGCAAGCCACCACGACCGACGATCGCGGTCAAATCATTGACCGCGATGCCCGTCTCTTCTAACAAGGCACGTACTTCTTGCTCACGATGAGGCAACTGCTCTGGAAGTGTGAGACCCGTCACATCGATCGCATGTCGGACCGTGCGTGTCATCACTTCTTCCTTCCCAGCAAACAATCCAACTTTCGTCGAGGTCGACCCTGGGTTGATTGCAAGAATTAGCCGTTTTGTCATCTTAGCGTCTCCCTAGAATGCTTTTTTCAACTTTAAGGAACTGGCTGCGTGAACGCGACATCATGTGAATCCGCTCTTCCGCCATCTTATCGGCCGCTACATGCGTTGGTACACCATCACGTTCTGCGATTTCAAAGACGCGCATCATGTTGTCATAGATGAGTTCGACTTTCTTCATTGCCCGTTCACGGTTGTAGCCTTCAAGTTCGTCTGCGACGTTGATGACACCACCTGCATTAATGACGAAGTCTGGTGCGTATAGAATTCCATTTTCGTCGAGCACGTCTCCGTGACGATCTTCTGCCAATTGGTTGTTGGCAGCACCTGCGACGATTTGTGCTTTCAATTGTGGAATTGTTTTGTCGTTGATGACGGCACCGAGGGCACATGGAGCGAAAATGTCACATTCGACCGCGTAAATCTCATCCGGTTTGACGACCGTCGCACCAAAGTCTGCTTCGGCACGTTTGAGTGCTTCCTCGTTAATGTCAGTCACAATCAAATGAGCACCCTCTTCGTGGAGGTGACGGCACAGGTTGTAGGCAACGTTTCCAACACCTTGTACAGCAACGGTTTTCCCTGCGAGCGAGTCTGTCCCAAATTTCCATTTCGCAGCAGCTTTCATTCCACGATACACACCATATGCCGTGACCGGTGAAGGGTTACCACTTGAACCGAATGCAGGACTGACGCCCGTGACGTAATCCGTTTCCATGTGAATGAAGTCCATGTCGGCAACTGTTGTATTTACATCTTCAGCCGTGATGTAACGACCACTAAGAGATTGAACATATCGTCCGAATGCACGGAAGAGCGCCTCTGATTTATCTGTCTTCGCATTTCCGATGATGACGGCCTTCCCGCCCCCAAGGTTGAGACCCGCTGCAGCATTTTTATATGTCATTCCTTTTGCGAGACGCAACACATCCGTGAGTGCCTCTTGTTCTGATTCATAGTTCCACATACGTAGTCCACCGAGAGCTGGCCCGAGCGTCGTGTCATGGATGGCGATGATCGCCTTTAGTCCAGACGCTTGGTCTTGGCAAAATACGATTTGCTCATAGTCCTCAGATTGTAAGACATCAAAAATACGGAAGCGTGGCTCAGTGTTTGTTTCCATCATGATTAATTCCTCCTGTTAAGTACGATTAATGTTTAGCATGTAACAAAGCGAACGCGAGCGAATATAGCTTCGCTTCGGCAGTATCGGCACGACTTGTCAATACAACAGGGGCAGATGCGCCGACGACAATCGCCGCTACGCTCGCCTCTGCGAAATACATGATTGATTTATAAAGGACGTTGCCGACCTCTATGTAAGGTACGACTAATAAATCGGCTTGACCGGCAACTTCACTGTTGATTCCTTTTTGCTTTGCTGCGACCATGTCGACAGCGTTGTCGAGCGCGAGAGGTCCATCTACGACACAGCCCTTGATTTGTCCACGTCGATTCATTTGGCTAAGTAGTGCCGCATCGAGAGTCGCATTCATTTGTGGATTGACTACCTCGACTGCTCCAATGGCTGCGACTTTCGGCGATTCGTAACCGATGTCATGCATCGCTTCTACCGCATTGTGAATAATTTCGACCTTCTCTTCGAGTGTCGGTGCGATATGAATCGCCGCATCCGTCACTCCAATCAACTTTTCACGATTCGGAATTTGGAATAGTGCGATGTGGCTGAGCGTCCGCTTCGTACGGAGTCCAGCTTCACGATTAAGGACGGCTTTCATAAATGTCGATGTCGACACCATCCCCTTCATGAGGACGTCCGCCTCTTTATTTTTCACAGCTAATGCGGCACGTCGCGCAATCTCAACGTCACCTTTCGCATGTAAAATATCGACGGCTAACTTATCGATTCCATGCTGTTCACATAACTTTCGGATGTCTCGAGCTTCACCGAACAAAATGAAGCGTGACAGTCCATGATCCGTAGCGAGTTTTACGGCCCGGATGACTTCTTCGTCCGCTGCCCCCGCAATGGACACGGTACAGCCTTCTAACTCTTTTGCGTTCGTCAGCATCCGTTCAAAATTCATCATTGTCCCCCCTTGCTCTCTACACTATATCATAAGCAAGTTTGTTTCCTAAATTGTAAGCGTTTTATAATGCGGATGACCATGCAAATTAATGCTTACCGTGCATAAATTTTCCTGCAAATTATTGCGTGGTGTCGAGCTTGTTGTATAATGTTCGAATCGAAATCTTCAATCGGCGGGCTGCTTCTGATTTGTTGCCACTTGCCTCTTCAATTGCTCGTTCAATCAAATCGCGTTCATATTTTGCAACGGCCTCGTGAAACGTTCCAGATTCGACCACTTTTTGACTCGTGGAACGATTGGATAACTGCAAATGATGTGGGGCAATCCACTGTTCGGAGCTTGCCATATAAATCATCGCACGACCAATCACATTCTCCAGTTCTCGCACATTCCCTTTCCAATGCTGGCTCTTCAGTAATGTTAAGGCATCTTCGTCAACGCCACGTACACTACGACCGTATTCTTGATTCAGTTTACGGATTATCCGTTCACATAGTGCCTCGAGTTCATTTAATCGCTCACGTAATGGTGGGATATGGATCGGCATCCGATTGATTCGGTAATACAAATCTTCCCGGAATGTTCCGTCTGCTACTTTTTGTTCGAGATCGGCATTCGTTGCGGCAATGATTCGGACATCGATTGGGATTGCCGTCGTCCCTCCGACACGGACAATTTCATTTTCCTGGAGGACACGTAAGAGCTTCACTTGGACATCAAGAGGGAGCTCTCCGATTTCGTCTAGAAAGAGTGATCCGCCATCCGCTTCTTCGAAATATCCGGTTTTCCCGCCTCGTTTAGCTCCACTGAAGGCTCCATCTTCATAACCGAATAGCTCACTTTCAAGAAGGGTAGGTGAAATCGCCGCACAGTTCACGCGAATGAACTTTTTATATTTTCGAGGAGATTCTCCGTGAATGGCATGGGCGAACAGTTCTTTTCCTGTTCCCGATTCTCCGCGAATCAATACCGTCACTGGGGTCACAGCGGCAAGTTTCGCCTGCTCGATGACAAATCGCATGGCGTCACTCGTCGCAATGATATCGGCAAACTGATATTTGGCTTCTAGATTCCGGATGCGTGTTTTTGCCTCCTGCAATTCATCACGTAGGGCACGAATCTGAGATACGTCACGGATGACCCCAACCGAGCCTCGCAACTTTCCTTCAACGATGATCGGTTCTGCATTCACAAGAATATCTCGTCTCGTCGCCCCAATTTGCATCCGAATGTCTCGAACGCCTTGCCCGGTCGATAGTACTTTCAAATGGACGCTTTCCTGCATTCCGATATCTGCCGTCGCTGGTTTGTCGACCACATCTTCTTTTTTGAATCCGGTCAACCGTGTATAAGACGGATTGATCAAAATCGTGTTACCGTGATGATCTGCGACCGATATGGCCTCACTCGTACATTCAATGATGGCCTCGAGCATTTGTTGATTCTGTTTCAATCGTTCGACCACAATCCGAATAAATTCCCCTGGTAAGACGACCGCATCCTTGAAATGATCCTTTAATTGTTCAAACGTTTGATGTTTCCCCGTCGTTTCGATGACAAAATCTAGTGTCGCATCCGCATACTGTTTCCAATCGTCCGCCACAGATATGCCATAACTTTTAGCAAGGGCTATTCCTTCTGCAGATGTATCAGAATCTACGACCGCTACAATCGTTGCAAGCGGCGAATCCATCAGCATATGAAGGACTTCGGTCCCCCCTTTTCCTGCCCCCACAATCATCAATCGTTTATTCATACATATTCCCCCATCATCATTCTTCTCTATTTCATGCTACTGAATCCGCACCTGATTCGCAAGCTGCCCAAAATAGACCGTGTCGAACAGATCGATTTCTGTTAAAATAATGTATGGTAAAGGAGGAGATTGCATGCGTTTTATCGCGCTTCTAATCTTAATCGTCCCTGGGTTATTAGGTGTTTACGGAATCAAATTGCTACGTGATAGCTTCTTTTTGAAGACGAGCGCACCGTTTTCATGGTTCGATTCACTCGCTGCCGCCTCCATGTTGCAGGGGACCTTTGGGCTTCTGCTCGCCATGGGCGGGATCGGATTTGTAGCCGGCTATATTTTTAACCGCGACAAAAAAACAGGAAAAGTACAACGCCTCGACTCATAAGCACACAAAAAAAGGTTCCCTAACTTGACTTCATTTCAAGTGCGGAACCTTTTATTCATATTGAATTGTGATCACTACGGATGATCTCCTTTCAAACTACGTTACTTACTTTGACATGAAATCCAACGTCTTCTTAATGAAGAAGTATGAAAGAACTTTAGTAACTGCCGTCTTGCGTGAACGGAATCTTACCATTCGAGTTACTAACTGATTTACTTATCGGATCATGTCGAACCATCCATCGTGAAGTCGAACGCTTGCCATAAACTGTTCAACGGTTGACAACACTCCTTTTGGTTAACTGAACGATTGTTTTTTCCTATATCAACCCCTAGCTTCGAGTTGATGATAGAATCGCCTCGCGAATGAGCGACTGTCGCGACCTCACGTCGGGACATTAACGACTTGAGGTGTCGTTCCCACCTCTGAGCTATAATCGGATAGCGAACCGAGATGATTTGGTTTCTTCAAACGTTGCTCCGGAACAAGTTTGAAAAGCGTTCATCTGACGCTTGTCCAAGTAACTTGGTACATCTTTATTATAACAAAGGCCCACCATTTTGCAAGCGCTTTCTTTCATAAAGTAAATAAATCTTAAAGTAATTGTTTCATTAAAAAAGACTAAGTCCCATCACGACTTAGTCCTCATGAAATGATTCAATTATTCTTAAACGATACATACGTGACGAAGTACGAGATAAACTCCGAGTTTTTCGGGCTTCGCTCACGCTCCGGTCGCCCTTCGAACATCTCATGATCGCGCATGCCGTTCTCCCATGCCGTCTTGATTGCATGACGCATTGCTCGTTCTACACGAGAAGATGTCGTCTCATGCTCTTTTGCGACCATCGGATATAATTCTTTCGTGATGAGACCGAGCAAATCTTGGCGTTCTCGCACGTAAATGACAGCTTGACGGATATACTTGAACCCTTTGATTCGCGGAGAGATTCCGAGTTGCTGAAGCAGGAGTGAGATTTCAATTTCTTCTGGCGTCATTCCGTCGAATTCTCGATTTGTTCCTTCTGACAATTCACGAATTTTCGTTAATAACTGTTGAATATTGAACGGTTTGACGAGAAAATAAGAGGCCCCGAGTTGCACGGCCTGTTTCGTCACTTCATCTTTTCCAAACGCGCTCAACATGATCACTTCCGGTTTGTCATCACCTAATTCTTCATTTAGGCGTTGCAATACTCCGATTCCATCCAAATGCGGCATGATAATATCGAGTAAGAGTACATCCGGTTGGTGTGTCTTGACGACATCCAAGCATGTTTCTCCATCGTGTGCCGTACCTACGACACGAAGATCAGGCTCAGATTCTAATTGTCGGCTCAACAAATCGACGATTTCTCGATTGTCGTCCGCAATACATAATGTAATCACTTATGACACTCCTTTGATGAACTTCTGTTTTACTTGTTGTGACATCTCAAGTAATTCTTCGACGTGTTGCTTCGTCAAGTCTGTCATTTGAGCGCCAGCAATCATGCGACCCAATTCGTCGATTCGACTTTCACGGTCGAGGGACGTCACATTTGTTTTCGTCCGTTCATTCGTTTCGGTTTTCGTAATGTAAAGATGTTGGTCTGCCATCGCAGCAACTTGTGCCAAGTGCGTGATACAGAGGACTTGAGAGCCGACAGAAAGTCGGAAGATCTTTTCACCCATCGCCTGCGCGACACGTCCAGAGACCCCTGTGTCGACCTCGTCAAAAATAATGGAGGCCACTCCAACCGTTCTTGAAAAGATTGATTTGAGTGCGAGCATGACACGGGAAAGTTCTCCTCCTGAAGCGACTTTTGCGAGCGGTTTGAACGGTTCTCCAACGTTCGTCATCATGTAAAACTCTACGTCATCTAAACCATCTTGTTTAAGCGATGTAGTTTTAAAACGGACCTCGAACGCTGTTTTTTCCATATATAGTTCTTTCAACTCTCGATGAATCGCATGCTGAAGCGACTCCGCAGCCATCTTACGCGCTGAAGACAGTCTCATGCCAGCTTCTCTTGCAATTTGCTCTAATCGAATGAGTTCATCTGAGAGCGTTTGTAAATGCTCTTCACGGTTCGTCATCGACTTCAATTCATCCGACACTTGTTCGCCGTAGGTGATGACTTCTTCGATGGTCGTCCCATACTTTCGTTTCAATTGCTGGAAAAGAGCCAATCGTGACTCAATCTCATCCAATCGAATCGGGTCAAATTCGAGCGAATCTAACTGGTCCCGGAGTTGAAACTTTGCATCCTCCAACAAATAATAAGCGTTAGAGATTGTCTCCGATACAGATGTCAAAGACGAAGAGAGCTGTGACGCCTCTTCCATCTCGCGCATCGCCACTCCGATTTGATCGAGTCCATTTGACTCCTCGGCAACCGCCTCATAGGAGAGACGAATGTGTTGATGAATGCGTTCAAAGTTGGCCAATTCATCCCGTTCTTCTGTCAACGCCTGTTCTTCCCCAACTTTTAATTCAGCCGCTTCGATTTCTTTCGTTTGAAACGACAAAAGATCCATTCGTTGAGCAAGCTCCTGCTCACTTTGACTAAGACGCTTCAATTCATCGGCGACTTGTTTCCAGGCCGCAAATGCCGTTTGATATTCCTCGACTAACGGACTGATTTCTTTTTCGGCGAAATGGTCTAATATGCCAAGGTGAAATTCCGCATCCATTAAATGTTGATGTTCATGTTGACCGTGAATATCGACCAGGAGCCGTCCGAACTCCCGTAACGTCGAGAGCGGCATCATTTTCCCGTTCACACGACAGACGCTCTTCCCGCTACTATGTAGGTCTCGACGTAAGATGACTGTCCCATCTTCAACATCGATGCCATATTGTTCGGCCGCTTCGATGACCGGGTGATCCGGTTCAATCATGAACAGACCTTCGATTTCAGCTTTATCTT
The DNA here is from genome assembly GCF_018617145.1 of Exiguobacterium sp. s75. Classification (GTDB taxonomy): domain Bacteria; phylum Bacillota; class Bacilli; order Exiguobacteriales; family Exiguobacteriaceae; genus Exiguobacterium; species Exiguobacterium profundum. Next base: position 1,055,905 of record NZ_JACSJQ010000001.1, read on the forward strand.
GACCATATCGCACGAACTCACTTGAGCCACGTCCTCCAACAAGCAATCCAATCGCATCCAACAAGATCGATTTACCGGCACCTGTCTCACCCGTGAGCACAGTCATACCTCGATTAAACGGAATGTTTAATTCGTCAATAATCGCAAACTGTTTGATTGATAGTTCTGCTAACATACGTACGTTCACCTCATAACATTCCGAGTAGTCGATCGATGATTTGCTTCGCCTTCTCTTCGTCGCGTGCAATCATTAAAATCGTATCATCTCCACACACCGTCCCAATCAATTCATCCCATGATAGATGATCAATCAAGACGCCGATTGCATCAGCATTTCCCGGGAGCACTTTCATGACGACCAAATTTTGTGCAGAATCGACCGAGACGAAGCTGTCACTAAGGATTCGCTTCATTTTCCCGTATGGATTAAAGCGTTGATCGGCAGGCAGACTATACTTATATCGTCCATCGTTCAATGGGACTTTGACCAGATGTAACTCTTTAATATCCCGAGACACGGTTGCCTGTGTGACTGGGTACCCCGAGCGACGTAGCTCATCCACCAACTCATCTTGCGTCTCGATTTCTCGATTCGTCACGATGTCTCGAATTTTAATCAATCGCTGTCCTTTGTTCATAAGCGCTGACACCTCATTTTTCGTTTCACATACACATTATCATTCTAAAGTATTGTCGAAAAAAGGTCTAGCATTCCAGGTGGGATTTCCACCATTCCCCATCTAGTAGACGAGTAAAGGAAAAAGCTACAGACAACGAGGTCTGTAGCATCATTTTATCCCTTCAGTTTGGCATGGGCCGCATTTACGACCTCTTCGACTTGTAGCGATGGCGAGACGCCACCTACTCCCGTATACCGAGCGAAGAGAAGAAACTCGATGTTCCCATCCCCTCCAGTGATCGGAGAGTAATCCAGCGCTTCGACAAAGAAGCCTTCCGATGCGAAGTATCGGACCATATCGCTTGCGACTCGTTCATGGACGTTACGGTCCCGAACAATTCCTTTTTTCCCGACATCGGCCTTCCCTGCTTCAAATTGAGGTTTGACGAGCGCCATGACGACACCGTCTTGCTTCAAGATTTGTTTCAGCGGCGGCACCATCAGACGAAGCGAGATAAAGGAGACGTCAATCGTTGCGAAATCTGGTTGAATCGGGAACTGATCGGCCGTCGCGTGGCGGAAGTTCATCCGCTCCATGACGACGACGCGATCATCGCTCCGTAGTTTCCAGGCAAGCTGATTATAGCCGACATCGACCGCGTACATTTGAGTCGCGCCGTTTTGAAGCGCACAGTCCGTGAACCCACCCGTCGATGAGCCGATGTCGATTCCGACTCGTCCAAAGACATCGAGCGGGAAGACGTCGAGCGCTTTCTCGAGTTTCAAGCCGCCACGTCCAACATAAGGAAGAACTTGACCCTTCACTTCGAGAGGGATATCATCAAACACTTTATCGCCCGCCTTGTCTAGACGTTCTGTCCCACTATAGACGAGACCGGCCATGACCGACCGTTTTGCCTTTTCCCGTGTTTCAGCAAGTCCACGTTCGACGAGCAATACATCTAATCTAGTTTTCTTTCTTTTTTCCATAATCCCTCACACATTCTGTCGATTTGTCTCCATGACGAACCGTTCAATCGATTCCGCCATTTGGGCAGGTCGCAGTCCAATCTCTTCTAGGAGCTGGTTGACACCGCCATGCTCGATATATCGATCCGGAATACCGAGACGTTGAATCCGTGGAAACGCTCCGGCTTCATTCGCGTGTTCAAGCACGCTACTTCCAAAGCCACCGGCGAGAGCAGCCTCTTCTAATGTCACGAGCGGAATCCCCTCTGCATAAAGTGAAGTCAGCATCGCATCATCGAGCGGCTTGATGCTACGACAGTTAATGACGCGCACACTGAGCTTACCTTCTAATAGTGCTCGGACTTCGAGGGCGTCTTGCACTTGAGGACCGAACGTCAAGATAGCGACATCTGTCCCTTCTGCCTCGACTTCCCAATCATCGAGTGAAATTACTTGAAGCGTCTCACTCATCGGAACACCGATCCCTTCGCCACGCGGGAAACGAATCGCAATCGGTCCACCATCGTAACGGAGTGCAGAATAAACGAGTTGTTGTAATTCTTCTTCATCTTTTGCCATCAAGATTCGAATGTTTGGCACGTGACGCATGAAGGCGATATCGAACACACCTTGGTGCGTCTCTCCATCCGCTCCGACAAGTCCAGATCGGTCAATCGTGAACACGACGTTCAAGTTTTGACGACAAATGTCATGGACTAGTTGATCATACGCGCGTTGGAAGAAGGTCGAATAAATCGAGACGACCGGTTTCAACCCTTGCGTCGCCTGTCCCCCAGCGAGGGTGACCGCATGTTGCTCGGCAATTCCGACATCAAACATACGCTCCGGGAATTTCTTCGTAAAGCAATCGAGTTTCGAACCGACACTCATCGCTGGTGTGATCAACGTCACCCGTTCGTCTGACTCAGCCACTTTCGTGATCGTCTCCGCGACGACTTTCGAATAGCTTGGTCCTTTCGGTTTGCCTTTGATGACTTCACCAGATTCAATTTTATAAGGTCCAAGACCGTGCCATGTTCCGACACCGTCCAATTCGGCCGGACGATATCCCTTCCCTTTTTTCGTAATGACGTGGACGAGAACCGGACCGTCGATTTTCTTCGCGTACTCAAGCGTTTCGAGCAAGTCTTTCAAATCATGCCCATCTGTCGGCCCAAAGTAAGTGAAGCCAAGTTCTTCAAAGAACGTTCCCGGAATGAGAGCAGATTTTAAGAGGTCCTTCATCCGTTCCCCGCTCCGTTCAAGTGAACTCCCGACGAGCGGGATGTGTTTGATGAGTGACTCCATTTCTTCTCGAGCATGCTTCAACTTGCGCGATGCCCGGATACGACCAAGCATATTATGCATCGCTCCTACGTTCGGCGCAATCGACATCTCGTTATCATTTAGAATGACAATCACGTTCTGTTTCTCGGCACCGATGTGATTGAGGGCTTCAAGTGCCATCCCCCCAGTCAAAGCACCGTCACCGATGATGGCGATGGCACGATCGTTGGCGCGCCCTTTCAATTCATTCGCAATCGCAATCCCCATGGCTGCAGAGAGAGAAGTCGAACTGTGCCCTGTTTCCCACACATCATGCTCGCTCTCACAACGTTTCGGGAAACCACATAACCCATTGTATTGTCGGAGAGTATCAAACTGGTTCGTACGTCCTGTCAAAATTTTATGAACGTATGCTTGATGACCGACGTCCCATACGAGTTGGTCTTTCGGACTGTCAAATACACGGTGCAAGGCAAGCGTCAACTCTACAACTCCCAAGTTTGGCGCCAAATGCCCTCCCGTCACTGCCAATTTTTCAATCAAGAATCGTCTAATGTCTGAACCGAGCGATTCGAGCTCTGATACAGACATCCGTTTCAGGAACGACGGGTCTTGAATGGATGTCAAGTCCATAATGACCATCCTTTCTCCTCACATTTTACTGATTCGTACCTTACATTTTACAAGAATGTGACGGCATATGCCACACATTCCCCAAAACAAAGGTGACACGATGTGCTCATCGTGTCACCGAGGTCAATGATTTCGTTTCACTACAAATGATAGCATCTCAAGAAGTAACGGCGCTGGAACTGAAAGTGATTCAATTGCAGCGTGTGCCGCTCCCACTTCTTGCTCAAGAGCTTGCTTCGCTCCCTCTAAGCCGAGAAGCTTCGGATAAGTCGTCTTGTCATTCAATTCATCTGAGCCGACGCGTTTTCCGATTGCTTGTTCATCTCCGACGACATCGAGGATATCGTCTTGAATCTGAAAAGCGATGCCAAAATGACGTCCGAACTGTTTGAGGTGCATCCGATCTTCCACCGATGCCCCTGCCAAAATCGCACCGGCTTCAAGTGCATAGACGAGTAGCGCACCTGTCTTCCGTTCATGAATGGATTGGAGCTCTTCAAGTGTGACGTTGTTCCGCTTTTCAGCCAGCATATCATCCAACTGCCCACCGACCATACCTGAGCTACCGGCCGCCAATCCGAAAATACGAATAATCTCGACGACATCTAGCGCAGGGAGTGGCATCTGTGTGAGAATACGGAATGCGTCCGTCAATAAGGCGTCCCCAGCCAAAATAGCGGTCGCTTCATCAAACTGACGATGATTGGTCGGTCGTCCACGACGAAGATCGTCATCATCCATGGCCGGCAAATCATCATGGATGAGTGAGTATGTATGAACCATCTCTAAACTCGCCGCCACCTCTCGTCCTCGCTCGAGTGACATGCTATACGTTTCAAGGACGGCATAGACGAGAGCAGGACGAATGCGTTTCCCGCCAGCCTCTAAAGAATACGTCATTGCGTCTCGTAATCGTTTCGGCATCTCACTCGACTCAATGAGTTCCTGCATCGCCAGTTCGACGGTCCGTTTCCACTTGTTCAAGTCATCGGTACGGTTCATGCGGATCCTCCTTTTTCACGAAGCGTCCCATCAAGTTCTAAAATTTCATCCATTTTTTTCTCGGCGGCAGAGAGTTTTGTCTGGCACAACGCAGACAAGCGGACACCTTCCTCATATAGGGTCATCGCTTCCTCTAACGGGACATCACCGCTCTCGAGTTGCGCGACGATCTGTTCGAGGCGCTCGAGCGCCGCCTCAAATGTCTGTTCTTTCTTCGTCACCGACAATCCTCTCCTTCACCTCAGCGATCGCATGACCATCCCGAAAACGAATCGAGATATCACCGTCACGTAATTGTTTCACGTTCTGCACATAGGCCCCATCTTGTTCAATGAACGTATATCCACGTGACAAGACGGCGAGCGGACTGACTGCATGCAACCGTCCAACCTGTTGTGCAAATTGTAGCGTTGCTTGTTCTAATGGTCTCGTTCGACGGAGTCGCTCGACCATATGATTGACTTCTTCCCCTTGCTTGGACAACGTTTTTGAAAATCGCTTTACATCTAGCTGCTGTGACAACTGACGGAGCTGATGAGTGGCTTGGGTGAGATGTCTCCTCATCCCTTGCTCGAGACGGATTTCTGACTGGGCGAATCGTCCCCGTTTTTGAGAAATCGTGTACCTCGGCGATTTTAATCCATAGCTATTGATCATCCGTTCCACACGGGTTCGCGAATCATCCAATTGCTCTCTGACGGCTTTGTGCAGATGGTTATCCAAACGTTCTACATCTTTTCGCTGCGCATCAATCATCGCGGTAGCGAGTTCAGCCGCCGCTGTCGGAGTCGCAGCTCGAACATCGGCGACGAAATCAGAAAGCGTAAAGTCTGTCTCGTGACCGACAGCAGAAATGATGGGAATCGTGGACGCATAGATTGCCTCCACCACAACATCTTCATTAAATGCCCAAAGCTCCTCGATGGAACCGCCACCGCGACCGACGATGAGTACATCACAATCGGTGCGTTCGTTCATCCAGCGAATGGCCGACGCGACTTGTGGAGCCGCCATTTCTCCCTGTACAGCTACAGGTGCGAACGTGATCGCCACATGTGGCGCACGACGACGAAGTGTGGTCGCGATATCGTGTAGCGCCGCTCCTTTTGGAGACGTCACGATCCCAACGCGCTCTGGAAACATCGGGAGCGGGTGCTTCCGCTCCTCGTCGAACCAGCCCATCTCCTCTAGTTCACGCTTTCTCGCCTCATATCGCTCAAACAATAGACCGATTCCGTCTTGTCGCATCAATTCGACGTACAGTTGTACATCTCCCGTCGCTTCATACATCGTCACCTTTGATACGGCGATGACTTTCATTCCATCTTTCGGTTCGAATTGAAGTTGTTTGGCATCGCGAGAAAACATGACGGCTTTCATCCGAGACGCGTCATCTTTCAACGTGAAATAACAATGACCGGATGAATAACGTTTGAAATTTGAGATTTCACCGATGACCGCGACTTGTCGAAGCAAGACATCATCATCAAGTTGTCGCTTCACATATCGAACAACTTCAGAAACCGGGAGTGGATTAGCCACGTGATGCAACCTCGACCGTATTATGCATGAGCATCGTGATGGTCATCGGACCGACACCACCCGGAACTGGGGTGATGGCACTCGCCTTTTCCTTAACAGCTTCATAGTCCACGTCACCGACTAGACGACCTTCGACCCGATTGACTCCGACATCGATGACAAGCGCGCCCGGTTTGACCATGTCTGCTGTGACTAAACCAGCACGACCCACCGCGACAATCAAAATATCCGCTTGTCGCGTCATCTCACCGAGGTCAGCTGTTTTCGAATGACAATACGTGACCGTTGCTGATTCATTCAAGAACAACATGCCTACCGGTTTACCGACAATCTGACTACGACCGACGACGACAACGTGCTTTCCGGCAATCTCGGTTTGTGTTTTTGCGAGATGTAAGATACCGTGCGGCGTGCACGGAAGTAACGTATCGAGACCGAGCATCATCTTCCCGACATTCTCAGGATGAAAGCCATCGACGTCCTTTTCAGGGGAGATACGCATGATGACTCGTGATTCGTCGATGTGTTTCGGCAAAGGAAGTTGCACGAGAATCCCATGAACTTCCTCATCCGCATTCATCAAATCAATCAAGTCGAGCAATTCCTTCTCGCTAATCGTCTCATCAAAACGGAGGACTTGTGAATCGATTCCGATTTCTTCTGCCGCCCGTTCCTTCCCGCGTACATAGCTATGACTCGCTGGGTCATCCCCAATCAACACTACTTTTAATTTCGGTACGATGCCACGTGCGCGAAGTTCCGCCACACGCTCTTTTAACGTTTCTCGATATGATGCTGCCACTTGTTTCCCGTCGATCACTACTGCCATCTCTCTCATCCCCCGTTGTCTTTAGGTTTTTCTGTAGTTGGTCTGGTGTCTTATCTCTATTTTTTAGTCTTCTTTAATGATATTTCCGAGTACGCCATTCACGAGTTTGCCGGCTTCTTCGTCCGCGAACGATTTCGCGAGTTCGACCGCCTCGTTAATAGTGACGTTCTCTGGAATCGTCTCGACGTATAACAATTCGAACGTTGCCATTCGAAGAATCGTACGCTCGACGTTTCCTAGGCGATCCAAGCGCCAGTTTTTCAAGTTTTCAACTAGTAATGCGTCGATATCTTCAATATGTTCTAGCGTCCCTGTGACGAGTTGTTCGTAAAACGGATCAGACTCTTCTCCATCTAATGCGAACTCGATTGCTTCGTCCACCTCTAATTTAGATACTTCGATTTGAAAAAGCGTTTGAATCGCTTTCTCTCGTGCTTCATGACGTTTCATTCAGTTACTCTCCTTTTACATGCTTTCATTGTGATAGTTTAGCATAAAGCACTCATAAATTCAGTACAAAAAACCAGGAAACCGAAATAATGTTCGGGCTTCCTGGTTCATGTTATTTTGCCAATGACATTTCTTTTTCAACGAATTTCGTATCGAACGTCCCGATGCGGAACTGCTCATGTGCCATGACTTGTTGATGGAATGGAATCGTCGTTTTAATCCCCGAAACCGTAAACTCATCCAAAGCACGCAACATTTTCAGAATGGCCTCATCACGCGTTGGCGCATGGACAATCAATTTCGCAACCATCGAGTCATAGAACGGCGGAATCATCGCTCCTGCATAGAGTCCACTATCGACACGGACACCCATACCGCCTGGAACAATATATTGGTCAATCTTCCCTGCCATCGGACGGAAGTCCATAAATGGGTCCTCCGCGTTGATTCGACACTCGATGGAATGTCCTGAGAACGTAATGTCCTCTTGTGAGATGGCAAGCGGATGTCCGAGCGCCACTTCAAGCTGCGCTTGAACGAGATCGAATCCTGTGATCATCTCGGTGACGGGATGCTCGACTTGGATCCGGGTATTCATCTCCATGAAATAAAACTCGTTTGATTCTGGAACGTAAATGAACTCGATGGTCCCCGCTCCCGAGTACTGAATGGCTTTTGCCGCTTTGACGGCCGCATCCCCCATCAATTGACGTGTCGTTTCATCAATCGCAGGTGATGGCGCCTCTTCGACTAGTTTTTGCATGCGACGTTGGATCGTACAATCACGTTCACCTAAGTGAATGACATTGCCGAATTGATCAGCGAGAACCTGCACTTCGACATGACGGAACGACTCGATGAACTTCTCAAGATACACGTCACCATTCCCAAACGCCTGCTTCGCTTCTTTACGTGTCGCGACCAATCCTGAAACGAGTTCGTGCTCGTCTCGAGCGACGCGAATGCCACGTCCTCCACCGCCGGCTGTCGCCTTGATGATGACCGGATAACCCATCTCACGTGCGAGTTCCATGGCTTCTTCGTCGGTGACGACCCCACTTGAACCCGGAACGACAGGAACACCTGACTCGATCATCGTTCGTTTGGCTTCATCCTTGATTCCCATTTTGCGAATCGCATAGCTGCTCGGGCCGACAAATTGAATCCCGCACGCCTCGCACATCTCGGCGAACTCGGCATTTTCAGCCAAAAAGCCGTAACCGGGATGTACCATCGTCGCATCCACGGCGCAGGCGACTGATAAGATATTAGGGATATTTAAATAGGAGTCCTTCGATGGATTCGGACCGATGCAATAAGCCTCGTCAGCCAGATGAACATGTAACGCTTCACGATCTGCCTCAGAGAAGACAGCGACCGTCGGAATATTCAATTCTTTTGCTGCACGTATGATTCGAACCGCGATTTCCCCGCGGTTAGCAATTAATAATTTCATAACGACCTCACTTCACGCTGAAGAGCGGTTGACCGAATTCGACGAGATCGCCATCGGCGACTAACACCTCTACGATTTCGCCACTGATTTCCGCTTCGACATCGTTAAACAGTTTCATCGCCTCTAGAATACAAACGATTTGTCCTGACTCGACACGATCGCCGACGTTCACGAACGCTTCTTTATCCGGTGCCGGACGTGAATAGAACGTTCCAACCATCGGCGAGGTGATAGTACGATAAGACGCCTTTTCTTGCGTCGGTTCTTCTGTTTGTTCATTTACTTGAGGAGCAGGCGCAGGCGGTGCGAATGCTTGTGTCTGCATGATCGGCGCGCTCACTGTTTGTTGCGCTTCTTTCTTTAATGACAGTTTGAAATCAGATGTTTCAAGCTCCATTTCATGGACTGATGATTGGTCCAATAATTGAATAAGCTCTTTAATTTGATCGATTTGCATCTTTCTTACCCCCTGTTTATACCTGGTACTAATCTCTCCTTCACTATAACTGGTCAGACCAATGAATGCAACGAGAAAAAAAGAGCACCCATTCATTCGAATGAGCACTCGTAAGGATTAACCGTTATAACGACCCATGAACTCTCCAGTACGTGTATCGACTGTCACTTTTTCACCTGGTTCGATGAAAAGTGGCACTTGAATGACGTGTCCTGTTTCCACTGTCGCGTTTTTCTTCACGTTCGAGGCCGTGTCACCTTTTACGCCCGGGTCTGCTTCGACGATCGTCAAGACAACGCTCGTTGGAAGCTCGATTCCAAGAATCTCCCCTTCGTAGTCCGCGATGCTGACTTCCATGTTCTCAAGCAAATATGGAAGTGCTGATTTGACTTGAGCGCTTGTCAATTCAAGTTGCTCGTATGATTCATTGTCCATGAAGACATACGTGTCGCCCATTGGATAGAGATATTGCATGCGTTTACGCTCGATGTGTGCGCGTTCGATTTTCTCTCCGCCACGGAACGTCGTTTCTTGGATTGCCCCGTTACGCAAGTTACGCATTTTCGTACGAACGAATGCCGCGCCTTTACCCGGTTTTACGTGTTGGAACTCGATGACTTGCCAAATCGAACCGTCAGACGTTTTAACCGTCAATCCTGTTTTTAAATCGTTAACTGATACCATGTTGATTTCCTCCTAAATTCAGATGAAGCTTATGCCTCGATCGTAATTAACTCTTTTGGCGACTGTGTCAGACGGTAGCATCCGTCTTCTGTGATGACGACATCGTCTTCAATTCGGCAACCACCGACGCCATTGATGTAAATACCCGGCTCGATCGTCACGACCATACCAGGCTCAAGCACCGTGTCCGAACGGAACGATAATCCTGGGGCCTCATGCACTTCCATTCCGAGACCATGTCCTGTCGAGTGGCCGAAGTACTCGCCATATCCAGCTTCTTTAATGATATCGCGTGTCAACGCATCCGCCTCAATGCCAGTGATTCCGGCTCGTGTGCCTTCTACGCCAGCAAGTTGAGCACGGAGTACCGTATCGTAGATTTGACGCAACTCATCCGAAATCGGACCGATTGCAAGCGTACGCGTGATATCTGAGCAGTACCCTTTATAGTAAGCCCCGAAATCAAGCGTAACCAATTCTCCAGTTTCGATGACTTTATCGCTTGCCACACCGTGCGGTAGCGCCGAACGGAGACCCGAGGCGACAATCATGTCGAACGATGACGAGTCGGCACCTTTTGAACGCATGAACATTTCGAGTTCGTTCGCGACTTCTCTCTCGGTACGACCAGGACGGATGAACGTCTGGATATGGGCGTACGCCGCATCAGCGATTGCCGCAGCTTCCTTCATAATCTTAATCTCTGATTCATCCTTAATCAAGCGCAGTTTTTCTACGATTCCAGACGTTTCAATAAGTTGAGCGTCCACTTCTTTTTCATAAGCACGATATTGCCCCACTGTCATCGCATCCTGCTCAATGCCAAGGCGCTTGATGGATTCACGTGACACGACATCTGCTACCGACTTGATGAGTGACGTATCAAGCTCGATGATGTCATACCCTTTCACTTGATCGTTCGCCTGTTCCGTGTAACGGAAGTCCGTGATAAAACTTGCCGAATTCAACGTGATGACGATGACACCGCTCGATCCTGTGAAACCAGATAAGTAGCGGATATTCTCACGTTTTGTGACGAGCAACGCATCAATTTCGTTTTTTTCTAACTTTGCTTGCAGTTTGTTTACGCGTTCAATCATGTCGATTCCTCCAATGTTCGATTAGTGCATGCATCGCTAACGTATAGCTCGTGAGTCCAAAACCGGTAATGACACCGATACAGACGGCAGCAAGTTTTGACTCATGCCGAAAGGTCTCGCGTGCATGCACGTTCGAGATATGTACTTCAACGACCGGGGCAGCGATAGCGGATATGGCATCCCGGATCGCAATCGATGTATGCGTATAGGCACCCGCATTCAAAATGACACCCTCATAATCAAAAGCGTCATGCAGCGCATCAATTAAATCTCCCTCATGATTCGATTGTTTAAAGGTGAGTTCAACGTCTTCTGGAGCGCGCAGCATCAGTTCTGCCGCCAATCCTTTCAACGACACATCGCCATATACATCCGGTTCACGACGACCCAGTAGATTTAAATTCGGTCCATTTAAAACTAAAATCCGCAACCTTCTTCCCCCTCGTTCGTCAAGTCTTATCTATTGTAACAAATTTATCGAAAGAACGTGAATCGAGCCTTCTGCCCTTTCGTTTTTTTTACAAATCACGGTATAATTCAAGTACAACATTTGAAGAATCGAGGAAAGTGAATGAATTCTAAACCAACCATCCCAGTCGGGGGACAGGCGCTTGTGGAAGGCGTCATGTTTCAAGGCCGCTCTGAAAGCGCATCTGCCATCCGGCGAAAAGATGGCTCGATTGAAACATTCGAGCAAGCGCGCATTCTTGTCCCTTGGGTCCAATCGTTAAAAAAAGTACCGTTCTTGAGAGGGATTGTCGCGCTTTACGAATCGTTAAAGAACGGTTCTGCACATATGAACTTTGCGAGCGATCGATATGATGTCGACCCGAGTGAAGATACGAACACGAGCGAAGACCAAAAACAGAGCATATGGATGATTGCCATCATCGCAATCGTCGGTGTCATCTCATACGTGTTTGGTAAATTGATTTTCAATGTGACGCCTGCACTGCTCGCGGCTATGTTTCAAGACGTGCCTTTATTTTCCGGACATGTGATTCAAAACCTCCTTGAAGGGGGAATAAAATTAGTATTGTTACTCAGCTACCTCTACTTGATATCATTGACGCCACTCATTAAGCGCGTCTTCCAATATCACGGCGCTGAGCATAAAGTCATCAATTGCTATGAGTCCGGGCGTCCGGTCACGGTTGAACAAGTACGCCAAAGCTCGCGATTGCATTATCGCTGTGGCTCGAGTTTCATTTTATTCACCGTCTTCGTCGGGATTGGCGTTTATATGATTGTGCCAATCGACCCGCTCTGGTTGCGACTCGTCAGCCGAATCGCGCTATTGCCGGTCGTCATCGGAATCTCATTTGAAGTCCTTCAGTTTACCAATCGTTTCCGCGACCATCGCTTTCTGTCATTCCTCGGCAAACCGGGCCTGTCGCTCCAATTATTGACGACACGAGAGCCGAATGATGAGCAGATTCAAGTCGCGATTGAAGCATTTGAGACATGGGAACGAAAAGAGTTAGGAGAATCGGTCATTCATAGAGAGGGATAAGAGGAGGAAGCACCATGATCAGACAAAGAGTCGGTTCGATCGCTGCAACAATCGTGTTTATCCTTGGCTTCATCGGGGTCGGGCATATGCTTGCCACCGATCCGGGTCGCCTGTTTAGACAATTGTTGTTCATCGGGATATTCGGGTTAGTCTTTTATGTGATCTATCGCGTCTTCATGGCACCACGTATGTCTGCAGAAGATGCACGCTATCGTAAAACCGCGCAAGCCTCAAAAAAACGAATGCAGGGAAGTCGTGGTCCTCAAGTCAAACCTTCCGCTTCCGCTAAAAACCGGAAAGCGAAGAAACCTGGTTCGAACGTCACCAAGTTATCTAAACGTTCAACCGTACATCGTAGCAATCCTCCACACTTAACAGTGATTGAAGGAAAAAAAGGCAAGAAGAAAAAGAAAGCAAATATGTAAAAGGAGCGCCGCGGCGCTCCTTTTTATGTCGTCTCTACATATCCGATATATGGAAGATTCCGATATTGCTCCGCATAATCGATTCCATATCCGATGACAAACTCATCAGGAATTTCGAACCCGACATAGTCTGCGTCCAATTGAACGAGTCGACGCATCGGCTTGTCGAGAAGCGTACAAATTTTCAACTGTTTCGGTTGATGAAGCTCCATATGTTTACACAAGAATTTCAACGTCTGTCCCGTGTCGATGATGTCCTCGATAATGACGACATACTTTCCTTCCACATCTAAATCCAAGTCCTTCCGAAGCTGCACACTCCCACTCGAGACCGTCTTTTTCCCGTAAGAAGACGTCGCGACCGTATCGAGCTGAACGCTGCCTTTCATGTATCGCATCAAGTCTGCCGCAAAGACCATCGAACCCTTTAACACGGCGACGATCACGATCGGTGTTCCCTCTGCATCGTTCTCAATTTCTTCAGCCAACTCTTTCACACGTGTTTGAATCTGCTGTTCATCAAACAGTTTTCCTTTGATTTGAATCTCCATTTATCCGGCGAATGTTCGCCGTCACCCCCTATCTATTCAATCCACGATTCATCTTAACATAATAATAACTAAAAAATATACATTCTATGATAAATATGAATGATTCGTTCGTATTTTAGCGGTGGTAAACCAAATAAAAAGCGACAATCGAGTTCGAATGTCGCTTTTCACATATTATTCCTCTGAAGCTCGCTCTTGATCCCGAAATTCTCTGAATTGATCCATGAGCTCAGGCTTATCTTCAAAAAATTCCACGAACTGTGTCATACAGTCAAGTGTGTTCGAGCTGAGATGATGTTCGATTCCCTCGACATCCTCGTACACATCTGCCTCATCCACTCCGATTAGACGTAAAAAAGACTCGAGCATCGCATGACGCTCGACCAATCGCTTCCCTACTTTTTGACCTTTTTTTGTAAGCATGAGACCACGATACTTTTCATACACCAGATATTCTTCACGGTCCAACTTTTGAACCATTTTGGTGACAGAGGAGGGATGGACCCCTAAATGTTCCGCAATGTCAGATACACGCGCATAGCCTTTCTCTGACATCAACAAATAAATACGTTCTAAATAATCTTCCATACTCGGTGTCGGCATGGGCACGACCTCCCCTTATGTTCCGGTTTCCATTCTTTATTTTATCCTAACTAGAATGAAATCGAAAGGGAAAGCCCCGATTGATTGAGTCAATCATTGTCTCATGACCTTAAATTCATTATAATGAGATATGGTAACTTTGAAAGAGAAGGGAAGAACATCTATGGGACTCGAAACAATCCTCGTCATCCTCCTATGGGTTGCCTTGATCGCCTACATCGTATGGCGTTTCATGCCAGCTCGCGGGTTGAAAAAAATGAAACAAGAAGAATTCCGCGCCTCACTCCGTAAAGGTCAGCTGATTGACGTGCGCGAACCGAACGAATACAAAGGCGGACATATCGTTGGTGCTCGGAATATCCCGGTCGGCCAAATGAAACTACGCATGAAAGAACTGCGCAAAGATCAGCCGATTTTGATTTACTGCCAAGGTAGTTCACGTTCAAACCAGGCGGCTAAACTCTTGATGAAGAACGGATACAACAACATCTACATGCTCGAAGGCGGTTTCAAGAACTGGAAGGGTAAGATTAAAAAAGCTTAAAAAACGGGCGGGTCGATTCAATCATCGACTCGCCCATTTTTTATTTTACAGATGACGCCTCACGACGCTCATATTTTAAGACCGGTTTACGGGCAGCGAGTGTCTCGTCCATCCGTTTGACGACCGTCGTATGAGGAGCCGTCTGAACGATCTCCGGATTCTCTTCCGCCTCTTTGGCAATCTGGAGCATCGCATCACAGAACGCATCAAGTGTTTCTTTTGATTCTGTCTCTGTTGGTTCCACCATGATACATTCCTCGACATTTAACGGGAAATAGATTGTCGGTGGGTGGTAACCGAAGTCAAGAAGACGTTTAGCGATGTCGAGAGTACGAACACCAAGGGCTTTTTGACGTTTGCCTGACAAGACAAACTCATGTTTGCAATACGTATCATATGGCACGTCGAACGCATCTTTTAGTCGCGCGAACATATAGTTTGCGTTGAGGACCGCTTCACGTGATACCCGCGTCAATCCTTCTGCGCCCATCGTCTTGATATAGCTGTAAGCTCGGACGTTGATCCCGAAGTTTCCATAGAATGGTTTGATTCGCCCGATTGAATGTGGTCGGTCGTAATCGAGACCATATCCATCATCTGTTTTCGTCACGATTGGAGTCGGTAGGAATGGGATTAAGTCACGTTTTACTCCGACTGGACCTGAGCCTGGACCTCCACCGCCGTGAGGACCGGTGAACGTCTTATGCAGGTTCAAGTGAACGACGTCAAAGCCCATGTCCCCCGGACGTGCGATTCCGAGAATCGCGTTTGAGTTCGCGCCATCATAATAAAGCTTCCCGCCAGCTTCATGAACGACTTTTGAGATTTCAAGAATATCCGCTTCGAATAGTCCAAGCGTATTCGGGTTTGTCAGCATGAGCGCAGCTGTATCCGCTCCAACTTTTGCCTTCAAATCATCCAAATCGACGAGACCGCGCTCATCTGACTTGACGGTTACCGTCTCGAATCCAGCAACGACTGCGGACGCCGGGTTTGTTCCGTGCGCCGAGTCTGGAACGAGTACTTTCGTACGAGCCGTATCCCCATTACGTTCATGGAACGCTTTGATCAACATGAGTCCCGTCCATTCCCCATGCGCCCCTGCCGCTGGTTGGAGTGTGACTTCGTCCATTCCTGTAATTTCAGCGAGTTGCTCCTGTAAGTCCACCATGAGTTCGAGCGCACCTTGAATCGTCTCAACCGGTTGCAGTGGGTGAATATGTGCAAAGCCAGGAAGACGAGCCATATCTTCGTTCACTTTCGGATTATATTTCATCGTACACGAACCGAGCGGATAGAAGCCTGAATCGACCCCATGGTTTCGTGTAGATAGAGACGTGTAATGGCGAACGACATCGAGTTCAGATACTTCCGGAAGTTCCGCCGCCTCTTTTCGAATCATCGTAGCCGGTAACAACGTCTCAAGGTCAACCTCTGGGACAGTCGGTGTCGGCAAATTATATCCAGTCCGTCCTTCACGTGATACTTCAAAAATTAGCGTTTGCTCGTGTTGCATTATTTCATCCCCCCAACCACTTCGACAAACTGATCAATCTCTTCTTTCGTGCGCAATTCCGTCGCGCAAACCAACATCTGTGTCTGACGCTCCCCTTCATACGTACCAAGCGGTAGACCACCAATCATGCCATGCTCGAGCAGATGGCGCGATACTTCTTCTGCGTCACGTCCAAAATCTACCACGAACTCATTGAACATCGGTCCTTCGTCCACGATGTTGAATCCTGCAGCTTTTAACGCTTCTTTCATATAATGAGCAGTTTGAATATTCCGAACGGCCATATCACGAATTCCGTATTTTCCTAAAGCGGACATCGTGATCGAAGCAGCCAATGCGTTAAGCGCTTGGTTCGAACAGATATTGGATGTCGCTTTATCACGACGAATGTGCTGTTCACGCGCCTGGAGCGTCAACACGAATCCGCGTTTGCCGTCCTCATCGACCGTTTGACCAACAAGTCGTCCCGGTAGTTTACGCATCAATGATTTTTTGACCGCGAAGTATCCACATGACGGTCCACCAAAACTTTGCGGAATACCGAATGGCTGTGCATCTCCGACCGTGATGTCCGCACCGAGTGCTCCTGGTGACTCAAGAATTCCGAGGGCGAGCGGGTTGCTCGAAACGACGAAGAGCGCACCCGCTTCATGAGCCAATTCTGCCAATGTTTCTAAGTCTTCAATACGACCGTAGAAGTTTGGATATTGTACGACAAGACACGACGCATCCGTCAAATCAAGGTCTGACACGTCCGTCACCCCGTTCACCACATCTGTGTAGTCAACGGATAGCCCCGGTCCGTCAGCATACGTACGGATTACGTCCTTCGCTTCAGGATGCACTGCACCAGAGACGACGACACGTTTTTTCTTCGTCTGCGCGCTCGCTAGGTAAGTCGCCTCAGCGAGAGCCGTGATTCCGTCGTACATCGAAGAGTTCGCGACGTCCATCCCTGTCAATTCACAAATCATTGTTTGGAATTCGAACATCGCCTGAAGTTCACCTTGTGAAATCTCAGGTTGATATGGCGTATACGCCGTATAGAATTCAGAACGCAAAAGCATATGGTTCATCACACTTGGTGAAAGATGATCGTACATCCCTGCTCCAAGGAAGCTCGGGTATGATTTCGTATGTTTGTTTTTATCAGCCAACTTCGTCATATGACGAACGAGATCGACTTCCGGAAGCGGAGCCCCAATCGCCGCCAATGATGCTTGTTCGCGAAGTGTTTCTGGAATATCTGAAAGAAGCGCTTCGATTGAATCGACGCCGATTGTCTCTAACATGTCTCGTTCATCTTGTTCGGTCATCGGTAAATAACGAAATTCCATTCTGTTCATTCTGAATCCCCCTGTTTCATTTCGTTCGTTTATAGAAAGGTGTCGGTACGCGTTCGGCTTCAATCTTTTTGCCACGGATGTCGATGACAAAACGATCTTCATCTTTGTAACGTGCATCGACTCGTGCCCATGCGATTGATTCATTTACAGTCGGAGGCATCGTACCGGTCGTGACAACGCCGATTACATTCCCATCCAATTCAACTTGCGCCCCTTGGCGGGCAATCCCACGACCGAGCAATTTCAATCCGATCAATCGATTCGGAATATTCTCTTTTTGAGTGACGAGTGCTTCCTTACCAACAAAGTCAGTATCTAGCTTGACGGCAAAATTGAGATTCGCTTCGAATGGCGTGACCGACTCATCTAACTCATGACCGTAAAGCGGCAAGCACGCTTCGAAACGTAATGTATCGCGTGCGCCCAGCCCACATGGGGTAACACCCTCGGTTTCAAGCGCTTCCCAAATGGCAGAAATCGCTTCTGCTCGAGCATAAATCTCGAACCCATCTTCCCCAGTATACCCACTTCTAGAGATGATCGATGGCACACCCGCAACGTCCCCATTCATGAATTTGAAGAACCCGATTTCGTCGAGTACCACATTTGTGATAGTTTGAAGTACGGATTGTGCATTCGGTCCTTGAATCGCAATCTGACCATATTCATCAGATTCATTTGTCACAACCACGTCACCCTTGACGTATCGACGAATGTGGGCTTCGTCCTTTTCAATATTTGAAGCATTGACGACGAGCCAATAAGCGTCCTCATCCAATCGATAGACAAGCAAATCGTCCACCACACCGCCGTCTTCAAGACAGAGAAGGTTATACTGGGCTTGACCAACTTTAATCTTCGAGATATCATTCGTCACCAAGTTTTGAACTTGCTCAAGCGCATCCGGCCCTTCGATTCGAATTTCTCCCATGTGAGATACATCAAACATCCCCACGTTTTGACGTACAGCCAAATGCTCTTCTTTAATCGAAGAGAACATAATCGGCATTTCAAATCCCGCAAAATCAACCATCTTCGCCTTCGGTTCAATCAAATCGAACAAAGGCGTACGTTTCAAAGTAACCTTTTCCATAATATCCCCCAATCCCGAACATAAAATGCTTTTGTTTTTGAAATCTTTCGTTTTCCATTCCACTTTAACAATTTTTATTCCTTCTGCATAGGTAAAAAAGCGAAAAAGAAAAAGGATGAAAAACGAAAACGTTTTCATCCTCATTATTTCATATTTTCGACTCGGTGGAAACGTCAGAACGTTCAATTCCCGCTGTCCGTTTGATTTCATGAGTTAGCTCGACGGCGGCTTGCTTTAATTCAATCGATTCATTCTTCGCATTGACCCCAAACTCTTTTAATTGAGTAACGGATCGATTGACCGCATCCACGTGCCCTTTGATTTCATTGACCTGTTGACCAATCACATCCGCCCGAATTTTAAAACGTTCCGTCAGACGATTCAAACGACCAAATTCTGGTTTCATTTTGTTTTTGAACAAGAGATAACCATATATCCCAAGTCCGATTAATGAAAATACGATGATGGCAAAATTAATCCAAATCATACTTTTTCCCCCTTTATACGGATGATTTGCTTGGCGATGTCTTCAGACGATTGAGATGCATCGATGGATACACTCGCTTTTCGATATAATTGATCACGTCGTTGAAACAACGCATGAACATCCTCCCGTCCTCTTTTAACAAGTGGCCGCGCAGAATCTTTGATTCGTTCCCAACACATGTCGAACGGAAGATTTAAATGGATCATCGTACCACGTTCTCGCATCCAACATATATTTTCAGAGCGTTCCACCACTCCGCCACCGGTCAGGATATAGTCAGCAGTGACTTGTTGCAGTACTTTTGACTCAACATCACGAAACGCAGACTCACCATTGCGGTCAAAATATGTAGCGATCTCCATCCCAGTCATAGACTCAATGACTAAATCAAGATCGATGACCTCCCCATATTCTTTCAGAAACGAGAATAAGGTAGATTTACCTGTACCCATAAACCCCACGATATAAAACGGGTTTTCATTCATAAACAATCACCTCTTTATGCCGTTCACCAGATGTTAGCACGATATTCACTTCAGTACGATTCGGTGCAATCGGACGACACGTCAGAGTTCCCGTTGGTTTATGCAGCGTTAACGGTCGATCACCGCAACGCTCCTTCGCCAATAACAGATGCGATTCGAAGCGAATCGCTAAGATTTCCTCTGACAGTCGCCTCGTCGTTCGTTCCACATCAGTATACCAAAATAACGCGGCCCCGAGTAACCAAACAACGATGGTCAAGGTGATGACGAGAAAGAATCCTGTTTCATGCACATGACGTGCCGCTCTCTTCTGAACGATGAATCGGTCCATGCGATTCGAAAACCCTTTCCGACCGTTTCGACATGATACTGCTCGATTCCTCTTAAAAAGAGTAAGTTTCCTCCTCCATCTCCGACCATGACCAAATTGCCATTTACTTGTTTGATGTCCATGACCACCGCTCCTCATCCGATTTGACGAAATCACCTCGTAACCGCCCTTCGTCAACACGACAGTTCTCGCTATCCATCAGACGGCGCACAATCAGTTGAGGCGTCGTATGATGATTCCATTTAGGCTGTTCATAAAGATGTTGACCGAGCGTGAGCAGTTCAACCAAAAGGAAAAGAAATATGGGAAGGATCAGCAAAACGACCGTCATTTCAATCATCGTAAAGCCCTTTTCATAATGTCGGTAAACAAAATCCTTTCTCACACACTTGCTCACGCCCTGTTGGTTCAGTGGCTTCAAGCAGAACCTCTCCTTGTAATCGTTCATAGATGAAGAGCGTGTCACTCAACCGTTGGATTCGTTCATTCCCTTGCACGACAAAGGATGCCAGTATGAAAATCCATCCCATGATGACCGCAAGACTGACAGTCAGCTCCCATAACGAGAAACCCGATTCATCCACTTTCACGAATAATCACCTCCGGCTCATACGTCCCGATTCGAAATTTGAGCGTCACCGATGTCTTTCCACTGACGAATTTCCATTGTCCCGCATAAGAGGCGGTCGCTTGTGAAAAGGTCAACGTGTTGTACGTCGGAAGATATACATCCACCCCATCAGGAACATCAACCTCCCTGACGATCTCTCTCCCACACACAATCAGATAAGTTTGTTGTTTGGAAATCCAAATCAATCGCGGCACACAATCTCCCTCTTCTGAAATATAGGGAAATTGCCCAGCTTCTTGAATATTCGCTACCAATGAATCCGTAAAATTGTAGAGTTCCATTCGTTCGAACGGTCTCGTAATCGGTGCACTCATCAATACTAAGAACGACAATACGAGAAGTACCCATGTCATTTCGACCAAGGTGTAGCCTTTCATTGTTTTTTTAAGGAGCCATCAGTCGGAGAATACGTATAGGTCGAGGATTGACAGCTATAAACGAGTGGATCTGCAGCCGATGCACGCTTAATCACTTCTAACGTTTCAGGATAGGCCTTATGTTCCGCATAGTGCAAATTGATTTCAGATTCAACGATTCGAACACTACCTTCGCAACTCACTTGGTCAGCACGAGATTTCCCGTCCGACAAAGAAGGGACAAGTAACAAGAGAAGAACGGATATAATGAGTAATACTGCCGCCATCTCAACTAATGTGAACCCACGCTCTTCCTTCATTTCATCTTTCTCCTTTCACAATTGAGCCATAATGAGTTTGACCGGTAAATAGAGTGTGTAAAAAAGAACACCGATCATGACACTGAGGATGCCGTATAAAGACGGTTCAATTTTCTCAATCAAACCCCGACTATATTGCTCCATCTCTTCGAATACAAGCTCGCGATGAAGAGACATCAATTTACCAAGTTCCCCACTCATCGATCCCACACCTAATAGACTCACGACCTCATGATCGATAAACGGTTCACACCTCGTCGCCGCTTCAATCCCTTCACCTTCAGACATGCGATAGTGAATTCGCTTGGCCATCTCTGCCATTTCCCCCTCTTCCTCGGCTAGCCGACTGATAATCTGCCTGATATTCGTTTCAGTATGTTGGAGCAAGGACAATTCACTTACAAACACATAGGTCATATAGAGTGTTTTCCCGCGTCTCCATACGTAAAAAGGGAGCTCTACTCCTCGACGATGGAATCCATATATGAGAATCGCGATTGCTACGAATATAGAAAACAGTACAGGAAAGAACCAATTCGACAATAGAATCGACCCCACACCGCCGTGCGACGAGACATCTACCATTCCCATTAATTTCGGGAAAATGTATAAGGCATAAATCATGCCTAATGCAAGTAGGATGAAGAAGATAATCAACGGATAGCGAATTAGCCTCCGCAGCTCCTGCTTTAACCGTTGTCGCATCTCGAGTACCATCGCCACTTGCGACAATCCATCCATAAATCGTCCGTTGTGGTCCGCCGTATGTAAAATCTCTTGCATCTGCCGATTCGTGATCAAGATGGAAAATACCTCAGACAAACTCACACCCGCTTCTAGACGAATCCTCATCTCTCGAATACAGTCTTTCATTTTTCCCTTCTCATGAAGTTCAAGCGTCTCCATGGTCACTTTCAATGACACACCTCGTGATTGTAGACGAAGAAAACGATGAATCAGTCGGATCGATGGGATTACCGGAACGTCGACCATTCGCAAGTCACCTCCTGATTTCGAGTCAGTACACACCAATGTCTTTCCACGGTCGCCTTACCAAGAAGTTGCATCAGCCGCTTTTCCCCATCCTGAATCGATGCGGTATGAAAGGTTGTAATCGTCAAATGCCCACTGAGCGCTGCATCGTATGCGACCATCAATTCTTCATCGGTCCGTACCTCGCCAATCACGATGATATCCGGGTCGGCACGAAGCGTCTCTTTCAACAAGTGTCGATGGCTTAGTCCAGCCTTAGCATTCACTTCCAGCTGAATGACACCACCGACCATTTGTTCTGGAGGATTTTCAATCGTCACAATCCGCTCATGCTTCAGCTGATTCAACAGGGCATACAGTACCGTCGTCTTGCCTGCTCCGGTAGAACCCCCTATAAAGAAAAGACCATGATGTGATGCCACGACTTTCTGAAATCGTTCCACATCGTGTGATTGTAACAGGTGCTGAAGTTCAAACGTGTCATGGGGAATGCGCCAAGACATTAACGTCTGGGCGAACGACGGGAGAAAGGTCACCCGGATGACATCTTGATTCAATTCATAGACCCCGGATTGTGGAATGCGTTGATTAGATTCAGGTAGTGAACACCAATATCGCATATGATATGTAAGGCGATCATAAAGCTCTGCATCCATCGATTGAAGCGCAGCAAGTTTACTAGCAGAACGGACTTGAACCTTTACTTGGTTTGCATCGGGTATAAAATGAAGATCACTCGCACCGATTTGACGTGCTGCATCTACTAAATCCTCAATGAGTTCCTTCATCTCGTTCACCTCGATACAAGCATAAAAAAAAGCCCACTATGTTGAAAGTGGACTTGTTTTATGAAACTTGAACCGCTGCAGTGTTGTGGCGACGTGCATATGTTTCGATTGAAACCTTGTCATATCCGACAATCACTTCTTTTCCATCAGTTAAGATTGGACGCTTCAAAAGTTTTGGGTTTTCGCTCATCAGCTTAAGAAGCTCGCTTAATTTCAAATCCTCCACGTCAACATCAAGTTGTTTGAAGGCCTGGCTTCGCGTCGCAAGGAGAGAATCGACTCCTTCCTCACTGATTGCAAGGAGTTGCAACAATTCATCAACTGTTGGTGCATCTCTGAAAATGTGACGCTCACTCACTTGAAGTTCTTGTTCTTGTAAAAACGCTTTCGTCTTCCGACAAGAAGTACAGCTTGGATACGTGTAAAACATTAGTTCTGATGCCATTTTTATGTTCCTCCCTCATTCAACTTTCACTTCGCTCATTTTGTATAAGTTGATTATACATCTCTATACCCCGTTTGTACATGTTTTGTGCAACTTTTTTATAAATTTTGTACAACTTTATTTACCGAAATGATTTCACATATTTTTCACGATTATTTTGCTCAATTATCACGTTTCCATAGCATTTTTTCGAATGTGTTGGTAAAATAGTGAATGAGAATGGAATAATGCACGTATGGGGGGATTAACATGGCAAGAATGTTTCGTGTCCTAGGCTTTTGGACTGGACTAGTAGCGGCACTTGCTTTCGTAGGCGCACTAGGCGGCGACCAAAGTAGTAGTGAACATACTGGCGACTTTATCGTTATGGGACTTGTCTTCTTAGCACAAACGATTTTCTTCGTCGCTCTTGGTTACTTAAAACTAACTGAAAAAACGTATGTATATGTCTTCGGCGCGTATTTGACAATTTTCTTCGTTGTCTTTACGTATTGGAGCAACTTCCAAATGTAAAAAAAGATTGTCTCGCCGGAGACAATCTTTTTTTATGTGAAGAACGGATTTGTCCGCTTTTCTTCTTCTAGCGTCGTCATAGGACCGTGCCCCGAGTATAACGTCGTCTCATCAGGAAGGAGCTGCTTCATCCGATCGATGGACCCCATTAATGTCGACTGGTCTCCACCGAACAGGTCTGTCCGTCCGACGGATTGCTTAAAGATCAAGTCACCACAAAAGGCGATTCTTTCATCATCCATATACAATACGACACTCCCTGGGGAATGACCCGGCGTATGATAGATTCGAAATACGATGTTCCCAATTTCTAATACATCACCTTCGTATGTTTTTTCTGCCGGTTTCATTGAAGGCATCGGCAAGTTGAACGCAGAAGCGCCATTCTTTTCGCCATCTGTCAGCCAATCCGCTTCTAAGCGGTGTACATAGACTGGTACCTGGTAACGTTCACGGAGCGCATCGATTCCTCCGATATGATCGAAGTGTGCATGAGTCAACAAGATTGCTGAAAGTGTACCGAAACGTTCGATTGTATCGAAGAACCTCGGGTCATCCGTTCCGGGGTCAATGACGACGACAGTGCCGCCTTTTTCAATCACATAGCCGTTCTCTTGTGCCAAGCCAGACGTAATCTTTTTGATTTGCATAGGATTCACCCCCTTCTTATTCAAAACAATATTGTGGCAAAATTGTTTCGATGTCAACCTTTGCTCGACAGCGACTCTATAATCGGATAAAATAATAATGATATTTCAGTGAAATTTTTATGAATTTCATGACGTATAATTAAAGGGGGAACTCGTCATGCATTTGTATGAACCGTTCGGATGGATTTCCGTCATCGTCGCGATTGTGGCTATTTGGGGAATGCTTCGTTCATTCCAAAAACGCCAATTCTTTCCGCTCATTTTTGCAGGTTTAACTGTACTCGTATTCGGATTCTTTGGTGTCGCCACGTTGATCTACGGTGGAATTCCAGGTTAATGATTCGCATATGCAATCATCAAGCGACTTCGGTCGCTTTTTTTATGCCTTTCTATACGTTCATTCCCTCTACATAAAAACGGACCAAATCACTATGTGACTTGGTCCGTACTCATTATTCTTCAGTTTGTTCTTTGAAACGGAGTAAGTCGGAGTAAATCAAATCATCGTTCATTTGCAAGATTTTTTCCGCTTCTTCCGTCATCGGACCACATAACGACGTATCTTCGACTACTTCACCAGAAGTCGCGTTATAACATGTCGACTGTGTCCAAACATATTCATCCGTCACGACCGTTCCGTCGCGGAAAATCGCGCGGCTGTTTCGATTTTCAGAGAATAAGTCGTTTCCGAATCCAATCGTATCTGACGTGTCGATTCCAAGTAAGTGCAAGATGGTCGGTTTCATGTCGACATGACTACCGATCGTCTCATGCACTTCCCCTTCTTTCTGGTCAGGTAAGTGAATGGCAAACGGAACTTGTTGCAACTTCGCCACGTCGAATGGTGTCAACTCATCTTTGCCGAGTAGCTCGGCCATCGCACTGTTGTGGTTCGTCGAAATTCCGTAATGGTCACCGTAGACGACAAAGATTGTATCTTCCCACATTCCATTCTCTTTCAACTGGTCGATGAAGAGACCGAGTGCGTAATCTTGATAAGCTAGTGCTTGCGGGAAGTTGTTCAACGTAGTTGAGCTCGTTTCAAATTTTGGTACAAGCTCATAGTCTTCACTTGGCATCGTGTACGGGAAGTGGTTCGTCAATGTGATGAACTTCGCGTAGTACGGTTCAGGCAATTCTTGAAGCATTGGAATAGATTGTTCGAAGAAACTATCGTCTAAGAGACCCCATTCTGTCATGTCTTCAGGATTCCCGAGGTCATAACTCTTTTCATCAAAGAATTGATCGACGCCAATGTTCTTGTACATTTGATCGCGGTTCCAGAACGATTTGTTATTCGCATGGAACACGGCTGAGTAATAATTTTCGTCCTTGACCAACTCAGGGAGCGCTTGATATTCGTTATCGGCGTTCGTAAAGTATACAGCACCACGCGGGAGTCCATATAGTGAGTTATCGAGTGCGAACTCAGCATCAGAAGTCTTCCCTTGACCGACTGTATGGTAGTAGTTCGGCCAGTAGTGAGACTCTTCAATCAGTTTGTTCAAGTTCGGCGTGATGTACTCTCCATTCGGCGCCTTCATGTTGTGAGTAAAATTCTGCGCAGATTCGAATGAAACCACGATGACATTTTTCCCTTTATATTTTCCGAATAAATCCGGATTCGGCGCCGCATAGTTTTGACGGGTGAATTGTTCAATCGTTGCGAGTTCTGATTCATCCGCCATCGCTTTTTGAGCCGATGTTTTCGTTTGGAGCATGGCATCATACACATGGAAGTTAAATGTTCCGATGTTTTTCACCAACAGCTCACGGTCAAATGAACGAGTCAACAATTCAGGCCGTTCCGTTTCTGCTAGCAAAAGGTTGAACAAGAAGACAGAGACCGCTACGACGAATGTGACGAGCGCACGTCGATGTGAAGCTGCATTCTCTTTCATGTTCATTCGCCATAAGATAAACGGAAGGATAAACACGTCACCAAGAATGATTAAATCTTTCCATTCAAGAAGCGAAGTGAATGATGTCGATAACGTTTCCATGTTCGATGGTTGCATGATGACAGGCATTGTCAAATAGTCCGTGAATTCCCGATAATACACGGCGTCCGCAAACAAGATAAACGATGCAATCGCATAGAGCGTGTAGAGCACCCATTTTTGTTTGTTACCTTTAAAGAAGAAATGGAAGGCAAACAAGAATAATGTCGAACTGATTGGGCTAATCAGTAAGATAAAAGCTTGTGCGGTGTTTTCAATCGGAATGTTGAAGAAAAATTGATAGACGATATACGTCTTCGTCCAAAGCAATAACGTAAAAATCCAAAATAGACGATATTCTTGAAACGAAGCGCGGACCGTGTCGTTCAGTCTCGTCGATAGCTTCGAAAAGCGTTGAGATGAATTCATCTGACGGTCTCCTCCTCTTTTCAGTTTTCGGCATGTTTTAGTTGCCATTCTTTATTTATATTTGTTCATTCATTGTACAATTCGGATTGAATAGTACACGTCCAGTATCAAGTCCAAATCTTACCCCTTTTTTAATAAAAAATCAACTGTGACGTTACAAATTTTACAATATCCCATACCCTTTCCCACAAAAAAACACGCCTGCAATGTGCAGACGCGTCCGTTTCATACTCGTGTCGGAAGGAAGTGTTTCCGTGCCAGCCAAGCACATCCAATCACACCGGCATCGTTTTCGAGTTCAGCGATTTTGAATGTTGTCGACTCGTATACCCGCTCGAGCGCAAACCGTTTGAACTGTGCATCAAGCGGCTCCAATAACGCGTCGCCAGCTTTTGAGACGCCTCCACCGATGACAATCATTTTCGGATTGAGCGTGTTCGCGATGTTCGAGATGGTCAAGCCGAGGTATTCCGTCATCTCGTCAATGACTTCTGTCGCGATCGAGTCACCAGCCTTATATGCTTCAAACACGTCACGTGCAGTCACTTCTTTTAACTCGTTTAATGAAGTATCTTGATTCTTACGCTTCTGTAACGCCAGACGCGAGATGCCGGTCGCTGAAGCAATCGTCTCGATACACCCGAGGCGACCACAACCACACTTCACAGCCTTCGTTTCGTCTCGTTCCACGGTAATATGCCCGATTTCTCCGGCCATTCCTGCCGTCCCATGAACGATATTCCCGTTCGTGATCACGCCACCACCGACACCTGTACCGAGCGTGATCGCCAATAATTCTGACGCCCCTTCGCCGGCACCTTTCCACATCTCACCAAGGGCCGCGGCGTTCGCATCATTTTCGAGCACGGCCGGAAGACCGACTGCTTTTTCGAACTCACTCACGAGTGCAAAATCTTTCCACCCGATGTTCGGAGAATATTCGACAACTCCTTCTGAGAAGTCGACGAATCCTGGTGCCCCGATTCCCGCACCCGCAAAATCTTCTTTCTTCTTACCTGATGTTTGTAAGTATGTTTCAAAAGAAGCTGCGATGTCTTTTGGAATATGTACACCATTCTCTCGAATATCCGTTTTGACTTCCCACTTATCCGAAATGATGCCGTTCATGTCTAAAACGGCCATCTTCACCGTCGTACCACCGATGTCGATACCTAATAACCATTTCATACCGTTCACTCCTCATCTCAACTAAATCGCTTTCATTGAATAGTGTACACTATTATCCCCTTAGTGCAACCCTTTGCACTAAGGGGATTTCTGTCAATCTGTTGAATTTTTTAATTCGTGGGTCAAAATGATTTTGGCCGTATCGTACACACGTTGTTCGATGATGCCCCCTTCATACAATTCGTCGAGTTCCATCATCATGAGTGAGATTTCAGCATCCCGTTCTCCGATGTAAATAATGGTACCGAACGATTTTAAAAACTGTTGGACATCATAAAAGTTTTTCATGCTTCTTCCTCCATCGTCGATTGTACATAACGATTTAACAATTCTCGCGTTGCTTCCATTGATGACAGATGCGTTCGCTCATAACTATGGCTCGATTCGATTCCTGGCCCAATCAAGGCATGTCGCACATCATACCCTGCTCGAATCGCCGCTGACGCATCTGACCCATAGTACGGATAAATATCTACCTTATACGCGATCTCATGAGCTTTACATAACGCCGTGAACTTCCGTCGTAACCCGATATCATACGGTCCAGATGAATCCTTGGCACAAATCGAGACTGTATACTCATCGGAATGCTGTCCATCCCCGAGCGCACCCATATCAACGGCAATGTATTCCACGACGTCTTCCGGAATACCCGCGTTCCCTCCAAATCCGACCTCTTCATAATTCGAGATCAAGAAGTGAACGGTATGCGGTAAGTCATAACGGATTAAGTCTTTCGCAAGGTCCAATAGAATGGCGACCGACGCCTTATCATCCAAGTGGCGTGATTTCACGTATCCTGAAGAGGTCACTTGAAAGCGAGGGTCGAATGAAACGAAGTCCCCGATTTCAATCCCAAGCGCCGTCACATCTTCACGAGAATGCACTTTTTCATCCAATCGGACTTCGATGTTTGATGCAGATCGCTCGGCAGAGTTCGTGTCCTTATAGACGTGAACACTTGACTGATGGATCAAGATCGTTCCTTCAATCGCCTCTCCTTCTTCACGGTGGACGAGGCAGTTCTCTCCCTCAATCGCCGTCCATGCGTATCCTCCCACTTGAGTCAAACGAAGACGCCCGCTCGGCAAGATGTCTTTGACCATCGCACCGAGTGTGTCCACGTGTGCCGTCAACAGACGCGCCTTGCCAGAACGACCTGAAAATGTGGCCAGCAGTGCCCCTTTATGTAGACGTGACGTCTTGACACCCAGTGCATTCAATTCTTGCTCCGCGAAGCGGATGGCCTCTTCCGTCATCCCGGAAGGACTCGGGATGTTAACGAGTGTTTTTAATGTTTCAATCATTGAATTCTCCCCTTACCAAAATCCGTACCCGACGAATAGTCCAAACATCGAGATGGTGAGTACGGAAAATAAGATTCGTTGTATACGGTTCTTCTCATCCGGTAGCCCGACGACCCCCGAGACGACAAAACCACCAATCAGACCTCCCGCATGCGCGAAATGGTCAAGACCTGCACCTAATACAAACGCAAGTCCTACGTTTAATCCTAACATAATAAAGAGCGGAGGTCCGAGCGTCTTCATGAAGAGAGAACGATCCCGCAACCCAAAGTACAAGAGCGCACCGACCAATCCAAATAGCGCCCCTGAAGCGCCTGCTGATATCGATTCGCTGAATGCAAACGATGCGGATGTCGCTAATATTCCACTGAGCAGGTAGATGATTAAAAATCGTATGGAGCCGTACATCCGTTCGACGAGCGGACCGAGCGACCAAAGTGCAAACATATTAATTGCAAAGTGGAACCAACCGATATGCAGGAACATCGGTGTAATCAAACGCCACCATTCCCCTTGTTCAATCAACGGGTTCACTTTGGCCCCGAATGCGACCAACGTGTTTGGATCAAGCGTCGAACCGACCGATTCGGCTAACCACATGACTAAAAAGGTGACGAACAGTAGCCCATACACCACTTGTGGTTTTCCGAAGGAAAAACGTTTCTTCAGATCCGCTTTCTTTTTCCGGTCGAGGGAGACCGCTAGCAGTCGGAACCGGTCTTCTTCCATAGTCGGTGTGCAAATCGAACGGGACAATGTCACTTTCGCAGGGATTTGAAACGTCAACGAGTCTACACGCTCTTCATCCACGAGACGCTCACCATAAACATGAATGGTCAATCGTTTCCGCCCGATGCGAGATAAGCGAAATGCGTTCAAAATCGCGTGTATATCCATCCCAACGTGATTCGCCCATGCTTTTTCAGTCTGAATGAACAAATCATACCGATCACCTGCTTTCGTATCGAATAAGATGACCGCACGGGAGGGTTCGAGTATGCCTTCAATTCGCCCACCGTTTTCGACCTTTCGATAAATATCTTCCCAAAAACAAGTTGTCGCCAACGAAACCCCTCCTCTCTCTCAATTCTATTGTAAATCACGACACGACCCACGACCAAACGATGATTCGTTCTATATGTATAAAAACCCGTAACCAAATGGCTACGGGTTTCCAAAGGATGGAGATTACAAGACAGGTTCCATCGTTTTCATGAGTACGTTCGCAGAATGTTGCATTTTCTCATGCTCTTCTTGTGACAACTCAATCTCAACGACTTCACGAACGCCTTGACGGTTGATGATTGCTGGTACACCGATATGGATATCGTGCAATCCATACTCACCATCAAGATGGGCACCGACTGTCAACAACGTGTTCTCGTTACGAAGGACAGCCTTGACCAACCGAAGGAGACCGAGTCCAATCGCATAGTACGTCGCACCTTTACGTTCAATGATATGATATGCTGCGTCACGAACGTTGACATAGATGTCTTCAAGGTCTTCCCAGCTGTACTCATCATGCTCTTCAAGTAGTTGCTCGACCGATTTTCCATATATACGAGCGTTGCTCCAGGCAGCAAACTCCGTATCACCATGCTCACCCATAATGTAGGCGTGACAGTTACGCGGGTCGACGTTGAAATAGTCTCCGAGCATGTAACGCAAGCGAGACGTATCAAGCACTGTTCCTGAACCGAAGACACGATGTTTCGGAAGACCAGAATATTTCCATGCGAGATGTGTCATGATGTCGACCGGGTTTGAAGCAATAATGATAATTCCGTCAAAACCAGAGTCCATGATGTCTGAAATCATAGATTTCATAATCTTCGCATTTTTTTCAACGAGATCAAGACGTGTTTCACCTGGACGCTGTGGTGCGCCAGCAGTGATGACCACGATATCAGCGACGCCACAATCCGAATAGTCCCCTGCCCAGACGCGCATCGGTGATGAAGCGAATGAAACCCCATGGTTCAAGTCCATCGCTTCTCCTTCTGCCTTGGCTTTATTGATATCGATGATGACAAGTTCTTCACATAGACTAGCTGTCGTCAACTGGTAAGCGAAACTCGCACCTACTGCCCCAGCCCCTACAAGTGCGACTCGTGTTACTTTAGCATGATTTAATGTTTCCATAATGATTCTCCACCCTTCAAACAATCTGTTTCATGTTTTTGTTATCTCTGTTACAAATAGATTGTAACATCATTCACAAACTCAAACTACAGCGGAAACCGTTTTCACTTTGGCGATATTGTGACAATATTCACATTCGTTTGGAACACCTTCATTTTCTGTACTACCCTCATCCAAACACAAAAAAACAAATCAACGTCGCTCCACATACTGAAAGAAAATTTACCGCATCATTTCCGAGAAAACGCCATCCCGACACGTAACTCGTCGGCACGTCGTGATGTATTTTT
Source organism: Exiguobacterium sp. s75 (assembly GCF_018617145.1). Lineage (GTDB taxonomy): Bacteria > Bacillota > Bacilli > Exiguobacteriales > Exiguobacteriaceae > Exiguobacterium > Exiguobacterium profundum. The sequence goes on from NZ_JACSJQ010000001.1 coordinate 1,087,822, forward strand.
TGCTCCGTCAATTTTCCGCAGACTGTACAACGAAACGTTCGTTGGAATGTCGCGCCGAGAAGCGTGTCAATGATGCTACCAGTTAATCCAATCACCCATAATAAAAGGAGATGCGTGACCTTTAAGTCGATGAACACAAGAGAGGATACGACAATCAACAGTGCACCGAACATCGACATGACGGTACCGAACGTCGAGACGGCGCCACTCGTTCCCGGTTCGACTCGCTTAAAGGTAAACATGAACCGAGGTTTCAGTTTCGATAGGACACCGAATTCAGATCCCCACGTATCGCTCGTCGCCGCCGCGATGGAAACGACATACATATAGAGGTAGACCGGGTCATTCGTCAATTGATAACCGAGTGCACATAAAATCCCTATCCCACCGTTAGCTAACACTTGCATGGCATCGCGAGCCCCCGTCTTCTCGACGATCTCATCGACCCCTTTTTTATCGTGAGAGCGATATTTCGAAGCGAGAGAAGAAGTCGAAAAAAACACGCCAAGCAAGTATAGACCGAACCACCCGAACGAGAATCCGATCACCGTACCGGTCACGACTGTCAACAGCGCCCCAGAGCGAGTCAACGACCGTAACCGATAACCGAGATAGGCGACGAAACATGTTACAGCGAATATGGCGAACACTGAATCATCTCCTTTTCTGTTACGATCCATTGAACAGGTAGGTCGTGCGGTTCAGTTGGTACATGATCGACAAGCTGAACGGTATATGCCAAAGCAAGTGTTCTACCTTTATAGGTTTTTAAATAGCGATCATAATAGCCCCCACCCCAACCGATACGATAACCGGTTCGATCGAAAACACGCCCCGGAACAAGACAAAGGTCGATCACTTGCGTCGTCGCTGGAGTGGTCGGCTCTAAAATATTCATGACTCCCTCTTCCAAATCATCAAATGAATGAATGATGTGAAACGTAAGTCCCCGCTCCGTTACTTTCGGGACGCAGACCGTTTTTCCTTCTTTAAAGGCCATATGAATAATCGGGGACGTATCAATTTCTAGCGGGAGTGACAACGTTAGCGCGATTGTTTGACTTTCAATCCATAAGTCCGAGGCAAATAATGATTGGTGAATGACTTCGTCCGCATGATGTCGATCCGCCATTTGTTTGATGTATTGATGAATCGTGCGCCGCAGCGCTGTTTTCTCTTCCACAACGTATTCCTCCTTACAAAAAAAGCCGCCACATATGTGACGGCCGGTCCCTCATTACTTCACTTCGCGGTAAAGCGTGTGACGACGGAGACGTGGGTTGTATTTGCGCAACTCGAGGCGCTCAGGGTTGTTACGTTTGTTTTTCTTCGTGATGTACGTGCGATCGCCTGTTTCTGTGCAAGCTAATGTAATTTTAACGCGCATTTCTTTCACTCCCATCTTAATGATGTTGTATCAAGTGCTTTTGCTTTACAGTCTAAGCATACTCAATTATCCTACCAAGTTTCTTATGAAAAAGCAAGGTTATTTCACGTTCTTTTTCATTGATTCCTGTCCATATGGAGAAGTCTCTATAGGTAGGCATGTGTTGACGTTCTCGCTCACCTTATACCATTGTTTTAGGTCGTGAATCGAGATCTCTTCCCCGACATATACGCGTTCTGATGCAGGAAACACGCTGTTTTCGATTCGATGGATTGCATCGAATAAACCACCGTGACCATGCGGATTGCGAGTCGCTTCAAAGGACAACATAGTTGAGTATAACGGAAGCGCAAGGGATTGCGCAAGTTCTCTTGCAGCAGGAATCGTCATCCAATCGAAGTGGTGAACCACTTTGAAGGAAACACGTTTCGAAAGTTCATGAACCAGTTTTACATAGGCGATATTTTGTGTTGCCACCTGGTTCATGACATGCTCTAAAAATGGACTAGTTGGACGAACACGATACACATGTATGTTTCCTTGTCGCTCATACTCAGGCAACTCGTCATGATATGGCGTTAATACATAGACGACTTCGCCATCGTCCGCTCTCGCCTCGATTTCGTCGACGACCCGTCTTCCGAGTCCTCCAACGATATGACCGTGATATTCAGGCGTGAGCACCAAAATGGCTGGTTTTTCTTCTTCCCGCTCGGTTGTCACATAGTAATCGTGAGGAGATAGGAACGAATCAATATCGATGTCTTCATCCTGAAGAAATGGATATGCAGCGTAATGATCATGTAGCAACTGTTCGGATACTCCATCCTGATAGAGTGCCGTTTCCAGTTCTGCAAAGAGTCGTGTGTGTTCACGGAACCGTTCGGCGGCATACTGTGCCGTCGTTTGCCCATCCAAGATGAACGCCCAGTCACTCGACACAGCCAATACGTAATGACGGATTAATTGTTTCAAGGCGCGATTCGTCGCTTCCGATTGATTACGATAGTCCGCCACGTCTTTTACGAGTTGCATCTCCATCATGTGCAAATGACGAAGCATCCACTCATTTCTTTCGTTAATCCAAACTTCACCATAACCTTTACGTCCCCATGTATTCATCGACACGTGGACCGTCTGTAAATCTTTAAAGTGACGTTCAAGGAAGAGCGCTGGCGTGATGGTTTCAATTCCAAATTCAGCAAGTCTCTCTGCTACTTTCCCAAGAAACTCTGGCCCCTCAAACCACCAGTGACCGAACAACTCCGCATCGAACGGAGCCGTGACTAAAAATGGTGGGAATGTCTGAGCACCGTGCGCTTCAAGATGTGATTCTAACGTTTTGGCAAAATCGGTCGCATGGTTTTCAATTTGATGTTCCGCCCATTCGCGCACGTAGAAATCCTTTTGATCCGTATCACCTGTAATCCGGTGCATTTTTAAACCCGTATCAAAACGAATTCCTTCCGGATGCATGAAGGACTGGATATAGTCCCAGTCCCGATCGTATGCCAAATCGCGGTAAAACTCACGATAATCCGGATGGCCTGGATATCCGATCATCGAACTCCAAATTTTACCTGAGATGATTTGATCCCGAGGGAATAACGCGATGCCATGTGGTGAATAAACAGGGGCTCCAATTCCTTTCTCTGGCGTCGGATCTGCGTCGAGAAGAGCATGTTCATCGACAAAGGTGTAGCGAATTCCTTCTTCATAAAGAATCCGATCAACTCCTGGTGTATAAGCACACTCTGGTAACCAGATGCCTGTTGGACGGAACCCATAATGACGTTCGAAACAGTTCAAACCTGTACGAATCTCAGCGCGCGCCGCCTGTTCCGTGAAGAGATGTGGATTAAATCCATGGGTTGCCGTACATGTCACCATGTCAATATAACCTGCCTCACGATATGTACGGAACGCCTCATTCAAATTTTTATTCCAATGAAGGAACGTATTTTTTAAATCGTGGTATCGTTGACGATAAAAATGTAACGTCGCTGTTTCTTCGTCTGTTCGGTCCTCAGACAATTCGAGGGCAATCAATTCGAGCATATCGTCTAAGTGTTCTACATAGCGATCCTGAATGAGAGGATCGGCAAGCATTTCAACGACAGGTGGGGAAATACTAACCGTCCAATGCAAGGGACGCTTCAAGCGATCGACTTGCCATAGAATCGGAAGATATGTCTCAGAGATGGCCTCGTAAACCCATCTTTCTTCTAAACGGTGTTTCTCTTCATGCCTAACGTACGGTAAATGAGCATGAAGGACGAGTGAAAAGTACCCAGGTTTCATAATAAAAAGTCCTCCTTAACGCACGAGTCGGTATGCTGCATATTTAGGTAACGTATCAAGTAGTTCTGGAGAATCAACTTCCCCGTATTGCCAACGTCGGACCGGTTCTGCGAATCGTCCGACTCCTACTGGTTCTGCCCGCGGCGTATCAAGCGGATTTGATGCGACAATTGGGAGAAACTCCCCTTCCATCGTCCGAATCCCAAATTCAAACACATATGTCGTATTCGGGTCGAGAGGGCGAACGAACCAGCTGTTCGTCATTTCAGGAAGATCGAATGTATAGGAGCGGTTTGCGTGACCGCTATTGTAATCAAGTAACGTAACATCAAGGATGCGAAACGCCTTCGGCAATTCTTCCCAGCGTCGCATAAATTGAAGCGCTAACGTTTCTTTCACGAGATCAGATACTTCCCAGCATACATACACTGCGTTTGGAGACTGTACGACCGCATGCATAAAGTCCACGTTGTACCGATCGGGTAGCTTCCAGTATCCTTCCGGACCCTTTTCAAGAAGTGGAGAAGTCGACACGTTGGCCGTCTCTTTCGCTGATGCCACTTGTTTGCGTGAGGTCGTCACCGACGTCTTTGCTTTCTTCGTTTCACGCTTTTTTTTCACAGGGGCAACCGCCTCCACTTCCTGTTGCTGATTTCTCCATTTACGCCATGCGTATTGGACTTTGCCAATCGGGACGTCTAATTCTGCCGCAATCTGTTTTAACGTAAGACCTTGTTGTTTCAAGGATACGATTTTCTCTTCCATCTCTATATGGCTCCCTTCATGTAAAATCCATGTAGACTATTATTCGCTCCTTGAGTTTGTATTCCTGCCCAAAAAAATAAAGAACAACAGCACTGTTGTTCTTTACCACTAATCTTATTGATTCAAATCATAATGTTTCCCTTTTTCGAGGAAAATTAAATGTTCTCCGAAGTTCGTCACATGATCGCCCATCCGTTCGAGGTATCGAGCAATGTTCGAGAATTCGTATACATCGTTCGTCCCAACCGTCATGGCCGGAAGAGAACCGATATATTGTTTAATCACCGTTAGATTGATGTCATCAATCACGCGGTCCATCTCATTGAGTTCACGAACACGGCTCACTTCACCTTTGCGATAGGCACGTGTCGCCAGTTCAAGCATGTCAATCAACTGCTCAGCCATCTTCTTGAGCGGTTGAATGTCGAGAACATAGGGAACGTGCTCGATTCGTGTCACCGCTTTTGCGATATTTGTCGCATAGTCCGCAATACGCTCTAGGTCTGTCGCTGATTTCATCGTCACAATCAGACGTCGCAAGTCAGTCGCGACTGGCTGCTGTTTTGCAATCAACAGGATCGCTTCATCGTTGATTGTCAACTCCAACTCATCTAACTCGTTGTCGTTATCAATCACGGTTTTAGCCAATTCGAGATCATGTTTTTCCAACACTTCGATTGCCGTCGCCGTTTGGCGCATCGTCAAGTTTGCCAATCGTACAACTTTATCTTCTAATTCAGTCAATTTCGTATCAAAAAATGTGCGGTTTTGTGCCATCAATCCAGTCTCCTCCTTAACCGAAACGGCCAGAAATATAGTCTTCCGTCCGTTTGTCAGATGGATTCGAGAAAATCTTATCTGTAACATCGAACTCGACAACTTCTCCATTTAAGAAGAATGCTGTTTTATCCGAAACACGGGCAGCTTGTTGCATGTTATGTGTCACGATGATGATTGAATACTGTTCTTTCAACTCTTGTACCAATTCTTCCACTTTTAGTGTAGAGATCGGGTCAAGGGCAGACGTCGGTTCGTCCATTAAGATGACATCCGGCTCGATCGCTAACGTACGCGCGATACAGAGACGTTGTTGTTGTCCACCTGAGAGACCGTAAGCATTCTCATTCAATCGATCTTTTACTTCATCCCAGATTGCCGCACCACGTAATGAACGCTCGACAATTTCATCGAGTACTTTTTTATTTTTGATTCCGTGCGTCCGCGGTCCATATGCTACATTGTCATAGACCGATTTTGGGAATGGGTTCGGTTGTTGGAATACCATCCCGACCGAGGTACGCAAATCTTCCACCTTGTATCCGCGATCGAAGATGTTACGACCATGGTATAAAATTTCACCGTTCGTCCGAACCGATGGCACGAGTTCGACCATCCGATTTAACGTCTTGATGAACGTTGATTTTCCGCACCCAGATGGTCCGATGATCGCCGTGACTTCATTCTTTTTAATATCGAGGTTGACGTCAATCAAAGCCTGGTCTTCTCCGTACCACAAGTTCAAATTGTTGACGACATAGGCGCTATCTTTTTTCATCTCAGTCGTTGTCGGTTCTGTCGTAGTTGTGTTCACGTTTTGATCTCCTTTGTTGAGCTCTTGTTGTTTCATCATCTCGAGCTTCCTCCTCATTCATCTGCAAAAAAGACTTAGTGTCGATTTGTATATTTGTTTCGAATATAGATTGCAACCGAGTTCATCGCGATGAGCATCGTCATAAGTACGATGATCCCTGCTGCCGCTAAGTTTTGGAACTCTGGTTGTGGTCGGCTCGTCCAGTTGTAAATCTGAATCGGGAGGGCCGTGAAGTCAGAGAAAATGTTACTCGGTGTTGTTGAAATGAATGTTGCCGCTCCGACCATGATGAGTGGAGCCGTTTCACCAATCGCACGGGAAACCGCTAGGATAATTCCCGTGATAATTCCTGGTAACGCCGAAGGTAACACGACGTTAAATGTTGTCTGCCACTTAGATGCCCCGAGTGCTAGCGAAGCGTGTCGTAATTCCATTTTGACTGCTCGTAGCGCTTCCTGTGAGGCCACGATGACAATCGGCAAACTCATAAGACCGAGCGTCAAGGCGCCAGCCATAACCGAGTTCCCTAATTCCATGACTCGAACGAAAATCGTCAATCCAAGTAATCCGAATACGATTGACGGAACGCCTGCCAAGTTCGAAATGTTGACTTCAATAAACGAAGTCATGCGATTTTTCGGAGCGTATTCTTCCAAGTAAATTGCCGCTCCAACACCGATGACAAACACCATCGGTACGATCAAGAGCATGAGCCATAACGATCCAATCAACGCAGGATATAATCCAGCCTGTTCAGGACGGCGCGACGGGAAGTTGCGCAAGAAATCAAGGTCGACCCATCCTGCGCCCTTTGACACGATGTCATAAATCAACGTCGATAAGACAACGAGCGCAAAGACAAGTCCCGCCAAAAAGATGTACTTAAATATTTCATTCAATTGTAAACGTCGTTTAATTCGTTGAGACACGGTCTCACGATTCATCAAGTTCTTCGTATTCTTGAACTCACTGTTCGGTAAAGCCATATTAGTACTCCTCTCTGAAGCGGCGCGTCACCCAGTTTGCGAATAGGTTCATCAATAAGGTAAAGACGAACAACAACGCACCGACCGCATAGATACTGTAATATTCGATTGTGCCGTAACCTGCATCACCTTTAGCGATTTGAACGATATACGCTGTCATCGTCTGAATCGCATTGAGCGGGTTGAACTCGAAATTCGGCTGTGAACCACCAGCAATGGTTACAATCATCGTCTCCCCAATCGCACGGCTCATTCCGAGAACGATAGAGGCGATGATTCCAGACGTCGCAGCAGGCATGACAACTTTCGTTGCAACCTCAAGACGTGTCGCACCTAAACCGAGTGCACCGTCCCGAATTTTCTTCGGAACAGCACTCATTGCATCCTCAGAAATCGAGGCAATCATCGGAATAATCATAATCCCGACGACAATCCCTGGGCTTAGTGCATTGTAAATTTGAAGTCCTGGGATGAGTGCTTGCAGAATCGGTGTAATGAATGACAAGGCGAAGAAACCGAATACGATCGTCGGCACACCGGCCAACACTTCTAGAATTGGTTTCAACACACGTCGTGCCCGTTCAGAGGCGTATTCACTTAAATAAATCGCAGACGCCAAACCGAGTGGGACGGCTACAATCATCGCAATCACAGTAATTTGGAGTGTTCCCATGACAAGTGCCCATACCCCGAAGCGCTGATCTGCACTAAGCGGGTACCATTCTGTCGATCCTAAAAATTCTGCGACAGGGACTCGTTCAAAGAACTTGAATAGCTCAAAGCCTAGTGTGAACGCAATACCAATGGTCGTGACGACCGATACGAATGCGCTCAAGAATAATAAGAACGGCATGATTTTATCAAACACGTTCGTCGTACTATATTTCTTTTGTTTATTTTGTTGAATCATCTCTCGAATCGAAAGCTTATTGTTCGGTTCATTCATCTCGTGTATCGCTCCCTACCTCTTCATACTAGAAAGCATGGCGAGAAGGCGAGACCGTGTCTCACCTTCTGCCACCTATCATCTTATTCTCCAGCGATTTCGTCGATCATCTTCATGTTTTCGTCGTAACGCGCTTGTTCCATACCGACATATCCCACTTCTTCAGAGAGCGCACCTGCGTTTTCGTTCATGAAGCGTGCGAATTCTGCAACTTGCTCTTTGTCTTTCAATGAAGCGTTGTTGACGTACGTGTAGATTTCACGTGAGAGTGGATAAGAAAGGTCATTGATTGTTTCTGGAGTTGGCTCTACACCCTCGACTGCCATGGCACGAAGCGTGTCTTTGTTTTCGATGTAGTATGCATATCCGAAGAATCCGATTGCACCTTCCGTTCCAGATACACCCGTGACGAGGACGTTGTCATCCTCTGACAATTGTGCGTCTTCACGAATGTCCGTATCGTCAAGGACGGCTTCATTGAAGAAGTCAAATGTACCTGAGTCTTTACCTGGTGCGAAGAATGAAATCTCCTCATCTGGCCAGTCTGAACGAACGTCTTTCCATGTCTTGATGCTTGTGTCCGTCCACATCTTATTCAATTCTTCAATCGTGATATCTTGTGCCCAATCGTTCGCTGGGTTAACAACAAGCGAAAGTCCATCAAGTGCAACCGAGAGTTGCGTGAATTCCACACCGTTTTTCTCAGCTTCGGCTGCTTCTTCTTCTTTGATTTCACGTGATGCGTTCGAGAAGTCTGTCTCTCCCGTCACGAAACGTTTGAAGCCACCACCCGTACCAGAGACACCGACTGTCACTTCAACTTCTGGTTGTTCAGCTGAAAATTCTTCTGCGACTGCTTCCATGATTGGGAATACAGTTGATGATCCGTCCATGACGACTTTTCCTGAGAGCGCATCGCCGCCTTCAGCAGCGCCACCTTCTTCATTGTTCCCACAAGCAGCACCTACGAGTGCGACTGAAGTGATTGAAGCGAGTAAAGCTGATTTTTTCATCCAAGACATTTGTGACGTCCTCCTTGAGTTTGCTTTGATTTTTGTTGTGGATTTGTTGTTCTGTCCTACAATTAATATCCTAATGAACTTCTATTAACGAGAAATAAACGGAACGTAAAAGAATTGTAAAGACAAAAAAAGAAGTCACCGAAGTGACTTCTTTTACTGAAGCATTGCATTGACATCTTCTAGATTAAAGTAAGCTTTCATGATATCGTGCGCGACACGCGTATTGATTCCTTCCGCCTCAAGTCCAGGCATGATGATCGCCCAAGCGATTTCCGGATCATCGAACGGTGCCCAACCGACATGGTTTGAGTTCAATGTCTTAATCGGTTCTCCGTTCGCATTTCGTTTCGCCTGACCGTCTGGGCCTTCTGCAATCGCTTGAGCAGTTCCGGTTTTACCTGCAGCCGTCATACCGGTTTCCTGTAGAATGCGAGACGAACCGGAAGAAGATTCAACCCCTTGACGATATCCTTCACGGACCCGTTGGATGTATTCATCCTGGATATCGACTTTATTCAACGCATTCGGTTGGAACGTGCTCACGACTTGCTTGTTGTTCTCATCAAGCGAACCCGGCTCAATGATTTCTTTCAGCAAGTGTGGTTGTACACGATAGCCACCGTTCGCCAATGCTGACGTATATTGCGCCAATTGAATCGGAGTATAAGAAATATACTGTCCAATCGACATATCCATCAGAAGTGTGACACGGTCCGGGATACTCCGGAATCCGGTCGACTCGAACGGCAAGTCAATTCCTGTCTCGATTCCGAGACCGAATTGTTTATAGTAGTGTTCCATCGTTTCAAACGCCTGCGTGACATTTTCCCCGACAATTTGACCTGTCGAGTAATAATCAGCCAGACGCAAAGCAATTTGGAACATATAGATATTCGATGACATCGCGAGTGCATCTAAGTCGTTGATGCTCCCCATATTCCGGTAGGAAGCTTTCACTGACGAACCAATCCGAATCGGAGCATCATAAATATACTCTCCCGGTTTCACGACGCCTTCTTCGAATCCATAGGCGACCGTCGCCCCTTTGATGGTTGATCCGATTTGGCTGGCACGAAGCACCGTACCGGTCGACACATCTTTGAATTCGTTCGTTTCCAAATCGAGTTCTTGTCCAGATAAGGCGAGCAATTCACCCGTTTGCGGATTCATGACGACCGCAAACGCTCGGTCGAAATGAGGACTTCCAGAGCGTCCTGCGCGAATCGCCTTTTTCAAGATTTCATCGACTTCTTTTTGGAACTCGATGTCGGTCGATAAGACGATATCTTTCCCTGGATTCCCACTCACTCGTGTCGGTTCACCGACCGGTTCCCCTTTGTACGTGGTGAACACATCATAGGCCGGCGTTCCCCGAAGGACGTTTTCATACTGTTGTTCCAAGTAGGAGGTACCAACCCGGTCGTTCAACCCGTAACCCTTCGCCTGATAAGATGCACGTTGTTCCGCCGGAATTTGACGATAACTTCCTAGGAAACTCTTGAACGTCTCATCATAAGGATAATCCCGTTGATAGTAAGGTTCGACACTCACTCCAGGCAACTGCTCTAAGTTCTCTTCGATGACCGCCATCTCTTTCGGGCTTGCACCGATTTTGATGACCTGTGGGTCGAGTGCATAGCCACTCTCCATATTGTGTTTAATGGCGATGATTTCTTCTGTCGCATCATCAAACGTGATCTCTTCTTCGGTGATTGAATCAAGTAAAAGCCGGTCCACGTCTTGGTTAGACAATGCGGCTCGCTCCTCTTCCGATAATTCTTCCAATAACGCTTGAGTCCGTTCTTGCGCCAATTCCGGATTCGTTGCAATCCAATAATCCTTTCGGTCTCGCTCCGTCATTTTACGGTCTTGTTTCGGAATGTCGACGATTTCCGCCAATTTTTTCGCGACGTCTAAACGTTCATCCGTCTTTGTCACTTGAGAGCGGCGATACATGACCGAGTAGTTTGAAATCGTATCCGCCAGCACTTGACCGTTCCGGTCGTAGATTTTACCTCGCGGCACTTCATATTTGATTTTACTCGACTCCGTTTTCTGTACTTCCCGAGCAATCCGTTCCCCATTCACGATTTGTACGACACCCAATCGAAAAATGAGGGTCGCAAATAGAATGAAGACGATGAAAAATAGTAAATTTAAGCGTAACGGTAAGTGGTTTCGCCGTTTTTTCGGCACTTTTACCCGATTTTTTGCCAAGTCCGTTTACTCCCTCCACGTTCATTTCCTTCTATATTATAGAGGACAGGAATCCCTGTCGTTTTGTCCGATTTTCACTATATCATAATTTGTTTACAAATTAATGAAAACCATAAAAAAACCCGAGATTCATATCAGAACCTCGGGTAAGACAAACTTATTTTGCGTCAGCGTACAATGTCGCCACATAATCCCAATCGATGACATGGAAGAATGCGTTGATATAGTCAGGACGACGGTTTTGGTAGTTCAAGTAGTAAGCATGCTCCCACACATCAAGACCGAGGATCGGTGTAACACCTTCCATGATTGGTGAGTCTTGGTTTGGAGTAGACGTGACTTCGAGTTTACCATTTTTCACAACGAGCCAAGCCCAGCCTGAACCGAAGCGAGTTGTTGCAGCTTTCGTGAATTCGTCTTTAAACCCATCGAAGCTACCGAACGACTCATCGATTGCAGCAGCGAGGTCGCCAGACGGAGTACCGTTCTCATTTTTCTTCAAGAGCTTCCAGAAGAACGAGTGGTTCCAATGACCGCCACCGTTGTTGCGGACAGCTGTTTGAATGTCAGCAGGAAGCGAATCGATTTTTTGAAGCAAGTCTTCGAGTGAAGAGTACTCCACATCTTTTCCTTCGAGTGCATTGTTTACGTTCGTGACGTAAGTGTTGTGGTGTTTCGTGTGGTGGATTTCCATCGTGCGTGCATCAATGTGTGGTTCGAGTGCATCATATGCGTAATCAAGTTGTGGTAATTCAAATTTAGCCATTACTAAAATCCCCCTTAAAAGTGTTTTGAACAACGTTCGTCTTAAATGTAACAGATATGTGACGGTCGACTCAATTGTAATGCTTTATTCAACATCTTCTTCTGGCAATGCCCAAACTGAAATCGACCCCGCCGACACTTTAAATACCCCAAATCCTTCTTCATCAATCTCAATTCGATCATTCAATGTATTCGTTAAATCGACCCATGTTTCACCGGCACGTTCTTCCCCGACAAACATTCTCTTTTGAGATTCATCAGAAGTTGAAATGAGGACGGCACATCCGGAACGTTCGATTTCCTCCACACCTTTTCGTACCCACCCGATGACGTTTGCATCATCAAAGTAATCATCCTGCTCCCCGTACGCTTTCTCTCGGCGTGCATACAGAAGCGTATCAATGGCGAGCTTCATCCCATCAGTCGGGTGAGGACCGTCTATACCGTAGTAATCGCCATAGAAGACACATGGATAACCATCTTTACGAAGTAAGACAAGACCATAGGCGATTTGCTTGAACCAATCTTTCACCCATGACTCAAGCGCCTCCTCGGGTTGTGAATCGTGATTATCTACGAACGTCACGGAATGAAGCGGGTGTGACTGAACGAGCGTATCATCAAAAATGGTTCGCATGTCAAACGCGGCCCCTTCCTCTGAGGCTTGATGTAATTTGTAATGGAGTGGGACATCGAATAAATCGACATGGTAATCGATGTTATCGAGAAATTCACGACAGGCATCAAGGTCAGATTTCCAAAACTCGCCGACAAAATAGAATTGGTCACCTTTCTCTTCCCGCATCGTCTGACTGAACTCTTTTACAAAGTCATAGTTGATGTGTTTAATGGCGTCAAGACGGAATCCATCACATTTCGTCTCTTCGATGAACCATTTCCCCCAATTCAACACTTCTTCGCGCACATCGGGATGGTGGTAGTCGATGTTCGCAAACATTAAATAGTCATAGACACCGAATTCATCATCGACGTTATCGTTCCATCTTTTGTTTTCTCCAACGATAAAGAAAATACCGGAACGATCAGTCGCCGCATCATAATCCGTTCCGTTAAAATGTGTGAAGTCCCATTTAAATGAAGAATATTTCCCATCACGAGCTTCATAATCAAATTTTGTCCACCCTTCGATTTCAAACGCTTCATCCGAGAGGACTTTCGTACGGTCGTCGGGATCGACTTCTAACACTTCAAACTTCTCGGTCGCATCCGCCCCGGCTTTATGATTCATGACGACATCCATATAAATCTGCATCCCAAGTTCTTGTTGACAATAGGTCGTTGCTTCAAGTAGTTCTTTTTTCGTTCCATATTTTGTGGCAATGGACCCTTTTTGATCGAACTCGCCCAAATCATATAAGTCATAGATTCCATAACCGGTATCTTGATCACTTTGCCCTTTTGTGACAGGTGGTAGCCATAGCGCAGTGATTCCTGCTTTATTTAAGTCGGCTGCTCTCTCTTTTAGTCGCTTCCAATGCTTTTGATCTGCCTCGACATGCCATTCAAAAAATTGCATCATGGTGTGGTTTCGTTCCATTTTGTCCGCCTCATTTCATATTTTTCAAAAAACAAAATGCTAACGAGTATTTACCCAGCAATTTTAAATTGAAAACAAAAAGCGACGTTCACAATGTGACGTCGCTTACGAATGGACCCTGTAGGACTTGAACCTACGACCGGACGGTTATGAGCCGTCTGCTCTAACCAGCTGAGCTAAGGGTCCTTATAAATAGCGGCGGAGGGAGTCGAACCCACGACCTCACGGGTATGAACCGTACGCTCTAGCCAGCTGAGCTACACCGCCATGTTGTTATACAGTAATAATATACTGAATATGTCCTAGAGTGTCAAGGAGTATTCCTTGCCAAATAAGAAAAGCACCCCAAATTTCATTTGGAGTGCTCCTGATTTATACGGTTACTTCGTTTGCATCTTCGAGTGTGATTTCCGTGATGTTCATGGCATGGTCACCGATTCGCTCCAAGTTCGAGAGCATATCAACAAAGAACATACCTGCTTGCCCATCACAAGCACCTGTGTTCAAACGAACGACGTGGTTCTTACGGAATTGACGCTCGAGCATGTCGAGTTTCGCTTCCATTTCAATGACTTTACGTGCTTCAACCATGTCGCCGCTCGCCAACGTCTGAAGAGATTTCTCTAACGTTGCACGTGTGAGGTCGTACATTTCAGTCAATTCTTTTTGTGCATCTGCCGAAAGTGTCACTTTCGTAGCTGTCTTATAATCAATCAACTCAATGATGTTCTCAACGTGATCACCGATTCGCTCGATATCGTTGATGGCATGCATGAGCGTTTTGTGCTCCTGTGACTCTTGTTCCGTCAAATCAACGGCAGCCAACTTCACGAGGTAATCTGTAATCTTCGCATTCAACGAGTTCAATGCCTCTTCGATATGTGCCGACTTTTCAGCGTGCTTCTTGTCGCCAGTCGTCAAATAGTTGCGTGCTTCATCAAGACCAAGTTTTGCGAAATCTCCCATACGGATGACTTCATATTTCGCTTGCTCGACTGCAATCGAAGGCGACTGTTGAATGAAGATCGGATCTAAATGTTGTGCTTTCGTATCAACGATTGAGTCTTCACCTGGGACCAATTTCGTCACAATCCAAGCAATCGTTCCGATGAACCAGAACTGGATCAATGTGTTGACGACGTTAAACGTACCGTGTGCGAATGCAATTTGCATCTTATCTTCGATTGCTAAGAGATCTGTGATCCAATAGATATAGTTTGTGAACGGAACTAACAAGATCATAAAGATTGTCGTACCAATCAAGTTAAAGATGACGTGTGCCGCTGCTGCACGACGTGCGGCAACTGATGCACCAATCGATGCCAAAATCGCCGTGATCGTTGTTCCGATGTTATCACCGAACAATACCGGTAAAGCAGCACCTAAATCGATGGAACCACCAGCATATAGTTCTTGCAAGATTCCGATCGTCGCAGACGATGATTGAACAATCACGGTAAATACTGTACCAACGATGACACCGAGGAACGGATTGTCACTCATTGATTGCGTCAAGTCGATGAAATATTCGCTTGAACGAAGTGGTTTCATCCCACTTCCCATCAATTCAAGTCCATAGAACAACATCCCGAAGCCAAAGAAGATTTGACCGAGGTGTTGTAATTTTTCTTTTTTAAAGAAGAACAACAATACTGCACCGATTGCAATGATTGGAAGCGCATATGCACCAACATCGAATCCGATGATGAACGCCGTCACCGTCGTACCGATGTTCGCCCCCATGATGACCCCGATTGCTTGACGGAGTGTCATGAACCCGGCGCTAACAAGTCCGACCGTAATGACGGTTGTACCTGAAGATGATTGAATCAATACTGTCACAATAATCCCGGCGAGTACACCGAGGAATGGATTCGTTGTATACTTATCAAGGATGTCGCGCAGGCGATTCCCTGCAGACTTTTGGAGTCCGTCTCCCATCGATTTGATCCCGAAGAGGAAGATCCCTAGACCTCCAAAAAACATGAATAACATTTCTTGCAAATTGTATTCCACGATTTTTGTACTCCTTTTAATTAAGAATTGGTTGGATTTGCTTGGTTTTTAATGCCCTACTCATTATGCCTTCATCGGCAGTATCATGTAAACACGTTTAATGTAAAAGTTTTATTAAAACACTGTACCATTATTTTAGATTATCGGCTTACTGTAATATAACAGATTGGAGTTTTTAGTATGCTCTCTACCATTTTGACTTTTCTTCAAACGAGCCTAGTCCCATCGAAACGCGCACTTCGACTTCGTCTAGCTCCGCTCCATGCCTACATGGGCGCCACATTCATCTTAACTCTCGTCATTACCATACTAGACTTTTTCGTGATTCGTCCTGACTTTTTCATCCCGATGTGGCTATTCTTGCACGGCTTCGCCATCTTCTTCTTCTATTTGATTTGGGTTGCACTCATGGCATTGTATGTCCAACTGTTTACGAAAATCTATTCAAAGAACAAATGGGCTTATCGTCAAGCCTGGCCATATGCTGTGGCGATGACACTCATCCCAACCTTGTTATTGGTCATCTTCTATCATTTGAATCCCGATTTCCTGACCCTCGGCTTTATAATCGGTCTCGGCTATATCAGTTTTCCGCTAACAAAAGTACCACAACCAAAACAACGTCGGGCCTCTTGAGCCCGACGTTATTTTATGTTGGTGACAGTTCCTTTAGCGTCTGATTCAATGCTTCACTTTGGTCTCCAAGATTCGTTCCCGCGTCTTGAAGGGCAAGCTGAACATCTGACCAGCGATCGACACCTGTATTCAATTCAATCAATTTTCGTTCAAGCAATGAACTGATTTCGCGCAATTGTTCATTCGATTCCATTAAATGAACCAGCTGCTGGCCCGTACTCGATGTATGGACCGTAATCGCTTGAAATTCGTCAAGCTGTACTTTTATCTCACGATCGATGGTTTCAATTCCTGACTCGACACGACTAACGGCATCTTTTAAATGGTGAACTTCTTTAATGAAGTCATTAACTTCAGATAGCAGGTCCGTTCGTTCTGTGTTTAATGCTTCGATGGCACTGACCGCTAAAAGCGTCGATTCGTTTGTCATCTTCGCCAAATTCCCAACTTCACTGGCAACGACAGCAAATCCTTTGCCGTGCTCTCCTGCTCGTGCCGCTTCAATCGATGCGTTTAACGATAACATCTTTGTTGCCGCCGATACGGATAAGATACTTTTCAGCGCAACATCTGCCTTCGAAGAATTCGTCTCACTCTCAAGAAGTCGTCTTTGAATCGACTCCACTTGTTTCTCGACGTAATCACTCACGTCTCTTACAGAAGAGAACGTCTCAAGTTCTTCATGTAAAATAGACTTCAATTGATTCCCTCGCTCGTCCACACTCGTGATTTGCTGTTCAAGCGCTTCGATTTGTCGCGTCACATCTTTCATTTTAGATGTAGAGCCGTTTGTCACCGATTGATATGAATAGCTCGTCGATTCAACCGTAGCCGCCACTTCCCGAAACTGCTCCACCTGTTCGTGACTGTTACGTAATTCTTGTTTAAAGACAGGTAAGCTTTGATTGAACGCCGTTGCCGTTTTTCCCATCATGGACATCGATTGATTCCAAAGCGTGATGAACGCGTTGAACTCTGTTTCTAACATATGAATCTCTTTTGACTTCGATCCAAGTGTGACATCATCGAATCGGCGTGATGCCACGGCACTTCGTAACGAATCAGCCAACACACTGAGTGGTTTCACTTCACGGTGAATCAACCGTGTGAAGAGGACCATCACGCCAACCATCGCAATCAATACGATGAAGGCGATATGTTGGCGTAGCGAACTCATCGGACCCAAAACTGATTCTTTCGTAACGACAAGGACGTAATCCGCTTTTAGTTCAGGTATCGGGACAGAAGCCACTAATAACGTTTCAGTTTCTTTCACTTCCGCTTCAGAACTGTTCGACAACTTGCCGATCAATTTCTCTGTCGCTATGCTTTCCTTCCCAGTCAGCTGTTCAATTGCTTGATCACGCACTAAAAATTGTGCCGCATCAAACTCATCCCCCGATAAGATTGAAGCCTGTTGCATATAGGCTGACTTCAGCGAGCGTGCCAACTGTTTCTCATTCGCAACGTAGGCACTATATGACGTTTTAATCGATTCTCGCATGACAGTGACTTCTCGCATGAGCCGTTGCTCGATTTCTGATGCCAAGAGTTGCTCAGATTTGATTGCGAACCACCCGAATGTGAGCACGAAGACGAGTAAGACAATTGGCATGAGCGTCCACTGGAGTCGGTTGGCCAATTTAGGATACTGACGTGCCTCGTGCAACGGTCTCTTCCACTTGACTGGATTTTGTTTAAAGTTCCACTTCACAGATGCCACCTCTTTTTCTAATCTCGCCTATATATCGGTCTTGAGACGGTGGAAAATTATGAAGTAGATGTTAAGATAGCGTTAGAGTTTGTAAAGAGCACACATCCGTCACGCATCCTAGATGCTTTTTCACATTCTTTTCGTTATGATAATGAAGAAACCCTATCATCTTAAATCGATTGGATTCTTTCCAAAAGAAGGAGATTACGTATATGTCAGAAATTTTGCATCGTTCATTAACACGTCCGGTCCGCGTCGGTAACTTGATTATCGGAGGATCGAACGAAGTCATTATTCAATCTATGACCACTACGAAAACGCATGACGTCGAGGCGACAGTCGCCGAGATCAAACGTCTTGAGGAAGCTGGTTGCCAAGTCGTTCGCGTGGCTTGTCCAGACGAACGTGCAGCTGACGCACTTGCAGAAATTAAGAGCCGCATCAACATCCCGCTCGTCGTCGACATTCATTTCGACTACAAGCTTGCTTTAAAAGCCATCGAAAGTGGCGTCGATAAAATCCGGATCAACCCGGGTAACATCGGCCGCCGTGAGAAAGTAGAGGCCGTCGTCAACGCGGCGAAAGCAAAAGGGATTCCAATTCGAATCGGGGTCAATGCCGGTTCATTAGAAAAACAATTCCTTGAAAAGTATGGATATCCGACCGCGCAAGGTATGGTCGAGAGCGCGATGCACCACGTGAAGATTCTCGAGGACCTCGGCTTCTACAACACGATCATCTCGCTCAAAGCTTCAGACGTAAACCTTGCTCTTGAAGCATACACACTCGCTGCGAAGACGTTCGATTACCCACTTCACGTCGGAATCACAGAGTCAGGTCCACTCTTCTCCGGTTCACTCAAATCGGCTGCTGGACTCGGTGCGATTCTGTCTCTTGGAATCGGTTCAACGGTTCGAGTTTCACTTTCAGATGACCCGGTGGAAGAAGTAAAAGTTGCGAAAGAAGTGCTCAAGTCATTCGGACTTGCGGCAAATGCCGCGACTTTGATCTCTTGTCCGACATGTGGACGAATTGAAATTGATTTGATTTCGATTGCAAAAGAGGTAGAAGAATACATCCAAAACATCAACGTCAACATTAAAGTCGCTGTTCTCGGATGTGCGGTAAACGGACCAGGTGAGGCTCGTGAAGCAGACATCGGAATCGCAGGCGCACGTAACGAAGGACTTCTCTTCCGTCACGGAAAGATTATCCGCAAAGTGCCTGAGGCGACGATGGTCGAAGAATTGAAAAAAGAAATCGATGCGATTGCCGCTGAAAAAATGGCGGAACGTGAGCGCGAAGAACAAGAGCTCGCAAACCAATCAAATTAATGAATCTCATGCCCGTACGGTTGCAACCGTACGGGTTTTTGATAGAATAGAGGGCATGTGAGGAGGAGTGATGAGATGCGAATCGGCATTGATTTGGATGGAACCGTTACAGATCCTAAAAGTTGTTTTCTATATATGAATGAATCACTCGGCTATTCAATTGACTATCATCGTGCGACCGAGTACGAGTTACACACGTATACGACGATGGAACAACATGAATTTTGGAAGTTTATGATTGAAGAGGGGCATGAAGAAGCGATTTACCGTCGTTCTCTTCCGCACTCTGATGTGTTGGATGTGTTATGGGAATTAAAGCAGCAGCATCACCTGCACTACGTCACGGCCCGAAGTGAGGCAGTTCGACCGGTTACGGAAGAATGGATCAAACAGCATCGCTTGCCACTCGATTCGTTGGTCATGACCGGTTCTCACGATAAAATCAATGTCGTCAAAGACTTGTCACTCGAACTGTTTATGGAAGACCGGTATGAGAATGCCATCTCGATTCATGAAGAAACGTCAATTCCCGTACTCCTATTCGACGCACCCTATAATCGTAAGACGTTACCAGAGGGCGTAACTCGCATTTCGACATGGCGTGAGGCGCATTACCATGTCGCGCAATTGGAGAAACAAATCGTTCTACAGCAACGTTAAAAGGCAAGCCCGACGCAATCGGGCTTGCCTTTTACATTCGTCCGAGCTCTTCGATTAAATCGCTTGCGAGTACACTTGCGGGGTGTATCGTCTGGCTAATCGACTTGGCAGCGAGCGCATGCCATAGCACCGCTTGCTCGTTCGGTGACGAAGGTTTTTCTTTTCTAGCCCATAGCGCCAGAAGGATGCCAGTCAACACGTCCCCACTTCCACCTTTCGCTAACGCCGACGCTTCAACAGTATTGACGGCACCTGTTCCGTCAGGTGTGACGATGAGCGTATACGTGCCTTTCAAAATCAAATGGACCCGGTGTCGTTTCGCGAACTCACAAGCGATGGAGAAGCGGTCTGCCTCAATCTCTTCGACCGATTTACCGGTCAATCTTGAAAATTCACCTGGATGCGGTGTAAGCGTGAGCGGCCCCCGAGTTTCCAGTCGTTTCGTCGACAATGCCCCAGCATCCAAAATGACAGGACAGGGCTGCTGTTTCGCGTATTGCCAGATGAGATTCAAGGCCTCCCCTTCGACCATTCCGGGACCGATGGCCAGTGCATCGTACGATTGTTCCACCACATCGGTGTGTTGCTGATACATCGCTTCAGGTAATGTTGAGATGAGCGGGCTCGCTTCGCGTGGAATGGATAGACGCAATAAGCCAATGCCAGAACGAGTTGCAGCACGACCACCCAAGAATGGTGCACCGAGAAAATGACGACTCCCTCCGATGAGCATCCCATGTCCATATGTCGTCTTATGGCTGAATTGATCACGCCCCAAAAGAGATCGATCGAAATCAGTTTCGGTCAACACCTTCCAATCGGATGTATGCGGGAGTCCGATATCAACCCGTTCCACTTTGCCATAGAACGGAGCCGTCCGATTTAAGAATGTCGAACGCTTGAAACCGTGTAACGAATACGTATATGTCGCCCGAATCGCCATGTCATCAAAGTCACGAGTGTGATCACTCGGTATGCCTGACGGTACGTCAATCGAGATGACCGGCGTCGATTGATGATTCACCCATTCAATCACTTCCCGCGCGTGACCAGTCACGGGACCGGACAATCCGACACCGAACAGGGCATCAATGATGACATCTGTTTCAATCGGCCGCTCCACAAGGTGAATAAATGCGGAGGCGTAGGAAGCGTGTATTGCAGCCGCCTCAGACTTACTTTTCCCTAACGGTGACCATACGCTGACCTCATGCCCTCTCATAGCAAGCTCTCGAGCAACGACCCAACCGTCCCCACCGTTGTTGGCCGTCCCACAAATCACCAAAATGGTAGACTGCGAATCGATTCGAATGTGGGGCACAATCGCCGAGGCCGCTCGCTCCATCAACACCTCTTCGGGCATCCCATTTTGGATTGCTGTGCGATCAATCCGCTTGATTTCAGCAGCTGTATAGATCATCTGACCTCCCCCTTCGATACAAAAAAGGGATTGAATCAAATCAATCCCTTTTGCTTACATTCTTTACAATACCCATATATCTCAAATTTATGATCGACCACTTCAAATTCAGGGTCGAGCGCCTCTACGAAGCGCATCGGACATAAATCGAGCAGTTTCGTCTTTCCACAGCTCCGACAAATCAAATGGTGATGGTGATGCGCTGCACTACAGGTGACTCGAAAGGATTTCTCACCATCGAGTTCCGTCGCTTCAAGTAATCCTTCCTCCGCGAACGACTTCAAATTTCGATATACCGTGTCAAAACTCATCGTCGGATGTTTGTCTCGCATGTACTCGAGTACTTCCTTCGCACTGATATATCGGTCTTCTTCAGAGAGATAAGCATACATTTCAAGACGTTTCGGCGTCACTTTCAAAGAAGATGCACGCAGACGATTCAATCGTTCAGTCTCATTCATGTTGTACCTCCTTTTTCTTAAAACTCATGACTTTCTCGAGCGCCATGACGGCTGCTAAAATACCGACCGCAATCAATACGATGACACCGCCTGGAGCGACATCGAGATCATATGCAAGGACGAGCCCACCGATTGTCGCGACCTCTCCGAAGATGATGGACCAGAGAATGGTCTGTTTGAAGCTCGATGTAAAGCGTAGCGCCGCTGCGACGGGTAACGTAATCAAGCTAGATACGAGAAGCGTTCCGACAATTCGCATGCTAACGGCAATCACAAGCGCTACGATGAACATGAATAACATATGAAGCATCGTACTCGGTAATCCCGACACTTTTGCCTGCTCTTCATCAAACGATAAGAACAACAACTGCTTATAGAAGATAAAGATCACAAGAAACGTCAAGACGGCCACACTGACAATCAATGTGATGTCCGACTGACTCACGGCAGAGATCGACCCGAACAAGAGTGTGGACAAGTCGACCGAGAATCCTCGCGATAGCGAGATAAAGATGGCACTGAGTCCCATTCCTGCGGACATCATGATCGGAATGGATAGTTCCTGGAAGTGCACATATTTCCCTCGAAGCCAGTTGAGCCCTAACGCCGCCAATACAGAGATGAGCGTTCCCATATAAAGGGGATTGAGATCAGCGAATAGAGCGATATATTGTCCGAGAAATAAACTGAATGAAATTCCGGCAAGCGTCATGTGTGACAATGCATCGGCAATCAAGCTCATCCGTCTCACCACGATAAATGAACCGATGAGCGGTGCGGTAAACCCGATCACAAGTGCTGCAATGAACGCATAACGTAAAAAACTATATGTCCAAAGATCTGTGATCATGTCGTTCCCTCGTGAACAAGTACTTTAACAGGATAAGGTTTGATGGATGATGCGAGTTCTCCGAGCTCGCTGTATTCTCTCAGTCCACAATTACATGCCAATCGTCCGCGGTCGAGATGGACGACTTTTGTGACGAGGTCGGTCACCACGTTTAAATCGTGGGTGACGAGGACGAACGTACAAGTCGTATGTTCACGAAGCATATGCAAGACTTCATAAAAATCTTGTAAGTGCTTTTGGTCCACACCGACGGTCGGCTCATCGAGAATCAATAGATCAGGTTGGTTGACCATCGCTCGGGCGATAAAGACGCGCTGTTGTTGTCCTCCGGATAGATCTCCAATTTTCCGATGACGATACTGCCACATGTTGACTGTTTGTAACGCATTTTGAATCGCTGCCTGGTCTTCCATCTTCAAACGTTTGAATAAACCGAGACGTCCATATCTACCCATCGCGACTACTTCTTCGACGGTAACCGGGAATCCCGAGTTAAAGGAAGCCGCTTTTTGGGAAACGTAACTGATACGAGACTTATCTTTAAACTGCGAAATGGGCTTGCCGAACAATTCGACCGACCCTTGCTGTGGGTTCAGTAATCCAAGAATGGTTCGAATCAAAGTCGACTTCCCAGAACCGTTTTCTCCGACGATTGCGACAAAGTCCCCTTGCCGAATATCAATCGATACGTTTTGTAAGGCCGGTGTCCCATCATAGAAATAAGACACCTCGTTTAATTTGACGACAGATGTAGTCATCTAATCCCTTCTCTCATATGTTAAATCGTAATCATTTCTACTTTCTAGGCGTTTGTATTATACAGAATATCACGCACACCTTCAAGCAAGACCGGTTTCACTTAGTCAAATGTTAAAATTCACGTAAATCGTATGTTCGTTCAAAACCTTGTCGATTACACTAGTATTATGAAGGGGATGGTTTTATGGAAAAGAAACTGGCAGTTATTGATATCGGATCCAACTCGATTCGAAACGTCATCTTCGAAGTGAACGAGGAAGGACAATACTTCGAACGGTTAAATGTGAAAGAAGTCGCGCGATTGTCCAGCCATATTAGTGATGCGAATGAAATGACTGAAGAAGGAATCGCTTCACTCATCGATACGTTACGTCACTTTAAAGAGTTGAACGACCATCATCACGTTACCGATGTGCTCCCAGTAGCGACGGCAGCCATTCGAAACGCAAATAACTCAGATGAGATTTTGCAGAACGTCAAACAATCTACAGGGATGACCATCCGCCTGTTGAGCGATTACGAAGAAGCCTTTTACGGATATTCGGCCATCGTCAACTCCACCTATGTGGAAGATGGATATTCCGTCGATATTGGTGGGGGATCAATGGAAGTCACGTACTTTCAGAACCGAGAGCTCGTCTTTTATCACAGTTTTCCGTTCGGTGCCGTGACGTTAACGAAAGAATTTATGAAAGATGAGATGATGACGAAAGACGAGCGGAAAGCGTTGACCACATACTTAAAGAAGGCATTCAAAGAAATTGAATGGCTCGAACCACATGGTGTCCCACTTGTCGGTGTCGGTGGGACGGCTCGTAACTTAGTCCGGGTCGAACAGACCATATCGAACTTCCCGCTTGAAGGAATCCATCAGTATACGATTTCTGCTGAACAGTTGGAGGACGTCATAGATGAGCTCGTCGGAATGTCGAGCAAACAACTCGGACGTTTGGATGGGCTGTCAAAAGACCGGGTCGACATCATCGCGCCTGCCGTGACAGCAATCGGCGAACTCGCTAAATATTTGAAAGTACCTGAGTTCACGATGAGTAACAATGGACTCCGTGAAGGTCTCTTCTATGAAAACTATTTACATGAGCATGATAAAGTTCGTTTTGCCGATGTGAAAGAAGAAAGTTTTCGTCATTTTGAAAAACAATACGACGTGAATCCGACTCGTCATCAACATCTTATCCGATTGGCTAGACAGTTATATACCGGATTAATTGAAGTGAAAGCGATTAAACCGAAACCATTTGAGCCTGGTCTTCTTGAAGGTGCCTGCCGCCTTGCCTATGTCGGTGAATATATCGATCACAACAATAAGAGTGACCACACGTTCCATCTGATCACCACAAACGATTTCAAAGGACTAAACAACGAGGATCGACTCGCCCTTGCCCTAGTCACATCCTTCAAATCAAAACGAGTACTGGAACAACATATCGAGGCTTTCCCGAAATGGTTTGATCAAAAGTTATTAAAGAGTTTGGAGTTGCTCGGATCGATTGTGAAACTCGTCGATGCCCTCGACTTGACGGAGCGTCAGATCGTGACGGACATCCATGTTGCTAGTACAAAGGACGGTCTCACACTTACGCTAGATACGAATGGTTCCGCACGTTTTGAGTTGCAGCGAAGCACTCGCCATAAAAAGCATTTAGAACGCGCAATTGCTCAATCGATTGAGATTGTCTTGAGCGAGGAGGAGTAACCATGTCCGAATATACGAATGAACATTTTAACAACCGTGAACTCAGCTGGCTCGACTTTAACGAGCGTGTCCTCGAGGAGGCGATGGATGAACGAAATCCATTGATGGAACGATTGAAATTTTTGGCGATTTTTAGTTCTAACCTTGATGAATTTTATATGGTACGAGTCGGTGGATTGAAAGATGAGGTCCTCGCCGGGTTCAACCGTCCGGAAGACAAGACGGGCCTCACTCCAAAACAGCAGATCAAATCCATTTCGGTGCGAGCGCAAGAACTCGTCGAGACGCAATATGCGACATATAAAAAAATCACAAAACAGTTATCGAATCAGCACGTCCGCTTCTTACGGACGAAACATTTGAACAAGACCCAACAAGATTTCGTGAAAGAGTACTTTCGAACGCACGTATTCCCTGTCCTGACACCGATTGCAGTCGACGCCTATCGTCCGTTCCCAATGCTCTTATCTAAGTCACTGAATATTGCTGTCGAGATTGCCTCGAATGGCGAACGAAAAAAACGACTCGCCCTCGTTCAAGTGCCATCCGTTCTTCCGCGGTATCTGGAACTACCTACCGATGATGAAGAACATACCGATTTGATTTTACTTGAGGATTTGATCATTCAATACATCGACTCACTCTTCAAAGGATTTGTCGTCGAGTCCACGATGCCATTCCGAATTACGCGGAACGCGGACATGCCGTTTCACGAAGAGGGCAGTCGTGACGTCTTGAAACAAATCGAAAAAGAGTTGAAGAAGAGAAGATATGGGGTTGCCATCCGACTCGAGGTACAGCAACGATCGTTACGAAAAGAACTGTTGTTCATGCTACAAGACGTCCTTGACTTACATGACCGGGATATCTTTATTGTCGACGGTCCGATCGACTTGACCTTCCTGTTTGGGATCTACAATCAGATCGGGATGGAATATGATGACATGATCAATGAAACGTTGATCCCATTTATCCCAGAAGGTCTTGAATCGGGCAAAGATTTATTCCAAAGTATCGCTAAACAGGATTATCTGCTCCATCACCCGTATCATTCATTCGATCCAATCGTCCGTTTTATCGTTCAAGCCGCCAAAGACCCGAACGTCTTGGCAATCAAGCAGACACTCTATCGCGTCTCAGGGGACTCTCCCATCATCAAAGCTTTGACTGATGCAGCCGAGAGCGGAAAACAAGTCACTGTCCTCGTCGAACTAAAAGCACGTTTTGATGAAGAAAAAAACATTCAATGGGCGAAGCAACTTGAGAAAGCCGGGGCTCACGTCATCTACGGCTATAAAGAACTGAAGACACACTCAAAAATCACCCTCGTCGTTCGCATTCTAGAAGGTGGTGTGTTGCAACGGTTCATTCATCTCGGAACCGGTAACTATAACGATTCAACCGCCAAGCTGTACACAGACATTGGGCTCCTCACCACAAATGAAGAACTCGCTGAAGATGCAACGAACTTTTTCAACTGGTTATCCGGTTATGGGGAACGACCATCTTGGCATCAGTTCGAGACGTCGCCTGACGACATGAAAGACTTCTTCTTGAATAAAATCGATGATGAGATCAAACTGCATGAAAAGTACGGCAACGGTCGCATCGTCGCTAAGATGAACTCGATCACGGACCGGGCCATCATCACAAAATTGTATGATGCTTCGTCCGCGGGAGTGAAAATCGATTTGATTGTCCGAGGCATTTGTTGCTTACGACCGGGAATTAAAGGGGTCTCTGAAAACATCAAAGTCATCTCGATCATCGACCGATATCTCGAACATTCCCGAATCTTTTATTTTTACCAAAATGGAAAAGAAGACTTGTACTGTTCCTCTGCGGACTGGATGACACGAAATATGAAAAAACGGATCGAGATACTCTTCCCTATCTTGAACGCATCACATAAAACATACATCAAAGATATGATGGCCCTTCAACTCGTCGATAATGTGAAAGCAAGAAGACAACGTTCTGACGGCCGCTATGTATACGTGAAACGTGAGACCAACGAGGAAGAGATTCAATCTCAAATTATCATCCATCAATATACGGGTGGTCGATGGAACAACATACCTAGCGTATTTGAACGAGAACCGTCAAATTGGGCGGAACGAGAAGTGCTCCGCCTTCGGGCCGAGAACGAGAAAATGACGGATGACTGATGTTAGACTTCTCAAATAAGAAAACTCGTTGTATAATAAATTCGATTCAGTTATTATGAAGCGCTTTCATTTAGAGATGGAGGAATTATTTATGCAGGAGATTTTACTATCATTACTCGCCGGCTTGATTTGTGGTGCCATCTTCACTGCACTCAAACTGCCACTCCCTGCCCCACCGGTATTACCAGGAGTTGTTGGGATTTTCGGGGTGTTCCTCGGAATGAAGGTTTATCAATTTGCTGTATCGAACTGGCCATTCTAATAAAAGATGCCCTCAAAAAGGGGCATCTTTTATTATTTAGTCTAATGTATGAATGGCTTTATGACAGGTCGGACAAACCCAGATGCCACGTTCCTCTGTCAAGTGATACTCAATCAAGTGATACGCCTCTTTCCCAAATCGTTCAGCTAGGTTTACATGACAGCTCGCACAAGTCGTCACATGAGACTTTGGTGCTAAGAGTTTTTCTCGAAACAAGTGCGCCTCATATGACGCTTTCGTCCATTTAGACGATGGTACATGATAGCCGTCATTCCATTTTGTTCGAATCGACTCGTACGGTTCATCCCCCTCATACATTCCCACTTGCAAGAGCGGATGATGAAAATGAAGTTGTAACAGGTCGACTAAGGAATACAGCGCCACCCCTCCCTGTCTCTCTCCGAGCCAATACGGATCGTCTGGTCGCTCAATCGTCTCTTCAAGTAACACCTCTGCTTCCGCCACGATGCCATGCCCCATCACTTCGATAAATGCTGTCGGTGTCGTCACGGACCCCTTTACATAAACCGGACTCTGTTCAAGAAAATAAGTCGGGAATGCGTTCCAGACATCATATCGCTTTGGATCGACTTGTAGGACGTTCATCGCTTATTGATGAGCGAGCGTGAATCGTTCACGCCACTCGGCATCAAATTGATTGGCACGGAACATTTCAATCTCTTGTTTATATGGAGCGACTTTTGTTTTTTCGCTAATCGGGATATATGGCGTTTCTAGAATTTTCGGTAGATGCGCAAATGCCTCGTGATGAATAATACGATTTAGCGTATCAAATCCAATCTCTCCGTAGCCAATGTTTTCATGACGGTCTTTTTTTGCACCGCGCACATTCTTCGAATCATTTACATGAATCACTCCGAGACGGTCGAGTCCGACGATGCGATCGAATTGTTCAATGACGCCGTCTAAGTCACCGACTAAGTCATATCCTGCATCATGGACGTGACACGTATCAAAGCAAACTGAGAGTCGATCATTGTGCGTCACGCCATCAATGATGGTCGCAAGCTCTTCAAACGTCTTACCAAGTTCGCTTCCCTTCCCTGCCATCGTCTCAAGCGCAATCTTTACTTGTTCGTCGCCAGTCAACACTTCATTCAATCCTTCGATGATTCGAGCGAGACCGATTTCTTCTCCCGCTCCGACATGAGCGCCCGGGTGAAGAACGACGTGGCGAGCCACTTGGAGTGCTTCTGCCCGCTTTAATTCCTGAGTTAAGAAAGAGACGGCCAATTCAAACGTCTCAGGTTTCGTCGTATTCCCGAGATTGATGATATATGGAGCGTGAACAACAATCTCTTCGATGTCATGTGCGGCCATATGTTTGAGTGCTGCCTCAATATTTAAATCTTCAATGGGTTTACGGCGTGTGTTTTGGGGCGCACCTGTATACACCATCATCGTATTCGCCCCGTAAGAGACAGCCTCTTCACTCCCTGCTAACAACATCTTTTTACCTGATACCGAAACGTGTGAACCTATTTTTAACATCCTCATCTTCCCTTCATCATCTTCTATCTCTAGTGTACACAAAAAGAAGAACCGACTCCAAGAAGTCGATTCTCCCAAACATTATCGTTTATTTTTCTTACGTGCTGCACGGCGATCCGAGCGTTGCTGTTGCATATGCTCACGTGATGCCGTCTCTTTCAACTTATACTTGAATTTCTTCTTATAGCCAGGCTTCACTTTCTTCTTCGCCTTCTTGATTTCACCGGCCATCCGACTATGAGCCGTGTGTGAGACCTTCATCTTCCGGTCTGTTTGGCGACGACGACGTGTCTTGATCGGTTGAATCGAACCGTTGCGCAAGTCCACATGAGTGAATTCGAACCCACGTTCTTCAAGTCTGTTGATTGGTCCATTCTCATGGTCCTCATATAGTGTGTACGCCTCACCTGATGCGCCCGCACGTCCCGTACGACCGACACGGTGCGTATAGAAATCAAGGTCTTTCGGAATCCCGTGGTTGATGACGTGAGAGACTCCTGAAATATCGATACCGCGAGCCGCTAAATCCGTAGCAATCACATACTGATATTTCGCATCATTGATGTCCTTGATGGCTTGTTTGCGGCGACGTGCCTGCATGTCACCATGCAACGTACCGACGTTTAGACCTGCTTCGCGGAACGACGTCTCCAACTCATCTGCCTCTTGTTTCGTATTGGTGAACACGAGACAAACGAATGGATTGATTGCTTTCGCAATTTCGACAGTCAATTCTTTACGGTCACGGTGACGTACTGGAATCACGTGGTGCTTGATTTTTGGTGCGACGCGATGTTCTGGGCTCGCCTCTGCAAAGCGTGGGTCATGAAGGTACTTCTTCAAGAACGGTTCAAGGTTCTCAGGAATCGTCGCTGAGAAGACCATCGTTTGTAGTTTTTCAGGAAGCGCCTGTGCGATGCGGTCGACCTCGGGCAAGAATCCCATATCGAGCATTTGATCGGCTTCATCGACGACAAAGTGTGTCACTTTGTGCGGGAATAACGCCTGTGCTTTCATGAGATCAAGGATTCGTCCCGGTGTCCCGATGATCAACTGTGGCGGATTTTTCATCTTATCGATCTGACGTTCGCGGTCTGTCCCTCCGACAATCAAACTCGATTTGATGTAATCTGGGTTTTTAATAAGAATCGATTTCAATTCTTCATGAATCTGCCAAGCGAGTTCGCGTGTCGGTGCGACGACGATTGCTTGAACTGAAGCATCTTCTGGGTTGATCGCTTCAACGATCGGTAACAAGAACGCAAGTGTTTTACCCGTTCCTGTCTGTGATTTTCCAATAATATCTCGACCATTCAAGGCAGCCGGAATAATTCGGGCTTGTATATCGGTCGGTTTCGTAATGCGCTTTTCGGTTAACGCATCAACCATAAACGGTAGCAATTTGAACTGTTGGAAGCTGTTCAATCGATACACCTCCTGTTTCTTTCCACTTTTCCTAGCATAGCGGAATCAAATGATTTGTCAATCAATCTTTTGCCACACCTTCATATAAATAACTCGATGAATAATAGTGTTTGGCAATTTTCTTTCCATTTAAATGTTGTTCGAGTGCTTTGAAGCCGACTTCCATCATCTCGTTCGGTGACTGCACGACAGTGGCATTGACCTTCCCATTTTGAATGAGCGGATAGATATCTGAAATCCCGTCGACCGAAACGATCGTCTTGTCCGTCAAACCATGACTTTCTAAAGCCCGGACGACACCAAACGTATTATCGTCATTGTGTGAAAAGATTGCATCAAACGGAATCTTTTCTTCTAACCAACGTGACATCTCGATTTCAGCTTGGAATGTGTCATAGTTCCCGGTGATGGATGCAATGATCTGAAAATCGTCGCCATGTTGCTTTTCGTACTCTCGGATACCAAGACTTCGGTCCATCGTGGAGCGAACTTTCGGCGTCCCCCTCACTTCGACCACGCGAATCGGACGTTCGAGCTCACTATACTTGGCAGCAATTTGTTCGGCCGCCATCCGACCGATATCGACATTGTCGGAAACGACGGATGTGAGCACACTCGGATGATCAATCATACGGTCAATCGCAATAATCGGAATGTTTTTTCGTTTTGCGCGTTCTAATGAGGGTTGAATGAACGTGTCATCGAGAGTCGTCAAAAAGATGGCCTCGACACCCCGGTCAATCAATGAATCTAGTTTTTCTTTTTCAAGGACACGCGAGTCTTCACTCGTGGTCGGAATCGGGATGAACCCTTTTTGGTTTGCTGTATGCACGAACGAGTCCAGTAGTTTATTCGCATGCTCATGTTTATCACTGACAAACACAAATCCGACTTCTTTTTCATTCGTTTTTTGCTCTGGGAGTTGAATCGAGGTAATGAGGAGAATCGTCATGGCCCACACGACCGGTAACCAAAGCCAATAATGTTTTAGTCCTTTCATGACGGTTGTCTCCTTGGGATTTTGATTAAAATCGCGGTCCCCTTGTTCATCACACTATCAATCTCCATCGCACCGTTAACGCTCTTCAAGTACTCTTGAATCATATAGATCCCTAGACCATTCCCACTTTCCTTCGTCGTATTGAAGGCGGAACCAACTGTCTTGAGTTGTTCCTCACTCATGCCAATCCCGTTATCTTCAATCAAGAAGCGATATTCCTGCTCCGTAAAGAGGACCGTCACGACGACACTACCTTCAGCCCCTTTTGATTCGACGGCATCGACCGCATTTTTGAAGAGGTTGTAGATGATTTGAACGAGCATATCAAAGGATGCATAAAATGGAGGCATGTCGTTCGGTACAAGTAATTCCCATTTTGTCGGTCGTTTGTAACATTCGGCATCCATTAAAAATTCAAGTCGTTTCGCAAAGTCTAACATGTTGATCCAATCTTCGTTTTTACCAGCCTGATCTGGTTTGGCGAGCGTCAACATCGTTGAAATCAAATCATTCGCCCGCTCCAGTTCTTTGATGGCGACATCCACCATATCTGAGCTACCTTGACCCTCGCGCACCATTTGTAACGTGATGTGGACGGGAGTTAGAGGATTTCGAATTTCATGGGCAATTCCCGCGGCCAATTGACCGAGTGAGGCTAATTTTTCTTGATGCAAAATCAACTGTTGCTGACTCAACTGTTCACGTCGTGACGTTTCCATCCGTTGTGCATAATCGTTATACGTGTCGAGTAGCGTCTCCACTTCTTTCGAACCGGTTCTTTCCAACGAGATCGTTCCGAGCGATTGTTGTTGTTTAATTTGATTGACCAGCTCGACAAGCGGATTCGTTAACGTCCGGGAAAGCAACAATCCAACGAGAATGCTCAGGAAGAATGTAACGAGCGCAATCATCAAATACTGCCAACGCGTGTCGTAGACCGTTTCATAGACGGAGTCATTTTGATGTTTTGCGAGCATGCTCCATCCACTGACTCTTGCATCCGGTTCAAACATTACCGTATCTTCATCCGTACTCAAGATTGTCCGTTCGCTTCGATTTAATGCTTCGTCGATGACTTCACGCGATATCCGACGCTCTGCATCTGTGACCAAGTTGAACGAAGTCGTCAACACTTCGCCTTGCTCATCTAACAAGTATAGAATCATGTCATCATTCGCAGATTCCAACGAACGACGATACAAGTCAGAGTTCAAGACACTAATGCTCCCCCCAAAAATACCGATTGGTCGGTTCTCTTCGATGACCGGAACGTATAGGAAAGTTCCCATATCCCCACTGATCATCACAGGGTCACTCATATATAGTTCTTTTCCACTTGCAGTCAATACTTCCGTAAACTTCGGATCGCGTTTCAATACAGAAGAGGCGACTTGTCGCTCCGAGTACCATTTAAATGAGTCTTGATTGACATCATAATAAAAGATGGACGTAAAACTCGTGCGTTGATTCAAATATCCTGTTCGGATCCGTTCTTCAATCCATGGCTCATTTCCAACGTAAGCGCCTAAGTAAACTAAATCCTCATACAATTTCCCAAGTTGGGACTCCACATTCTCAATACTGTCATCGATGGCGTAATCAAATTGCTCTTTCGCCAATTCTTCTGCTCGAGACACCGTGACGCGGTCAGCAGAGAAGGCAAGTGATGAAATGACAAGTGCTAAAATAATGATGATGATGAACGTAATTTGGAAAAAGTACGATTTTCTTAGTTCACGCAATGGTTTCATGCGATTCACGGCGTCCCTCCTCTCTAACCTAAAAATTATAGCATGAATACACGCAAATCTTTTCGTATTTTCGAAACAATGTTAGACTAATACGTATGAAAGCACTTCGAAAGGAGCCTTCGTCTTCATATGAAAGTTAAAAAAATTAGCCCACGCGGATATTGTTATGGTGTCGTCGATGCCATGAAGCTCGCAAATGAGGCCGTCGCAAATCCAGATTTGCCACGCCCGATTCATATACTTGGAATGATTGTCCATAACCGTCACGTCACGCAGGCGTTTGAGGATCTCGGTGTCAAAACCGTTGATGGAGAAGACCGCATGCAAGCGCTCGAAACCATCGATCGAGGAACGGTCGTCTTCACGGCGCACGGCATTTCACCACTCGTCCGGAAACGTGCCATCGAGAAAGGATTGACGATTGTAGACGCCTCTTGTCCTGACGTCTTAGTCACACACGATTTGATTCGTGAGAAAACGGCAGAAGGATATGATGTCATCTATATCGGAAAACATGGGCATCCGGAACCGGAGGGTGCAATTGGTGTTGCACCAGACCATGTTCATTTGATTCAATATGAACATGAAATCGATCAGTTGCCGAGTCGCTTGTTCGAACGAAAAATTTTGGTGACGAACCAGACGACGATGAGTCAATGGGACGTTTCCGCATTAATTGAAACGATTCAAGCCCGTTATCCTCACGTGGAAGTGCATAATGAAATCTGTAACGCGACGCAAGTTCGTCAAGAAGCCGTCGCTGAACAAGCGGGAGACTGCGAATTATTGATTGTCGTCGGAGATCCCAAATCAAATAACTCCAATCGCTTAGCACAAGTTTCAAAAGAGATTGCCGGAACAAATGCCTATCGGATCGGTGACTTGAGTGAACTTGACTTGAATTGGCTCGAAGGCGTGGAGACCGTCGCTGTGACGTCGGGCGCCTCTACCCCGACACCGATCACGAAAAAAGTCATCGACTTTTTATCGCAATATGACCCAGACGATTTAAGCACGCATGATAAAACGCCATTTCTTGAACTTCGGAGTATCTTACCGAAAGTGAAAGCATTGCGTAAGTGAAGGAATCCCCCATTCTCTCAGAGGATGGGGGATTTTTAGGCTTTACTTGAATTGAAACGGATTCGTGTTGGCAACAGATTGAATCAAGTCGACATTGATTTTCGCTTTTTCAAACTTTTTGCTGAGCACGTCGATCACACCTTGTTTCATGATACTCTCGACATGATGTCCCGGGTCTACGACTGCGAGTCCAAGCGCCATCGCATCATGAGCCACATGGAAATATAAATCACCCGTCACATATGCATCTGCACCTTTGAAATGCGCAGTAGACACATACTTATTCCCGTCTCCACCTAATACGGCAACTTTTTCAATCGAACGCCCCGGGTCTCCGACAACTCGCACGCCCTCAACCCCAAAGCTTGTTTTCACGTGTTCGGCAAACTGTTCAAGTGTCATGGCCTGTTCAAGTCGACCGATTCGCCCTAGCCCAAATACATGACCCTCGATTTCATCGCGCATGAGGTCATACGCCACTTCCTCATATGGATGGGCGTCTTTCATTGCTTTTAGTACACGCTTCTTCTGACTCTCCCGAACGACCGTTTCGATTTTCACCTCGTCCACTTGTTCCGTTTCATGCGGGCGACCGATGAAGGGATCTGTCCCCTCGAGCGGAGTGAATTGCCCCGTTCCGGAAACACGGAACTGACAGTCCGCATAGTCACCAATATGTCCAGCACCCGCTTTTCCTAGAGCCAGGGATACGTCATGCGCATGCGTGGATGGAACGAATACACTTAGTTTATAGACCGGCTCCTCATAGGTCGGGACGAGTACTTTCGTATCGCGGAGACCGATCGCCTCACTCATCCAATCGTTCACACCACCGCTGCATACGTCTAAATTCGTATGAGCGACATAGACCGCGATATCGTGCTGAATACATTTCATCGTAATCTTCCCAGCCGTGGAACGGTCATTGACTTGAGCTAACGGACTAAAGATGGGTGGATGATGCGCGATAATCAAATCGATCTGTTTCTCAATCGCTTCATCCACAACCGATTCAAGTACATCAAGCGTGACCATGACCCGTTTGACTTCTTTGTTGAGCGAGCCAATCTGCAAGCCGATTTTATCCCCTTCGACCGCCAAATGTTTCGGTGCAAATTCCTCAAACAATTGAATCACTTGATTGCCGTTCGCCATTACTGACTCACCTCTCTCATCTTGTCACGCATCCGTTTGAACTCCACTTGTTTTTGAATCAAGGCTTCCGATTGAATGCCAGCTGCCATCTGTCCAAGCACATAATCGAGCTTATCAGCTTCACGACTCCACTTGAGTTTAAATGCTTCTGGTCGCTCTTGAACGAGATATGGACCGAATAACAACTGCCACATGCGCTCGTCCGACTCGTCACTATAAATGGACTCAGTTCCTTTTTCTCCGACAAGGATTTCGTAAACCTTATCATTTTCTTCCACAATTGCCTCTTCGACAAGGACATATCCATGTTCAAGCAGCCAGCTTCGTACGTGTTGCCCATCAACGTTCGGTTGAAGGACGAGCCGTTCGACCGCACCGAGCTTATCTTGACCCGCTTCGAGAATGGAGCGAATCAAACTGCCGCCCATCCCGCAAATCGAGATACACGTCGCTTCATTGGGCTGTAAGACAGCAAGACCATCGCCAAGGCGTACATCAATGGTATCACCTGCCCCAATCAAATCGACTTGTGCTCTCGCAGCTTCCATCGGCCCAACGTTCACTTCACCCGCGATTCCTTTTGAAATGATTCCTTGCTGAAAGGCATAGCATGGGACATACGCATGATCCGAACCAATATCGGCGAGCACACTTCCTTTTGGGATATAATCGACAACCTGCTTCAATCGTCGGTCTAACATGACACGTTCTTGCATACAGACAACTCCTTTGTTCTACTTCTTCCCTAGCGTATCGAATTCTCTACAGTTCGACAACAAAAAACGCACCCCATCATGGAGTGCGTCACCTCTTATTGTTCAATCAACCAGTTCGCAAGCACTTCTGCTTCTTCAGCTGATGCAAGACCTGCTGGCATCGCACCTTGACCGTTGACGACGATGTTTGCGATTTCTTCTGGTGAAAGACGATCGCCGACACCTGTAAGTGCTGGACCGACGCCACCTTCAAGGTTTCCGCCGTGGCAACCTGTGCAACCCTTCGCAGCATACAACTCTTCTGGGTTCATTTCAGTGACTGCTGGACCTTCAGCCGCTTGTTGCGCCTGATTCACCCCAAAATACGATAATGATACCATGGCAATAATTGCGACGATTGCGATTGCCGCAAACGGTAACAATGGATTACGCATTGTAGTTCCCCCTCATGTTCATTCCAAATTTCTATCCAACACTATTTTACTCAAAAAATAATAAAGAAGGAAGGAAAATCACTCATTTTCCTTCCTTTCTTCTAAAACTTCACACTTTATTCAAATATGAAATTAATCGAGGAAGTCTTTCAAGCGTTTGGAACGGCTCGGGTGACGCAATTTACGAAGGGCTTTCGCCTCGATTTGACGAATCCGCTCACGTGTGACACCGAATACTTTACCAACTTCTTCGAGTGTGCGTGTGCGGCCATCGTCTAGTCCGAAACGCAGGCGAAGGACGTTCTCTTCACGGTCTGTCAACGTATCCAACACGTCTTCTAATTGCTCTTTCAACAATTCATAGGCTGCCGCATCTTGAGGAGCCATCGCATCTTGGTCTTCGATGAAGTCACCGAGATGTGAATCGTCTTCTTCCCCAATCGGTGTCTCTAAAGAAACAGGTTCTTGGGCAATCTTTAGAATTTCACGGACTTTCTCAGGTGTGAGTTCCATCTCTTTGGCAATCTCTTCCGGAGAAGGTTCGCGACCGAGGTCTTGAAGCAATTGACGTTGGACACGAATCAATTTGTTGATTGTTTCCACCATGTGTACAGGAATACGAATCGTACGGGCTTGGTCAGCAATCGCACGTGTGATGGCTTGGCGAATCCACCACGTCGCATACGTCGAGAATTTGAACCCTTTCATGTAGTCGAATTTTTCGACCGCTTTAATGAGTCCCATGTTCCCTTCTTGAATCAAATCAAGGAAGAGCATCCCACGACCGACATAACGCTTCGCAATCGACACGACGAGACGTAGGTTCGCTTCTGCGAGACGTTTTTTCGCTTCTTCGTCCCCTTGCTCGATTCGTTTAGCGAGCTCCGTCTCATCTTTCGCACTGAGAAGGTCGACACGTCCGATTTCTTTTAAATACATCCGAACCGGGTCGTTGATTTTGATTCCAGGAGGTACTGATAAGTCGTTCAAATCGACTTCTTCATCCTCTTTTTTCGCAGGTGTTTCTTCTGCGTCCGCAGCATCTTCTGTGACACGGATATCTTTAGCCTCTAAATCTTCGATGAAGTTATCGATGAAATCCGAATCCACCTCGAAGTGACTAAGGCGATCTTGGATTGCTTGCATTGAGACGACGCCTTTTTTCTTACCTAACTTCTCAAGTTCTTCTATGGCGTTAAATAAATCCTCTTTCTTCTTCTCTGCCATCT
This sequence comes from Exiguobacterium sp. s75, assembly GCF_018617145.1. GTDB lineage: Bacteria > Bacillota > Bacilli > Exiguobacteriales > Exiguobacteriaceae > Exiguobacterium > Exiguobacterium profundum. Next base: position 1,125,659 of record NZ_JACSJQ010000001.1, read on the forward strand.
AGCAGTTCAACTCCTTCCAAACTTCATCCACGATCATCGCTCTCGAAGACGACGACTACGGGCAATCAATTCTTGTAGCTTGGACGCCTGGTCTACAATACTTTCGGCGTCTTGAGCGATTTCCCTTTTTGCACGCTCGATTTGACGTTGCTCCTCATAACTGTTTATCACCCGAATGTATTCGTCTAAAACCTCTTCAGACAGTTCATCCGGTCCAGCCATCAGACGGATCTCTGCAAAACGCATCGCATAATCAGGGCGTTGATCGCAATAACGCTCCATGAACGAAAGCGTGATTTGATCAAACTCATCCTGTGTCATCGTATCGGATACGATTTCATACAATGCTGACCCTAACATACGATGGGTTTCATCTTGATAACGAAGCCCTAAACGGTCGCGTACGAAACGGACCTGCTCCGGTCCCGTCAACATCGCACGCAACAAGTACTTCTCGGCTTTCATCCAACGAGGCTCACCTGTTTTACTCGAACGCTTCCGTACCGACTCTACAGGTTCCATCGCACGGTTGGGAGTTGATTCACTTGACGTCGGACGAGGAATTCTCGAACGGAGCGTCTCTAGCGGAATCTCAAACTCATCCGACAGTTTCTTCACATATAAATCTCTTCGAATCGAATCATTTGTCTTCCCGATCTCTTCAAGCATAGATTCAATAAAGCGAATCCGTTCTCCTTCTCGGTTCAAGTTTTTTCCTCGCCGGTACATGCGATTCATAAAATCGAGAACACTCAACTGCTCAGTTTCAATAAACTGCTGCCAGTGAGTTGCCCCATGCTGACGGATATAGTCATCTGGGTCCGTCTTTTCCGGTAGTGGCAAAACTTGTACATCGAGTGGAGACGCTTCTAAGAGGCGAATGACTTTTTGTGTCGCTTCTTGTCCCGCGTGGTCTCCGTCATAACAGATAATGACTTCATCCACGATTCGAGATAGCGCCCTCGCATGTTGAGGAGAGAACGCGGTTCCGAGCGATGCCACAACTTCTTGTGTGCCCGCTTGCGCGACTTGTAAAACGTCAACGTTCCCTTCAACGAGGAAGACACGCTTTTTCTTACGCATCGTCGCCCGGGCTTGAGAGAAGCCGAACAATAACTCGCTCTTATTGAAGAGTGGCGTCTCAGCCGTATTCACATATTTTGGTTGTCGATCATCAATCGCTCGTCCACTGAAGCCAACGATGGTGCCGTCTCGATCCGCAATCGGAAAGACGACCCGTCCTTCAAATCGGTCAAAATATTCACCGGACTTCGACTTTGAAATCAAACCTGCCTCAACCATTACTTCTAAATCAAACCCGCGCCGCTCCAACAGCTCGACAGTAAAGCGTCGTTGGTCTGGGGCAAAACCGATCTTGTATTGCGCAATCGTCTCTTCAGCCAGATCACGATCCCGTAAATACGTTAAGCCCACTTCTCCAGCTTCTGTTTTCATCAACACTTCATGATACAAGTCAGCGACAAGGCGATGCGCATCACGCATCTGTTTGCGCCATACCTGTTCTCGCGTCAGTTCCTCGTCCCCTTGGATCCCGTCTACCGAAATATTCGCCCGTGTTGCCAAGCGTTCGACCGTCTCAGGAAACGACAATCCCTCGGTTTCCATCACGAACGTAAATACATTTCCGCCGGCGCCACAACCGAAACAGTGATACATCCCTTTTTCAGGTGAAACGGAGAAAGAAGGTGAGTTTTCGGAATGAAACGGACATAATCCGACAAGGCGGTGTCCTTGTTTCTTTAATTCGACACGTTCGCCAATCAATTCTACGATATCGGTCGCTTGTTTCACTTCTGCGATGACTTCATCTGGTATTCGTGGCATGTTGACCACTCCCTGTTTCCAATCTCGCAACGAAACGGAACGCTCATCACGTTCCGTTTCACTGTACTGTCAATACTCTATTATACCCTCTTGAAGCAATGATTACTAATTGAAACACTTACTCATTCAATCATCTTTAGACTGTTCAAGATGACGCAAGATGATCCCTGCCGTTTCTTCAACTGCTTTGTTCGTCACATCGATGACATCGCAACCGATTCGTTCATAAATACCACGCGCATACTCGAGTTCACGATTGATTCGCTCTAGCTGCGCATAATCGGCTTCCGGCTTCAAACCTAGCGATTTGAGACGTTCCATTCGGATTGAAATCAGCTTTTCCGGGGAGATGATCAACCCGACACATCGTTCAGCAGGCAAATCAAACAATTCCTCAGGCGGTCTCGATTCTGGAACGAGTGGCACGTTCGCGACTTTATATCGTTTCAGTGCCAGATATTGAGATAGCGGCGTCTTTGACGTTCGAGAAACACCGACCAACACGATATCAGCTTTTTTCAGGCCACGTGGGTCCCGACCATCGTCATACTTGACGGCAAACTCCATCGCCTCGATTTTTCGGAAGTAATCATCATCCAATCGATAGATGAGCCCCGGCTTTTCACGTGGCGCTTCTTTCAATTGGCTAGATAATACATCGAGCAAATCTCCGAGCAAATCAACCGTTTTCACTTGATGCGCTTTACCAAGTCGCATGAGAAGGGCGCGATGTTCCTCATTAACGAGCGTGAACGCAATGATGGCCTGTTGTGCTTTTGCTTGCGTGACGACATCGATAATCGTCTGCTCATCTTCGACGAACGGAATGCGAAGGGTTTCGATCGCATTCTCGTGGAATTGGATACTCGCTGCGCGGACGACGAGTTCGCACGTCTCTCCGACCGAGTCACTTACAACGAACACGAGTTGTTTCGTAGTCAATTCGATTTCCTCCTCAGATCGACTCATCGTTCGCTAACGCAATGAGCACCTTCGTCATATTGGTCTTCGTCATACGGCCGAGTACAATCAATTTCCCATCTTTTTCTTCTACGACGGGCATGGCATCGATTTGTTTCTCAATCAATTTCATCCCAGCTCGAATCAACGTTTCTGTTTTCTCACATACTGTAATGTTCGGCATGCGGGTCATGATGACGTTGACGGGTAACTGGTCTAAGTCTTGATTTCCGATGGCCGCACGAAGGAGGTCTTTACGAGATAAAACTCCGACTAACTCCCGGTCACGTCCGACAACGAACAATGAGCCGACATCTTCTAAGAACAACGTGACAATCGCATCATATACCGTCATCTCATCCCGTACGACTTTCGCAGAAGACATGAAGTCGCCTACGGTCAGCGAATCTAACTTTTCTCGTAGCATCGACGAATTCCGTTTGCCAACGAACGTGTAGCCGACACGAGGTCTAGCTTCAAGTATGCCTGTCATCGTCAAAATAGCGAGGTCAGGCCGCAGGGTCGCACGTGTCAATGAGAGCTCTTGTGCGATTTGTTCCCCTGTGATCGGCCCGTTCTCCTTCACGATCTCGGCGATTTTTTGTTGGCGTTCATTCAGTTGCATAGCCAACCCCCTCTAGTTTGTTTAGAGTACGAGCGCGTTGAAATCTGCGACACGCTTAATCGTCGTTGCAAGTCGGTTCATTTCATGGAGACGGTTTTTGCGGACCGCCTCATCATCACTCATAACCATTGTATGTTCGAAGTACATCATAATCGGTGATTCGAGTTGTTGTAGAAGGTCGAGCGCTTTCTTGTAATCTCCCATCTCGACAGCTTCGGCTGTTGCAGGAGCGGTCTGTTCAATCGCATCATGCAATGCAATCTCATGATCGTTCTCAAACAAGGAAGGATCGACATCTCCCGCTTCACCTTTTTTCGAAATGTTCACGACGCGCGACAATTGCTCAATCAACGCCTTCGCATCCGTCGATACAAATTCTTGAATCGCGTCTGCGCGAGCATCGAGTCGCACAACCGTCAATGAGGTCGTCAATACGGCGTCAATCACATCATAACGAACCTGCTGTTCTTGCAGGCGATATTTCAAGCGCAATTTGAAGAACTCATCTAGTTGTGCCTTAACTTGTTCTTTATCGGCTTCATAGAGTCCTGCTTCCAGTTGTAATTCGACAACTTTTGAAAGCAACGTGTCGATTGAGAGATCAATCTTCCAATCTCCAAGAATCTGAACGACACCTTGGGCCTGGCGACGAAGCGCGAACGGGTCTTGTGAACCGCTCGGAATCATCCCGATGCCAAAGAATGCTGCAATCGAGTCTAATTTGTCGGCAAGGGCAAGAACGGCACCCGTTGCCGTCTCTGGAGAAGCGTCCCCAGCAAAGCGTGGCATGTAATGCTCACGGATTGCCGCTGCCACTTCCTTGTCTTCACCTTGTTGGAGTGCATATTTCTCACCCATGATTCCTTGAAGTTCTGTGAACTCGTATACCATCTGGCTCACGAGATCAAATTTATGAATGGCACCAGCACGGCTTACTTTTTCAAGGTCTGCCTCGAACAACGGTGCAAGTTCCTGAGCGATTTTCGTCACACGACGCGCTTTCGCACCAGTCGTTCCCAATTTTTCATGGAAGACGATGCGATCGAGACGTCCGAGCTGATCATCGATTTTCGTCTTTTTGTCTTCCTCATAGAAGAACACGGCATCCGCAAGACGGGCCCGGATGACTTTCTCGTTACCGCGCGCCACATTTTCAAGATGCTCGGCATTCCCGTTTCGTACCGTCACAAAATAGTTTTTCAATGTTCCGTCGAGATAGACCGGGAAATAACGTTGATGCTCTTTCATCGTTGTGATCAACACTTCCTCAGGCAAGTCAAGGTACGCTTCATCAAATTCCCCAAAGAGAGCGGTCGGCCATTCGACTAAGTTTGTCACTTCCTCAAGCAAGTCGGCGTCGAGTGGAATCGTCCATCCTTGTTTCGTTGCAAGCTCTTGAATTTGACGTTCGATTTCAGCTTTACGCATCTCGTAGTTCGCCATGACAAAAGCAGACTCTAATGTCTGGACATATTCGGTAGGTGATGAGATGACCACGTCCCCTTTACTGAGGAAACGATGCCCACGCGTCACGTTATTCGTGTTCACGCCTTCGATTGTGAAGTCGATGATGTCTTGACCAAAGAGTGCGATCAACCAACGAATCGGACGCATATACCGTAGGCTGCTCGTTCCCCATTTCATGTTTTTCGGGAACGTCAAGCTACGGACCACATCTTCAAGACCGTTCAATAGCGAGAGCGTCTCTTGTCCCTTTTCATGACGTTCCGCGAAGACATACTCGACTCCTTTTTCTTCTGCGAAATAGAGATCTTCTACTGTCAATCCGCGGCCACGTGCAAAACCTTGTGCCGCCTTCGACCAGTTACCTTCCGCATCTTGTGCAATCTTTTTGGCAGGTCCACGAAGAGTTTCTGCCAAATCCTGTTGCGTTTCAGCCACATCACGAACGATGACAGCCAAACGACGTGGTGTCGAGTACACTTCGATTGAGCCAAAATCAACACGCGCCTCTTTTAAGAACGCGTCAACACGTTCCGCCAACTGTTTCTCTGAACGCAAGACATATTGAGCCGGCAGTTCCTCTAATCCAATCTCTAACAGAAGGTCACGCATTCAAGTCACCTGCTTTCTCTTGTTTCAAAAGCGGGAATCCAAGGCGTTCCCGTTCTTCAATAAATTTAGCGGCACACGCACGTGACATGTTCCGGACACGCTGGATGAAGCCGGTACGTTCCGTCACAGAAATGGCGCCTTTTGCGTCCAACAAGTTGAACGTATGCGAACATTTTAGAATGTAATCGTATGCAGGGAAGACAAGGTTATCTTCAAGCGCACGCTTCGCTTCTTTCTCATACGTATCAAATAACGAGAATAACATGTCGACGTCAGACAATTCGAACGTATATTTCGAATGTTCAAATTCTGGTTGATAGAAAATGTCGCCGTATTTGAATCCGTCTGTCCAGACAAGATCGAATACACTTTCTACTTCTTGAATGTATGAAGCGAGACGTTCAAGTCCGTATGTGATTTCCACGGCAATCGGGTCACACTCGATTCCACCGACTTGTTGGAAGTACGTGAACTGCGTGATTTCCATTCCGTTCAACCAAACTTCCCAACCGAGACCTGCTGCTCCGAACGTCGGGTTTTCCCAGTTATCTTCGACGAAACGGATGTCATGCTCAAGCGGATTGATGCCAATCAGTTCAAGACTCTCCAAGTACAACTCTTGAATGTTGTTTGGTGACGGCTTCATGATCACCTGAAACTGATGGTGCTGGTAAAGACGGTTCGGGTTTTCTCCGTAACGACCGTCAGCTGGACGGCGTGACGGTTCGGTATAACAGACGTTCCACGGTTCTGGCCCAAGGCTTCTGAGGAATGTCATCGGGTTCATCGTCCCGGCCCCTTTTTCCACATCGTACGCCTGCATCGTCAAACAACCTTTTGACGCCCAAAAGTTTTGTAGCGTGAGAATGATTTCTTGCACTGTCATGTGCTTCATTAATGACACCTCCAATAGTATTGAAACGACAAAAAACGCCCCTATGTGCCTAGCACATAGGGACGGGATTGATTCCCGCGGTTCCACCCTACTTGCCCCAATCATGGGACCACTCTTAAAAGATGTGGGCGCTCTAGAATCGCCATTCGCTCTTCTCATGATACCCGGCTCACACCGCCCCGGACTCGCTTCATTCATGACAGGAAGAGTTACTTTTTTCCTTCATCGCGCACGCTATTTCATTTGTCTAATCGTACATCATCGTATCGAATTCACTATAAAAAGTCAATCCTCATTCAGATGAAGTCGAATCATTTGATCGAGCACCCGCTTCGTCTTCAATCGTAGTCCACTATACGATTCCATATAAGCATCAAAGAGCTGGCGCAAAAGAACTCTGGACTCATCCGATAGCGGAACGTTCCGAAACTCTGACAATTCGTGCTTACTCATCAAATAAAGTAGTTTCGCCAATCGTTCGGACAGCCGAATCACTCCTTCTTCTGGATGTCGCGCACATAAAAAGCCACCGGACGCGACAGAGAAGTACATGGGATCCGTCACATCTCCACAGCGCACACATCCCGTCAAGACTGGGGCGACACCTAATAGATGCAAAATACGTAATTCAACATAGTGCGTGATGACATCTGCGTCCATGCCCGCATTCAGTGCCTGCAAGGCATCCCGTAATATTCGAAACAATGGACGATTTTGGACACGATCCTCGACAGACCGATCAACAAGTTCTAACCAATACATCGCATATGCCATCCGTTCGACATCTTTTCGGATTTCAGGATAAGACGTCATGACGTCAGATGATTTTAACTGAGCGAGTCCTCGGCTAGACGGAAAGATATAGACACCTTCCACAAACGGCTGACTCGAGGCGTGAAACCGGCTACCCGGTTTCTTTGCACCCCGTGCCATGATCGCGACTTTGCCAAGTTCCTCTGTAAACAATGTCACGACTTTATTCGATTCCCCATAATTAACGGTACGAACGACGATTCCCGTGACTTTTTGTAACATGGCTCAATACTCGTCGTCGCGGAAACCGAGGTCACGAAGCTGACCCATCTTGTTACGCCAGTCTTTCTGCACTTTTACCCATAGGTTCAAATAAACTTTAGTCCCGAGAAGCGCTTCGATATCATGGCGCGCGTCTGTTCCGATTTCACGAAGCATAGCCCCTTTTTTTCCGATGATGATCCCTTTTTGCGAATCACGCTCCACCATGATCACGGCTTCGACATCAATCATCTCAGAGTTCTCGCGTTTCTTGATCGATTCGATGGCTACAGCAATCGAATGAGGGACTTCATCGCGTGTCTTATGCAACACTTTCTCACGAATCATCTCTGAGATAATGAAACGCTCCGGGTGGTCCGTCACTTGATCGGCCGGATAATACATCGGTCCTTCAGGCAACAATTTCTTGATCTCACCTAAGAGCGGTTCGACGTTGTTGCCTTGTAGCGCCGAAATCGGGACGTACGCCGCGAAATCCAATTCGTTCGTATATTGTTCAATCACTTTCGGAAGTTCATCCGGATGGATTAAATCGATCTTGTTCATGACGAGAATAATCGGTGTGTCGAGCCCTTTGAGTTTCTCAATAATAAAGTCGTCGCCAGCTCCACGCGGTTCCGTCACGTTCACCATGAAGAGAATCGCATCAACTTCGCGTAATGCGTTCGTCGCCACTTTCATCATGAAGTCGCCAAGACGGTGTTTCGGTTTATGAATCCCTGGTGTATCGATGAAGATGATTTGGGAATCATCGGTTGTGTACACACCTTGCACCTTATTTCGTGTCGTTTGTGGTTTATCCGACATGATGGCAATCTTTTGTCCGATCACACGGTTTAAGAATGTCGATTTTCCAACGTTCGGTCGCCCGATAATGGAGACGAATCCGGATTTAAAATCTTCTTGATACATATTGCACCTGCTTTCTCAATTTCAGAACTATTAGTATAGCATGTTCCATAGCCGTGGACCGAATATTATGAGCGCCGTTACGGCAGCACCAAATGAAGCGACTAAAACGGCTCCTGCGGCAACATCTTTTGCTTGCTTCGCGAGCGGATGGACGTCTTCTGTCACGAGATTAACCGTTCGTTCGATTGCCGTATTCATCATTTCCATGCTAATAACGGCAATCACCCACCCGAACAAGATGACGGTCTCGAGCCTTGTCGGCTGTAACCAGATTGAAAAGATGAATACAAGAAGAGCCGATAGGAGATGGAGACGCATGTTTCGTTCCGAACGAACGGCATGGAGGATCCCCTCACATGCCACACGGAACGGTCTCACACGTTGCCTCGCTTCAACTCAAAATGAGTGAGCACTTCTTCTTGCCTTGCCGTCATCTCCGCTTCTTCCTCGGGTGTCATATGATCATACCCAAGCAAATGGAGGAATCCATGAATTGCTAAAAAGCCGAGCTCCCGCTCAAACGAATGACCATAGTCAGCCGCCTGTTCTCGGCAACGTTCTACCGAGATGACGAGGTCACCGAGAAGATGTGGTTCATCTTCATCGAGCATGAAATCCATCTCCTCATCCCCCATCTCATCAAATGCGAAACTGATGACATCGGTCGGGGCATCCTTGCCACGCCATTCTCGGTTCACTTCATGGATTTCCGCATTTGTTAAATACGTGACCGACAATTCGCTTGGTTCTTCCACCCCTTCTAATTGAGCGGCATGTTGTAAAATCGACTCGATGAGCTCGATTTGAGATGTTGTTAACAATTCATGTTCATCGTTCGAGATGATTTGCATGTAATTCTCCCTCTTTCTTTAATTCTGGGTATTCGATTCGTTCGTGGAACAAGCCGGTCAGTGTCTCACACGCACTCTCTCCGACGCGCCAAATTTCTTTCGTCGTCAATTCACATTCTTCGAACTGCCCATCCGCCAACTTGTCACGAATGATTGTTCGAACGAGCATTCGGATTTTTTCTGGCGTCGGTTGTTTTTGCGAGCGGACAGCCGCTTCGATTGAGTCGACAATCATAACAACGGCCGCCTCGCGCGATTGTGGCTTTGGACCAGGGTAGCGGAAACGAGACTCTAACACCTCTTTATCAGGATCTTCCTTCGCTTTCACGTAGAAATATTTCAATAAAGACGTTCCGTGATGCTGCTCTGCGATATCGATGATTTCTTTCGGTAACTTATAACGTCGCAACAGATCCGCTCCGTCATAAGGATGAGCCATGATGATGTCTGCCGATTCTTCAGGCGTCAAGCGATCATGAGGATTCCCTCCACCTTGCTGATTTTCAATGAAATGCAGGGGACGCTCCGTCTTCCCAAGATCGTGATAATAGCTTGCGACACGTGCGAGAAGACCATCTGCACCAATCGCCTCACATGCGGACTCCGCCAAGTTCGCCACCATCATACTATGATGATACGTACCAGGTGCCTCCATTAAAAGTTTACGCAATAGCGGATGCGTCGGACTCATCAATTCCACGAGTCGACCAGAAGACAAGACACCAAACCACGGTTCCAAAAATGGCAGGAATCCGAACGTCAACACAATGGAGATCAAGGCGCTAATGACGGCAAATCCGGAAAGATACATCGCCATTTCCCAGGAAACTTGCACGTTCCGAAGTAAGAGTAAGGCGATGACCATGATGATGTTGACGAAACCGAGTAACACCCCTGACAAGAATAGTCGCTTTCGCTGAATTTTCGGTTCAACTAAAAAGACGGCTAGAAAACTACCGGTCGCCACGTACACGAGCGTCATGAAATTCGTGCTCTGTCCGAACGTGACAACGACACTCCCAGCAATCATGGTAATGAATGCTGAGGCGAGCGCGACTCGTTCATCGATTAGGATGCGTAGAAGCAATACGACGAACGCGGTCGGCGCCAAAATATAGGCATATGTCGTAAAATCGACACCGATGTATCCGACACCAAAAAAGACGCCGAGTTGTAAAAGTAGCAAGCCATAGACCGTCACTAGGATTTTCGGACTCAGTAACAGGTCTTTGATTTTCGAGCGAATGAGCATGAACAGAAACCCACCGGTCAACAATGCGCTGAGCAAGAATGACCCGAATAATGGTGCAAGGGAACGATTCGGATCGATGGCTCCAGATAGCTCTAATTTCCGATATATCTCTCGAGTCACCACCTCACCTTGACTGACGAGTAACTGTCCTTCTTGAATGATGACAGGATCGACAGCATCGACGGCCTCTTGTTCTTTTTGACGGGTCGCCTCAGAGTCAAACACATAGTTCGGTACGATAAGTTCATCGCTTAACGTTTTCGAGATGGCACGGAACTCAAACGAGAGCGGCGATTGATCGATAATCGCTGCAGCTCGGTCTCGAGCGGCAACGACCGCTTCATTACTCGTCTCAATCCGATCGTCCATCACTTGTTGTAATGCAGTGACTGTGACATCTTCTACCGTTTGTCGAGTGTCCTCACTCGCTTCAAGAAGCGAATTCAACTCTTCATCAGCTAATACCCCGTTCGCCTCTGTAGAATTTAGACGGTTTTTAATGTCCGCCAGTTCAGTCTCCTCATCCGTCTGGTCGAATGCTGCGAACAACTGCTCAACTTTAGCGATTTGTTGGTCTGCAAATTCTTTTCTCAATGAGAATTGACTGCCAACACCATTTGTCACTTCTTGTTTCAATCGTTCGGTCGCAACACGGTCCTCAACCGTGATCGGAGACCGGATATCCTGTTCGGCAATCCCGAGCGGTTCCACACTGATGATTGATGGACGCACGGTAAAGTATAGAATGGCGCCTAATAAGAGAAAGAAAATCAACGAGATGGTCGCGACTGTCCAGTTTTTAGCTTGCTGCATTCGTGCCCCCCCTTTCACGATCTTGTGACCTCACCCGTACATTTAAGTGAGGTCCGTACTATAGGCGTTGATGATTTTCTTGACGAGCGGATGACGGACGACGTCAGACGCACTGAAGTGTTCAAAGTGAATACCATCCACACCCTCTAACAAGTGTAATGCTTCCTGCAACCCCGATGCCTTGCCTTTCGGTAAATCGACTTGGGTCAAATCCCCTGTGACCACCATTTTCGATCCAAAACCGAGTCGCGTCAAAAACATCTTCATCTGTTCTTTTGTTGTATTCTGCGCTTCATCCAAGATGACGAACGCATCTTCTAATGTTCGTCCACGCATATAAGCGAGCGGAGCCACTTCAATCGTACCTCGTTCTAACAAACGGTTCGTCTGTTCCACCCCATACACATCAAATAGCGCATCGTACAATGGGCGGAGATAAGGGTCCACTTTTTCTTTTAGATCTCCCGGTAAAAATCCAAGGTTCTCTCCCGCTTCAACGGCAGGACGCGTCAAGATGATCCGTTTGACTTGCCCCTCTTTTAAGGCGCGTGCCGCAAGCACGACAGCCAGGTACGTTTTCCCTGTTCCGGCCGGTCCAATCCCAAAGACGAGATCACGTCGTTCAATCGCACGAACATACCGACTCTGCCCTACTGTCTTGGCACGGATCGGTTTCCCCTTATTCGTCGTGAAAACGACTCGTTCATAATGTTCGAGCAGTTCATCGCCCTTTCCGACTTGAATGTGCTGGATGACGCTGATGGCATCACTTTCATTTAGACGTGCACCTTTCTTCACTAACGTCTGCAAGGTGATGATCACTTGTTTCGTTAATTCAAGAGCCTCAAGTGTGTCAGCTTGAATAATCAACTCCTCACCCCTTGGGATGAGTGCCACTTTCAATTCTGTTTCAATCGCCTGGAACACTTCATCTTTCGGTCCGAGTAAAGCTTGTGCCTCGTTCGCATGTTCCATGACGAATGGTATTTTATCAGTCATAATCAATGGATGCATTGCCTCCTCATTAAAATCGGATATTCCTCTTTTACTTTAGCACTATCACGCCTATCGTGAAAGAAAGACCGTGTAATTTCCACGCGCAAAAGGCAGTAACATGACGTCACTGCCTTCCGTTCACTTCTTCCGTTTCGAGATGGGAGGTTGTAGTACCTCACTCCAAATGACAGCTTCCCGCATTCGTTTTTGTGAAACGTTCAGTTGTCTCGGTTTCTTTTCCTGTTGAATCGGTGGAATTTTAACCGCTTGTTCGAATTGCGCGCTCACTTTCGGCATCTCGACTTGACGTTCTCGTGGAGCCGGTCGCTCTTCTACCGTTCGAGCGACTCGGCGCCTCACCTTTTGGGGTGCCGGTTTTTCGTCCGAGTCATCAAATGCCGTTTCAATCTCCTTCATGACGTCCCCTACCGAATCCAAATAGCGTTTCAGCTCACTGCTTTGAGGACGGTCTCCAGAGGACGGTGACTTTTCGAGCCGCTTCATCACTGCCGAAGCAATTCCGAAGGCGGCTAACAAGAGTACCCATAGTCCATCCATATCAATCACTCATTATCTGATTCAGAATCGACAGGTGCCCCAATCGCTTTTCGCATTTCTGTATCCGCTTGAACGTTCAAGTAGTTCACGTAATCCATGACACCAAGCTTTCCGTTTCGTAACGCTTCTGCCATCGCGAGCGGGACTTCCGCTTCGGCACCGACAACTTTCGCACGCATTTCTTCTACTGAAGATTTCATTTCTTGTTCGCGCGCAATCGCCATCGCGCGACGTTCTTCCGCCTTCGCTTGAGCGATTTTCTTATCCGCTTCTGCTTGGTCCGTCTGCAAGACCGCGCCGATGTTCTTACCGATATCGATGTCGGCAATATCGATTGAAAGAATCTCAAACGCTGTTCCTGAATCTAACCCTTTTGTGAGGACAGTCCGTGAAATCATATCCGGATTCTCCAAGACGTGCTTGTGGTTGTTTTGTGAACCGATTGTCGACACGACCCCTTCACCGACACGGGCGATAATCGTTTCTTCTCCCGCACCACCGACGAGACGATCGATATTCGCACGTACGGTAATACGTGCTTTCGCCTTCACTTCGATCCCGTCCATTGCGACACCCGCAATAAACGGCGTCTCAATGACTTTCGGGTTAACAGACATCTGTACAGCCTCGAGCACGTTTCGTCCTGCCAAATCAATGGCAGCAGCACGTTCGAACGACAATTCAATATTCGCACGGTGCGCCGCAATCAATGCGTTCACAACGCGGTCTACGTTACCACCAGCCAAGAAGTGACTCTCAAGCTGGTTCGTGTTTAATTCAATTCCTGCTTTAACCGCTTTAATCAACGGGTTCACGATTTTCGAAGGAATAACGCGACGAAGGCGCATCCCAATCAATGTGAAGATCGAGACGTGGACGCCCGCTGCAAACGAACTGATCCATAGTCCGACTGGTACGAACGTGAAGAATACGGCAAGTGCAATCAATCCTCCACCTGTAATGAGTAACGTTGTCAGTAATTCTGGTGTCATTCTGTTACATCCTCCTTCGGTTCTACAAAGCTTCGAACGACAATCCGTCCAGAATCCACTTTATAAACCTGAATTTTTGTCTGCTGATCGAGATAGCCACCTTCCGTCACGACATCAAGTCGTTCTCCGTCGATTTCGGCAGTACCGGCTGGGCGAAGTGGTGTCAAGGTGACTCCCACTTTCCCGAGAAGCTGTTTTCGATCTTCGTGGGACAAGTAGCCTTTTTCAGTCGATGTCGAATCCGTCAAAATCAACCCTTTATAAATGAGCGGACGATTCGTACTCAAGCGACGGTATGCCCAAAAGCCGAGACCTGTTAGCACCGCTGCCGCTAGACCAATCGATAGCCATAATTGACCGATCGTCGCACCAGCCATAATCAAACTCGCAACGACGGCTCCGATCCCAAGCAAACCGAACAATCCAAACCCTGCTACGAACACTTCAATTCCAAGAAGGACGACTCCGACAAAAAAGACTGTCAGAATCACTCCGAGACCAAATGTCATCGTCTTGCTACCCCCTTCCAAATTCAAAGCTATCTCCTATCTCTAGTGTATACGAAACAAGATTGAATGTGGTTTCAGAATACGCAAAAAAAAGCAGAAACTTTCGGTTTCCCGGAAAGTTTCTGCTTTTTCATCAATTCGTCAATTGTTGTTTGACGATTCGGTTCACAAGACCACCGTCTGCCTTGCCTTTGACTTGCGGCATGACGACGCCCATCACCTTACCCATATCTGATGGAGCGGCTGCGTTCGTTTGAGCAATTGCTGCTTGGACGATGGCAGTCACTTCATCTTCTGAAAGTTGTTCAGGCATATAGGCTTCTAGGACGACAATCTCTTCTGCTACTTTGGAAGCAAGGTCATCACGACCAGCGCTTTCGAATTCTCGGAGGGAGTCTCTGCGCTGTTTCATCTCTCGGTTGAGCACCGTGAGTTCCTCTTCCTCGGTAAGATCTTGACGACCTAGTTTGATAGCCTCATTTTGGAGCGACGCTTTGACCATCCGGATTGTCGTAAGACGATCCTTTTGTTTCGCGCGCATGGCTTGCTTCATGTCGTCCGTCAAGCGTTCTTGAAGACTCATGAGCCAACACCCTCTCTACAAATGAAACTGGAATCAGAATTTCTTACGCTTACGCGCAGCTTCTGATTTCAATTTACGTTTTACGCTTGGCTTTTCGTAGTGACGACGTTTACGAACTTCGGCAAGTGTGCCATCTTTCGAAACACCGCGTTTGAAACGACGAAGAGCGTCTTCAAGCGATTCGTTTTTACGGACACGAGTTTCCACTAGTTTTCCCTCCCTCCGAATTACACGACTAAGGAAACGTGTTTCACACGTCATATCATATTATAGTGAAATTAAGTCGTGTGGTCAACCACTTATTAATAGTCGCTGTCTGAACGTCCACCAGTGACAATCGCGATACCCGCTGAAGCACCGATACGTGTCGCACCGGCATCGATCATCGCTTTCGCACCCTCGAAGTCACGGACACCACCTGAAGCTTTTACGCCGATGTCAGGTCCGACCGTCTCGCGCATGAGGCGAATGTCTTCGACTGTAGCGCCACCTGTCGAGAAACCAGTCGAAGTTTTGACGAAGTCTGCTCCAGATTTCACTGAAAGTTCGGCAGCTTTCTTGATTTCTTCTTTTGTAAGCATGCATGTTTCAAAGATGACTTTGACGAGTGTACCGTTTGCCGCTTCGACAACCGCACGGATGTCACGTTCTACGAGATCGTAGTCAGCATCTTTGAGTGCTGCGATGTTGATGACCATATCTACTTCATCTGCGCCATTGGCAATCGCATCTTTTGTTTCGAATGCTTTTACCTCAGGTGTGTTTGCTCCAAGTGGGAAACCGATGACAGTACATACTTTGACATCATCATCGGACTTGAGTTGTTCTGCTGCATATTTGACCCATGTCGGGTTGACACAAACGCTTGCGAATTTGTATTCGAGCGCCTCTGCACAAAGTGTTGTAATTTGATCTTTTGTTGTTTCAGCCTTTAAAGCTGTGTGGTCGATATAACGGGCTAATTCCATTATTCATTTCCTCCTCTGACAAATAAGTCTGACATCTAACATATTACCATGTTTTTTCGAGATGTAACAGCTTTCAAACCTAAATCAACTGACGACGTTTACGAGCGACGACCCAACTGTTCCAACTAAAGAAGAAAATAGCGAGCCAAATGCAGGTGAAGGCAAAGACATGATATGCCGTGAACGGTTCATGGTACATGACAACCCCGATGATCAAGCTAAGTGTCGGTGCGATGAATTGAAGAAATCCGACAAGCGTGAACGGGATATGTTGTGCCCCGTACCCGAACAGGAGAAGAGGTAACGCCGTGACCACACCCGTTCCAAGAAGGGCGATCCAAATGACAGGCGACATGTTATACGCAATATTGTCGGTGACAACTTGATTTCCGAGGAAGAGCAATGCCACCGGGACCACTGCTAGCGTTTCGATTCCTAGGCTGACCGTTGAAGCAAGGGGACGGCGCTTCTTCACCATTCCATAAAATCCAAAGGTACTCGCCAAGACGAATGAAATCCATGGGAACGTACCGTACCCTAACGTCAAGACGAGGACGCCGATTGACGCGATCCCAACGGCCATCCATTGGACTCGATTTAATGATTCCCGAAAGACAAGCACCCCTAACACCATGCTGACAAGAGGATTGATGTAATATCCGAGAGAAGCTTCAATGATATATCCGTGATTGACAGCCCATATGTATACAAACCAGTTCGCACTGACGATGAATCCGTTCAACATGAATGCGTTTCGCGTAGCACGGTGTCGCAGGGCGTAACCGAATTCTTTCCACTGATTTGTCCATCTTAGAACGAGCAGAATAAATAAAAATGACCAAACGATTCGATGCGCCAAAATTTGACCACTCGGCACCTCTTGTAAAAATTTCCAATAAATCGGAAGGACGCCCCACATGACGTAGGCCCCGATTGTCGTCCATACTCCCTTATTCACACGTTCACCCGCTCTCTTACAAGTTAAAGACAGTTTAGTCGATGAAAGACTCTCGATACAAGACTTTTGTTTCATGAAAAAAAGGCGCGAAATCGCGCCCTGACCGTTTATTGTTTCACTTGTTCAATTGCTGTTAATGCTTGTGCCAAGTCTTCGATCAAGTCATCAATGTCCTCAAGTCCGACCGAAATACGGACGAGCCCATCGGTGATGCCAAGTTCCGCTCTGCGTTCGGCTGGAATCGAGGCATGTGTCATGCGTGCCGGAACACTGATCAAACTCTCAACCGCTCCTAAACTTTCGGCGAGCGTGAAGTATTTCGTCTTCGCGACCATCATTTCTGCCGCTTCCGCTGAACCGACATCAAATGCGATCATCCCACCGAATCCACGTGCCTGCGATAAATGAATCCGCTTCGCTTCCTCACTGGATACACTTGGATGGAGCACGCGTGATACAGACTCGTTCGACTGAAGGAATTCAACCAATGCTCGTGCATTCGATTCAATCTCCTCCATCCGAACAGCCAACGTCTTGATTCCCCGTACAACAAGGAAGCTATCTTGTGGTCCAAGGACTGCGCCAACAGAGTTTTGAAGGAACGCCAAGGCCTCGCCCTGCTCTTCCGTACGTGCGACAACAAGTCCCGCTACGACGTCACTATGTCCACCTAAGTACTTCGTGGCACTGTGAAGGACGTAGTCTGCACCAAGATCAATCGGATTTTGGAAGTAAGGGGTCATAAACGTATTGTCCACGACGAGTAACACATCTGCTTCATCGGCAATCGTACGCATCGCCCGAATGTCCGTCACGTTCAAGAGAGGATTTGTCGGGGTCTCGACATAAATCATTTTCGTGTTCGCTTGAAGCGCATCCCGAACCGCTGCTTCATCGGATGTATCGACAAAAGTTGCTTCCAAGCCTCGTGACTGAAATACTCGATTGAATACACGGTACGTTCCTCCATATACATCAGACCCGACGATGACGTGGTCTCCAGATTTCAATAACATAAGCACCGTCGAGATGGCTGCCATGCCAGATCCGAATGCAAATCCTTGCACGCCGCCTTCGATGTCGGCAATCAATGTCTCTAATGCCGTCCGAGTCGGGTTTGCTGATCGTGAGTACTCGTACCCTTCTCGCAAGTTGCCAATCCCGTCTTGCTTATACGTGCTCGTTTGATAAATCGGTGGCGTGACGGCCCCTGTCAACGGATCCGTCGTTTTACCGCCGTGAATGAGTGCTGTCTTTGTACGCATGTTCTGCCTCCTTGACAATTCCTTGACTTAAATATCGTTCTGCGCTATCAGGCAAGATGGTGACAATCGTGCCTTCCGTCAATTGATTCGCTTCTTTTACACATGCTGCAATGGCAGCGCCTGAAGAACTACCGATGAGCAAACCTTCCTGTTTCGCTAAATGTGCCACGTAGTAGAAGGCCTCCTCATCTGTAATGGTATGAATCGCATCGACGTAAGCCCTCTCCAAAAAGGGTGGCCATTTTTCGACGCCGATTCCTTCTGTTTTATGTGGTCCTGGTTCACCGCCATTCAAAATGGAACCGACCGGCTCTACGACGACAGTTTTCGTTCCAAGTGGCTTTAATGATTTGGCGACACCGGTGAATGTTCCACCTGACCCCGCTCCCGCTACAAATACGTCAATTTGTGGCACATCTTTCAACAACTCATGGGAAAGGATGTCGACGTAAGCATCCGGGTTATCCGGGTTCGAGAACTGTTCTGGGACATAGGCGTCATGTTCTTTAGCCAACTCAATGGCATGTGCGATCGCGCCCTTCATGCCGAGTTCGGTCGGCGTGTTGACGACGGTTGCTCCGAGCAGTCGCATCAATGCCTGCTTCTCTTGACTGAATTTTTCAGGAGTGACCGTCATGAGGCGAATCCCGAATCGTTGGCAAGCGAGCGCAAGCCCGATCCCCGTATTGCCTGCTGTCGGTTCGATCACCGTTCCACCAGGTGCCACATCGCCACGCTCGATCGCCCGTTCAATCAAATTCATCCCGAGTCGGTCTTTGACACTCCCACCTGGATTCATCATCTCGAGCTTTCCGTACACTTTGACATTTGCTGGTATAGGAAGCGTTCGAAGTTCAATGAGCGGTGTGTCTCCGATGAGTTCATAGACGTCACGGACAATCATCTTATGCCTTGTCCTTGAAGACGATATGCCATTCATCGCGTTTTGCGAGCATGTCTGCCGCTAATTTTTTGGCACCTTCGAAATCATGATGGTTCGCATTCCCACATTGAACAGGGTTTTGCGCAGGCAATTCCTCAGCGTTCATCGCATCACGCAACGTCGCTTCCACGAGGTCAAGCATTCGTTCGTAGTTCCCATCATTGAGCATTGTCCAATAGAAACCTGTCTGGCAACCCATCGGTGAGATATCGACAATGTCTTCGGAATGATTGCGACTGTTCTCGGCAATCAAATGCTCAAGTGAATGAACCGCGCGCATCGGCATGAGTCCTTCGTTCGGTTGAATGAAACGAATATCGTATTTATAAATCGTGTCAGCCGTCCCTTCTTTCACACCAGCTAAACGGACAAACGGCGCCTGTACTTTCGTATGATCCAAGTTAAAACTTTCAACATTATATGTTTTCATGAGTAATTCCTCCTCGTTATTTAGTGGCTATTACGAGCCAGACAAACTTGTTTTTCTGCGTCATCGTCACGTTGTATCCGTTCGCTTCTAACATGGAACGAATCGTTGACGTATAAGGATAGTATTCACGATTTAAATCTTCGACGAGGTCCGAGTACCCTTTCGCAGTCGCCCAATCGATGATGTCCTGACGAGCTGCTGGTGACTCAAACATCGTATCAAGCAACACGAACTTCGGGTGTTCCCAGTCTTCGACGTATCGACCAATGGCCGTGGCCTTTTCAGAATCTGTCAAGTGGTGAAAAGCATATGACGATACGATCGTATCTACATGTGATAACTTCGGATATCGGAGAAAATCACCTTCGAGTACTTCAATCCCCAACTTTTCAACAGCAATTTGTCGCATTTCCGGCGACGGTTCAATCGCAATCAACGGATGCCCTTTCAAGATCCGGCTACTCAAGTTCCCTGTTCCGACACCAAACTCAAGCACCGTTCCTTCGACGTGTAGGGCAACCTCATCGAGCATTTGCTCATATCCGATGAACACTTCGTGATATTGCTCATCATGCCCCTCGACCGTCGTATCATAATCCTTTGCCCAATCCTTAAAGATGTCCATGAATGGTAAGTTCATATCGCTACCCCAATCTTAATTCTTACTAATTTGATATGTTTTATTGGTATTTAACTTTAACGTTACATTAACAGGTTTTTTTATTCATTTCAAGTCATTCGCTAGATTCACGCATCATATGCAATTGGATATAGGTCTTATGTGTTAGGTCTTTAGTAATTGTCAGAACATTAAAATTTGTGCAAAAACACTTACCTGTTTTACAAATAAACCCACTCTTTTTCATCTGATTAGCGATATGATAGTTCTCAATGTGAGTTTATGCTTTAAATTTTACAGGTACTAACAAATTTTAGGGGGTCTATACGTTGTCACGAAAAAAAATCTATTTAAACGCTTCACTCGCCACATGTATCGCCTTGTCACCTGCACTGATTCAAGCTGGAACAACCTCTGTTTCAGCTGAAGCTTCCGTTAAACCGAAACTGGTTCTAGAGAAGAAACAGAAAAAAGTTCGGGTCGTCGTTGAGCTCGTCGGGGATCCTGCCATTGCCGAAGCCGCTCAAAAAGGAAAGAAATTTAATGAATTGTCGAAATCAGAGCAAAATAAGGCACAACAATCTGTTCAATCAGAACAAAAACGTGCCAAGTCCGCCTTGAAGAAACAAGGCGTAACGGCTACACCGATTGAAGAATTTACGACCGTCTTCAATGGTTTCTCTACATTCTTGTCTACAAGTGAAATCGCCAAAGTCGAAGCATTACCTGAAGTGGCGACCGTTCACATTGTCAACGAGTATGAGCGCCCAGAAGTCAAACCGGATATGATCACGAGTAATGGCATGGTTCAAGCCGAACAAACGTGGGGAGATTACGGGTTTGCCGGAGAAGGTACTGTCGTCGCCGTCATCGATTCTGGAATCGACCCTGAGCACCGGGATTATAAGATCACAGACGCCAAGACGGCAGAGTTGACTCAATCTGAAGTCAATCAAGCCATCACATCGTTCGGTCTTCCAGGCGAATACGTGAACGAGAAAGTTCCATACGCATATAACTACTACGATGAGAACGATGACATCAAAGACGATTCACCTGGTGCTTCCATGCATGGACAACACGTTTCTGGAACGGTTGCCGCTAACGGTGATTTAGAAAACGGTGGAATCAAAGGGGTCGCACCGGAAGCACAAATTTTAGGTTTAAAAGTATTCAGTAACGATCCGAACTATGCATCTACATATGGAGACATCTATATCAAAGCGATTGATGATGCCATCAAACTCGGCGCCGATGTCATCAACATGAGTCTCGGTTCGACAGCCGGGTTCGTCGATGCCGATTCGCCAGAACAACAAGCCGTTCAACGTGCCGTCGATAACGGTATCTTCATGTCGATTTCTGCAGGGAACTCCGCATACTTTGGTCACGGATTCGACTTACCGACTGCTTCAAACCCAGATACGGGTGTCGTTGGGGCACCGAGTGTCAGTCAAGCATCGACATCGGTCGCCTCTCTTGAAAACGATCAAATTCAATTGGACGCATTCCGTGTCGGAGATGAAAAAATCGGATGGAAAAAACAAGACGGTCCTGTCTTCAAAGAAGGAACATACGACATCGTATATGTCGGAGACGGACAACCGGAGAATTATGAAGGGAAAGACGTAAAAGGAAAACTCGTCCTTGCTGTTCGCGACGGCGGTTACTTCTACTCGAAGATTCAAAAAACAGCTGAAGCACAAGGCGCAGCAGGTGTCATCGTACGTGGTGCGGTCGGACATGGCGATTATGTCTCGATGGCGCTCGATCAACCTCAACTCCCAATGGCTTCACTTAGCATCCAGGATGGGAATGAACTGAAAGACAAGTTAGCAGAAGGTCCCCTTCAAGTGACGTTTGCCGGTGACCGAATCAGTGTCAACAACCGTTCAGCCGGTGCGATGTCTGATTTCACATCGTGGGGAGTTACACCGAACCTTGACTTCAAGCCGGAACTTTCTGCTCCAGGCGGACAAATTTTCTCTACGTTTAACGATAACCAATATGGATTGATGAGCGGAACGTCAATGGCAGCACCACACGTTGCCGGAGGAGCGGCACTCGTTCTTGAACGTGTAGACCGCGACTTCAAGTTGAGTGGGAAAGCACGCGTCACGATGGCGAAAAACTTGTTACTCAACACATCTAAGCCTGTCACGGATATCGGACCATATAACCAGGAATTGAAACAGTCGCTTCCATACTCTCCTCGTCGTGCCGGAGCCGGTCTCATGCAATTGCATGCAGCCGTCACTTCGCCGGCTGTCGCCTATGAAAAGTCGACAAAAGAGGCGAAAGTCGCTTTGAAAGAGTTGTCGAAGAGCAAAGCATCCTTCACGGTCGTCGTCGAGAACATGTCGAACGAAGCGTTGACTTATGATGTAGCCGCATCGTTACAAACAGACCTCGCTGTCAAAAACAAAGACGGTATCGTTCAAAATGCGATGGAAGCTCAAGCACTCGAGCAAGCTATCGTTAAAATCAACGGATCGAACACAAGTAAAGTTACATTGAAAGCAAAACAGAAGAAAGAAATCACAGTTTCCATCGATGTTTCGAAAGCAAAAGTGTTGAACCCAGAAACGTTAGAAGGCACTGTATCTGCCAAATCTGTCTTTGAGAACGGCTACTTCGTCGACGGGTTCCTTCGTTTGACTGACCCAAGCGGCACAGACGGTCATCCATCTCTCGTCGTTCCATTCGTCGGTTTTGAAGGAGACTGGGGCAAAGCACCAATCTTTGACGAGACGATTTACGGAGAAGGAGCATTCTATGGCGTTTCTGGATTGGTCGATGCCGACGGAAACTACTTAGGTGAAAAGTTAGATGAATCCGTAGCTAGTGAGGCGGTTGCCATCTCTCCGGATGGAGACGGATCGAAAGATACGGCAACTCCAGTCTTCTCGCTATTACGTAACGCAAAAGATGTCAAATACCGGATTGTAGATGAAAAAGGAAACGTCCTTCGTACCCTCAAGATGGAAGACGAATTGAGAAAGAATTACTTCGATGGTGGGAGTGGCGATTATTACTATTACGCAGCGGATAACGCTTGGGATGGGCAATTAAATGGTAAGATGGCGCCTAAAGGAATATATTACTATGAGATTGAAGCAAGCATCGACTACATGAAGAAGCAAGCTCAAACGTTACGTATCCCTGTCAAAGTAGATTACACAGACCCGCGCTTCACGCTTCGTTGGAACGATAACGTGGCGAGCGTCAAGGCATCGGATGACTTTGCTGGAATCAACGGAATCGAGTTCCTCCTGAATGGAGAAGTGGTTGCTAAAGAAGCGAAGGATGCGGCAAACTTTACGCTTGAACAACCACTCGCCTCTACGGATCAGCTCTCGGTTCGTGTATCAGACAACGCGGGGAACGTGATCACTCGAAACGTATCAACAGAAAATGATGTGGCCAAGCCTGGCATCTTCGTAGATGCGCCACTCGCCTTCTCTCCTTACGGTACATCGATCGTTCCGTTGATCGGTCAAGTCAAAGATGACTCTGAGATTGCATCGTTCACTGTGGATGGGGTCGAAGTACCGCTCACATACGACGCGACAGCGAAACAATATACGTTCAATACGACGCGGACATTTAAAGACGGGTATCACAAAGTGCGCTTTGTCGCAGAAGACACAGCCGGAAACGTGACGAACTTCGTCCGCCCAGTCTTTGTCGACTCGACGAAAGCTAAATTGTCGGTGACAAATGTTCCGAAGAACGTATCGTCTAAACAGAATTCTGTAAAAGTGAAAGTTCAAGTAACGGATAACTTCGATGAGATCAAGCTTCGTGTCAACGGGGACTTGAAATGGAGCAATACGTTGAAAGAACCATATGCGATGCGTGCTTTCTCACGCACGGGGACGATCACACTTCCAGTGACAGCGAAAGGGAAGAATACCTTCACATTCGAAGTGACCGACCTTGGTGGAAACGTCACGAAGAAAGTGATTACAATCAACAAAAAGTAAAATGAAAAACGGATGACCTCGATCGGGTCATCCGTTTTCATATGATCTGTTCAGTTCAAGCGCGAAAGAGATTGCAGATAATGCATAAAGCGGCGCCGTCTCAGACCGAAGAATTCGTGGTCCAAATGCACATGTAGTCGCTCCTGCCTGAGTCCATTGATTGATTTCGTTCACATCGAATCCACCTTCAGGTCCCGTGATGACGAGAATGCGTTGTTTCGGTTTCAGTTGAGTCAACAGTTGCGCGAAAGCAGACTGCTCCCCTTCTTTTGCCGACTCTTCATATGCGATGACGACGGCATCATAGCCATCTATTTTCTGTTGGAGCTCTTTCGGAGAAATATATGTGCAAGTCGGTACCACGGCACGATAGGATTGTTCAGCCGCTTCTTGCATAATCTTTTGAATCCGCTCTACTTTTTTCGGAGCTTTTTTTCCATCCCATTTGGCAACAGAGCGCGTCGATTCGAACAGCAACAGATGGTGGACACCAAGCTCCGTCGCTTTTTGGGCGACGAGCTCGACTTTGTCTCCTTTCGGGAGTGCATACGCCAAAGTCACCTCGATCGGCAATTCCGTCGTCGCCTGGCGCGATGACATGACTTTCGCTTCCCCGCTCTTTTTCTCAAGTGATGTCACGACACAGGCATACTCAACACCTGTACCATCCAATAGGACCATCTCATATCCAGGACCTTGTCGTAAGACTGTACCGATGTGATGGACCACGTCGGAAGGAAGGGTCACCGTTTCGCCTTTAAAGGCTTCTTTTGTCAAAAAATAACGTTGCATAACTTACCCCTTCTTGGCGATAATCGCGACCCAGTCTTCCATCACACGCGTCTCTTCGATCTCAAATCCAGCAGCGACCAAAGCATTCGTCACTTCAGCCCGCTTCTCTCCGATAATTCCAGAGGTGATGAAGCGACCACCTGACTTCGTACGTGCATAGGCGTCTTCGATGAACAGGAGAATGACGTCAGCGAGAATGTTCGCCACGACTAAATCATACTCCCCTTCCACACCTTTCAGAAGATCACCTGTGTCCACTTGAACGAGTTCGCCCACTCCGTTCGTCTCAACGTTTTGACGAGCCGATTCAACGGCGACTGAATCCAAATCTAGCGCCTTCACGCTTGCTGCTCCGAGTTTCGCAGCAGCAATCGACAATACGCCCGATCCTGTACCGACATCAATGACATGGTCACCTTCCTGAATGTAGTTCTCAATCGCTTGAATGCAGAGCATTGTCGTCGGATGCGTTCCTGTGCCGAACGCCATACCCGGGTCAAGCAAAATCACATTCTCTTCCGGCTGCGGTGTGTACTCTTCCCATAAAGGAACAATGGTAAGCTGTTGCGAAATTTTCACCGGCTTATAATACTGCTTCCAAGAGTGAGCCCAGTCCTCTTCATCGATTTCAGCGACCGTGACGTCTCCTGACCCGATATCGAGCATCGTGCGTAGTCGTTCGATTTCTTTTTTCAGATTTGAAAGTAAATCTTGAAAATCTCCCGAGGCCGGGACATACGCTTTGACGTGTACGCCAGAAGTTGGATACGTCTCACGATCCGAAACGTCCCAAATCTCCCCGAAATGGTCCTCCGCCATCATTCTGTCGAAATCTTCCACGTCCTCGATGACGACACCTTGTGCCCCCACTTCGTGTAGCAAATTGGATACCGCTTCTACCGCAAGTTGTGTCGTGTGGACACAAATTTCAGACCATTTCATCGTTCGTACACACTCCTTTTAGTGACTAAAGAACTTTTTCATTTTTTGGAACATGCCATGTTCCTCTTCGACACCGGACTCTCCGCTAATTTCTTCAAATTCACGAAGCAACTCTTTTTGACGGTCTGTCATATTCTTCGGCGTCATCACGATGACACTGACGTACTGGTCACCATTTGCGCCACCACGAACGCTCGGCATTCCTTTACCGCGTAAACGGAATTTTGAACCGGTTTGTGTCCCTGCAGGCACTTTCAAGCTCACATTCCCGTGAACTGTCGGTACTTCGATTTCCGCACCGAGAGCAGCCTGGGCGAATGTGATCGGCATATCCATTGCGATATGTTGGTCGACACGTTCAAAGATCTCATGTGCTCTGACACGAACGACGACGTACAAGTCCCCTGCTGGCCCACCGTTCACGCCTGGACCACCTTTACCTGAGAGACGGATTTGTTGACCGTTATCGATACCGGCTGGGATTTTGACCTCGACGGTTTGTTTCTTCTTCACATGACCTGAACCATGGCACGTCGGACATTTTTCTTTAATCGTCTTACCACTTCCATGACACTGGCTACATGGACGTTGGTTGACCATACGACCGAGAATCGTGTTCTGTTCGACCGTTTCGACGCCGCTACCGCCACATCGATTACACGTTTCCGGTTTCGTGCCCGGTTTTGCGCCACTTCCCATACACGTGTCACATTCCACTTCGATTTCGAGTTCAATCGTTTCCGTTTTCCCAGTGACACTTTCCATGAAGTCAAGATCGACGACGTACTGGTAATCTTCACCGCGACGTGGTGCGTTCGGATCTTGACGGCGTCCACCGCCTCCGAAGAACATGTCGAAGATATCTCCGAAGCCGCCTTGGAAGTCACCGCCTCCTCCAAACTGATTGGCCCCTTCGAAACCGAATCGGTCATACTGGGCCCGTTTCTGTTCGTCTGAGAGTACTTCATACGCTTCACCAATCTCTTTGAACTTGTCAGCAGCATCTGCTTCTTGGTTGATGTCCGGGTGATATTGACGGGCTAACTTTCGGTATGCCCGCTTGATGTCTTGTGCCGAGGCCGACTTGTCGAGCCCGAGCACTTCATAATAATCTCGTTTCGCCACTATTCTCGCTCCTATCCTCACTAACTACGTATCGATTTTACCGATTCTACCTTAACATGGAAAGAGCCAAAGCAGAAACCTGCTTTGGCGCTCTCCTTTACAACGGCTGTTTATTTACGGTCGTCGAGATCCTCAAACTCTGCGTCCACGACATTATCGTCTTGTTTCGCTTCCGCTTGTGGTTCTGCGCCTTCAGCACCTTGCTGTTCAGCCATTTTAGCATATACTTTTTGCGTCAACTCTTGAACGACAGCTGACAATTCGTCTTTGGCTGTACGGATCGCCTCAAGGTCTGAACCTTCGAGAGCAGTTTTCGCTTTTTCTTTCGCAGCTTCTGCTTTTTCTTTGTCCGCCTCTTCTACTTGCTCACCAAGGTCTTTGATTGCCTTGTCTGTCGCGAAGACGAGTTGGTCTGTTTCGTTGCGAAGTTCTGCTTCTTCTTTACGTTTGTTATCTGCTTCTGCGTTCGCTTCGGCTTCTTTCACCATGCGCTCGATTTCTGCCTCATCGATACCTGAAGAAGATTGGATTGTGATCGATTGTTCTTTGTTCGTACCGAGATCTTTTGCTGATACGTGAACGATTCCGTTTGCATCGATATCGAATTTAACTTCGATTTGTGGCACACCACGTGGTGCTGGTGGAATATCCGTCAATTGGAAGCGACCAAGTGTCTTGTTGTCTGGCGCCATCGGACGTTCCCCTTGAAGGACGTGGATGTCAACAGCAGGCTGGTTATCGGCTGCAGTCGAGAACACTTGTGATTTCGATGTTGGGATTGTTGTGTTGCGATCGATGAGTTTCGTCATCACGCCACCCATTGTTTCGATACCGAGTGAGAGTGGAGTCACGTCGAGAAGAACGACGTCTTTCACGTCTCCAGCAAGAACCCCACCTTGAATTGCTGCACCAAGTGCAACAACTTCATCCGGGTTTACCCCTTTGAATGGCTCTTTCTTCGTGAAGTCGTGGATTGCTTTTTGAACAGCAGGGATACGTGTCGAACCACCGACGAGAATGATCTTGTCGAGGTCAGACGGTGTGAGTCCTGCGTCTTTCAAGGCACGGCGCGTCGGTTCCATTGTGCGTTCGACAAGGTCAGCCGTCAATTCTTCAAATTTCGCACGTGTGAGTGTCATCTCCAAGTGGAGCGGACCTGCTTCACCTGCTGTGATGAACGGAAGGCTGATATGTGCGCTTGTGACACCTGAAAGGTCTTTCTTCGCTTTTTCAGCTGCATCTTTCAAACGTTGAAGTGCCATCTTGTCTTTGCCGAGGTCGATGCCATTCTCTTTTTTGAATTCTGCAACGAGGTAGTCGATGACTTTTTGGTCGAAGTCATCTCCACCGAGACGGTTGTCACCAGCTGTAGCGACAACTTCGAATACACCGTCACCAAGTTCAAGAATCGAAACGTCGAACGTACCGCCACCAAGGTCATAGATCAAAATCGTGTGGTCTTCGCCTTTATCTAGACCGTAAGCGAGTGCCGCAGCTGTTGGCTCGTTAATGATTCGTTTGACATCAAGGCCAGCAATCTTACCAGCATCTTTTGTCGCTTGACGCTCCGCGTCGTTGAAGTATGCAGGAACTGTGATGACGGCTTCCGTGACTGATTCACCGAGGTAGTCTTCAGCATCTTTCTTCAACTTCTGCAAAATGATTGCCGAGATTTCTTGTGGTGTGAATTTTTTGCCGTCTACGTCTACTGTATGTGACGTTCCCATGTGACGTTTGATTGATTGGATCGTATTCGGGTTCGTGATAGCCTGACGTTTCGCGACCTCACCGACTTGACGCTCTTCTCCTTTGAATGCGACAACAGAAGGAGTCGTACGGTTACCTTCTGCGTTCGAGATGACGACTGCTTCGCCACCTTCCATTACTGCCACACATGAGTTTGTAGTCCCTAAGTCAATACCGATAATTTTACCCATCGTTTATTCCTCCGTCTCGTTAAGTAGTATTATTCTGCAACTTTTACCATGCTAGGGCGAATGACTCGACCGTGCATCGTATATCCTTTTTGAAGCTCCATCGTCACGATACCTGACTCGAACTCATCGCTCGGTTCTTGCATGACTGCTTGATGGAAATTCGGGTCGAACGGCTGTCCGACTGCTTCAATCACTTCGACTTGCTCAGCATTTAATACGTCAAGCAGTTGACGATGAATCATGTCAACTCCTGATTGAATCTGCTTCGCATCCTCCGAAGTTGCGTTTACTTGAAGTGCACGCTCAAAGTTGTCAATGAGCGGAATCAATTTTTCAATGACAGACTGTGAAGCAAACTTGACGCGTTTGGCGTTCTCTTCGTTCGTCCGACGACGGAAGTTGTCAAAGTCGGCACGAATGCGGAGCTCGCTCGCTTTCAACGCTTCGATTTCTTTTTGTAAGTCCGTCCCCTCAGAACTTTCTTCCACAATCTCAGCATTTAAAACCTCATCTTCATTTGATTCAGTTGACTCATTCTCTTCTGTTTGTGCCGAGTCTACAGATTTTTCTTCAAGCACGTCATCTTGCTCATGCCCGTTTTGGTGATCTGCTGTCATAGTAAAACTCCTTTCCGTCACTCGTCTAGTTTCGTTCGTCGCAACGCTTCGATAATTTGTCCCATCATTTGGACACCATGACGGTAATTCATACGCGTTGGACCAATCATAGCGATTGTTCCGAATGTTTTACCGTCTAGTGTATAATCCGAGGTTATGACACTACAATTTTGAAGGGCGACAATTCCGTTCTCGCTCCCAATGCTCACATAAATCTCACGATTTGGCAACGATTCGAGCCAGTGCGTCAATCGTTCTTGCTCATCAATCCATTCTAGGAATGGGCGTAACGTGTCGAGCGTCTGAAACTCGGGTTGATTGAAGATCTTCTTCTTGCCCCCGAGATAAAGCGAAGACGGCGTTTGGATTCCGACCGTCGATTGAATCAGTTGCATCATGTTTTCGTACTGCTGTCGCTGAGCGAGTTGCAATTTGGCAACTTCCTCCCCAATCCGGATTTTCAATTGTCCGATTGGCGTTCCGACAAGGCGGTCGTTCAACAGTCGAATCGTTTCCTCGATGACGTCAGGAGCGACACGCGATTCAAACATGACGGTACGATGCTCGACGTGACCTTGATCCGTGACGATGAGAACGACACCACGGCGCTCGTCTAATGGCATAAAGTCCACACGGGCCAACGTTTCCATTTGGCTGTTCGGACCGAGGGCGACCGTCGTATAATTGGTCAAATCAGAAAGGAGATCTGCAGCTTGTCGAATCAAGATCTCAGACTCTTTTGAAGATTGTTTCAAACGTTCTTCTAGTCGACCTGTCTCCCGTTCGTCGATGATCTGCTTCTCGACGAGGTGGTCCACGTAATATCGATAGCCGACCTCTGACGGGATGCGACCTGCAGAAGTATGCGGTTTTTCAATCAGCCCCATGTCTTCCAAATCGGCCATATCATTCCGAATCGTTGCTGAACTAAACGTCAAATCGTCTCGTTTCGACAATGTCCGAGAACCGACCGGCTGAGCCGTCTGGATGTAATCGTCAATGATGGCTCGAAGAATGAGCAATTGTCGATCTGTCAGCACAACATCACTCCTCTCTGGAAAGGTTACCCCGCTTTATTAGCACTCATATTTAACGAGTGCTAATTACACTTCAAATATTATCATGTTCTCACTATTTGTCAATTCATACACTCGGATTTTTTCACCTTTTTTCACGATAGCAAACCTACGAAATGAAAATAAAAGCCCATTTCGGTAGAATAGATGATGAGGTGATTACATGTTTACAACAAAACAATTTAATGTATTTAAACAGGATGGACTCGACGAACGAATGTCTGGTATCCGTTCGGATATTCAACCGCTCTTCCATCGGATTTATGACGAGGTCGGGCCAGAGCTTGAGGCTGATGTCGGTATCCCTCTTTATTTGCATGTGGCAAAGCACGCTCGTCGGACGGTGAACCCACCGAAAGATACGTGGATGGCGATTTGTCACGACAAACGTGGGTACAAAAAACATCCGCACTTACAAGTTGGACTTTTCGACGATCGCGTCTTCATCTGGCTAGCGTTCATCTATGAGATGCCGAACAAGGACGCCATCGCGAAACACCTGCAACAAATCGATTTGAAATCAACATTCCCTGATTTCCATATCGCGGGCGACCATATGAAAAAAGAAGCGTTACTTGTTGAAGATACGTCAACTGAAGACATTCAATCGCTACTTGAGCGATTCGGCACTGTGAAAAAGGCTGATTTCTTGATCGGCCGTCAACTTCCTGCCGATGCGTCGATTCTTCAAAATGAAGACGCATTTCTCGCGTTGGTCGAAGACACGTTCGGTCGGCTTACACCGCTCTATCGTGATCTCGTCTTGTAATATAAGAAAATGGACAAATCCTCACGAGGGACTTGTCCATTTTTTTATGAATCAGCATGTTCAAGTTTTGCTTCTCCAATAAAGGCTGCAAAGGCTTCATTGGCGAGTGGCAAACCGGATGCCGTTAGACGGATATGTGTGTCCGTCCGTTCAATCAGTGACTTCTTCACCAACTCTTCGATGACGTGACCGAACACATCATCGAGCGACACTCCGTACTTTTGTTCAAACGTCTGAAGCGAGACCCCGGAACGCATACGCAGGCCGAGGAACAACTCTTCTTCCATCTTTTCCACTTCTTCTAGTTCGGTCACCCGTTTCACAGGGATGCCTTCTGCTTTAATATAGTGAGGAATTGGAGCGATATTGGCGCGACGTGTCCCATTCAAATAACTATGCGCTCCGGCTCCGAATCCATAATACTCTTCATTGCGCCAGTACACTTGATTGTGACGACTCTCTCGACCAGGCAAGCCATAGTTGGAGATTTCATATTGTTTGAGACCATGGCGTTCAAGCGTCTCCATCACTTTCAAGTACATTTCGACTTCGACATCTTCCCCCGGTAAACGGAGCTTCCCTTTTCGATCTTGAATCGCAAAGACGGTATGCGGCTCGAGGATCAACGAATAAGAGGATACATGTTGAATCGGTAATTGGAGCGCTAGCGCTAAATCACGGTCAATTTGTTCAAGGGTTTGTTCCGGAAGACCGAACATCAGGTCAATCGAGATATTGTCAAAGCGTTTTGCCGCTTCGCTTACCGTCTCGAACACATCATCCGCCCGATGCGTCCGCCCGATGCGCTCAAGTCCACCATCATCAAACGTCTGGACACCGAAACTGAGTCGGTTGACGCCACCTGCTTTCATCGTGTCGAGTTTTTCCGCACTCACAAAGTTCGGGTTCGCTTCGACAGAATACTCTAAGTCGTCTGACGCGAGAGGCAGAAGGTGTCGGCGGACCATGTCCATCAGGCGCGCCATCTGCTCCTCATTGAGCGCGGTCGGTGTCCCGCCTCCGATAAAGATGGTATCAATCCGCTCTGTCGGAAACGCCTCGAGCGTCAATACCATCTCTCGTTCTAATGCATCTAAATAATCATCAACAGGCTGATTTTTTAAAAACACCTTGTTGAAATCACAGTAATAACAAATATGTTCACAAAATGGAATGTGAAGATATACGGCTTTAGCCAATTTCGGCCACCCCTTTCTTCTCATTCCATTTATAACGCTTTTCGTCTGTTCTTTCCAGCCTGCGCCATCAATCGAATCGATGAATGAATAAACCACTCTTCAATTTCGGCTCGAACCAGGTCGATTTTGGAGGCATCTGACCACCGTCATCCGCCACGCGCATCAGTTGTGTCATCGTCGTTTCGTGACAGGTGAAAAGCAATCGGTCCGGCACCTGAGTCAGCTTCTCTAATTCAACGACCGTCTTGTTTCCACCGACAAAATCGACTCTCGCGTCCGTACGGATATCTTCAACGTTGAAGTATGGCGTGAGAATATCTCGCTGTAAGATGGCAACGTCGAGCGCCGGGTCTTCTTGCCGTTTCGTCAACTTATAATACTTCCCTCGATAGGCGACTCCGAAGACGCCATGTTCATTCGGCAGGACAAGACGATCCTCCTCCTTGATCATGTATGAAAACGAGAGTCCGTCTAACATATTCTCTACCTCTTCAGGACTTATCGCTGTCAGCACGCGATGATACGGCAAGATCGTCAATTCGTCACTCGGGAAGAGGACACCTAAGAAGTGTGTACGTTCATTCTTTTGAGAACGATCCCCACTCATCCCGGAAACGACCGCTGCCGCTTTCGCACGATGATGTCCATCCGCAATGTAGATCGACGGGATGGTCGCGCCAATCATCATGACACGAGCGAGTTCACGGTTCGGAATCATGAATCCTTCATGCATGACGCCTCGTTCATCTGTGAACGAGAATAACGGGTCTCCGTCAGTCGCATTATGTAGGATTTGCTTCAAGTTTGCATGTGGAGGATGACTGAGTAGAATGGGACCGGTGTGCGCTCGCGTCGCCCGGACATGCTCGACACGTTCCCGCTCCTTCGTTTCCCGTGTATGTTCGTGAATCTTGATGCGACCGGCTTCATAATCCGCGACTGAAAAGGTGGCGACTAGACCCGTTTGCTGACGTTGTCCCGATGTCAATCGATAGACATAAAATCCGTTCGGACGTTCCGTCAATTCCTTTTCATAGAGACGTTCTAGCTCATGACGCGCCAGCTCCCCCCACTTCTCAAGGGAAAGGTCAGATTGAAGCGCTTCTGGCTTATCAACTGCTAAAAAGGAATCGGGATTTTCTGAAATGACGGCTTGCGCTTCTTCAATCGACACGACATCATACGGGTCTGCAGCGACACGTTCCGGATGCGTTGGCATATAAGGGCTGAACGGTTTAAATACGACCATAAGGATCCTCCTTAAAATTCCCGGACGCGAATGACGCCCTGTATTTCATATAGCGCATGAATCGATAACGGTTCATGCTCGCTGTTGTCTAAATCAATCAACGTATACGCCATCTCCCCGCGGCTACGATTGACCATGTTATCGATATTCAATCCATGTGAGGCAAGTTCTCCCGTGATTTGACCGACCATGTTCGGGACGTTTCGATGCAAAATCCCAAGACGGCGTTTACCCGTGTATGGAAGCTCGACGTTCGGAAAATTAGCGGACGAACGAATATTCCCTGTCTCGAGATACAATTTCAGCGTCTCCACGGCTTGAATGGCACAGTTGACTTCCGACTCTTTAGTCGATGCACCGAGGTGAGGCAATGCCATGACTTGCGGATGACCGATCAGCGTGTGACGGGGGAAGTCGGTCACATACAGTCCCACATGATGATGGAATGCCTTCAGTAAGTCATCATCTTTCACGAGTTCTCCTCGCGCAAAGTTCAAAACAGTCATCCCCGGTTTCATTCGCTCAAACCAACTCCGGTCGATGCTGAATCGAGTCTCCTCAGTCAAAGGCATATGGATCGACAGTAAATCAACGTTGCCCAGTACTTCACTTAAGTGTTTGGCACGCGTGACATGTTTCGAAATATTCCAAGCGGCATCAACCGAGAGATGAGGGTCGTATCCAATGACATCGACCCCGAGTTGGAGAAGATCGTTGGCTAGCGACGCACCGATGGCTCCCAGACCGATAATCCCCACTTTTTTACCTCGCAACTCCGCTCCGAGGAATTGTCGTTTTTGCAATTCCATCGCTTCTTCTAATTGAGATTGCGATGCGGTAGTCTGTTCATTCACCCAATTGAAACCTTTCACAATAGGTCGTACTGAGAGGATCATGCTTGCAAGGACGAGCTCTTTCACCGCATTCGCATTCGCGCCAGGTGTATGAAACGCGACGATTCCTCGTTTCGCAAGTTGATCGAGCGGAAGGTTGTTGACACCGGCCCCAGCTCTAGCGATGGCGAGAAGATAGAGAGGGATGTCCTCTTCATGGACTTGATGACTTCTCAGTACCCAAGCATCGGCTTGATCCGATGCATTGATGACGTACTCGCTTGGCTCGAATCGTTTCAGACCAGCGGCAGCAATTTGATTAAATGTTTTGATGTGATACATGGGTCTCCTCCTCGAATGCTCTCATGACGTCGACGAGGCGTTCTGCCCCTTCTAGCGGCATCGCATTATATAGACTTGCACGTAAGCCCCCTACCGAACGATGGCCACCGAGTTCGAGCAAGCCACGTTCTAACGCGTATCGCTCAAAGCGCAGATCCAGCTCTTGATTTCCCGTTGTAAATGGGATGTTCGTCAATGAACGACGTTCCCCTGTTACAATTGGAGAAAAACAGGACGACTCTTCAAGATAGGAATAGACCCTGTCACTTTTTTGACGATTCAATCGTTCCATTGCTTCGACGCCTCCGCAGTCTTCTACCCACTTCAATACACGCTCGGCTGCAAACATACTAAACGTCGACGGTGTATTGAATAACGTATCGACATGTGATGCATATTGAAGATAACTCGGCAACTGAAGCGACTGAATCAAATCTCGACGGATGATGACGACCGTCAGTCCTGCAGGTCCGATATTCTTCTGGGCTCCGGCATAGATCACCCCAAAGCGCTCCACATCGATCTGCTCGGCCAGAATGTTCGAGGAAGCATCTGCAATCAACGGAACATCGACTTCAGGGATATGTGTAAATCGGGTCCCTTCAATCGTGTTGTTCAGTGTCACATGGAGATAGTCCACCTCTTGGACAAGGCTCGATTCAAACGACATCCCTCCCGTCACATCTACCAACGGATGAATGACATCGACCTCTCCAAAGTGTTTCGCATCTTCCATCGCTTTTTTAGACCAAATGCCTGTATCCACATAAGCGAATCGATTCTGTTTCCGTAAATTCATCGGAATCATGGAAAATTGTAACGTCGCCCCGCCCTGTAACCAAAGTACGGCATAATTCTCAGGGATATGCATGAGTCTTCTCAGTCTCAATTCAAGAGAGTCGACCACACGTTGGAAAGACGCGGAGCGATGACTCGTTTCGATAATCGAAACGCCTTCATATTCAAACGTCAGAAGATGTTGTTGAATCTCTTGCATCACTTCTGTCGGTAGCATGCCGGGACCCGCAGAGTATGTATACGTCGACACGGTGTTTCCTCCTCTATAGTCTGTCTAAGGGTGTACTCTTCCTTATATGAAGTGGCATTTCCTGCCTAAAATACAAAATCGCCCTGATTCGAAAATCAGGGCGATTCAATCTCATTATTCTTCGTCCATGGAGAGGACAGACATAAACGCTTCTTGCGGGACTTCGACGGACCCGACCATCTTCATGCGCTTCTTACCTTCTTTTTGTTTCTCGAGGAGTTTCCGTTTACGTGAAATATCTCCTCCATAACATTTAGCCAAAACGTTTTTACGAAGTGCTTTAATCGTAGAACGTGCGACGATTTTGGTACCGACAGCCGCTTGGACTGGAACTTCGAACTGCATCCGTGGAATGAGTGCCTTAAGCTTCTCAACAATGACCTTCCCACGCTCGTACGCGAAGTCACGGTGAACGATGAAGCTGAGGGCATCGACGACTTCGTTATTGAGCAAGATATCCATCTTCACGAGGCGCGATTGACGGTAGCCGATCAATTCATAGTCGAGAGACGCATAGCCTTTCGTGCTCGATTTCAACTGATCGAAGAAATCATAGACGATTTCACTGAGCGGAATCTCATACGTGATTTTGACGCGAGTCGTATCGATGTATTGCATATCGATGAACGTTCCGCGTTTCTTCTGGCAAAGTTCCATGATGGCACCCACGTAGTCGTTTGGTGTCATGACAGCCGCCTTGACGTATGGCTCTTCAATCGAATCAACCTTTTGTTGCTCTGGCATCTTCGATGGGTTATCGACGTGAATCACTTCGCCTGAAGTAGTTGTCACGTGATAAATTACCGATGGTGCCGTCGTAATCAAGTCGATGTTAAACTCACGTTCAATCCGCTCTTGAATGATTTCCATATGAAGCATGCCGAGGAATCCACAACGGAAACCAAAACCGAGCGCTTGCGATGTCTCTGGTTCAAACTCGAGCGCGGCATCCGAGAGCTGAAGCTTCTCAAGTGCCTCGCGAAGATCGTTGTACTTAGCCGCATCAATCGGATACAAACCACAGTACACCATCGGGTTCATCTTGCGATAACCAGGTAGCTGACTCGTTGCCGGGTTTTTAGCAAGTGTGATCGTATCCCCGACGCGAACATCTCCGACTGTTTTAATGGATGCAGAAAGCGTACCAACGTCTCCGACGTTCAATTCTTTAACAGAGATTGGTTTTGGCGTCGACACACCGAGGTCCGTCACTTCGAACGTCTTGCCGGTCGCCATCATTTGAACCTTGTCTCCTACTTTGACTGAACCGTTCACGATACGAATCGATGCGACGACACCGCGGTAGGCATCATAGTACGAGTCAAAAATCAAAGCTTGCAATGGTTCAGACGGGTCACCTGTCGGCGGAGGGACAAGTTCCACGATTTGTTCGAGAATCTCTTCAATCCCGATTCCCGCTTTTGCAGAAGTCGGGACCGCATCACTCGCATCGAGTCCGATGACGTCTTCAATCTCTTGACGGACCCGCTCGACATCCGCTGACGGCAAGTCGATTTTATTGATGACCGGGATGATTTCAAGGTCGTTATCGAGTGCTAAATAAACGTTCGCAAGGGTTTGCGCTTCAATTCCTTGCGCTGCATCGACGACGAGAATCGCACCTTCACATGCCGCAAGCGAACGTGACACTTCATATGTGAAGTCGACGTGTCCTGGCGTGTCGATCAAGTGAAGAATATACTCTTCTCCGTCTTTCGCCGTATAATTCAATTTGACGGCGTTCAATTTGATTGTAATTCCACGCTCGCGCTCCAAGTCCATCGCGTCAAGCGTCTGCTCTTTCATCTCACGAGCCGTGAGTGCACCAGTCTTCTCAAGAATCCGGTCAGCGAGCGTCGACTTTCCATGATCGATGTGCGCGATGATGGAAAAGTTGCGAATCTTCTTCTGACGATTCTCTAATTCTTGTTTGTTCATATATGGGTTCACCTATCCTTCTCATGCATACCGTGTCATTATATCAAAATCCTAAAGTAATGTGTACGACCTACTACAACAATACCACAGATAGTTTTCAGAATAATCATCAAGTGGTTGCTTTTCATATAACCGTTTGCTACAATTGTGCTTGTTCTGTTGAATGATTACTTGAAGTAATAAGAACATACACTTTCTTGTTTCAGGAGGTGACAAACAATGGCAAACATCAAATCAGCAATCAAACGTGCAAAAACTTCTGAAAAACGTCGTGTTGCGAACTCACAAGAGAAAGCGGCAATGCGTACAGCAGTAAAACGTGTTGATGCTCTCGTACTCGAAGGAAACAAAGAAGCTGCTCAAGAAGCTTTCGTTCTCGCTACGAAGAAGCTCGACAAGGCTGCGTCAAAAGGTCTTATCCACAAAAACAAAGCAGGTCGTGATAAATCACGCCTCGCAGCTCGTATCGCTGCTCTCTAATTAGAGATCACACGAAACAGCCGCCTCCTATTCGGAGCCGGCTGTTTTTTTGTATACCATGACGTAGTGTGGGCCAATCCCAGGGATGTCGAACGGCTCCCCGATTCGTGTAAGTCCATTTCGCTCATAGAAACGGACAGCCACTTCTCTCGCATTACACCACCATGAACTCCCTAGCTCATCATAGAGTACCTGTAAAAATTGAGAGCCGATTCCTTGTCCCGAAACATGAGGATCCGTCGCCATGCCACGGAGTTGGAGCGGAATCTTTACACCCTCGATTTGTTTCGGGGACAGCATGACTGTTGCGACCGACAGCACTTGATCGCCTTCAACCCAAGCGAAGTGTCGCGTCGTCGGCGCCTCATCCCCTTCAAAATAGCATGTCTCAACGTCTTTTCCTGGTCTGAGCACAACATGACGGAGTGGAATCACGTCTTGAAGCGTCACTTGTTTGAATCCCATTCCCTCACCTCACAATAAAGCCAGTTGACAAACGAGCGTATCGAATACGATCTGTTTGTCACCACGTCCTGTTTTCATGGCCTCGTCCGCGTCTGCAATCAATGTCAACGCACGTGCGAGCTGAGCCTCTGAAAAGCCGCGACTCGCTTGTGTCGCCAATTTGATTGTGTACGGGTGGGCTCCGATTTTCGATGCGATTTGCTTCTCTCCATAGCCTGCCTCTGTCAACTGTTTCGACAGGTACATGTTCCGATATTGCCGAGCAAGCAACCCGAGTAGCCCAATCAGTTCTTGCCCTTGTTTTTCTAAATCCCGAACCAATCGAAGCGCTGCATCAGCTTGTCGTTTGACGAGAAGCTCCGAGAGCTGAAAGACGTTATCTTCTAATGTACGTGGAACTAAATCATTCACAATCTCAATCGGAATCGTCGCACCCGTTCCCGCGTACAACTGTAGCTTCTCTAGTTCGCGAACCAACTTTCCCCAATCATCCTGACATAGGAATAAAAGACGCTCCATCGTAGAGCGCTCCATCTTTTGTTGTTCACGACTCAATGCATCGTTCACGTATCGCATCAGTTCATTTTGGCTCGGCTTTTTCGCTTCGAGGACGATGGCACGCTCTTTCAGACGCTTCACGATTTTCTTCCGCTCATCGAGTTTTTCTGACTCGACGATCAAGACAAGAACCGAGTAGGTCGCCGGTTGCACGACATATTCCGCCAGACGGTCGACATTGTGCTTTTGCTTCTCTTTCGCACCCGTTAAGAACTGGGCATTTTTCACGATAACCGTGCGATATTCACTAAAGAAAGGGACCGTCTCCGCTTCATCAAGCGCCGTATCGAGTGACGTCTCTTGAAGATCTAATTGCATGACATCAAATTGATCACCGGATGGATTGGCCGCTTTCACGATTTCACGTTCCCACGTCTCTAACAAATATTTTTCGATGCCATGGAGAACATAGACGCTCGCCAGTTTTCCATTATGTAACCACGGTTCATTCAAAACACACACCACTTTCACAATTTATTCTCATCTAAACATAGATTATCTTCCCATGATTCGCTATACTTATAAAGGAAGTATGATAAGGAGGGACCTAATATGCAAATCAACTCAGTACGCCCACCGAGTGAAAACCCGTTTGAAAATGACGTTCAATGCAAACGTAATGACGCCATCGACTCTGCGATTGGCTTCATCGTCCCATTTGGCTTTTTCTTCACGATTTTCTTCATCGGTGTCATCATCAAGTTTTTAAGTCTATAAGTGTTCAAACGATTGCCCCGGGGGAGCAATCGTTTTTTAGTGTATCACATTTTATCCCGTGCTACTCGATGATCCCCCGACACATGTTCTCTTCACAGACAATCATTCCGTTCAAATCGGTTCGTAATAGACGTCTCCCCACAACCCGTCGTAACGTCTCCTCGTGCGGATGCCCATACCGATTGTTCGAACCGACACTCGCAATGACCCATTCTGGATCGATTCGCTCAAGCAGCTCTTCCCCCGACGACGTATTGGATCCGTGATGCCCTAACTTAAATACGTCGACGTCAAGCGTCGGTAACTCTGCTTCTCCTTCTATCGGCAAATCTCCTGTCAATAAATACCGCATGCCACCTACGTTCATGTACAGGCTGATCGAATGATCATTTTCATCTTCGTGTGGGCGATTCGGTGCCACAATCCACATCCATGGCGTCGGCCGATCGTCTGCCTCGAGATAATGGACCGATACATCATAGGCCGCTGCTAAGTGTAGCAATTCTTCTCGTTTTTCAGCATTCGCCACTTCTTTTGATATCCAAAGCTCTTCTACCGTCACTACCTTCAATAATCCTTCTAATCCGCCGATGTGGTCATGATCCGCATGAGTCAACAGGACAAAATCAAGCGAACGCTCCCCACGTTTCCATAAATAAGGGGCCAATACATCTTCCCCCGGGTCAAACGTGCTTCGCTTTTGCTCGTTTGGATCTTGAAATACGCCCCCTACATCAATGACACCAATCGTTCTTCCCGATTCTACGACGATTGCATCACCTTGCCCGACATCCAAAAAGGTCACCCGTGAAGATTCCGACCATTCTGACCATCCTGCAATCAACCCACATGTCATGATGGCCGCCCCCCATCCGATCCATCGTTTTCGATTCATCAGCGTCAAGCTCCCCCATAACCCTAGCCACAATGCGATTTGCGACGGTAACGCCAGATCGTGCAACGGAAGCCAAGGTCGTAAATCATCGTGGAGAGTGAACATTCCATGAATCGCGTCCAAGACAACCATGAACAACGGGGCAATCGAAGGAATCAACCATGTGACAAATGCGAGTGGCATGATGATCCACGAGATACAGATGGCCATCACGAGATTCCATATCGGTGCCGCGACGGATAGAACCGGTTGTACTTGCCATAGTACAATCAGCCCAAACAGCTGTGCGAAAACGGACAACTCGATTAGTCCTGTCCAGATTTGTCTCGTGACTAACAAAAAGAAGGTCATCCCGACCGTTAATTGGAAACCCAGATTTGTGAGAAGGAACGGTTGAACGGCCAACATGCCCGCCGCACACCAACTCAAGAGCCGAATCGGGTCTCG
Organism: Exiguobacterium sp. s75; assembly: GCF_018617145.1. Classification (GTDB taxonomy): domain Bacteria; phylum Bacillota; class Bacilli; order Exiguobacteriales; family Exiguobacteriaceae; genus Exiguobacterium; species Exiguobacterium profundum. The sequence goes on from NZ_JACSJQ010000001.1 coordinate 1,167,159, forward strand.
AATCATCACACCGAAAAGAGAGAGAAAGAGGATTGCATCTGCGACGACGACAGCTCTTGCGACAGGTGGGGAAAAACCAGTCATCCATCCGAACACCGTAATACTAAAGATCATCAGTACCGTCTTCGTTTCACGTCGAATAGAGATCGACTGCAACAATATGCGCATGGCCACGATCAACATAGCAATATGCGAACCGGAAATCACAAGAAGATGAAGAAGACCCGTCACACGATAAGAAAATGAGGTCTGTTCATCTAGCATTCGACTCTCTCCGAACAATAATGCCTCCATATATAATGCGACATCCGCACGATGACGATGCTCAATTTGCTGAAGTTTTCGCTCTTTCCAACGTAGCATCCGACCGTCCCACCCTGCCGTCGGACGACAGGTGTCGATTCGCTTCACCTTCCCTTTAAAGGATACGTTTGAACTCCGTGCCCAAGCCCGTTCATCAAATCCCCCGGTGTTTCGTAACGGTTGAAACGCCTCTATTTCGATTTGCACGAGGCACGTCTCTCCTGGTCGTCCGCGATTTAGTTCGCGTCCTCGTAAGACGCCCTGAAGATTGTCTACGTTCCCGTATAGTCTTACCGATTTCCCATTCTCTTTTCGATTTTCGATTGAGAAGGCAATCGTGTCTGACGGTAACGATTCTGTAGGGGTCGTATGGAACGATGCGATGCAGATGAGTCCAATCACTCCGGCTTTCGCATACAGGCCTTGCCCACGTCGTGTGACCAGATAAAAGACACTAGCGACCACAGAGACCAAATAGAATCCTTCTGTCAGACCGGTTACAATGAGTACCGCAAATAATGGAAACAGCGGCATCTTAAGGCACCAATAAATATGGCTTCATACTTTCTAATGTCTTTTCGCCGAATCCCTTCACATCTCCTAGCGCTTCATATGTTTTAAATGGACCGTTCGCTTTCAGATGATTTAGAATCGCCTCGGCTTTGGCTGGACCAATTCCTGGAACCGTCATCAGTTCCTCTTTCGTCGCACTGTTGACATGAACACCGTTCGTTTCTACCTCGGGACTCGGTGAGTCTTGCGAAATCGGTGTTTCTCCTTTTTTCGGCACGATAATTTTGACTCCATCAACTAACAACTGTGCTAAATTCAACTGCTCTGGGTCAGCTTCATCTGTCAGGACTGCCAAGGAGAGCACATCGCCCACTCTCGCCCCTTCTGGTACGGTATATACGTCCGGAGATTCAACCGCACCTGTCACATACACAACGAGCTCCATACGCTCTGGGGACGTGGTCGGCGTGACCTCCTCAGGTTCCATGACGAATTCGTCCACCATTCGTTGCTCCGGTTCCTTTTGATAAAACAAATAGCCCACTCCTAAAAAAAGAACGACTAGGAGACCGATGACGAGTTGTTTCCATCTTTCCAAGCGGATCACCACCCTGTTCGACTGTTACGTTCAGTATGGCGAATCATGTGTTTCTAAACACGGCTCGTTCTTCCCCACAATCTTGACTTTAGGAAATGATTTGTTTGCATGTTCCATATCGCACTCGTACATGTAACGATATTCATCGACACAATTTCTATGAACAGGTTATAGAATGACGGAAAAAACGGAGACCATCACGTGGCCTCCGTTCCTGCTGTTCACTGTTCGATTATTCTTCTTCGAAATGCTGAACCTGGTCAGCGAGTGCCGCTGCCTGTCCTTCTAACTCTTGCATCAACGTAAAGATTTGATCGAAGCTCGCCTGCTGTTCTTTCATCGAGGCTGCCACTTCTTCGTTTCCTGCGGCCAACTCTTCCGTCACCCCAGATACTTCTTCAACGCGGCGCAAGACGTTGTTCACCTCGTTACTCGATGTGCGCATCTCTTGTTCGATCGTGCGTACGAACGAAGCGACGTGGTCTGTCCGTTCATGGATTCGGTTGAATGCTTCTTTCGTCAATCCGAACGCTTCTAATTGCGCCTCTTGCTCGCGTTTTGACTCATTCACCGTTTCCGTCAAACGGACGACTTCTTGCTGGATCGTCTCGACGACGTGGAAAATAGAGCGAGTCGCCTTGTTGCTCTCTTCCGCCAACTTCTTCACTTCACTTGCTACGACAGCAAATCCTCGTCCCGCTTCTCCCGCACGGGCTGCCTCGATTGCCGCATTGAGGGCAAGTAAATTCGTTTGAGCCGCGACGTCTTCGACAAGTTTCGCCATCGCCTCAATCTCAGCCGTTTGTCGTGCAAAGTGGTCCATTCGCGTGACAAGCACTTCATTCCGTTCGCTTGAGCGATCTAAAATGTGCTCCTGGTCCGTTAATGTTTCAATTCCAGCCGCTACTTCACGTGTCATTTCTGACGTTTCTTCCGTCGTTTGTTTCGTCTGGTTCAAGCTCGTCTCAAATGAAGTTGCCATCGTATGCACTGAGCTGAGCGTTTCTTGCAACTCATTTGCAATCGACTGTGCTCCGTGTGCCATCTCATCAACTGCGTTCGTGATGTTAGATGTCGTACTCACGACCGCCTCATTTTCGGCTGCGGCTGTTTCGGTCATCCCGTTCACTTTCATTGATGTGACTCGGATTGACCCGATCACCGTCTGAAGAGACGCCGTCATGTCACGCATGGCACGTTCAAGACGTCCGATTTCATCATTGCGCGTCGACTCAGGCAACGTGACGAGACGTCCGGCTGCAATCGCTTCGGCCACCTTGACATTTTTTTCGAGTGGTCGAGTGATCGAACGGGCAAAGAAGAAGTTGTAGATTCCGAGCGCTAGGATGACGAGAATCGTCAAGAGAACCGAGATCAACAAGAGACGTTCCGTCTCATTTGCCGCCTCCACTTGAAGCGCTTCATAGAATGAACCGTTCTTTGCAATCAACGTATTGATATCATTTAACAGACCTTCCAGTTTTGCTGCCTGGATCCGAGCTCCGATACCACCTTCAAGTGCCGACTCAACATCTTCGTTCACCTGTTCGTACTTCATCGTGGCACGGTCTAAATGATTTGAAAATGCCGGAATCAAATAAGACTGTTTTAAATCATCGAACGTTTCCGCGTTCGTCACACGGATGCGCTCTAATTGAGTCAATGTAGATTGGTTCGACTGTTCACCAAGTGACGTCCAGAGGGATTGTTCTTGTAGAAGTGACGTTTCAAGTTGAGACAATTCAATCATTTGACTTCCATACTGCTCGTTATACGTTTGCAAGCGATTCAACGTCGACAAGACGTAACTCATCATCAGTACGATCAAGACGACGGTGAAGACGGTTGAGAAGATAAAACGTTTACGTAAACTCATTTAAGTGTCCCCTCCTTCAACTGACGTTCTACCGATTCATACTCTGATGTTTCTTTCTCATCCCATTGAATGCGACGAAGCGGAGCCAAGCCGACGCCGCCCTCTTCAATTCCAAGGATGACGTGTTCATTAAATGGTTTTTCGGTCACACGACCCGCGATTTCTACAATCGCCAAATCGACTTGTTTCAACATCGACGTCACAACCGCATCTGGTGCAATCATCGATTGATCACTATCGACCCCGATTGCCTTAACGCCGTATTTTTCAGCCGTCTCGAGTACACCGACCCCTGTCAGTCCTGCTGCAGCATAAAGAACATCTGCGCCCGCTTTAATTTGTTTCTCAGCGAGTTCACGACCGAGCTCCGGTGAAGCAAAATCATTCGAGAAGTCAACGAGCATCTCCACGTCCTCGTTCACTGCCTTAGCGCCACGTTCAAATCCTGCTTCAAATTTCTGAATGAGTTCAATATCCATTCCTCCGATAAACCCAATGGTATCGGACTCTGTTTCAAGACCAGCCACCGCGCCAGCAAGCGTACTGCCCTCTCCTTCTTCAAACGTAATATTCAAGACGTTCGGAAGTTCAGACACGCCATCGATCAAAGCGAATTGCTGTTCCGGATGTTCAGCCGCAACGGCCTCTAAGTCTTCTTGACACGCAAAACCGAGACCGACGATTACGTCATGTCCCTCTTCTACCAATTCTTCAAAGCCAACTTTGTACGTCTCCGTTTCGGATAGTTCACGATAATCAACGAACCAATCACCCGTCTCACGTAGCTCACCCATCCCGCGCATGGCTGCGTCACTGAACGATTGGTCCCCGAGACCAACGTCAGATAGGACGACACCCATCGTCTGTCGTTCTTCTACAGTGGTATTCGGATCGTCGATAACCGACTGACAACCCGACAACCAAAGGGTACAAGCTGTGATTGTACTGAGCATTATGCTTTTCTTCATGTATTCAATACTCCCTCTCTCTAATGGTCTGACAACCCTTATATCGACCGAGAAGGCATTGTTCTCCATGATTTTTTTTAAAAGTTGTGGTAATAAAATGTCGGGGACATCTGAGAGTGTTAGATGTTTCAAAAGGGATTTTTTTCTAATCATTGAATATACATGATGAATGACTATGATGTCAGATCCGAAAGGAAGATTAACGGAATGATTGAAAAGATAATTCGACATAGTTGGAACGTCATATCAGGATTATTTGTTCTCTTATTATCACTTTGGTTGAGCGGTCCTGGTATAGCAGAAACAGATACCCCACAACATCGTTGGTATTTCATGCTTTGGTTTGTATTATGGACGGTCGGATTTATTTTACAGTTCAGACCGCGAACGAAATGGTTCGGTCTATTCATCACGCTCGTGCCGACGTTATATTATTTTATTTCCGTCCTAAAAGCAGCAGAAGTGATTTCATACTAGTCAATCATGTGCAAAAACAGAGCCATAGACGATGTCTATGGCTCGTGTCGGTTATTCCTTTGACGCAGCAACCGTTGTATCAGCTAATTCACGCTCCGGTGTTGGGGCTGTTGCAACGTTCCCTTTTCCCGCAAAGTTCTCGAGCAAGTCTTTCATATCGATGCCCGAAGAAGCTTTTAATGTTTGTTGAAGCGATGCCATGAGGTCGGTTGCGTAACCTGTCACTTTACCAGCGCCACCGTTTTGTCCGCTCCCCGTGTCGACGACCGTAATCTGATCGATGTTACCGAGTGGCGATGCAATTTCTTTCGCATAATCAGGAAGCATTTTGACGACCATATCGAGAATCGCCGCTTGTCCGTATTGCGCGAAGGCTTCGGCAATCTTCTCTTTCGCTTCGGCTTCTGCAAGACCGGTCAAACGGATAATTTCCGCTTCCGCCTCACCTTTCGCACGTTCAGAATCCGCTTCTGCAAGACCTGCCAAACGTACGCGTTCCGCATCGGCTTTCGCCTGTGCTTCAATACGATACTTCTCTGCATCCGCGATTGCGATTTGACGTGCTTTATCCGCAGCGGCAGACTGTTCAATCGAGTATCGATCCGCATCGGCTTTTTTCTTCACTTCTGAATCATATTGTTTCTCACGACGCATAATTTCTTTCTCTTCGAGCTCGATTTGCTTTTGACGCTCGATGATTTGAACTTGCATCTGTTGTTCGGTGACTTCTTGTTTCGCACGCGCTTCCTCAAGCTCATACGCTTGGTCGGCCCGGGCTTTGGCAACATCTTGCTCACGGCGATATGCCGCGATTCGGAGTTGGTTCTCTTTCTCAGCTTCCGCGATTTCAGAGGCACGCTCAAGTTCGGCCTTCTTCGCATCTTTCATCGCTTCCGCCTGTTTGATGCGCGTCTCTTTATCCGCTTCCGCAGTCGCGATATCAGCATCACGCTTCACTTGGGCGATACGCGGCTTCCCTAACGATTCTAAGTATCCATTCTTATCTCGAACGTCTTTGATGGTGAATGACACGATGACTAATCCCATCTTCGCCAAGTCTTGTGATGCGACTCGTTGAACTTCTTGCGAGAACTTGTCACGGTTCTTATAAATCTCTTCAACGGTCATGGAACCTAAGATCGAGCGTAAATGACCTTCTAACACTTCTTTCGCTTCGTTTTCTCGTTCAATCTTCGGTTTTCCGAGGAACTGCTCAGCCGCTGTCGCGATTTCACTGATTGATCCACCAATTTTAATGATGGCTGTTCCGTCCGCCATGACCGGGACACCCTGCTCTGTATAGACTTCAGGCGTTGTGACCTCTAATTTGCTTGAGAGCAAGCTGAGGGGTTCTGCTTGTTGGAATACCGGAAAGACGAACGTCCCGCCACCGCGAATGATTTTAACGCGGTTACCGGATGTATCGCTATGTACATTTTTCTTGCCTAAATAACTACCTGTCACAATCAGTGCCTCATCTGGTCCGACTGTGCGATATTTTAATACGAATACAAACACAAGTGCGAGGATGATGACCCCGACGATGATGCTGACTAAGATAGCCGTATTCATGTGTTATATCTCCTCTCGAATTGTAGGTTCGTCATATGGCATGACGATTGCGATATTGCCTTTTACTTCAATGATGACTACCCGATGATCTGTCGAAATCGATGTACCGTCTAAGCTTTGAGCCGTCTTTAAAAGCGAGCCCGTTACTGTCTCAATCAAAACTTCGCCATACCCGCCTTCAGGAATGGGCACGGTCAATCGTCCGACACGTCCAACTAATGCCTCATCCGTCAAACCAATGGATTCTTCCGCATTGGAGAGCGGTAAGAGAACAAATAAATAGAGAAGTGTCGTCAAAGCAAGAGACCCGACCAATGCGACAGCGAGCCCAATCATCGGGGAAACGTGAGCCAACGCGTTTAAGATAAGCCCAATCCCTGCCCCTAGTGCTAAGAACGATAAGATGACTGCAGGGTTAAACCAACCCTCGAACATTTCGAACGCATCGGAGAACATCATGTAAATAAAGGTTCCAAGACCAGCGATGATCAACACCCACCAATACAGTTGATCGATTGCCTCCATTACCACCCCTCCTGTCGACGTTTTTGTTCCATCATCAGTACACGTCGAAGTTGTTCGACTTCTAATGCAAGTCGATCCTCAATCTCATCCCACTCCGACAGTGATGAAGTGGATAAGTCGTTCACTTCTCGAACTCGCCCGATGGAACGTTCAATTCGTCGCCGATTGTATAGGTCGACAAGTTCTTGTCGTTCGAGCCGCATCCTGTTTAAAAAATATTCCACTTCTTTTTGAACTTGAACGACTTGATCCGTCACGCCCTCAGAAGAATCTTGCATCAGTAGCCGACGCACTCTCACTTGATGAGCTACTAATTTAGCAATTCTCGCCTCGAGTTCGAGAATGTGCTTGTATAATTCCTCTACCTCATCTCGTTGCGTGTCATCGCGCCACCACACGTCCACCTCACCTCACTTTTCTCTACTCATCTCCATATACGATAAAACCTCATCTTCGGTTTCAAAAAATCATAAAAAAATGTAAAATGAATTTGCCATACAGAAAGGAAGTGCTCATGTTGGGCAACCAAGTCATCAAGCTATCATCCGCATCACAAGAAAAACTAAAGAAAATGTATCATGAGTATGCAGTCGCGCCACCACCATATGCGACATTCAGCGCCAAGACACCGGGATTTGTCGTAACGATTTATCAATCAGGGAAAGTGATGTTCCAAGGAAAAGATGCCGAGACCGAGGCAGTGAAATGGGGAACACCCGCCGAGAAGAAACAAGCATCCACACCGAACACCATTTTACCTGAAGGATTTTCAAGTTGGTCTGTCGTTGGAAGCGACGAGGTCGGAAAAGGAGATTATTTCGGACCACTCGTCGTCGTAGCGGCTTTTGTCTCATGCGATCAAATCGCACTCGTGAAAGAACTCGGCGTAAAAGATTCCAAACAGTTATCCGATCCTGAAATCATCCGGATTGCGAAGGATTTACACGCTACGATTCCTTATCAAAAAGCGACACTGCATAATCCAACATACAACAACATGCAACGTACGATGACACAAGGTAAAATGACTGCCATCGCCCATAATGCTGCGCTTCGAGCGTTGCTTGAGAAACTCGGACAAAAACCCGATGCCATTCTCATCGATCAGTTCGCAGAGAAGTCGGTCTATTATCAACATTTGCGGGCAGAACGCGATATCGTGCGCGACGATGTCTACTTTTCTACAAAAGCCGAAGGACTTCATGTCGCCGTCGCAGCTGCTTCCATTTTAGCTCGCGCCTTCTTCTTAAAAGAAATGGACAAACTAAGTAAACAAGTAGGATTAACCCTCCCGAAAGGGGCAGGAGCAAAAGTCGACCAAGTCGCCGCTCAAATCATTCGACGTTATGGTCAGGATTATTTACAAAAGATTGCTAAAGTCCATTTTGCGAATACAAAGAAAGCTCTCAACTTGAATGAACGTCGTTTGTAGAGCTTCGACATCAAGTATGATATACTCATTTTACGGTTAAATGAACTTAAAATTTTTGGAGGATAGCGTTCATGCTGCATTATAAAACCTACACGATTAGTGATGACCATCCTTGGGTCATCTTCATACACGGGGCCGGAGGAAGTTTATCACATTGGTATCGTCAACTTCGTCCCTTCCGTAAAAAATATAATGTCCTGCTCGTCGATTTACGCGGTCATGGCGGTTCATACGATGCTGAACAGTCGCTCAAACAACCGTTGAACGCCTATACGTTTGATGTCGTCGCCAAGGACGTGATTGAAGTCATGGATCACTTAGGTATCGAAAAAGGACACATGGTCGGTCTGTCTTTAGGAACGATTGTGATTCAGGCGATGTTTGAGCACTATCCCGATCGAATCGCATCGGTCGTTCTCGGCGGAGCCATCGTCAAATTCAATGTCCGCTCCACGTTGCTCATCCGACTTGGTAGTCTTGTGCAAAACTTTGTCCCCTACATGTGGTTATATAAATTATTCGCATGGATTTTACTCCCGAAGAAGCGTCACAAAAAGTCTCGGATGATGTTCGTCCGCGATGCGGCGAACTTATGTCAACGCGAGTTTATCCGTTGGTTCAAAATGACGGAAAATATTAATCCTTTACTGAATCAGTTCACTTCGATCCAGACGAATGTCCCGATTTTATATATTATGGGTGATGAGGATTATATGTTTCTTGAAGCTGTCGAACGGACAGCGAAACATCAGCCGACAGCCAATGTTGAAATCGTTGCAGACTCTGGTCATGTGGTCAATGTAGACCAACCCGATCAATTCAATGCGTTGTCGATGAATTTTATCGATGATCAGATTCAAGCACGTTCACTACAAATGAGCTAATTCAGGATGCCACGGGGCTTCCTGAATTTTTTAATGTTTATTTTCAGAAAATATTGATTATTACAAAAATAGATGGTATTCTTTAGCAAATCCAACGAAGAGGAGATGCTCGAGATGTCCAATCCCGTACATATGAACAGCCTGCTGATTATTATTCGACTGAGGGACTGAAATCGTTTTGTTTTCAAAAACGACTTTTCAGGCCCTTGTTCCCGTGGTAATCGGACAGGCGCCTGCAGGTTGAAACCGCGCCTATCCTTGATGGATAGGTTTTTTTATTGACATAAAGATATAGAGGAGATGATGGAAGTGAAGCAGTATATGATGGATCGAATGGTAAAAATTTCAGCAGGGATGGCAAATGCCGTACTCGTCACGCTCGGTGTCGGTTTATTGATTGAGACGATTGGTAATTTGAGCGGAATCGCGATGCTCGTACAGATTGGACAAGTCGCCAAATCATTGTTGGCACCTGCCTTAGGCGCTGGTGTCGCGTTTCAACTCGGAAGCAACACGCTCATCCTATTTAGCGCCATGATTGCCGCAACCATTGGCGGTGCAGCTTTAACAGCGACGGAAAGCGGACTCGTCCTCGTTCCAGGTCAACCGATTAGCGCACTGATTGCAGCGGCGGCTACTGTCTGGCTTGGAAAACGTGTCCTCGGAAAAACAAAGTTTGATATGATGGTCGTTCCGGTCACAGCCGTATTAGGTGGTGGAATCGTTGGGGTTGCTGCAGCAGCGGTCACGACTCCTCTTATCAACTCAATCAGTCAAGGGATCACCGCATCTGTAGAAACGTCGCCGATTGCCACATCTCTTGTCATCGCACTTGTTTTCAGTGTCATGCTCATGTCGCCTGCATCATCTGCCGCACTCGCCATCGCGCTTCAACTTGACCCTGTCGCCAGCGCCGCTGCCTTGATCGGTTGCTCTGCTCAATTTGTTGGATTTACCTTAATGGCATATCGTCAAACCGACCCAGGTGGATTGGTCGCCTCATTCTTTGTCACACCGAAAGTGCAGTTCCCGAATATCATCAAAAATCCGAGAATCGTCGTCCCACCGTTTATCGCCGCGATGATTTCCGCACCGATTGCTACTTTGATGTTCTCACTCCAAGTCCCATATGAAATTGCGGGTCTCGGGCTCAACTCCCTAATTGCCCCGCTTCAGATTTTAGCGGTCCAAGGGTTGGATGCCTTTCTCATCTTCACGATGACCGGCGTCGTACTCCCTGCACTCATCACGTGGACTCTCTATCGTGTGACGAGTCTTGTCGGATGGACCAAGTTTGGTGATCTCGCACTCGAGATTCAATAATAAAAGGAGCGTTGTCGCAGGTGGACAACGCTCCATATTTTTTACGCTCGTAGTTCAGCGCCGTGTGTCGCACGGACCGCCTCAACAATTGTTTCATATGCTGCCGTTACTTCTTCATCTTGTAACGTTCGTGACGGGTCTTGGAACTTGAGTGAGAAGGCAATCGATTTCTCATCCGCTCCAACATTCTCCCCTGTATAGACGTCAAACAAGACGAGGTCAATCAAGAGTGGACCAGCCGCTTGGCGGATCGTTTGTTCCACTGTCCCAGCCGGAATCTCACGTGATAAGACGAGTGCCAAATCTCGTGAAATTGATGGATAACGTGGTACGTCTTGATAAAGAAGTGTCTCGTCTCCACGAAGTGCAAAGAGGTCGAGTTCGAATACATACACTTCCTTCATACCGTAAACGTCTTTCGATATTCCTGGATGCACTTGTCCGACATATCCGATGACCTCTCCGTCCATCAAGATGTTTGCCGTACGGCCTGGGTGCATATCAGGCATCAATACGGCCTCATACGTGACATCTAGGCGAAGCGTTTGGACTAACGTGTCGACAATCCCTTTTGCGACGAAATAGTCGACCGGGATCCGTGTTCCTTGCGAACGATGATCCATCCATAGACCTGTGACGACACCAGCCACCCGTTCTTTCTCACGCGGTAACGTTTCTCCGTGCTCCGTATAGACGCGTCCTGTTTCGTAAAGTGCGACGTTCGATTGTTGACGCGCCGTGTTATAACGCGCCGCCTCCAGCAACCCAGGGACGAGCGACGTACGAAGTACAGAGCGTTCTTCACTCATCGGCATCGCCAATCGAACGAGCTGATCGGTTTCTCCACCGAAACGTGTCGCATGTGCCTCACTCGTTAACGAGTAGGTAATGGCTTGTGATAAGCCGACTCCTTGTAACAAGCGACGTGTCTGCCTGCGCAATACGTTGATTGCTGGCAAAAAGCCTTTCGATTGAGAGGCAGGTAACGTCGACGGGAGACTATCATATCCGTATAGACGTGCCACTTCTTCTGTGATATCAGCCGGAAGCTCTAAGTCCGGACGGCGCGATGGAATGTGTACTGTCAGCACATCATCCCCTTCTGTCGCGAGCCCGAGACGCTCCAGGATGTGAACGATCGTCTGACGATTGAGTGTCATCCCTAAGCGCTTGTTGATATAGTCAATCGACACTTGGATTTCTCGGGCACGTGATTCGGCTTCACCTGAACGCACCGCATCATGAATGGCTCCTCCACCGAGTTCGACAATCAATTGCGCGGCGCGATCGAGCGCGAGCATGACACGTTCTGGGTCAACGCCTTTTTCGAAACGAGCGCTTGAATCTGAACGTAGACCAAGCGTACGGCTCGTCTTCCGTACGGATGCCGGATCAAAGTACGCTGACTCTAAAATGATATCTGTCGTTGAAAGATCTACCTCTGTATTGGCACCACCCATGACGCCTGCGATGGCGACTGGAGCTTGTCCGTCTGTGATGACCATCATCGATGAATCGAGCGTGCGCGTCACGTCGTCGAGTGTGACCATTTCTTCTCCATTTTCGGCTTGACGGACCACAATCGAGTTGCCGAGTTTCTTCGCATCGAATGCGTGAAGCGGTTGTCCGATTTCAAGCATCACATAGTTCGTCACGTCGACAATGTTGTTGATTGGACGGACACCTTCTGCGATCAAGATATTCTTTAGCCATTGTGGCGACTCTGCAATCGTTACCCCTTTTACTTCACGAGCTGCGTAATATGAACAGTTCGGTGTCGCAAGTTCGATAGACACCTCCGATGGTGATGATGACGTGACATCTGCCGTCGGCAACGTGTATGGACGCTCTAAGATGGCCGCAACCTCATGAATGATTCCATAGAGGCTCAAGCAATCTGAACGGTTCGGAGTCAAGCCGAGTTCGATGACTTCATCGTTCAAGTCGAGTAAATCGAGCACATCTGCACCAACTTGTACGGATTCACGGAATGTGTGGATTCCATCTTGCTCGTCTTCCCGAATTTGTTTTTTCTCAAAGCCGAGCTCTTCGAGTGAACAAATCATCCCTTGTGATTCGACACCACGAAGTTTTGCTTTTTTGATTTTAAGTCCTGGTAAGCGTGCGCCAACTTTGGCCACGATCACATGTTGCCCTTCGCGCACGTTCGGTGCGCCACAGACGATTTGAACAGGGTCACATTCTCCGATGTCAACTTTTGTCACGTTTAACTTATCCGCTTCCGGATGTTTCTCACATGAAAGGACCCGCCCGACGACGATCCCAGAAAGTCCTTCCCCACGATTTGTCACACTTTCGACTTCGATTCCGTTCTTCGTAATCAAGTCACCGAGCGCTTCGCCGCTTAAATCGGATACATCAATATATTGATTCAACCATTTTTTTGAAAGTAACATCTGTCTTCCTCCTTAGAATTGCTCGATGAAACGTAAGTCATTTGTGTAGAAATGGCGGATGTCGTCGACGCCGTGTTTGAGCATCGCCATACGCTCCACTCCGATTCCGAATGCGAACCCTGACACGTTTGACGAGTCATAGCCAGCCATCTCCAAGACATGCGGATGGACCATTCCGCCTCCGAGAATTTCAATCCACCCGGTTCCTTTACAAACGTTACATCCTTTCCCGCCACACTTGAAGCAAGAGATGTCGACTTCGACCGATGGTTCCGTGAACGGGAAGAAGCTTGGACGGAGACGAATTTCGCGCGTTTCTCCGAACAACTGCTTCACGAACACTTCGAGTGTCCCTTTCAAGTCAGCCATCGAGATGGATTCATCGACAACCAACCCTTCGATTTGCATGAATTGATGCGAGTGCGTCGCATCGTCTTCATCACGACGATACACTTTACCTGGGCAGATGATGCGAATCGGTTTTCCGTTCGCCTCCAACATCGTGCGAGCCTGTACAGGAGACGTATGAGTACGAAGTAACGTCTCTTCCGTGATATAGAACGAGTCCTGCATGTCTCGTGCCGGATGATCTTTCGGCAAGTTGAGCATTTCGAAGTTGTAGAGATCGGTTTCGACTTCAGGACCTTCAGCAATCGTATATCCGAGTCCAACGAACAAGTCTTCCATCTCGTCGATGATTTGTTGTAAGAGATGACTGTGGCCAGGAGTCGATGTCCGCCCCGGTAGAGTCACATCGAGCGTTTCCGCTTTTAACTTTTCCTCTAATTCAATCGCCTTCACCTCTTCGATTCGAGCATCGAGTGTGCTTTGAATCGCGGTACGAACGGTATTCGCCAACTCACCGATGATTGGACGTTCCTCGGCAGATAATTTACCCATGCCACGGAGCACTTCAGTCATCGGTCCTTTTTTCCCTAAATATTTGATGCGGACGTCATTCAATGATTTTTGTGTGGATGCCTGTTTGATTTCTTCTAACGCTTCCACTTGTAACTGTTCTAATTGTTCTTTCATGTGTTCGCTTCCTCCTCTACATAAAAAAATCCCTTCAGTCGTTGACTGAAGGGACGAATCATCGCGGTACCACCCTACTTGGCCAATTATTCATGGCCCACTTGAGAGCATCGTTATCGTGATGCCAAACCGGTGTTGTCTCCAACACGACTCCAGAGTGAATTCAGCGACGAATCCGGCAAAGGCTCTCAGTCACGGCCCTTGCTCCCTGAACGGAATCGGTCATTCGCTTACTATGTTCTTTCAACGTCATATCTTATTCATCGATGTGTTTAACCTATCACGTTTTTCACGTGCTGACAAGATTATTGTAAAGCGATGCGATACATTAAAATACCGGCAGCGACCGCCGCGTTGAGCGATTCCGCGTCGCCGAGCACCGGAATATGCACACGTGTGTCACAGAGTGCCAATACATCAGCATGAACCCCTTGTGCCTCATTCCCAATGACGAGGGCCACTTTGTCTTCGAATGCAACTTGCTCATACGATGTTGCCTTTGAGAGAGCTGTGCCGTAGACGTGGAATCCATCCTCTTTCAGCTCAGGTAACTTTTCAAGCAAGTCGACCGAGGTCACGTTCACGTGAAACAGTGAACCTTGTGTGGCACGTACGACTTTGGCGTTGAACGGATCGACCGTCCCTTTCCCGAGTAACACCGTATCGAATCCGGCAGCATCTGCTGTCCGAATCATCGTACCGAGATTACCCGGGTCCTGTACTCGGTCTAGTACGAGTACCTTCTTCATTTTTCGTTCCACCGGCGTCATCTTGACAACGGCAAACACGCCTTGGGTCTTTTCCGTTTCGGAAAGAAGGTCCGCAACGTGGTCGGATAACTCGAGGACTGGCATATCTTCAAGTCGCCACGTTCCTTTTGGTGAATACGACTCAGCCATGATGAGTTGGACGAGTCGACCGGCACGAATGGCCTCGTCCACCAAATGTTCTCCTTCTACTAGGAATTGACCCGTTTCTTGACGACCTTTTTTCGTCATCAATCGTTTTAATCGTTTAATCGTCTCGCTCTTCGTAGACGTAATCTTCGTCATATTATCCCTCTTTCAACCATTGGACCGTTTCGTGGTCTAAACGTTTCGTCAATGCGACAACGAGTTGTACCGCTGCCTCGTAATCATCCTTATGGATGATGGACACGTTCGTGTGTAAATAGCGGACCGGCACTGTCAATGCGATGGCCGGCATCCCGATCCCAGAAAGATGGAATCGCCCAGCATCTGTGCCACCGCCTGGCGTTAAGTCCAATTGATATTTGATGTCTTGCTCTTTGGCCACGTCAACGATGAGGTCGACAAGGCGTGGGTTCGTGACGGTAGTCGCATCAAAGAAGATGACTTGAACCCCGTCCCCGAGTTTTGACAACCCTTCTGCTTGGGTCATTCCCGGCGTATCACTCGGAATGCCTGTATCGACAGCAATCGCGACATCCGGGCGAATCAAGTTGGCAGCGGTCACCGCTCCACGTAACCCGACCTCTTCCTGTACCGTCGCTCCTGTATACATGACGCCTGGGAACGATTCTTCCTTCAGACGTTTTGCTGCTTCGATGGCAATCGCACATCCGATGCGGTTGTCCCATGCCTTCGCCATCAAGAAGTTCTCATTTTTCATGACTGTGAATTCACAATGTGGCACGACCGTATCGCCTGGACGAATTCCCCACTCAGCCACTTCGTCTTTCGACGTCGCACCGATATCTAAGAACATATCTTTGATTTCGACGGGCTTCTTCCGTGCCTCAAGCGGTAGGACGTGAGGTGGTTTCGCACCAATGACACCCGGAATCTTTTCACCAGACCGTGTGACTACATCCATTCGTTGTGCCAACAGCACCTGGTTCCACCAGCCACCGAGCGCCTGGAAACGAAGGAAACCGCCTTCTTCCACACGCGTCACCATGAAACCAACTTCATCCATGTGACCAGCAATCATGACACGTGGACCTTCAGCATCTCCGGTCACTTGACCAAATAGACTTCCGAGTCCATCCTGTTCAAACGACTCGACATGCGGCTCGAGGTATTCACGCATCAATTGACGGACTTCTCCCTCATTTCCTGGGACGCCTGTTGCATCCGTCAAACGTTTTAACATATGTAACGATTCATTCATATCAATCCGCTCCTTTTCATTAATATCCTTGATTTTGTCGCTCATGGTTTACTTCATTTTTATTCATGTATGCTAGCAAAATGAGTTGCTCATTAAAACCGAGCGTATGACCAAGTTCGAGATAAGCTGCCATCAGCGTCTCGTACATGGCTTCCGTTTTTGAAAGACCAAAGTTTGTCACTTTTCGATAAATATCTAAAAAAGCATCAGTCGCATCAAGATATGAACTTCCCGCAGGAAACGCATCTCGTTCATACCCGAGCGCAAGACCAAGTGACAATAAGAAATGAATGCCGTCCACATATTCTTCTAAGATCACATCTTGAGGCGACGGTCCTTTCTTCGACCAAAACTTAAAGCTACGTGTTTCGTTAGCCAGTTCACCGAGCTCGACAAGCAGCGCCAGTAACCGTTCATCGAATTGATTGCCGGATAATCCATGTTGTGCTTTGATCCGCTCGTCTAATTCGCGCTGCCGATCAAACAATGTTGTCCAGTTCACCGGATGTTCCTCCTCTATCTCCACTTATAGCAGTACTAAAATCATTAAAGACCAGCCCACTGCTAAAATCAATACTTGTAATTGAAGCAGTTTTGGGGCATGAACCGTCTTCTTCCGAGTCAAATGAAGACCGAACAAGGCACCGATGGCTCCTCCTGCATAGGCGAATAGGACGTTAAAGTCACCTTTTCCTTGCGCATACTGTTTCGCTTGGATGTAGGTGTAAACGTTCAAGACTATGAGCGCTAAGGCGACGATCGCAACAACCGATTGATTCATACGCTTTCCTCCTTCTCTTAATTCTAAGAAATTCTAAAGAAAAAAGAAAGCGCCGAGAGAGTGTCTCGGCGCTGTCGATTGAACGATTACGCGTTCAATTTTGATTTAGCTGTTTCAGCGAGTGACGCGAATGCCTGTGCATCTGTCACAGCAAGCTCAGCAAGCATCTTACGGTTGATGTCGATTCCTGCAAGCTTAAGGCCGTGCATCATACGGCTGTATGAGAGACCGTTTGTACGTGCTGCCGCATTGATACGTGTGATCCAAAGACGACGGAAATCACGTTTCTTCTGACGACGGTCACGGTAAGCGTACATGAGTGACTTCATGACCTGTTGTTTTGCTACTTTAAATAGAATGTGTTTCGAACCAAAGTATCCTTTGGCAAGTTTAATTTGCTTTTTACGACGTTGACGAGTCGTATAACCGCCTTTTACGCGTGGCATATGGATTCCCTCCTAAATTGTTTCTGTATTACTTCGCGATCATGTTGCGAATGCGTTTGAAGTCTCCAGCTGATACGATAGCGCCTTTACGGAGCTTACGTTTCGCTTTAGTCGATTTGTTTGCGAACAAGTGACTTGTGTAAGCGTGTGAACGCTTGAGTTTACCTGATGCTGTACGTTTGAAACGTTTTGAAGCACCGCGGTGCGATTTCATTTTCGGCATGAGTATTTCCTCCCCACTGAGAATCGATAATTAATCTTCTTTGTTCGGAGCCAGCACTAAGAACATGCTGCGTCCTTCCATCTTCGGCTTTTGTTCAACTGTTGCCAAATCGGCACATTCCGCTGCCATTTTGTCCAAAACACGTTTCCCGATTTCCGAGTGTGTGATGGCACGTCCGCGGAAACGAATCGAAGCCTTCACTTTGTTTCCTTTTTCAAGGAACTTGCGTGCATTACGCAATTTTGTTTGGAAATCGTTGTCCTCGATTGTTGGACTGAGACGTACTTCTTTCATTTGGATGACTTTTTGGTTTTTACGCGCTTCTTTCTCCTTTTTCTGGAGTTCGAAACGGTACTTCCCATAATCCATAATTTTAGCGACCGGTGGATTTGCTTTATCTGCGACTAAGACGAGGTCTAGTTCCGCTTCTTCAGCTAAACGTAACGCATCGTTACGTGATGTCACACCGAGTTGTGCACCGTCTGCGCCAATGAGACGTACTTCACGGGCACGAATGTTTTCGTTGATAAAGAGCTCTTTGCTAATGGTTAGCACCTCCATCGTGCGATTGCACGAGATTTAGATTGACAAGACAACATGGCAATAAAAAAAGCGTCGGCAGTTTCCCACCCACACATCAGTTGAGGTCATAAAACGGCAGACGATGCCGAATGAACCAAGAACTTGATGGACCTGCCTGATGACTCTCAGACGAGGTGAAAAGCGGGTGCTTCTGCTTTGTTGTTTTTAATCACTATGTCATCTTAGCACTAGCAGGAAAAGATGTCAAGATATCGCGCATGAATAATTGGTAGCTCACACTTTTATGATGATACCAGTCATTCTCTCGTTTCGCAATACCTTTTCAAAGGGAATAATGAAATATCAAAGGAGGGATCGACATGAACTGGCGAAAAGATGTATCGCGAGAACATGACTACCATGATCAAGTCCAGCAGATTGTCAGTAAGACGATGCAAGCACATGGGCTAGAAGATGAAAAATTACAGGCGGTATTGACAGACTTACTAGAAGAAATGAATCGCATCACTTTAAAAATCGTCGATGACCATGAGTCGGCTCAAAATTATATCCATAAACGGTGGTACTAAAAAAGGGCAGGCGCCCTTTTTTAATACCACTTAGTTTGTAAGTGACTTGAAGAAGTTCCCGATCGCCTCAAACAATCGGGCGAAGAATCCTTTCACCTCTTCTTGTTCGAGGAATGCCTGCACATCTTGACCCGCATCTTTCAATCCACTGCTGATCGCTGACCAATCTAAATTGGCCTGTTGCATGTTTTCGAATAGTGTCGTCAGTTGATCGAGTTGGCCCTCAGACAACTGGACGTTATTTTGGTTCAATACTTGAATGACGATGTCACGGATCTCAATATTTGTCTCCGGCATCTGATTTGCAATTTCCGCTTTAATCTCGTTCATGAGACCTGCTACATCCTCTTGTCCGACCGTCTTACCGATTTCAGACGTAACCGCCAGCTCTTCTTGTGCCAATTCTTTTCGCTCCTCCGACAGTTCAATCCCAGTCTCGGCCGCGGTCTGATCATATGCCTTCATAATTCCCGTCAGAGCCGAGGTGCCCGTCACGTTAATCGGTGAAGTGATATAGATGTCCGCATCCGTCACACCTGCCGTGACGAGGGCGTTCGCATACATATCTTTCGTGACCCATGTCACGTTTTCCGTTTGAATATCAAGACCTGTCCCGTTCGTCAATTTGATTCGGGCAGACGAGTACATGCCGCCTCCACGTTGTGCTTGCGGAACCGAGTCTCCTAAATATTTTTCTTCATCTGCGGCAGTCGTGATAATGGGTTCGATTCCTTCTGGGGCATCCATACGTTCGAGTACCCATTTTTGTTGCTCTGAAGAGAGCGACTCCCCGAGCGTCACAATCGTGTCATTGACGATCGCCTCAGCTCCGACTTTCGGAAGCGCTCCTGTGAACGCAACCGCTCCAATAGTAAGTGCCAATACTGGCTTCATATAATTCATTAAGTATCACTCCTTATGTTTACGATACGTGTAGATGAACAAATACACATCCGTCTATAGACCGAAAAAAACCACCTTTCTGGTTGGAAAGGTGGTCCCTCACTTAACGTGAACGGTTCGCAATCTCATCTGTGAGCGATGCAATGAATTCATCAAGTGAAGCAGAAACTTGTTCCTGCTGACCGTAGCGGCGAATATTGACCGCACGCTCATCCCGTTCTTTATCCCCAAGAACGAGCGTCATCGGAATCTTCTTCATTTGTGCTTCGCGAATCTTATAACCTAGTTTCTCGTCACGGAGATCCGTTTCAACACGGACGCCGCGTTTGACGAGTTCTGCTTTCACTTCTGCGACGTATTCGTCGTGGACGTGTGAAACCGGGATTAACTTGACTTGGACCGGTGCGAGCCATGTCGGGAACGCGCCTTTATACTCTTCAATCAAGTAAGCGACAAACCGTTCCATCGTCGAGACGACACCACGGTGCAACACGATTGGGCGGTGGTCCTTACCGTCTGGCCCAGTGTATGTCAAATCGAAACGCTCCGGAAGCAAGAAGTCGAGTTGGACAGTCGAGAGCGTCTCTTCTTTCCCGAGCGCCGTCCGTACTTGCACGTCGAGTTTCGGTCCGTAGAATGCCGCTTCCCCTTCCGCCTCAAAGTATGGAAGCTCGAGCTCATCCATCGTTTCCTTCAACTGACTTTGTGCCATTTCCCAAATCGCATCGTTATCGAAGTACTTCTCTTTATCAGCAGGATCGCGATACGAGAGACGGAAACGATAATCTTTGATGCCGAAGTCAGCGTATACTTCTTGAATCAAATGAACGATGTCTTTGAATTCTTGTTTCATCTGTTCCGGTGTAACGAACGTATGTCCATCATTCAAGACCATGTAGCGAACACGTTGAAGACCTGTGAGCGCCCCTGACATCTCATAACGGTGCATTCCACCAAGCTCAGCGATTCGAAGTGGAAGTTCACGGTACGAACGTGGCTCATGTTTGTAGATTGTCATATGGTGCGGGCAGTTCATCGGACGAAGGACGAGTTCTTCGTTGTCCATCTCCATTTTCGGGAACATGTCGTCTTGGTAGTGATCCCAGTGTCCAGATGTCTTGTACAAGTCGACCGAACCGAGAACCGGTGTGTAGACATGTTGATATCCGAGTTCGAGCTCTTTATCAACGATGTAGCGCTCGACCGTACGACGAATCGAAGCCCCTTTTGGAAGCCACATCGGAAGCCCCTGACCGACTTCTTGTGAGACGAAGAAGAGGTCGAGTTCTTTCCCGAGTTTACGATGATCGCGTTCTTTCGCCTCTTCAAGAAGACGCAAGTGTTCAGCGAGTTGTTCTTTCGTCGCCCACGCTGTTCCATAAATACGCTGTAACATCTTATTGTCTGAGTCCCCACGCCAGTAGGCACCAGCCACGCTCATCAATTTGAAGATTTTCAACTTCGATGTTGACGGGACGTGTGGTCCACGGCAAAGATCAAAGAACTCACCTTGATGGTAGATTGTCAGTGTTTGATCAGCAGGAATATCCTCGATCAACTCGATCTTGAGCGGGTCTCCCAACTCTTTATAGCGAGCGAGCGCCTCGTCACGAGAAACGACTTCGCGTGTGATTTCCAAGTTCTCATCGACGATGCGTTTCATCATCTTTTCGATTTCAGGAAGGTCTTCCTCATTGATGCGACGATCCATCTCGATATCGTAATAGAATCCGTTCTCAATCGTCGGCCCAATTCCGAGATAGATGTTATTGTCTTCTCCGTATAACCGTTTGATTGCTTGAGCCATCAAGTGAGCCGACGAGTGACGCATCAAATCAAGACCGTCTTCCGAGTCCGGCATCACGAGCTCGATTTTGCCGTCATGTTCGATTGGACGACGGTAGTCGATGAGTTCTCCGTCTAGTTTTGCTGCGATTGCTTTTTTACGGAGTCCCGGACTAATCGAGCCCGCGACGTCTTCTGCTGTGACGCCGGCTTCGAACTCTTTTACCGCGCCATCTGGAAATGTTAATTGAATCATGTACATTTGTCCCCTCTCAAAAATGAATATAAAAAAAGCCCATCCCTCAAAAAGGGACGAGCTTTGATTCTCGTGGTACCACCCTCGTTCCCAAGCAATCTGCTTGGCTCGAACACACGATAACGAGTGTGAATCGCCGCACGATTGACCCGTACGGTGCTCCGAGGGAGTAAATGCATCGTCGTCGTTAGGAAGCTTCCACCGCCCTTCCCTCGCTAAAACTCGTCTCGATGATCCATATCCTCTTCTATGCATCCTTTATATGATTCTTAGTATAGTCAACTCACCAGAGAAAAACAATCCTTTACCGACGCCGATTTTCACCCTTTAACTCAATTTGGGTCGTCGTCGTAGAAATACGTTGCATGAGTCGCTGTGCTTTCATTTTGTTTTGCGGCGAACCATCGATTGAAAAGTGCGTCTCGAGCTCTTCCCCGCTAAAGTTTGAACTGTAGAGCGTCGGTAAG
Source organism: Exiguobacterium sp. s75 (assembly GCF_018617145.1). Classification (GTDB taxonomy): domain Bacteria; phylum Bacillota; class Bacilli; order Exiguobacteriales; family Exiguobacteriaceae; genus Exiguobacterium; species Exiguobacterium profundum. Next base: position 1,189,188 of record NZ_JACSJQ010000001.1, read on the forward strand.
CGATGCATCATCCGATACTGAAGAATGATGCCGAACAATTCATCTCGTACCCACGGACTGATGGCTTCAGCTCCGATGTCATCAATCAATAAGACTGGCACATGTTGAAACGACATCAAGAAAGAGTCGAACGACTCGGTACGGATTTTACGTTTCGCCTCCGACACAAAGCCCGGGGCGTGAACTAAAATCGTCTCGATGTCCGCCACCTTCAACTCATTGGCGATTGCGGCGAGTAAATACGTCTTCCCGACGCCAAAACTACCGTGGAGATAGAGACCGTTCACTTTTTGACGCGCCTTCATCCCTGTCACGAATCGCATCGCTTCACGCAATGCGATTTTACGCGCGTCGTCGGCCCAATCAAATGACTCAAAGCTCGCCTCACGGACTTCTTCCGGTAAGAACAAACTCTTAAACTTACGGTCCATCTCTTTTTGGCGTCTCGCCTGACGATGAGCGACCGTCTCTTCATAGCGAATGGCAATCTGTCCTAGATCGACATAGAGCACCGGTTGATGACCCGGGATGACGGCCTGATCTTCTATGAACGTTTTTCCATCCATCTGTTCCGCGTACTCACTCAGTTTGGTAAACCCGATTTCAATCGCCTTCTCCTCTAACTCTGGATGAGCGTTCAAAAATGCGATGACACCCGGGTGATTCAGTGTACGTCTGCGAATCGACTCGTACGCCTCACGAACTTCTTTTCGGTTCATCAACTGAGACAGCGACTGATTGATTCGTTCCATCCCCTCACCCCTTCTCTTTCAATTCATTTAATAGTTTCACGAGTTCCGCGTCATCCGGAACGGACGACTCAAGTTCCTTTTTCCTCGCTTGGTCGTATGAGCGCTGTTGTTTCGCCTCATCCTCGAGCCACTTCGGCATATCCCCTTGCTGGGGTTTCCGTCGTGACCCGACCGTGGTGCGTTGCACGCTCTCGCGTTTTTGTTGTTTCTTCTCGATGAGCGCATCTTGAGATTCTTCACGCTCTAGCGCTTCTTTTGCGTTCGTATAGCCTGCTGTTTTCCAACTTGTCGCAATGCGCAAGACATAGTTCTCGCTCAGCCGCGTCTGCTTCTTCACTTCGATACAGTAATAGAAGAGCGCATTGATGACCCCTGGCGCGAGACCGAGTGTGTCGACGAGTTCAATGACTAACTGTTCATCACTCTTTGAAAGTTGCGGGGTCTTCCGAAGCGTCGAGACATATTGATGCGGATGTGCGGACTCCATCACCTCAGGGTCATGCAAGTCTCCTAGTTTCGTCTGTTCAAGTTCGACGGTCTTCTCTTTCCGATGGCGCGTCTGTTTCTTTTTCAATTGTAAGACCATTTGACGACACCCGTCCCGCTTCTCTTGCTCACTGAGTGGCAGATACGCCTCATGGACGAAATACTCTTTTAACATCTCAGCCATCGTCTCTTCATCGAGTTGAGACACGTAGGCCAGTTTTGTGATCGTTTCGTCTAATTTTTTCGTGAAAAATCCAACTGGAAAATTCGTCAGTTTTTTCACAATTTCCATATCGAACGAATAGTTGATTTCAATCTTTGCCCGGTCCGGCTTTTCATAATTTTTTTGTGTGAACGCACGATGGTTTACTCCTTTGACATCAAACACTTCATTGAAGTCCTTTGTCACCTCGACGATGCCTGCCGGCAACGGATCAATCGTAAAACGCCCCTGCAATTGTTTGAATCGTACTTCCCCGACTTTATAGAAGAGGAAACTCGACAACAGACCGTCATTCAAAAACGTGTGCGGTGCAAGCGGGACGCGTAACTGATAGACGTATTGTGTCAATCGAGCGTCTTTTGTTTTATAGGTGCGCACTAACCCGATCGCTTCTAAACGGAACAGACTGTCCATTAACTCATTGATAGAGAACTCCAACATCTCACATAATGCACTATGTGACATATAGTTGGATTTCATTTTGCCCGGCTTCAGTTCGCTCCATAACGTTTGATAGAGTGCGAGCGCCTTCACTCCGATGACAGGTTGATATAAGTGGTAAAGGGACTGGTACGATTCACGGTCGACAAGACCGGTACTCATGATTAACAATTCGTCCGTCCCAAAGATTGTACGTTCTTTCTCCATGGCTCTCTCCCTTGAAAAAGGGCGACCAGCAGGCCGCCCTTTAGTTGGTCGAATTTTCTTGCTTCATTAAATCTTCAAGTTCTTTAAAGAACACCGTGATGTCTTTGAATTGACGATAAACCGATGCGAAACGGACATATGCGACTTCATCGACTCGCGCGAGCTCGTTCATCACGAGCTCACCTACTTGTTCACTCGGAATCTCTGACTGGGCGAGGGCACGAAGTTGCTGTTCGACTTTCGTCACAACTCCTTCAAGCTGTTCAAGTGTGACAGGTCGTTTCTCGCACGCCCGAATAATGCCGCGAAGTACTTTTTCACGACTGAACTCTTCACGATTTCCATCTTTTTTAACAATGATGAGCGGTGTCTGTTCAACCGTCTCAAACGTTGTAAACCGATACCCACATTTTTCACATTCACGACGACGTCGAATCGAATAATGGTCTTGCACCGGACGGGAATCGAGCACTCTCGTTCCATTATGATCACATTTCGGACAACGCATGCTCAAACCTCCTTATCGTTCGACTGTTTTATTACCAATGGCACGTAACGGGAATTGTTGTGTGAGCGCCTCGTAGTAGTGCGATACAATTTGAGAAAGGTCTGCACCGAGTCGCTGTTCACGGTTTAATGTAAAATCGACAGCCGTCCGGCCGCCATCCACTTGTACAATCGTGATGAGCCCGTCCCAGCCTTCTCCGAGAAACGAAAGTTCTCCTCGATTCGCATCGATTCGACGAACCGTCTGACCGTTCTCTTGAATTTTTCCTTCTAACCATTGCAACATCGCATGTGACGATGCCGCATAGTAACGTGTTTGGAGCATTTCATTTTTATGTGTATCTTTCGTTTCAATATGTGTTTGTAACTTATCTAACAGTCCCATAATCCACCTCAACGCCTGAGTTATATACGTTAAGCATATCAAAATTAAGGCGACAACAAAACAATTAAAAGGGCTGACCATTAAACGGCCAGCCTCAAAAGGTCAATCTGATTTATTTGCTGATTGCCACTTGCGCTTCCGGAACACGAATCGGTCCCATTCCACGCTCAAGTTTCACATCTTCACGTACTTTTGCATCCAATCCTTCAGCAATATACTGCGATGCTGTAGCCGGATCGATTCGATCTCCACATGTAAACACGTCAACTGACGCATAGCCATGTTCTGGGAAACTGTGAATCGTTAAGTGTGATTCTGAAATGATGACGACTCCACTTACACCGTGTGGCGCAAACTTGTGGAATGCAACTTCGCGGACTTCAGCGCCCGAACGAAGAGCAGCATCGACGAACAAACGCTCGATGTAGTCGATATCATTCAATTTGTCGGGATTGCACTCCCAAAGTTCTGTAATAATGTGACGTCCCATAGTATCCATATTAGTGGATCCCCCTTTACATCAATGGTCTCAAAGTAGTTGATGATCACTCACTTTGTGCCTGAATCGCCCACAACCACGGGGGCAAGTTAGTCCTAAGAGGTCCTAACCCTTTAAGTTGCGTTTGTCAGACCAATTGAAGTTCACGAAATTGAGTGTAACGTGTTTGGGACGTCCTTACAAGACATTTGATAAAAAAATTCAAAAAATATTTTCCTGAACGTAATATTTTTTAGGCGTGTGTTTCTTGCTGACCGATTTGAAGATAGCTGGCCACCATGTCCAACAAGTCCACGACACGGCATGAATAGCCCCATTCATTGTCATACCATGCGAGTACTTTGACATGATTTCCGCCGAGCACCATCGTCGAATCCATGTCGATAATCGACGAGCGATCGTCCCCGTTAAAATCAATAGAGACGAGCGGTTCGTGAGAAACGCCTAAAATACCTGTCATTTCTCCAAACGCTGCCCGTTCAAACGCTTCATTGACTTCATCGACCGTGACATCTCGGTGGAGTTCGACGACCAAATCGACAAGTGATACGTTCGGAGTCGGCACACGGAGTGCCATTCCGTTCAACTTTCCTTGTAGTTCCGGCATCACAAGACCAATCGCCTTAGCCGCTCCCGTCGATGTCGGGATGATGGAACTGCCACACGCGCGCGCGCGACGCAAATCTTTATGCGGGTTATCAATATTGTTCTGATCGTTCGTATAGGCGTGAACGGTCGTAATCAGTCCCGTTTCAATACCGAACGTCGAATGTAAGACCTTCACGACAGGTCCGAGACAGTTCGTCGTACACGATGCGTTTGAGATGATATGATCTTCCTCCGGGCGATAGTCACGATCATTGACCCCCATCACGATCGTTCGTAAATCCCCTTTACCCGGTGCGGTCAAAATCACTTTTTTCGCCCCTGCCTCGAGATGAAGTCGTGCCCCGCTATCAGAGTTAAACTTCCCGGTCGCTTCGACGACGATGTCGATTTTAAGGTCTGACCAAGGCAAGCGTGATGGATCACGTTCCGAAATGAGTTCAATCCGTTTCCCATCGACTTCGAGCGCATCCCCATGCGCACGTACTGTCAATCCGAATGGACCATGAATCGAGTCGTGTTTAATGAGATGCGCAAGTGTTTCCGCCGGATAACTTGCGTTAATCGCCACCACTTCATGACGTCCCTCGAGCATCAATTTTCGAAATACCATTCTTCCGATTCGACCAAATCCGTTAATTGCCACTTTTGTCCCCATGATAGATCCCCCTTTTTCTACATTACGGTTTCATTATAACGGATAGCTGTAAGCGTTTTCACTATGATTCGTCACATTTTTTCCGTTTTTCTTTGTTTATTTTTTGAAAATGAGGGAAATTTCTTGGCGTAACAGACAAGAGAAAGGAGGCGTCATGATGTTTGATTGGGGAGATATCGATAAATTCTTTATTTCGTTCTTTATCATTTTACCGATTGTGACGTTAATTCATGAGCTTGGACACTTCTTCTTCGCAAAGTTGTTCGGCGGCTCACTCGATATGCAAATCGGTACCGGGAAGAAACTATTTAAAGTAGGTCGTTTACAAGTAAATCGTGTTTATTTTTACGATGCATGGTGCCAGTTCACTGATTTAAGATGGAGCAACAAGGTCACCCGTACGCTAGTCTATGGCGGTGGAGCCATTTTCAATTTAGCGAGCATCTTAATCGTCAACGCGTTCATTCTTCGACGAGATATTGAACCGACACTCTATACGTATCAGTTCGCCTATTTCTCATTCTACTATATCTTCTTCTCACTCTATCCCATCTATTATTCGAACGGTCATCCTAGTGATGGACGTGCGATTTATGATACATGGAAAAAAGGGTCTCCAGAATCCGATCCATTAAACTAAAAAGAAGGCGATATCAGTCGCCTTCTTTTTGTATCGTTTGAAACTGTTCGACCAGACGATTGATTTGTGGAGGGAGGTCCCCTAATGCCCCATTATTGTTTATGAGGAAATCCGCCTGGTGCTTTTTATCTTCAATTGGAATCTGTGAACGAATACGGGCTAACGCCTCTTCTTTCGTCAATCCATTCCGTTCCATGAGACGCATCAGTTGAATCTCTTCACGGCAATAGACGACGACGGAATAATCAACCAGATCGAGCATCGTCCCTTCAAACAATAAGGGAATATCAAAAATGACGACAGGTTCCCCCGATGCCTCATACGTTCGCATTTGCTCGTTCATTTCTTCTCGAATCGCTGGATGCATCAATTGATTCAATTGCTGACGTTTTGCTTCATCATGGAAGATTTCCCGACCGAGCGCAGGACGGTTCAGCACGTCGCCCACAAAACATTTTGGAAATGCGGCCCTTACCCCCTCAATCGCCTTTCCTCCTGGTTCAACGACCGTCCTTGCAATCAAATCGGCATCGATAATCGGAATGCCTCGTTCTCGAAACAGTCGCGATACCGTAGACTTCCCGGTTGCAATTCCACCAGTCAATCCAATCTTCAACATACACGTCCACCCCTTAACGTTGTTGACAGTGCGGACAGTAATGCGTACCTCGCCCGCCCAATTTCATCTTTTCAATTTCATGTCCACATCGGCGGCACGGTTCTCCGGTCTGTCCATACACGTAGAGCCTCTCTTGAAACGTTCCTGTGGCCCCATCTGGATTGGCATAACTGCGAATCGTACTACCTCCACGCTCAATGGCCTCAGTCAATACAGCAATGGCTTCAGTCCGCACACGGTCGACTTCTTCGTGTGACAAACTTGCGGCCGGTCGTGTCGGATGGACACCCGCACGAAACAACGTCTCATCTACATAGATGTTACCTAATCCAACAAAGATGGATTGATCGAGGAGGGCGGTCTTAATCGCGCGTGTCTTCATGCGCTCTAAACGTCGGTGTAACACCTCGGTTGTCACACGCTCGTCAAACGGCTCGTACGCAAGTAATGAGAGCGGTGGTGTGGTATGAATCGTTTCATTCGTCCGCAACTCCATCGTACCGAATTTACGGACATCATTATAGTGTAGAGTCGATTGGTCCGTGAACGTAATCACGATATGTGTATGTTTTACCGGTTCTGTAATGGAGTCATAAGGGAAAAACTTCCCTTCCATCCGAAGATGGGAGACGAGATACCCGTTCGTCAATTTGAATAAGATGAATTTCCCCCGACGTTCCACATCCGTAATCGTTTCTCCTATCAAATGGTGAACCCATTCTTCGGGGTCGAGTCCGCGGATAATTTTAGGGTCAAGGACATCGACAGACTGAATCGTTTTTCCTGAAACGGCAGGTCGCAACCTACGACAGACCGTTTCGACTTCTGGTAATTCTGGCATACTGATTTCCTTTCTATCCGTTTATTTCGTGTCAAACCATGTCGTTCCAACCGCTCCGTCCGCACGTAACGGGACATCAAGTGTGACCGTATGTTCCATCGCTTCGGTCACAAGTTTTTCTAATGCTTCCATCTCTTCGGCCGGACCTTCGAATATCAATTCATCGTGTACTTGTAACAACAGCTTAGATTGAAGTTTTGACGTGTTTAACGCATGATCGACATCAATCATCGCTTTTTTAATAATGTCCGCTGCCGTTCCTTGAATCGGTGTGTTGATTGCGGTACGTTCAGCAAACCCACGCAAGTTGAAATTACGAGAATGGATGTCCGGGATGTTCCGGCGTCGTTTCAACATCGTCTCGACGAACCCGTGTTCACGTGCCCGTTCAATCGCGGCATCCATGAACGTCTTCACCCCAGGGAACTGTTCAAAGTACGTATCGATAAAGGTCTGCGCTTCTTTCCGTGTAATCCCTAGGTTTTGTGAGAGTCCATAATCACTGATGCCATAGATGATTCCGAAGTTGACGGCTTTTGCTTGACGACGCATGAGTGACGTAACTTCTTCAGTGGAAACTTTAAACACGTTCGCCGCCGTCGACGTATGAATATCCTCATCGTGAAGGAAGGCTGCCATCATCTTCTCATCTTGTGACATATGTGCCATGATGCGCAGTTCGATTTGAGAGTAATCGACCGCATAAAGTACCCATCCCGGTTCACTCGCGGTAAACGCTTTACGGATGCGACGCCCTTCTTCTAATCGAATCGGAATATTTTGAAGGTTCGGGTTAACCGACGAAAGCCGTCCCGTTTGAGTAAGCGTCTGTGTATAACGCGTATGAATCTTGCCATCATCCTTCACGACTTTCTGCAAGCCCTCGACATACGTGGACTGAAGTTTGCCAAGTTCACGATAATGCATGATTTTCTCAATGATCGGATGAAGCGGTGCCAATTTTTCGAGGACATCCGCTGCCGTTGAGTATCCTGTTTTCGTCTTTTTCACAGGAGGGAGTGACAGTTTTTCAAATAATACGACCCCTAACTGTTTCGGTGAGTTGATGTTGAACGGTTCCCCGGCTAATTCATGAATCGTGACCTCAAGTGCATTTAGACGTTCACGCAGGTCCGTTTCCATATGTTGAAGCGTTTCGACATTTACGTGGATACCAGCCCACTCCATCTCGGCCAATACGGAGACGAGTGGTTTTTCAAGCGCCTCATAGAGTTCTGTCTGTTCATTCTCTTTCAACTCCGAAACAATGCGTTCAAACAATGTGTAGATGGCGTACGCCTTTTCTGCGAGATGAGCATGAAAAACATTCTCTTCCGGCACCTTGATTTTTGCACCTTTTCCGTAGACCGTTTCATCTTCCTCAAGAGGATACGTAAAGTGTGCGGCAATCGAGCTGAGAGACGTCCCACCAGATAGGTTGAGCAAATACCCTGCGACAAGCAGGTCTTCATACCCACGCAGTGCCAATTGGTGACGTTTCAATTGAATAATTGTCTGCTTCGCATCGAGACAAATCGTCGTCTTCGTCTCGTTTTCGATCCATTCCTTGACCCGTTCGTCCTCAAGAAGCGTCACATCTCCAATCGTGACACCTCGTTCCGAAGCGATCGCCACTCCAATCACGTCTTCTTCAAAATAATCATCATTCAGCTGTTCAAGCATTAACACAGCTCGCGATAAATCTTGATCGGCCAACGCGATTGTTGGTCGTTCCGCTTTTTCAACCGGTTCTTCTGAAGAGGTATCCGTCAGTTTGCCGATGAGTGACTTGAACTGTAAATCCATAAATAACGTTTTGACGACCGAAGCGTCATATGGCTTAAAGAGAAGATCATCCATCGTCACATCAATCGGTACATCCGTGTAAATGGTCGCCAACTGTTTCGACATTTTCGCTTCTTGTTCATTCGCCTCTACTTTTTCCTTTTGCTTCCCTTTCAACTCATCCGTATGTTCGTAAAGGGCCTCGACGGTACCGTATGTGGCAATCAACTTCAGTGCCGTCTTTTCCCCGACCCCTGGAATACCAGGAATGTTGTCAGATTTATCTCCCATTAATCCTTTTAGGTCAATCATCTGAATCGGTTGTAGTCCGTCGTAGCGTTCCTTGAACGCGGTCACGGTCATTTTCTCGACGTCGGTGATGCCTCGTTTCGTCAAATAGACCGTCACACGTTCATTGATCAATTGAAGTAAATCCTTATCCCCCGTCACAACCGTCACCTGATCAAAAGTCGGGTCTTTTGAGAGCGTCCCGATGATATCATCCGCCTCGTATTGATCGAGCTCTAAGACAGAGATGCCAAACGCCCGACAAACGTCACGCACGAGCGGAAATTGTTCACGCAATTCTCCCGGTGTCTTTTGACGTCCACCTTTGTATTCCGCGAACGTATCGTGACGGAACGTTTTCTTTGACGCATCGAACGCCACAGCAAAATGAGTCGGTTGCTCATCTTCCATTAGTTTCAATAACATCATCGTAAACCCATACACTGCATTCGTATTCCGACCTGACGCATCCGACATCGGAGGCAGTGCAAAAAACGCACGATATGTTAAGGAGTTCCCATCAAGGACTAGTAGTTTATTCATTCAATCGACCTCCATTCTTCTCTTCAACCATCATACCATACGGGTACATGCGTTCGAAAAAAAAGACCCTTTTCTACGAATAGAAAAGGGCCAAATTCTCGATCGTGTGGAGATGAGCACCGATCGAGTCACGAGATGATGAAGAGGTCTCATTCATAGGATAGCAAGGTTTTGTAAAGTAAATATGAACGAACGATAAAGTCATTGTTAAACCCGAGGGAATGTAATGGTAAACGTCGTTCCTTTGCCTTCCTCACTCTCTACGTCGATCGTGGCATGATGCAAATCGATGATGTGTTTCACGATGGCGAGTCCGAGGCCAGTTCCACCCGAGTTCCGACTTCTTGCCTTATCGACACGATAGAAGCGCTCAAAAATACGACTCACTTCTTTTTCGGCGATCCCGATTCCGTTGTCCTTGACGCGAAGTTTATAGGAATCTGCCATTGCTTCCACGGCGATGTCGACACGACTTCCTTCTGGTGAATAGTTGATGGCGTTGGCGACCAAGTTCATGATGACTTGCTTCATTCGGTTCAGGTCCGCTTGCAAGACGACCGTTCCCTCGTGTTTCGTTTCTAGCTGAATCGACTTCTTGCTCGCCTTTTGACTGAGCAGGAGACAGACCTCATCGACGAGCTGATTCAGATCGACGGACACCAACTCCATTTGGAAGTCATCCCGCTCCAATCTCGACAATTCAAGGAGATCCTCAACAAGCATCTGCATCCGTGTCGCTTCTTTCTGGATGATGTCTAAAAACTGGTCTCGAAGTTCCGGGACTTCTTTCGCCCCATCAAGAAGCGTCTCACTAAACCCACGTATGGATGTGAGCGGTGTCTTCAGTTCATGACTAACGTTCGCCACGAAATCTTTCCGCATCTTCTCAAGTCGTTTCAGTTCCGTGATATCGTTAAACAGTAACGTCGTGCCGCGAAGCATCCCGGTGTCACTGAAAATCGGTGCTGCGGATACCATATACGTTTTTTGATTGAATCCCGTTCGAATCGATAACTGACGGCGGTGGACCTCTTCCGTCAGATAAACGTCTTCGATCAGTGTTTCTACTTCAGGACTCGGTAGAATCCCGTGATAAAATTGTCCAATCGTTAAATCATCGTATTGGAACATTTCACGATAAGAGCGGTTGACCAACGTGACAATCCCTCGCTCGTCGACGAGCAGAAGACCCGCCCCCATATACTCGATTAACGATTCGAGTCTCGCCCGTTGTACGGACTCCCCGAGAGAAATCGACTCCAAATTCCGGGCAAGCACGTTGATTGACCCTGCTAGGCTACCGGTCTCTTCATCATTTCTGAGTTCATACACACGGGCCCGATAATTCCCGTCCGCCAGTTCCCGCAAAACGATCGTCGCCTCATCGATTGGTCGAATAAATTGATTCGTCAAATGTTGGAGCACGAATAAAATTATGAAGAAGGAGAAGAAGAGCGCGAGGGCAATCGTCAACCAGATGCGATTGTACACCCCTTCTAAATCCGATACATAACGGATGAATGTTAAATAGACTGTCCCACCCGTCGCAAGTTCGATCGGTTTTGTGTATTGAATCAACTCGTCCTCATCCGCTTCACCGAACGTCCCTTCCTCAGGGACCATATTCGGATCAATTTTGTAATCGATGGACCCGACGCGAAACGGCGTGCCAGCGATTACCTCCATCCGACTATTGAGAAGGAGAATATCAAAGCTGCTTCCGTCATCGATTTGACCGACATACTCACGAATCTCGTCCAATTCGCCTTCTTCGAGGTAGAGGGCTGCCAATTGAGCATCTTCTTTTAGACGGTCTCGTTCAGAATCCAGATAAAAGTCTTTGAAGAGTTGCCCAAGGACAATCCCGAGCGTCAACAAGACACCGGTCACAAGAAAAATGAGAGTCGTCATAAATCTAGAGCGATACGTCTTCATTCCGAAGTCGGCTCCTCCATCTTATAGCCAAGACCACGAATCGTTTTAATATAGGTCGGTTTCTTCGTTACCGGTTCAATTTTTTCACGAAGGTGACTGATATGGACATCAACAATCCGGGTATCACCTACAAAGTCATAATTCCAAATGGCCGATAACAATTGGTCTCGCGTCAACACGCGTCCTTTATTTTTCGCCAAATAGGCTAACAATTCGAATTCTTTCGGCGTCAACTCGAGGCGCTCTCCTTGCTTGAACACTTCGTAGTTTGAAGTGACGATTTTAACATCTCCGATTTGAATGACGTCCTCTTCAACCGCCGATTCTTGCGGGGCAGAACGTCTAAGAATCGCTTTGACGCGCGCGACTACTTCACGTGGGCTGAACGGCTTCGTCAAATAATCGTCCGCTCCGAGCTCGAGCCCCAATACTTTGTCAAACTCATCATCTTTTGCCGTGAGCATTAAAATCGGTGTATTGACTTTTTGCTGACGAAGTCGTTTGCACACTTCAAGTCCATCCATCTCCGGGAGCATCAAATCGAGCACAATGAGCACGGCGTCCTTTTTCTCAGCCAATTCCAATCCGGTTTTGCCGTCGTGCGCCGTCTCTACTTCAAAGCCAGCTTGTTCTAAATTAAATTTCAATAATGTCGCAATCGACACTTCATCGTCGACAACAATTACTTTATCAGCCACACTGCTTCCTCCTCTTAAACCATCAAATGTCACTTTCTATTTTACAAATCAATGCTTGAAACGACCAACCTCAAAGCAAATCTTTACAAAAACAAAACAAATCCACTTTCAGTGTAGCATGTTCGATAAGAGAGAAGGCGCAAAAAAGGTGCCTCCTGCAACATGACAGGAAGCACCTCAAACTTATAAGACGCTTAATACCGAGCGGACAGAATCCGCAGACCTCGATAGCGCTGCTTTTTCTTCATCCGTCAAGTCGAGCTCTAACACTTGCTCAATTCCATGTTTACCAAGAATCGTCGGGACGCCAAGATACAAATCATGGAATCCGTACTCTCCCTCAAGGTATGCGATGGCCGGTAAGATTCGACGCTGATCTTTTACAATCGCCTCGACCATCTCCACGATGGCAGCGGCTGGCGCATAATACGCCGAGCCATCGCCCAGTAGTTGGACAATCTCGCCGCCACCTTTTCGTGTCCGTTCGACAATTTGCTCGATTCGCTCATGTGGGATGAGTTTTTCGAGCGGAATGCCTCCAGCGTACGAATAGCGTACGAGAGGCACCATATCGTCGCCATGACCTCCAAGGACGAATCCGGATACGTCTTTGACAGAAACATTCAGCTCTTGTGCCACAAACGTTCGGAAGCGAGCCGTATCCAATACACCGGACTGACCGATAACGCGTTCTTTCGGGAACCCTGATTCTTTGAACGCCGCGTACGTCATGGCGTCTACTGGGTTCGTCAATACGATCAGGATGGCGTCTGGAGAGTAACGGGCAATCTCTTTCACAACCGAGCGCATGACGTTTGCGTTCGTTGCGACGAGGTCGTCCCGGCTCATCCCCGGCTTGCGAGCGATTCCCGCGGTAATGACAACCACATCGGAATCGGCCGTGTCCGCGTAATCAGACGTACCTGTGACCCACGAATCAAACCCTTGAATCGGTGCCGTTTCTTGCATGTCGAGCGCTTTCCCTTTCGTCGGTCCTACTTTTTCTTCCATATCGAGCAGTACGACATCCCCTAGCTCACGTTGAGCCAAGTACAGTGCAGTCGTTGCACCGGTGAAGCCACTTCCAATAACAGAAATTTTGTTACGACGAATCATGAGCTCTCCTCCTCGGTCGTCTTACATGTTTTTAATCAATTCATCCGCGAACTCTGAACATTTCACTTCTGTCGCTCCGTCCATGAGACGTGCGAAGTCGTATGTGACAACTTTCGAAGCGATCGTTTTCTCCATTGAGTTGATGATGAGGTCAGCCGCTTCGTTCCAGTTCATGTGGCGGAGCATCATCTCACCTGAAAGAATGACTGAAGAAGGGTTTACTTTATCGAGACCCGCGTATTTCGGAGCTGTACCGTGTGTCGCTTCGAAGATTGCGTGTCCTGTGATGTAGTTGATGTTCGCACCAGGCGCGATCCCGATTCCACCTACTTGAGCAGCAAGTGCATCTGAGATATAGTCACCGTTCAAGTTCATCGTCGCAACGACGTCGAACTCACGTGGACGTGTCAAAATCTGCTGGAGGAAGATATCAGCGATTGAATCTTTGACGATAATTTTCCCTTCAGCTTCCGCTTTCGACTGAGCTTCGTTAGCAGCTGCTTCACCAGATTCTTCTTTGATGCGGTCGTACTGTGCCCATGTGAACACTTTGTCACCGTATTCCGCTTCAGCGAGTGCATAACCCCAGTTTTTGAAGGCGCCTTCTGTGAACTTCATGATGTTCCCTTTGTGGACGAGCGTTAAAGATTTACGGTTGTTCGCAATCGCATATTCAATTGCTGCACGAACCAAACGTTCTGTTCCTTCAGAAGAAACTGGCTTGATTCCGATTCCAGATGTTTCTGGGAAACGGATCTTGTTGACGTTCATCTCGTCTTGCAAGAATTTGATGAGTTTTTTCACTTCGTCGCTTCCTGAAGCGTACTCGATTCCAGCATAGATATCTTCAGTATTTTCACGGAAGATGACCATATCTGTATCTTCAGGACGTTTTACTGGTGATGGAACACCTGTGAAGTAACGAACTGGGCGAAGGCATGTATATAAATCGAGTTCTTGGCGAAGTGCGACGTTCAATGAACGAATTCCTCCACCGACCGGAGTCGTAAGTGGTCCTTTGATGGCGATCAAGTACTCACGAATTTGATCAAGTGTCTCTGTTGGGAGCCATTCGCCTTTTTCGTTATATGCTTTTTCCCCAGCATATACTTCCATCCATTCGATTTTCTTGTCGCCGCCGTATGCTTTTTCAACCGCAGCGTCAAATACGCGAACAGCCGAATTCCAAATGTCAGGACCTGTTCCGTCACCGATAATGAATGGTACGGTCGGTACGTTTGGTACGTTCAATACACCGTTTTCAACTGTAATCTTTTGTCCTTGTGTCAACATAATGAATCCCCCTAAGTACATTACTGTAGGTCGACGCGTACGCCGACCTACGTCACTTGTTAGTTTACCAAACTTTTGTCTAAAATGTGTCTCGAATTAACGTTCGTTTACCGGAACATATTTACGGCTCGTCTCACCGACATATTCCGCACGTGGACGAATCAAGCGATTGTCCGCATATTGCTCGAGAATGTGCGCAATCCAGCCAGACATACGAGATACGGCGAAGATTGGTGTGAATAAATCTTCTTCGAGACCGAGCGCATAATAAGTTGAAGCTGAATAGAAATCGACATTTGGTTTCAAACCTTTTTCCGTTTCGACAAGATGGTCGATTTTCTCAGACATCTCATACCATTTCGGTTCGCCGATTTGAGCAGTCAACTGACGGCTCATTTCTTTCAAATGTTTCGCACGTGGGTCGCCATCCTTGTAAACGCGGTGACCGAAGCCCATGATCTTCTCTTTGCGCTCGAATTTGCCACGAACATATTCTTCAACACGGTCGACCGAGTCGATTTCGTGCAACATTTTCATTACCGCTTCGTTCGCACCACCGTGAAGTGGCCCTTTGAGTGCCCCCATGGCCGCCGTGACACCTGAATACATATCTGAAAGCGTCGCTACACAAACGCGAGCAGTGAATGTCGAAGCATTCAACTCGTGGTCTGCGTGTAAGATGAGCGCTTTATCAATCGTCTTTTCTGCTACATCGCTCGGCTCTTCACCGTTTAGCATGTATAAGAAGTTCGCAGCGTAAGAAAGACCTGGTTTCGGTGCGACCGGCTGCTCCCCTTTACGAAGACGGGCGAATGCCGTCACGATTGTAGCGACTTGTGCTTGTAGGCGAATCGCTTTACGCATGTTGGCCTCGTCACTCATGTCTTCAGATTCCTCATCATATAGAGCGAGTTGCGAAAGTGCCGTACGAATCGTCGCCATTGCATTGGCTGATTTCGGTGCACGTCTTAACGTATCAATCACCTCTTCAGGCAATGTCGCTTCTTTTACAAGCGCATCTGAGAGCGCTGTCAATTCCTCTGCATTTGGTAAGTGGTCGTTCCACAATAAGAACACTACTTCTTCGAATGTGGCGTTGTCCGCTAAATCATCAATGGTGTATCCTCCGTAAGTCAATTGTCCGTCAATAATTGAGCTGACTTTTGAGGCTGCTGCCACAATACCTTCTAACCCTTTTGTCGTTGACATTCATAACTCCCCCTCAGTCTTGAATAAAGTGGTCGACCGTAAAAACAGTCTGTTTATAGGGAATAAGGATACGGGACGGGTTGTTCCCCTGCATTCACCCAGTCTCCGTTTACCCTGTCCTTTATATAGTATAAACAATTTACTGCAAAAAAGAAATGTAAGCGGCTTCAGTTGTCAGAAAATATCAAAACCATTTTTCAATAACTTGATATCCACCTAAAATCAATGCCGCGATACCAGCTCCGACAAGCGGTCCAACGGGAATCCCTTTCATGAATCCAACCGCTAGAATCGTACCTGCGAGGAGTGCCGTGGTGACGACCGGGTCGACACGCATCAGTTGTACACCTTGCCCCGCAGCAATGGCAACGAACATCCCTGAGGCAAATGCGACAATCCCGACCGGCCCTTTAATACTATTCCACAATTCTTTAAACCCGATATCGCCGGTCGCAATTGGGACGAGAACTGCGATCGTAATGATTGTCACACCCCAGCTGATTCCTTTCGATGCAAGTGTCGGAAATAACTGGTCTCCGAATCCGATTGCTTTGATGATCAACAAGACGCTACTTGCGATAATGACAGATTGGTTATTTGAAATGACACCGATTAAGACAAGCATCAATAAAAATAGATATGCACTCATACGTATTCCTTTCTTTGAACGGAAAAAGAACCGACCTTTGTAGAAGGCCGGTTCGATTGTCGTTCAATTATGCGTTGTAGATTTTACCTGTGAGTGGGTCGATTGAAATCATCTGACCGTCACGAAGCGATGCTGTCGCTGCATCAACACCTACGATGACTGGCTTGCGAAGTGATGGTCCAACGATCCCAGCATGGCTCGTCAATCCGCCGTCTTCTGTGATGATCCCAGCCGCTTTTTCGATCGCAGGCATCATTTCTTTATCTGTGAATGGTGCGACAAGAATCATGCCGTCTTTCGCTTTTGCATTTGCTTCATCCGCATTTTTCGCGACAACGACTTCTCCAACAACACCGCGCTCACCGATTCCACGCCCGTCTGCGAGAGCGTGACCAACAATGTGGACTTTCATCATGTTTGTCGTACCAGCTGTCGCCGCAGGAATACCAGCTGAGATGACAACGAGGTCACCGTCAGTGACGAATCCAGCGTGACGTGCCGCTTCCGATGCTTGAACCAACATTTCATCCGTGTTGTTCGGCATTGTTTCAGCAACGATTGGGTATACGCCCCATACGAGGTTCAATTGACGCGCAACGCGCTCCGATTCTGTCACCGCGATGATGTTCGCTTCAGGACGATACTTCGCTGTACGAGCAGCCGTATAACCTGATTGTGTCGGTGTCAAGATTGCTTTGGCGTTCAAGTTGATTGCCGTGTGCGCAACCGCTTGAGAGATCGCATCCGTCACTGTGTGCTCACTGCGCTTCTGACGATCTTTCAACAAGTTTTTGTAGTCGAGCATGCGTTCTGTACGCTCTGCGATTGCAGCTTGCATTTGAACAGATTCGATTGGGTAGTCCCCTGCAGCTGTTTCACCAGAAAGCATGACTGCGTCTGTTCCATCCAAGATTGCGTTTGCTACGTCTGATGCTTCCGCGCGTGTCGGACGCGGGTTACGTTGCATTGAATCAAGCATTTGCGTTGCTGTGATGACCGGCTTCCCGAGATCGTTACACTTCTTGATGAGTTCTTTTTGAACTGGTGTCACTTCTTCTGTCGGGATTTCAATTCCGAGGTCCCCACGGGCTACCATCAAACCGTCAGAGATTGCCAAGATTTCTTCGATGTTATCGACACCTTCTTGGTTCTCGATTTTCGGGTAAATCTTGATGTGTGATGCGTTATGTTTTTCGAGAAGTTGGCGAATTTCAACTACGTCAGATGCACGACGTACGAATGATGCTGCAATCACGTCAATGTCTTGTGAGATCCCGAACTCGATGTCCGCGATGTCTTTGTCCGTGAGGGCAGGAAGGTTTACCTTGACGTTTGGCAAGTTAACACCTTTCTTCGTCTTGATGATTCCTTCGTTTTCAATGACGCAACGGAGATCACGGTTATCAAGCTTTTCAACGACACGGAGTCCGATGAGACCGTCGTCGAGCATGATGTGTGAACCGACTTCCACATCATCGTAGAGTCCTTCGTACGTCACAGAGAAACGATCTTTCGTTCCGACGATTTCTTCCGTTGAGACGATTGTGACTTCTTTTCCTTTTTCAAGAAGTGCCTTACCGTCTTCGAATGTATGCGTGCGGATCTCTGGACCTTTTGTGTCGAGAAGAACAGTGACAACTTTACCCGCTGCTTTCGCCGCTTCACGGATGTCACGGATACGAGCTCCGTGCTCTTCATAGTCACCGTGTGAGAAGTTGAGACGGGCAACGTTCATCCCAGCTTCGATCATCTCAGGAAGACGCTTCTCAGAAGCCGGTCCAATGGTACATACAATTTTCGTTCTACGCATAATATAAAAACCTCCTAGGGGATATAGTGCAACTTACAAACAGAAAACGGGGGGCCTTGGACCGTATCCCGTCTCTGCAACATACAAAATCGTTTAAATCGACAATTGGTTAACGAGGTCAATCAATTGCATATCAATCGTGTGCTTGTTATTGTCGAGCGCCTCATCGATATCAAGATCCATCATCTGGTTGTTACGGATTCCGACAACGCGGCCCGCTTTCCCTTCGAGCAAGATCTCAACAGCGTATGCACCCATGCGACTTGCAAGGACACGGTCAGCGGCAGTTGGGGAACCACCACGTTGGATGTGACCGAGAATCGTGACGCGTGTTTCTGAGTTCGTCTTCTCCGCAATCAATTTGCCGATTTCTTCCGCACTTCCCGCACCTTCAGCAACGATGACGATTGAGTGCTTCTTACCGCGTGCAATCCCGTGATTGATTCTTTCCACGATTGCATTCAAATCTTCTGGACGTTCTGGGACGAGAATCGACTCAGCACCACCAGCGAGACCAGAATAAAGCGCGATATCACCAGCGTCGCGCCCCATGACCTCGATGACATACGTGCGTTCATGTGATGACGCCGTATCACGAATCTTATCGATCGCATCAAGCGCTGTGTTGAGCGCCGTGTCAAAACCGATTGTCGCATCTGTTCCTGGGATATCGTTATCGATTGTACCCGGAAGGCCGATTGTTGGGAATCCGAGTTCAGTCAATTTTTGAGCTCCGCGATAAGAGCCATCTCCACCAATGACCACGAGGGCATCGATATTGAACTTCTTCAACTGTTCTACTGCTTTCGCGCGACCTTCTTCTGTTCTGAATTCAGGACAGCGCGCAGAGCGAAGGAACGTACCTCCACGTTGAATGATATCGCCGACTGATCCAAGATTTAATTCGACTAAATCACCTTCGATTAATCCTTGATAGCCGTTATACACGCCGTACACTTCAAGACCTTCAAAAATTGCTTTTCGGGTCACGGCACGGACAGCAGCGTTCATTCCAGGAGCGTCTCCTCCGCTTGTTAATACCGCAATACGTTTTAAATTCACGTCGCTCACCTCTTATGTGTTTTAACGAAATCTGAAAATAAAATACCACGTCTGACCTTTGTTTTACAACACAAGTATGTGAAAAAAATGCATAGGGTATCTTACAAAACAGTCAGTTGATGAATGAATAAAGCTTTATTCAAAGCCATTGTTACCGTTTTCACTCATTAATTGTGCCAATTTGATGATATTTGGTCGCACGTCCTTGAATCAGCTCAGAAGTCGATTGCGCGAGCAACTCATTCATATGCTGTAATAAGACAGGTTTCAAGAGTGACGACTGTAGTGACACATCAACGTGTGCCCCCCCATACACTTCTCCTACCACTTGATCGACAATCCCTAGGTTGAATAAATCTTGTGCTGTAATCTTCATCGTCTCCGCCGCACGTTCTGCTTGTTTCGCATCTTTCCACAACAGTGCCGCTGCACCTTCTGGCGAGATGACCGAGTACGTACTATTCTCAAGCATCAATAGACGGTCGCATACACCAATTCCAAGCGCACCGCCTGAACCACCTTCCCCAATGACAACGGAGACGATCGGCACTTTCAGCGTCGCCATCTCAAACAAGTTACGGGCGATCGCTTCACTTTGCCCTCTCTCTTCTGCGGCTTTCCCCGGATAAGCCCCTTTCGTGTCAATAAATGTCAAAATGGGACGGTTGAACTTTTCGGCTTGCTTCATGAAACGCAAGGCTTTTCGATAGCCCTCCGGGTGTGGCATACCAAAATTCCGTTTCATGTTCTCTTTCGTGTTCCGCCCACGCTGATGTCCGATAATCGTCACCGGCACTCCTTCAAACGTTGCGAGTCCAGATACGATTGCCGCATCGTCATATCCGTGTCGGTCCCCATGAAGTTCCATGAAGTCAGGGAACACATGTTGGATGTAATCGAGCGTCGTCGGACGCTTCGGGTTTCGCGCCAACTGGACGCGGTCCCACGGTTTCATATTCCCATAAATATCTTTTTCTAATCGGTCGAGCTTTAACTCGAGATGACGAATCTCTCGGGATAAATCAATCCCTTTCGTCTCAGCCGTCTCCCGTAATTTATTTAGCTGTTCGGTGACTTCTTTGATTGGGTCAAACATGACGGACACCCCCATCGTGTAATTCGATCATCTTCTTCAAGAACGAACGCATCTGTTCACGATGAATGACTGCATCCAGCTGCCCAGACTCAAGTAGAAACTCGGCAGTTTGAAAGTTCTCTGGAAGCTTTTCCCGAATCGTCTGTTCGATGATTCGTCGTCCTGCAAACCCGATGAGCGCTCCCGGTTCCGCGACGTTCAAGTCGCCAAGCATCGCAAAACTCGCTGACACACCACCAGTCGTCGGATGTGTCAAATACGCGATGTACAGCAGTCCTGCTTCGTCATGTTCTTTTAGAGCGATGGACGTATTGGCCATTTGCATCAAACTGACCATTCCTTCTTGCATCCGTGCCCCACCTGATGCTGTGAACAAGACGACTGGAAGCCCAAGTGATGTGGCGGTTCGAACAGCCGAAGCAATCGCTTCTCCGACGTATGCACCCATCGATCCCATTCGGAATCTCGCATCCATCACACAGACAACGAGTGGAAGTCCGTCGATTGTCGCCTTTCCACATACGACGGCCTCTTCGATCCCGGTCCGCTCCCGATCTTTCGTCAACTTCTCCTCATAGTCAGGAAAGTCGAGTGGATTCGCCTTGACAGAAGGTCCCGCAAATCGTTCGAACGACCCTTCGTCAACAAGCATATCAATCCGTTCTTGCGCATGAAGCGGAAAATGATAACCGCAATCACACACTTTGTGGTTCTCATTCAACTGTTTTGTATAATGCATATATTTACAAGATGGACATTTCGTCATTAATCCCTGTGGTGCGTCAATCTTTGGTTCTCGTTGACGCAATGGCATATATCGTTTCGGTTTCTTGAAAAAAGCAGTCATCGCTTCCCCCTCGTTCATTCCGGCATCCCCATTCCACGCCACGTCTCGACAAACTGTTTCCGTTCCTCGAGCGTATATAAATCCCCAACGTCTAATCCTTCAAAAAAGCGGTTGACCTCACTCCAAATTCGAATGAACAGTTCATTCTTCAACTGAAAGATGAGTTGCTGGCGAAACGTTCGATCATCATCGATCACCGTTTCTAATAGAGCCAGTCGTTCCTTAGTCGGTTCAATTTCTGAAAACGCCATGCGCTCCAATAGTCTAAGCATCTCAATAATATCGGTCGCTTTCGTCTGTTTGGTCACAATGAACTCCGACAATATCTCAATGTACCGATGTCGGTCTTGTTCACACAAAAAGGTACCACCACCATGTCTCGTTTCCACGATGCCTAAAAAACTCAACGCTCGTAACGCTTCGCGAACCGAAGCGCGACTAATGGACAGCGTTTCGGCGAGCTCTCGTTCGGATGGAAGCCGATCACCTGGAACTAAAGACGATTGGACAATTAATTTTCTAATCTTTGAAATGTTTCCGTGAAATGAGGATGCGTGTTTTTCATGCATCTGACCGTTCAACTCCCTTTTTTGGATCATCTATCAAACTTAAGTGGTCAGACCAATTAGTGCGATTATATCACTTTTTAGGACTTGGTACTAGTTTCTGGACCAACCATTTTTGTATCGATTCGTTTCAGTACGACATTTTCTTCCCCGAACCGTCTTTTCGCTTCCGCCACATACTCTTCATTCGGATTGATTGAAAAAGCTGAAGCCAGTTGTTTCACTTCCTTCGAATCCGTGAATCGGCATACAACCGGGACATCCCCTTGTGCTCGTTGAATCCAATCTTCCAATTCAGGGAAGCGGTCGAGTGTGAGCCGGATGAATAAGGCTTGCCCGTGTAACGGTCGAACCCGTTCGACAATCAATTGCTTGCGACCATCCCGTTCATTCGAATGGACCTCTAGTAACAAGATGTTACCGGCATAGAGGGACCGTCCAAACTGCGCGAATGTTCGAGGAAACACGACGACCTCGTCTTGCGTCATGCCATCGTCCACCATGAGAACACCCATCCGTTCTTGTTTTTTTGTCATGAACGTACGTACGTCATCTACATATACGACGAGATAACCGTTTGTTCCATTCATGACTTCTTCAATTGTAGACGGTTCGATCCCGATATCCGGAAGTGCCGTCAATGGAGAGTGGACCACCCATGTCCCGAGCGCCTCCCTCTCTTCTTCAGACCAATTCGGTTCTTTCACTTTTTTCTGTTTTAGTCCGAGTGAAGACAGCTCATCCGGTAAAAAATGTGTTCCCGCTTCTTCTCGCAAACGTTCGACTGCTTCAAAGGCATGTGTCCGGTCACCGTGATACATCCGGTCGAGCGCGCCCGCACCAAGTAATCGACGTAATTTCAGTTGGTCTTTATTTTTCCACTCCATGGCTTCTTGAAGCGTTCTGACATCTTTCAACTGCCCGTTCAGTTCAATCAGTCGGTCCACATCCCGTTTGGTCAACCCCTGGACCGCCTTCAACCCGAGCCGGACGCCCGGTCCCTCAAGTGTCGCGTCAGCGTGACCATGTAAGACGTCCGGTGGGTACACCGGAATTTGATCTTTCCGTAACAGTCTGACAAGTTCCGTTGTTTTTTCTGATGTCACCACATGAAAGACACGAGGGAAATGTGCTTTGACGTAAGCCAATCGGTAACTGATCAAACTGTAGGCGACAGCGTGAGAGCGGTTAAATCCGTACCCGGCAAACTTTTCAATCCATGAAAAGATTTGCGCAAAGACGTCCTGGTCTCCCGCTTTTGCTTGTTGCAAAAATCGTTCTCGTTCCCGAGCAATCGTTCCGGTATCCTTTTTGGCAATAGCACGTCTGACCAAATCCGCTTCCGCATAGGAATAGCCTCCGAGTTTACGGAGAAGTTTCATCACCTGTTCTTGATAGACGAGTACACCGTATGTCGGTCTCATGACGTCTTCTACGTCTGGGTGGACTGGTTGGTAAGGCATACCGTGCTTTCGCTTCGCATACGTTTCGATGAATTGCATCGGTCCCGGGCGATAGAGTGACATCGTGACAACGATATCTTCAAACTCAGTCGGTTTCACTTGTCGAAGCGCTTGCTTCATCCCGGTCGATTCGAATTGGAAGATTCCGTCCGTCTCACCTCTCGCAAGCAGTCGATACGTCCGGGCATCGTTTAGCGGAATCGTTTTCAGAGAGAACAGCGCGTCACTTTCTCGAATCAAGTCTTCCATCTTTCGCAAGCGACTCAAGTTTCGTAATCCGAGCAAGTCAATTTTTAGAAGCCCGACCTCTTCCAAATCCTTCATATTATATTGGGTCACGTGTTCTTCGAGCTCGGGTTGGAGCGGCGTCACTTCTTCAATCGGTTGACGACTGAGCACCACTCCTGCCGCGTGAACGGAGGATTGACGCGGCAAACCTTCTAGCTGTTTGGCAATCCGTAATAACTGCTGACGCTTTTGGCTACCGGCAAACCACTTCATCTGCTTCTGGCTCGACATCAGTTCATCAAGTCCTCCGGCTTTCGCTTGCTTGCTCGCAGCCTGCCCTTCCTCAAGGGTCATCCCGAGCGCTCTCGCAACGTCTCGAATTGCCGCTTTCGCACCGAACGTGGCAAGTGTCCCGATCTGTGCGGCATGCGTATGACCGTATCTTGATAGTACGTAAGAAACCACTTCCTCACGACGTTCATCTTCAAAATCGAGGTCTATGTCTGGCATCGACACACGCTCTGGATTTAAGAATCGTTCGAACAACAACCCGTAATGAACCGGATCGACTTCCGTGATATGGAGGGCAAAACTGACGAGTGAACCTGCTGCCGATCCACGCCCCGGACCTACTTCAATCCCAGATTCTCGAGCAAACCGAACGATGTCTTCCACGATCAAGAAATAGGAAGAAAATCCGGTATTGGCGATGACTTCAAGCTCAAACTTTGCCCGCTCGATGTAAGGTTCTTTCACGAGTTCCATCGCCTTCAACCGCTCACCGACAAGTCGTTTCAGCTTTTGATCGGCATCCGGAATTTCTGGAATCGCCCCTTCCGCACGTGGTAGATGATCTAGCCGAATCAATGCCTCGAATCGATCCAGTTCCGATAATTCTTCCGTTGTGAACCAGTCATTCATTTCACTCGGTAGTCGAACGTGCAATCCTTTTTGTCGCACGTCTTCATTCGACATCACGTCCCCTTCGCGAATGGCAGAAATGGCTCGGAATCCTTCCAGATCTTCCGGTCTCATGTATCTCGTTTCAGGGGCCGGAATCAATTGGACAGCAAGCTCTTCGCGCATGAGACGAAGTTGTTTCAACACTTGTACCTGTTCCGTAGTCTGAGGTGCCGGTAGTCCGAGCCACAGCTTCTCTTCATCGACAAACGACAAGAGTTGATGATAAAGGCGACGCCGGTGAACCGGATCACTCGCTTTCCAATTTTCAGGTAATACGATCAGCGGCATCGTTGTCCGTCCTTCAATTCCTCCCGCCTGGATGATACGATATTGTTCCTTAAGCTCCGTTTCGTTAGATGAATACACAATCACGGATACGTCTAACCCATCCAATCGGAGGACCGTTCTCAGTCCGATTAGCGGTTTCACCTCATATCGTTGGCAATATGACAAAAATGTCGGAACCCCATAGAACGCATCGTCTGCGATCGCCACGGAACGACTTCCCCGTTCGGTCATCTGCAAGACATATTGTTCTAACCGGATTGTACTTTGTAGTAAACTATAAGCAGTTCTGACATTCAGATGAATCATCGTTGGCCTCCTTTCTATATTAATGGAATTGTCAAACTCAATTCATCACTTCTCTGATACAATAATTATAGACAAAACTCACGACAAAAGGGGGTAAAAGCGTATGATTATCAATCGGGGACAGATTGCACGCGATAAGTTAGAAAAATTACAGCATGGTCAAACAGTGTTTGCCGACAGCCCAGAAATCATCGACCGGCTCCGTAAGTACATTACTGAGTATCAGCTCGACGTCGTCGAGGACGTGACCGAACGAGGTACATGGTTCATCCCAAAGGAAAATGGAGACAAATGAAGAGAGCTGACCAAGGTCAGCTCTCTTCATTTTCTTCAAACGTGAATTCCCCAGCCACTTCATTCAAAGCCGCAATCACGTCATCCATCTCATCCCATGTGTCAATCGTGGCACCAGCCGCCATCGGATGACCTCCCCCACGGTATCGCTTGGCCACTTCATTGATGACAGGACCTTTCGACCGGATGCGCACACGAATCTCTTCTTTGTTTTCCACGAACATGACCCAACATTTCAATCCCTCAAGACCCGAGAAGCTATTGACGAGTTGAGACGCCGCTTCTAGAGAGGCATGGAACGTTCGAAGCACATCCTTGTCAATCTTCACATAGCCGACCCCCTCTTCCGTTACTTGGACATGCTGTAATACATAGCCTTGCAGTTGGAGAGTCGCTAAATTCGTTTTATACATGTGACGATATAATTTATTCGTGTCGATGTCTTTCGCAATCAGCGCCGAAGCAATCTCAAACGTTCGGGCCGTAGCATTTCGAAACTGGAAACGTCCTGTGTCGCCAACGATGCCGGCATAGAGTAAAAATGCCGCCTCTTGGTCAATGGGATATCCCCAAATGTCCGCGAGTTCCACAATCATCTCAGACGTCGAACTGACCGAGGTATCGACAATCTGTGTCATCGCATACGGATCTTCATCAGGATGATGATCGATTTTGATGATCGTCTTCCCTTTCAATGCGAAAGGTCCATCGATTCGCTCTTGATTCGCCGTATCCAAAATAAGGACGAGCGCGTCCTGATACATTTCTTCTTCGACATGTTCCATCTTTCCTAAAAACTCAAGGTCTGGCACCATGCCACCGACCACATAGATTTGTTTCTCCGGATGAACCGATTTTAAAATGCGTTGTAAACCTAGCTGACTCCCCAATGCATCAGGGTCTGGTCGTACATGGCGGTGGATGAAAATGGTGTCAGCCGCCTCAATTTCTGATTTGATTGTATCCGCTTCCTGCCATTGCGTCATGATGATTCCTCACTTTCCTACACACTATTATGGTATGATGATAACAGATTACGAGATAGAAAGGGGTTCCTTCACTTGCAACTTGTCATGATTGGACTCATTTTGTTCGCGCTCGGTGCGTACCTCGTCTTTAAGCGCCGCGCTTTTTTGACAAAGACGCCAAACCGCAAAGCGTTGTTCAACACGCAAGCGTTGATCTGGTTAAGCTTATTCCTCGCACTGTTCGCTGCGAACCAAATGGTCGGAGGATTCGGTCTGAATTCAACTGTCGGTTGGATTGTCAGCATCGTCATGTTAGTCGTCGGTCTAGGGAATGCCGTTGTCGGATTTATCCGTTACCGCAAAATTTACCCACTCGCCGCAGAAGAACCGACGAATACGCCATCATGAAACAGAGCACCTGCTACAGTGCGTAGCAGGTGCTCTTTTCGTTACCGGTCGATGAGTTGTGCCGTGACGAGCGCCTTGGCGACAAGTTGTGTCCCTTGCGTCATCTCTACATCCACTTTCCCGAACTTCCGACCGAGGTCGAAGACATGGGCCGACACTCGAATCTGACTTTCAATTTGAATCGGCTTCATGAAATAGACGGTGATATTCTCAACCACGAGATCGCCTTTCTTCATATGACGTAGACTTCGCGTCGCCCCCTCGACCAACAAGGTCGTCAACACGCCAGATGAGGCGGTCCCCATATGACTCGTCATCTGTGGGGCCACTTCAACCGTGAAGGCCGTCCCGTTCGATGCAGGATCTTCTTTCAGCTGGTTCGTGATCATGTTATCGAACGTCTCACCGACTTGCGGTTGTCGATTCGCCAGTTGCAGGGCCTTCAGCACATCTTGGCGGCTAATAATCCCAAGCAGACGTCCGTAGTTATCAACGACAGGTAACATCTCGATCCCTTCCCACACCATCTGGTGCGCGGCATTGGTGACACTCGTTTGTACGCCTACTGTAATCGGACTTTTCGTCATGACCTTCTCAATATCATAGTCGTGTGATTTATCAATGACATCCTTTGCCGTGATCACGCCGACCACTTTCATCTGTTCATCGATGACGGGATACCGATTATGTTTCGTCCGTTCATTCAGCTCGTGCCAACGTTTCACTGTGTCATCTGATTTCAGATAGAACGTATCGTGGAGCGGGATGACGATATCTGAGACGAGTAAAATCTCTTTTTTGATTAGACGGTCATAGATGGCTCGGTTGATCATCGTCGCGACGGTAAAACTGTCATAGGATGTAGAAATGACAGGCATATCATACTTATCTGCCATTCGTTTCACTTCATCCGTTGTGTCAAATCCCCCTGTGATCAACACAGCCCCACCTGATTGTAAGACGAGTTCATGCGCCTTCTCGCGGTTCCCGATGATGACGAGTGAGTCGACATCGATATATCGCATCATCGCCTCGAGCTTCATGGCACCGATTACAAATTTCGATAGCGTCTTATGGAGGCCATTACGTCCGCCCAACACCTGACCATCGACGATATTGACGACCTCGGCGAATGTAAGTTTTTCAATATTCTCTTTATGCTTTCGCTTGATCCGGATCGTCCCCACCCGTTCAATGGTAGATACGAAACCTAGGTTCTCAGCTTCCTTGATGGCACGATAAGCCGTACCTTCTGATACAGCCAACTCTTTGGCGATTTGGCGGACCGAAATTTTTGACCCAACATCGAGTGACTCGATATGTGCTATGATCTGTTCATGTTTTGTGGTCATACGCGGAGTCCCTTCTCTCAATACATTTTCTACTCTATTTAGTATACTGTATCAGTCGAACTAGTTCAAACTGTACCAATCCAATTGCAACATTTCCTTTCTGTTTTCGAAACAGCTATAATAGACGAGTAGTCAACGTAAGAGGTAGAAGGGAAGGGATTCAACTTGAATCAACGCACCAATCAAATTGCACAATCTCTAGCGACAAAAGGGTTAGATGCAGCATTCATCACATCGAAAGCATCCGTGTTTTATTTCTCGGGAGTATACGCGGAAGCACACGAGCGATTGATCGCTATTTTAGTTTTGAAAAACGGCACAACTGCCATCATCTGCCCAGCACTTGAAAAAGGGATTGTCGAAGCGAGTGACTGGTCAGGTGAAATCGTGACGTATATGGACCACGAAAATCCATGGGACAAAATCGTCAAGTTATTCCTCGACAACCAAATCGTTCCTGAACGAATCGGGATCGAAGGGGAACATTTGACATTCAACCGAGTCGAGCATCTTCGTGCCGGTTTTGCCGGTCTGTCCATTATTGATTTGACAGACGAGCTCCAAACGTTACGTATGATCAAATCACCGGATGAAGTCCGAATCATGAAGCGGGCCGCCGAGTTGGCAGATATGGCCATCGAAGCCGGGATCCGTTCCCTCCGTGAAGGCGTGACCGAACTCGAGGTCATCGCGGATATCGAATACGCTATGAAACAGCAAGGTGTCCGTGAAATGTCTTTCGACACACTCGTCTTGTTCGGCGAGAATAGTGCCGACCCTCACGGTGTCCCAGGCAACAACCGTCTGAAAAAAGGTGATTTCGCCTTGTTCGACCTCGGCGTCGTCTGGCAGGGATACTGTTCAGACATCACACGAACGGTCGTCTTCGGTGAGGCGAGTCGCAAACAACGTGAGATTTACGACACGGTTCTCCAAGCGGAGGAAGCCGCAATCGAGATGGCGAACGTCGGGACGACACTTGGCGCAATCGATATCGCCGCACGACAAGTCATCACGTCTGCAGGATATGGTGAATACTTCACTCACCGGATCGGTCACGGAATTGGAATCGAAGTACACGAACATCCATCGATGGCAGCGAACAATGACACGACCGCCCAAGTCGGGATGACGTTCACAGTCGAACCGGGTATCTATTTACCGGGAATCGGCGGAGTCCGTATCGAAGACGATCTCGTCATGACAGAAAGTGGTCCTATCACATTGACGAGTTATCCAAAAACACTTCAAGAGATTGAATGACAAAAAGTGCGATCCATTACCAAGGATCGCACTTTTTACATATCTTACTTTTTATATACCTTAATAGAACAAACCCAGCATGACATCCCGTTGAGGTACGTCATAACGTTCCATCTTCTCTAAAAAGGTACGCTTGTCATATGGGACCGCCTTCAGTTCAAGGTCAATCCCCGTTTCTCCTTCAGATAATATGGCAAAGCGAGCCAAGTCATCTTTCGCCACCCCGAGCGCACCAGGATTGACGTAGCGTTTCCTGTCATCTTCAAACAAGTGGACGGGATGGTGATGTCCGAATAACACGATTTCTCCTTCATACGTCCCATATAATCGTTGCATATTTTCCAGCGTCGGTTCGAGAATCTCGTGAAACGGTTCCTCGACGATCGCGGCATGGCGTCGGTCGGTCGGGATATGATAATGAATACCGAACACCGTTTCGCCAGCCATTTCGACGGACATCGTTCGTGGAAGAGATTCGAGGACATCCGCATATCGAGTCTCCAATTGACGCGCGACCCACTCATGGTGGGGGCGCGTATGTGCATAACTTTCCGGATGACCGTATCCAGCCAAAAGGGAAAGGACGGCCTCATCATGATTCCCAGAAATCATATGCGCGCCCCGATCTAGCAATCGCTCCATGACCGCATTGGAGTCCGGTCCCATCGCAATCATGTCACCAAGTGACCAAATGACGTCGACCCGCTCTGTATCCATGACTTGGAGCGCAGCCTCTAACGCTTCGAGATTGCCATGAACGTCCGTGACCACTCCGATTTTCATCGTGTTCCCCTCACTTCCGATATTGATGGACGACGTTGACGCCGCCTGTCACATCGATGATGGCACCTGTGATCATGTCCGAGTCTTCTTGTAATAAGAACGAAATCAAACGCGCGATATCTTCTCCCGTCCCGTGTCGACCGACCGGAGTGCTTTCATCTACTTCCGCTTCCTCAATGCGCATCTCCTTTTGCGAGCCGACGATATTGCCCGGGTTGACCATGTTCGCCGTAATCCCGAACGGTGCCTCTTCCAATGCGACCGATTTTGTCAAACTGACGAGTCCCGTCTTTGCAGCGGCAAACGCAGAACGATGGATCCACCCAGGCGCCGTCCCACTTTCCGGAAATCCATACGAGATGATGCGTCCGAATCGATTCGAGCGCATGGAAGGAAGCGCACGACGCATTAACCAAAATGAGGCGGACAGGTTGCCCGTGAGTACTTCGTCCCACTCGTCGTCCGTCAATTCGACGAGCGGTTTCCGCTCAAAGATATATGGACCTGCATTTAAGATCAAGGCGTCCGGTTCACCAAACCGTTCGACCGCTTGCTCATAGGCCGAGAGCAGTTGTTCGCGGTCCGTCAATCCGGCCTCAATCATATGTATCCGCTCATGTTCCCAGTCGATTGGATTCCGTTGCAAAATGCTAACGTGCCAACCATCTTGTAACAGACGCTCCGTCACGACGCGTCCGATCCCTTTGGCACCAGATGTAATCAATACGTGTTTCATCGTCCTACCTCCTCCGCCTTATTTTACCCGTTCTTTCACACGAATTCCAAACTTGGACATGTCGTGA
The DNA here is from genome assembly GCF_018617145.1 of Exiguobacterium sp. s75. Taxonomy (GTDB): domain Bacteria; phylum Bacillota; class Bacilli; order Exiguobacteriales; family Exiguobacteriaceae; genus Exiguobacterium; species Exiguobacterium profundum. The sequence goes on from NZ_JACSJQ010000001.1 coordinate 1,220,068, forward strand.
ACACCGCCATGAAAAAATTCACTCATTTTCATGGCGAAAAAGCGTGAAAACCGAAAGAAGTGGTATACTATATATGTAAGCCGAACGTATATTTCGAGCGAAAGGTTGGGATTTACATGGCAATTGTATACAAACACATTTTATCTGCCGTTGACGGCTCTAAAGAGGCGGAACGTGCATTCGAAACAGCAATCGATGTCGCGATTCGTAACGAAGGGAAACTGTACGTCAGTCATGTGATTGATACGCGGACGTTTGCGACTGTAGAAGCGTACGATCGGACAATCACAGAGCGCGCCGAGACATATGCGAAAGAATTGCTTGAAGACTATGTCAATCGCGCGAAAGAGCGTGGCGTAAAAGAAGTCGAGACGGTGATCGAATACGGCTCACCGAAAGTGACGATTGCGAAAAAGATTGCGCCTAATCATGATATTGATCTTATTATTTGTGGCGCGACAGGTTTAAACGCTGTAGAACGTTTCTTTATCGGAAGCGTCTCTGAAAGCATCGTCCGTTATGCGAAATGTGACGTCCTCATCGTTCGTCAATAATCATCCATGCATAAGAAAGGGTCTTGCGCAATCGCAAGACCCTTTCTTATGCATTACAACACCTTGACCGTAACCGTTTTGCGACCGAATTGAATCGCCGCACTATGTGAATACATTAAGATGTCGATTTTATTTCCTTTGATGGCGCCGCCTGTATCAGCTGCCGTGTAGGTACCTAACAACTTGCTGCCTACGTATACTTGTACTTTTGTTCCGAGCGGAATGACGCGCGGGTCTACCGCGATGACATTGCGCTTTTGAGTACGAACGTTCCAACCAAGTGCTGTCTTACCTGAACATCCCTTGCAATACGGTGTATATGCCGATGCTTTCATCGTATATGTCTTAACGCTTGCTGGTTTGAGCGGTTTTGGAGCACTTACCGTACGTAAGTTCTTTGTAGGGACCCATCCGGCCTTCCCTTTATAGTTCACGCGAATCCAAGCACCTCGAGAACCTGTACGTTGAAGACGATCACTCGCTGTCATCTTCCCAATCACTCGTGCATTTGATTTCCCTTCTGCATAAACCATCTTCGAACCTGACTTTGTCGCAACATAAACTTTTTTAGTAGCTGCTTCCACTGGTGAAGTCGGTAGAGCAAATGCAAATACTGCGATGGCGAGAAGTAAGAGCGTCATGATTTTTTTCAACATACGTTTTTTCGTCCTCTCTTCGTCAATTTGTCTTCGATTCCGTGTCATCCTTTATCTAGGCGATTTGTCACTTCCAATGAATATTTCGTCCAGATAACTATATGACGAAACATCAGTCAGTGCCGTTACACTTCCTGTTCATTTGAGTGACACGAACATTACAAATCGATGTCAAAAGTAACGATTTATCGTGTTAGATTAGACATTTGAATCGAACGAGAGATATTTTTATAAATTTACATCCAATATATGGTTTATTCATGACGTAAACATTGCAAAACGATGTAAAACAAGCTCCGAATATTACAAAGAGGAAAACAATTGTCCTACTGTCCCTTCTTCACATTAGTCAAAAAGGCTTATAAAAAACCCACGTTACACGAAGTAACATGGGTTCGTTTCGTATTATGCGTGTGCTTCGACAAGTTTTGCAACGCGTACCGTGTCGCGCGCGATGACCAATTCTTCGTTCGTCGGGATGATGATGACTTTAACTGGTGAGTGCGGATAGTTGATAAACAACTCTTTTCCGCGAGCACCGTTGTTAAGTGAAGGATCCCAGTAGACACCCATGAATTCAAGACCGCGAAGGATGCGTTCACGGATGACGTCCGAGTTCTCTCCGACACCTGCAGTGAAGATGATGGCGTCGACACCATTCATTTCAGCCGCATATTGACCGATGTAACCGTGAATACGGTTCGAGAAGATTTTCAATGAAACTTCTGCACGATGGTTGCCTTCTGCAGCCGCTTGCTCGATGTCACGCAAGTCACTTGAGATACCAGAAAGTCCGTACACGCCAGACTCTTTGTTCATGACGTTCAAGACCTCTTCAGCAGACTTCCCTGTTTTTTGCATCAAGAACGGGATGAGGGCCGGGTCCAAAGAACCTGAGCGCGTTCCCATCGTGATTCCTTCGAGTGGTGTGAAGCCCATCGTTGTATCGATTGAGCGACCACCTGCTACTGCAGCGATCGATGCACCGCTACCGAGGTGACATGAAATCAAACGCAAGTCTTCTAGCGGACGACCGAGAAGTTCTGCCGCACGCTGTGTGACATACTTGTGGCTCGTTCCGTGGAAACCGTATTTACGTACACCATGTTCTGTATAGTATTCATAAGGAAGACTGTACAAGAAATTCTCTTCAGGCATTGACTGGTGGAACGCTGTATCGAATACCGCTACTTGTGGGACATTCGGCAAAATTGCCTGGAATGCGCGAATACCTGTCAAGTTTGGTGGGATGTGAAGTGGGCCGAGCTCGGTGAACGACTCGATGTTCTTCATGACTTCATCGTCAATGACGACCGAATCCGCATACAACTCTTTTCCGTGTAACACACGGTGACCTACGCCAGAAATCTCATCGAATGATTGGATGATATCCAATTCGATCAATTTCTCCAACGTCAATTCAACCGCTTCTTTGTGCGTGTGAAGTGGTGTGACCACGTTGAACTTCTGTCCTTCACCGTACTTGATTGTAAAAATCGCATCTTCTTTCCCTACACGCTCTATAAGTCCGACTGCGAGCAACTCTTCCGTTGGCATCTCGAGTAACTGGAACTTGAGCGATGAACTACCCGCATTGACTGCCATAATTTTCGTCATGTCATACACCTCTTACCTTTCGTTTTAAACGCATATCTTTATCTGTTCAATTTAAAACTGATAACTGTATCATAATGAAGATAATTGATTTTGCATACCTTTTTCAAGTATTTTGTCCATTAATTTTGAGTTGTTTTGAACCAATCATCAATCTGTTTCACAACATTCGCTACCGCTCTGACATCAGTGAATGACGGAAGTTCCACAAATAGCGCTTGTTTTGGCCGTGTGACGCCTTCTCCTACTTTTTGAAGGAGCAATAAGCTTTTCGCGTAACGTTCGTCTTTAAACATCGTCGTCGGAAGTTGAATGACCCCTTTCACAACAGCCTCACGGTCCATCCATTGTTTTAATTTCCCTTCGTCATCCTGTTCAAACAAATTGTTCGGGATGACAAATAATCCATGCCCACCTGGTTTCGTATGGCGAATCGCCTGTTCCATCAAGAGGAAATGCGAATAGGCATGTCCTTGTTCTCGTTTCATGTCGTATCCGGCTGCCACTTCATCATTTGGATAATAGCCGATCGGCAAGTCAGCAACGGAAAGGTCGCTCGGTTCAACAAACAGAGGAGCAAGGGCGTCTTGATGGAAGTAGGATACTGGTTCTCCTAACAAGTTACTAATGGAATAGGAAAGACGAAGCAACAGTTCATCCACTTCGACCGCTTGCGCTGTCGCATCTTTTAACTGAGAGAGAACGGCGTGCGTCAACGTACCTGTCCCACTACCTAAATCTAGAATCGTCGCGTTTTCCTTAAGTAGCTTCGAAGCTAGATAACCCATAAATAGGCTGACCGCATCCGGTGTCGGTTGATTGTTCGGGGGGAGTTGTGTCGTTTCTTCCAAGACGAGTAAACTCACTGCTTTACGGACATCGTCCATCTTCTCTTTTTCAATGTCAACATGGTCAAATACTTGGACGAGTGCCTCGATCGGTAATACATCCAGATCGTTGACCAGTTTCTTCGCTTCCTTCTTCCAATCACGATAGAGTTGTTCAAAACGTTCCATTTTCGTTCATCCTTTCCATACAAAACCGGCCCCCATGAGAGGACCGGTCGGTTCACGTACTAGTGTAAGCTATTTTAATCAATTTCGCCAAACGAATCAATTCGCTTGTTCGAACGCCTCAAGTGCCGCCGCGAAATCAACTTCATCTGTCATTTCATCCATATATTGTACATATTGGACGACGCCATTCGAATCGACGACGAATACAGAACGCGCAAGGAGACGCATTTCTTCAATTAAAACACCATATGCTTTTGCGAACGAAAGATCGCGGTGGTCCGAGAGGGTGACTACGTTATCTAAACCAGATGCAGAACACCAACGGCGCTGTGCGAACGGCAAATCGTTCGATACAGTCAAGACTGTACCACCGAGTGATGAGGCCTTTTCGTTGAACTCACGCGTTTGTGCATCACATACGCCTGTATCGATTGAAGGAATGACACTGATTAGTTTTTTCCCCGGATAGGTTGCTAACGTCACTTCTTCTAAAGCAGTCGTCAAGACGCGGAAATCAGGAGCTTGATCTCCTACCTTCACTGGATTTCCTTGTAATGTTACGTTGTTCCCTTTAAATGTTGGCATGTACTCATCCCCTTTGTTGTAGTTACTCGTTCATCATATCGATGAACTTGAGCCTTTGACAAACTTCCTGCTTTTGACTCTGTTTCAGTTTTCCCTATATCGGTAGGAAGAAACACGTTATAATAAAGAGGACACCATTGACAAAGGGGATGACTCAGATGAGAAACAACGTCTATTTGTACCATCGTAACGTCAACGAATTCACAAAAGAAGTGAAGAAACTGAGAGAAATCGGGGAAAAACACGGGTTCAACATCGTAAATCAACCGGAGGACGCGAACATCATCGCTGCAGTCGGCGGGGACGGGGCATTTTTACAGGCGGTTCGCTACACAGGCTTTCGTCAAGACGCCATCTACGTTGGCTTCGGTCGTGGATTGAACGAGTTTTATTGTGATTTCGACATACATAAACTCGATGAAGTCGACCGCCTCTTCTCGGACAACTCGATGCGAATCGAAGAAGGTCTCGAAGTCCGGAAGTATCCACTTCTTTCAGCATCGATCAACGAATCGACACCGCTCCTCTGTTTAAATGAGGCTTCGATTAAATCAAGTATTATCAAATCACTCGCCATCGAGGTCTATATCGACGATCTACATTTCGAAACATTCCGTGGGGACGGAATGGTTGTATCGACGCCGACGGGATCGACTGCTTATAACAAATCTCTCAGCGGTGCGGTCGTCGACCCACTCATCCCATGTATGCAAGTGAGTGAGATCGCTTCGGTCAACAACAATCGCTATCGCACACTCGGCTCATCCTTTATCGTTCATGATTCGCGTAAGTTGTCACTCCGCATCGTCGAAGACGGCAACGACTACCCGATTATTGGGATGGATAACGAGGCGCTGAGCTTGAAGTACACAGACCGAATCGATATCGAACTCTCGGACAAGGTCATC